>NZ_JBSGDV010000023.1:0-127111 GCF_053602555.1 Nonomuraea sp. NPDC004354 | reverse complement strand
GACGGCCGCAGCGGCACCTGGGAGCCGCCGTCCCTGTCGAGCTTGACGCCCAGGACCTGGTGCAGCTGCACCTTGTTGCGCTCGAAGCCGACGATGCAGCCGGCCATGTAGAGCCGCCACACCCTCGCGGTGCCCTGGCCGACCTCCTGGAGGGCGTCCTCCCAGTTGTCGTCCAGGTTGTCGCACCAGAACTTCAGCGTGCGGGCGTAGTGCTCGCGCAGGTTCTCCTCGTGACGGACCTCGAAGCCGGAGTTCTCCATCATCGAGATGAGGTAGCCGGCCGACTCGAGCTCGCCGTCGGGGAAGACGTAGCGGTTGATGAATCCGCCCTTGTTGATCGTCTTCTCGGTGCTGGTCGGGCGGGTGATGCAGTGGTTGAGCAGCCTGCCGCCGGGCCTGAGCTTGCCGTACAGGTCGGCGAAGTAGCCGGGCAGCTGCTCCTTGCCGATGTGCTCGGTGAGGCCGATGGAGCTGACGGCGTCGAAGTCGCTCTCGGCGACGTCGCGGTAGTCCATGAAACGGACCTCCGCCAGGTCCTGCAGCCCCGCGTCCACGATCGCCTTCTGCGCCCACTCGGCCTGCTGCCTGGACAGCGTGACGCCGAGCGCCTTGACGCCGTACTCGCGGGCGGCGTGCATCACCATGCCGCCCCAGCCGCAGCCGACGTCGAGCAGGCGCATGCCCGGCTTGAGGTCGAGCTTCCTGGCCACCAGGTCGAACTTGGTGAACTGCGCCTCCTCCAGCGAGGCGTCCTCGCGGGGGAAGACGGCGCAGGTGTAGGCCATGGAGGGGCCGAGCACCCACTCGTAGAACCGGTTGGAGACGTCGTAGTGATGGTGGATCGCCTCGGCGTCACGCTGCTTGGCGTGGCGCGAGCCGAGCCTGGCCAGCGTGCTCCTGCGCATCTCCTGAGGCGGCGGCGGAACGCGCATCAGCAGCGGCTTGGTACCCAGCGCCCGGACGGCCTCGATCTTCTCACCGAGCGTCAGGTCGTTGGTGGTGATGTTCCACATCCGGTCCAGCAGGGTGTACATGTCGCCATGGACGTCGATGTGCCCCGACACGTACGCCCTGGCCAGGCCGAGCTCTCCGGGCGCCTGCGCCAGATAGGCCACGGCGATGGGAGACTTCACCTCGATGCGCACGTCCGCACCGTCGGGACCGGCCTTGCTGCCGTCGTAAGCCATGAACGCGATGTTGGTGTCCGCACCAACGATCTTCTCAAAGATGCTCGCGAGAGCCATCTCTCACCTTCCCCGCACACACTTGTCGTACAGGTCCAGCAGGCGACCGTTCCGGTCGTATTCCCGCTTGACCGGCCAGTAAGCATCGCCGTTGTACAGCTTCCAGAACTGTTCGCGGGCGTAGAACGAGGTCGAGTACAGCGACTTGTGGCCGTCGAGATGGTGCACCTCGTTCTCGATCAGCCGGTTGTAGTAGCCGTCGAACTGTCCGCGCGGCAGCGGGACCAGGCCCCAGAAGCCGAAGTTGACGTAGAGCTTGCCCGTCTCGAGCGGGTACAGCGGCCAGGCGCTCGACGAGCGCAGCGGGCACATCCAGACCGGGGTCATCCCCACCTTGGCGTGGAAGAACTCCAGGAACTCCGCGCCCCGCTCGATCGGGGTCTCCACGTCCTGGATGACCGACTCCTGGACGGGAGCGCCGCGCCACCTGTCGACCCTGGCGACCACGCCGTACCTGCGGTCGAGGGCGACCAGCTTGCGGTAGACGTCGGAGCGCATCCACCGGCGCGGCATCAGCGAGCGCACCAGCGGCTGCTGCACGCCGAAGGCACGCGAGCACCAGAACCAGTCGGTGTCCCAGCGCCACAGGTAGTCGCGCACCGTCAGCCAGTCGCGGCCGCGCTTCCTGATCGACTGGTAGTAGATGCGCATCCCGGTGTAGTCGGAGGTGTACGGCGCGCGCTCGGCGAAGCGGCCGAGCGTGATGTACATCTCCGTGGGGTCGAAGAACACCCCGTCCACGAAGTCGACCGGCTCGCCGTCGTGCACCATCTGCTCGCAGATCTCCTGCATGGCCAGCATGCACTTGGCTGCGTCGGTGAAGCGCAGATGCGTCAGCCTGACGTACGGCTGGACCTTCTTCAGCCTGATGCGGATCCTGAGCGCGTAGCCGAGCGTGCCGTAGGAGTTGGGGAAGGCCCGGAACAGTTCGCGGTGCTCGTTGTCGTCGCGAGCGACCACGACGCGGCCGTCACCGGTCAGGATCTCCATCTCCTCGACCGACTCGTGCGGCAGGCCGTCCCTGAAGCTGGTCGACTCGATGCCGAGCCCCGTGACGGCGCCCCCGAGGGTGATCGTCTTCAGCTGCGGGACGACGTACGGCATGAGCCCGTGGCGCAGGGTGGCGTCGACCAGGTCCTCGTAGGTCGTCATGCCCTGGACCTCGGCGGTCATCGTGTCCGGGTCGACGCTGATGACCTCGTCGAGGTCGCGGGCCGACAGCTTGGCGGCCTTGCCCGTGTCGCGGAACCTGAACAGGTTGGAGGTCGCCTTGGCCAGCCGGGGAGCCGCTCCCTCGGGAATCTCGGCGTAGGACTGCCGGATCTGTTCGACGGCCCGCTGGTGGGCCGACATCGTTGTCACAGAAACACCCCCAGAAGCTGCGATCGAGATCGTCCGTAAGACGGTATCTCCCTGATCCAGCTCGGAACAGGCCGGGGTGGTTAAACCCCCGAAAACTTCCTAGCGTCCCAGGTGAAACCCCTACGCGGACGGCGAACCGACGGAAACACTACTGACCTGATACGTCGCGTCTGCGGACCCGCGCGGGCGCGTCGTTGACCACGTTGGCGACCGGCCGCCCGTCGAGCGCGGCGGTCAGGTTGGACAGCACCGCGGCGATCAGCCGGACGGTGGACTGGGGCGTGACGCCCGCGACGTGGGGAGACAGGAGGAGGCCGTCCAGTCCGCGCAGCGGGTCGCCGTCCGGCAGGGGCTCGCTGTCGAAGACGTCCAGCGCCGCGCCCGCCAGGTGCCCCTCGCGCAGCGCCGCGGCCAGTGCCCGCTGGTCGACCACGCCGCCTCGGGCGGCGTTGACGAGGAACGCGCCCTTCTTCATCGCGGCGGGATCGACGAGTCCGCGCGTCTGGTCGGACAGCGCGATCACCACGACCAGCACGTCGGAGGTGGCGACGACCTCGTCGAGCGGGGCGTGGCCGGAAGCGCGCGGTGTGCGCGTCCAGTGGGAGACCTCGCAGCCGAACGCCGCGAACAGGCGGGCGCAGTGCTCGCCGATCGGGCCGTAGCCGACGATGCCGACCCGGGAGCCCGACAGTTCGCGCGGGCCCAGGTCGAGCTGCGGCCACCGGCCCGCGCGGACGGCCGCGTCGGCGGCGACCATGCGGCGGGTCATGGCGAGCGCGGCGCCCACGCACCATTCGGCCACCGCGGTGGCGCTGACGCCCGCGGTGTTGGCCAGCGGCACCCCGGCCGCCGACAGCGCGGCCAGGTCGTGGCCGTCGACTCCGACGGACGGCTGCTGGACGAAGGCCAGGCGCGGGGCGGCGGCGACCGCGGCGGCGTCCATGGCCAGGGTGCCGCTCCAGTCGCCGAGCACGACCTCCGCCTCGGGGAGCGCGGCGTCCATCGCGGCCCTGTCGCGCGCGGTCACGAGCGTGATGCGCTCGCCGAGCGGGGCGAGCAGGCCGCCTATCGCCTCTGGCGGCAGCGGGGCCAGGGCCAGCAGGTTCCAGGGAGTCATGGGCCCGACCCTAGGACGCGGCCCGCCCCCTGACCACACCTGGCCGTCGGCCCTTCCCGCCCACCCGCGGCCAGAGTCGCGGCCCGCCCGTCAGCCCGCTGCGGTGAAGCTGCCCATCACCTGGCGCATCATCCTGCCGTAGCGGCGCCACTGCTCGTCGGCGACCGTCCACGACACCACGTACGCCGTGTCGCCGGCCACCGTCGCCCGCCGTACCTCGTGGTAGAGCCGGCCCGCCGTCGCCCACGGGTGCCCGGGGGCGGCGGTCCAGGTGAACTCCCACTCCACCGCGCCCTGCACGGCCTTGCGGCGCAGGGTGCGCACGTCCGTGGCCGCGGTCATGCTCTCCTCCGCGTCGCGCAGGATCTGGTGCGGGTCGAGCGTGGCGTACTGCTCCTCGACGCCGAGATGGGCGGAGCGGTCGGGGCGGGTCCACTGCGTGTAGGCCTGGGCGCGGGCGCCCTTCCACCGGGTCGGCCGCTGGATCGACCAGCCGTCGGGCGAGGTCCACAGGCGGGTGAGCGCGACCGGCCGCCTGGAGGGGGCGGGGGTGGCCGACGGCGTCGCCGAGGGGGCGGGGGTGCCCGTGGCCGCGACCGGCCGGGTGGCGGCGGCCTGCGGCACGCGCGCGCTGCCCTGCGCCTCGTCCGGGGAGAGCTTCAGGTAGGCGCCCGCTCCCACGGTGACCACCAGCACCGCCGCCGCGGCCGCCATCAGCGTCGTACGGCGGCCGCGCCGGGCGGGACGGTCGTCGTCATCGTCGTCGAGGTTCTGCTTGGCGGCCTGCTCCTCGATGATCCGCTGGAGCAGCGTGTCGGCCTCGGCGGCGGTCAGCCGCTCCTCCGGCTCCTTCTTCAGCAGCCCCTTCAGCACGGGGTGGAGGGCGGGCGGGATCCTGCGGTAGTCGGGCTCCTCCCCCAGCAGCGCCGAGAGGGTGGCCATCGGCTCGGCGCGGTCGAAGGGCGAGCGTCCGGTGAGCGCGGCGTAGAGGGTGGCGCCGAGCGACCACAGGTCGGAGGGCGGGCCGATGTCGTCGAGGCCGCGCACCCGCTCGGGGGCAAGGAAGGCGGGCGATCCGGTGACCATGCCGGTCCTGGTGAGGGAGCTGTCACCCTCGGCGGTGGCGATGCCGAAGTCGGTCAGGACCGCGCGGCCGTCGTCGCACAGCAGGATGTTGCTCGGCTTGACGTCGCGGTGCAGGATGCCCACCTCGTGGGCGGCCTTCAGCGCCGACAGCACCTGGCGGCCGACCTCGGCGGCCTCCCGGACGGGCAGCGCGCCCTGGGTGGCCACGACCTCGTCGAGGCCGGGGGCGCGGACCAGCTCCATGATGATCCACGGGCGGCCGTCCTCCTCCACGACGTCATAGACGGCCACGACGCTCGGGTGGTTGAGTCTGGCCGCCGTACGCGCCTCGCGGGCGGTGCGCATCAGGTGGCGCTCCCTGTCGGCCTTGGACAGCTCGGGCGGGAGTAAGACCTCCTTGACCGCTATCGACCGGTTGAGCAGCGTGTCGTGGCCCTCCCAGACCACGCCCATGCCGCCTCTGCCCAGCTCACTGGCCAGGCGGTAGCGGTGGGCGATCAGCTGATCGGATTGCGAAGCCATAAGGCGCAAGTTTCCCATACCCCTGACAAACGTGCGGGTCTGTCCGTCGGACCGAGCGGCATGACGATCTTACTGGGACTGTCGCCGCGCGGCCGTACCGAATAAAGTTCTTGAGCATGACTCAGGGACCGCTGGCAGGGGTGAAGGTGCTGGAGCTGGCCGGGCTGGCGCCCGGGCCCTTCGCCGGGATGATGCTCGCCGACCACGGGGCCGAGGTGCTGCGCGTCGACAGGGTGGCGGCCGTCTCCGACCGGCCGCGCACGGACGTGATGGACCGGGGCAAGCGCACCATCGGGCTCGATCTGAAATCACCGGAGGGCGTGGCGGCGTTCAGGGACCTGGCCGCGCACGCCGACGTGGTCATCGAGGTCTTCCGGCCCGGCGTCGCCGAGCGCCTGGGCATCGGGCCCGCCGACCTGCACGCGATCAACGAGCGCCTCGTCTACGGCCGCATGACCGGCTGGGGCCAGGACGGCCCGCTGGCCGCGACCGCGGGACACGACATCGACTACATCGCGATCTCCGGGGTGCTGTCGACGCTCGGACGCGCCGGCGACAAGCCCACGCCGCCGATCAACATCCTCGGCGACTTCGCCGGCGGCGGCCTCATGCTCGCCTACGGCGTGCTGCTGGCGCTGTTCGAGCGCGAGCGGACCGGCAGGGGCCGGGTCGTCGACGCCGCGATGGTGGACGGCGCGGCCCTGCTGTTCGCGATGTTCTACCGGTCCGGATGGGGGCCGCGCGGCACCAACCTGCTGGACACGGGAGCCCCGTTCTACGACACCTACGAGACCGCCGACGGGGGCTTCATGGCCCTCGGCGCGCTGGAGCCGCAGTTCTGGGCGGAGTTCGTGGAGAAGGCGGGGCTCGGCGACCTGCCCGACAGGAACGACCCGGCCCAGTGGCCCGCGCTGCGGCTGCGACTGGAGGCGGCCTTCAAGGAGCGGACGAGGGCGGAGTGGGAGGCGGTCTTCGCCGGTTCGGACGCGTGCGTCTCGCCCGTGCTGTCCATGGCGGAGGCGCCCGATCACCCGCACAACGCGGCGCGCGGCACCTTCACCAGGGTGGGCGAGGTCGTCCAGCCGGTGCCGGCGCCCCGGCTGGTCGGCGTGCCGGCACCGGATCTCGCCCCGGCCACCAGGCTGGCGGACCTGACGGCCTGGGGCCTGGACGGCGAGCGGGCGGCCAAGCTCAGGCAGGGGGGCGTGCTGGCGTGAGGAAGCTGTAGTCCTTCGGCTCGAAGGTGTCGTGCATGCCGAGGTTCGCGCCACTGCGCCTGGTGACCGCCCTGGTGAGGGCGACGGGCAGGCTGGTGACCAGGCGCGCGCCGTTGACCAGCGCCCACGTCCCCGCCCTGCTGGTGGGGATGAGGCGCTTGGCGGCGGTGACGGCGAACTCGCGGCTGCGCCGTACGTAGTCGGCCATCTCCCGTTCGTAGGCGGCGAAGGCGCGGGTGTGGTCGCCCTTCGCCGCCGCCAGTTCGCCCGCCAGGATGTAGGCGCCCACGACCGCGATGCTGGTGCTGCCGCCGACCGCGGGTCCCGGGCAGTAGGCGGCGTCGCCGACCAGCGTGACGCGGCCCCGCGACCAGGTCTCCATGTGCAGCTGGGTGATGGAGTCGAAGTAGAACACCTCGGCGCGGTCGACCTCGTCGAGCAGCCTGGGCGTCTCGTCCCAGCCCAGACCCGTGAAGTGGGCGCGCAGCAGTTCCTTCTGGCGCGCGGTGTCGCGGTAGTGGTAGTCGAGCTGCTCGGCGGGCCGCAGGAAGAAGAAGACGCGCGCGTCGTCCATCTGGCGGGCGCTGTAGACGCCGATCATGCGGTCGACGGTGGGCAGGCCGATCATCCGGTCGCTGAGGCCGAGGTAGTTGGGGATGGTGGCGACCGCGATGTAGGCGCCGAGCCAGTGCGCGTAGCGCGACTCGGGGCCGAACACCAGCCGCCGCACGTTGGAGTGCAGGCCGTCGGCGCCGATCACCAGGTCGAAGCGGCGCGGCTCGCCGCGTTCGAAGGTGACCCGTCCGTCGTCGGAGATCGAGGTGATGGAGTCGCCGAAGACGTACTCCACGTCGTCCCTGGTCGCCTCGTAGAGGACCTCGCTGAGGTCGTCGCGCATGATCTCGACATGTCTGTCGGACATGCCGCCCATCAGCCTGGCCACCTCGATGGTCACCGGTTTGGCGGAACCCTCCCTGAGCATCGTGATCCGCTCGGTGCCGGTCTTCCTTCCCATGATCGCGTCGACCACGCCCATGCGTTCGACGATGTCCATGGCCGGCTTGAACAGGTCGACCGCGTGGCCGCCCGCCTTGCGCAGGGCGGGCGCCCGCTCGACGACGGTGGGGGCGAAGCCGTAACGGCTGAGCCAGTAGGCCAGCACGGGGCCGGAGACGCTCGCTCCGGAGATCAGGATCTTCATCAGGTCTCCTTACTTATCGATAAGTAAGCATAGCTGTTTACCGATCGATAAGTAAGCTGGGGTGTCGTGGCACAGGGAAAGACCAGAGAACGCATCCAGCAGGTGGCCAGAGAGCTGTTCATCGCGCAGGGGGTGCAGCGGACCAGCCTCCAGGAGATCGCCGACCGGCTGGGGATCACCAAGCCGGCGCTCTACTACCACTTCGCCTCGCGCGAGGAGCTGGTGCGCAGCATCATCGTGCCGCTGATCGAGGACGGCAGGATCTTCCTCGAGCAGACGACCGCCCGCCCCGACATCGAGCCCCGGTCCCTGCTCGAGGGCTACTTCGACTTCCACTTCAGGCATCGCGACATCCTCATGGTCGCGGTGCGCGAGACCTCGATCCTGAACGACCTCGGGCTCCTGGAGATCGTGTCGGAGTGGCGGGAACGGCTCGGCGCCATGCTCGTCGGCGTCGACGCGCCCCTCGCCGCGCAGGTGCGGGCCGTGGTGGCGCTGGGCGGGCTGGCCGACTGCACGTGGAGCTTCCGCGATCTGCCCGCCGAGGTCGTGCGCCCGCTCGCCGTCGACTCCGCCATGGCGGCCCTCGGCCTCTGACCCTCAGGCGGCGTCGCCGATGTCATAGAGCTTGTGTCGAATGTAGTAGGTCTACTACATTCACGAGCATGAGTACTGTGGTGAGCGTCCGCGGGCTGCGGATGTCGTACGGCCCGCGCGAGATCCTGCGCGGCGTCGACCTCGACGTGAGACGCGGGGAGACGGTCGCGCTCCTCGGCCCCAACGGCGCCGGGAAGACGACCACGGTCGAGATCCTCGAGGGCTTCCGGCGCCGCACGGGCGGCGAGGTGCGGGTGCTCGGCCAGGACCCCGCCACCGGCGGCGACGCGTGGCGGGCCAGGCTGGGCGTGGTGCTGCAGGACTGGCGCGACCACCCCCGCTGGCGGGTCGCCACGCTGCTCGACCACGTCGCCGCCCACTACCCCGACCCCTGGGACACCGGCGAGCTGCTGCGGGCCCTCGGCCTGAGCCGGCAGGCGGCCGCCCAGGTCGGCCGGCTGTCCGGCGGCCAGCGGCGCAGGCTCGACGTGGCCCTCGGCATCGTCGGAAGGCCCGAGCTGCTCTTCCTCGACGAGCCGACCACAGGCTTCGACCCGGAGGCGCGCAGGGAGTTCCACGACCTGATCCGCGGCCTCGACACGACGATCGTGCTCACCACGCACGACCTGGCCGAGGCCGAGAAGCTGGCCGACCGCATCGCCATCCTGGTCGACGGGCGGATCGCGGTGTTCGGCACGCCGGCCGAGCTGGCCCATGCCGTACAGGCGCCCTCGCTGGTGCGCTGGCGGGACGGCGCCGAGCACACGGCCGAGCCGTCCGAGCTGGCCTGGCGGCTGCACCAGCGGTACGGCGGGCCCGTCCCCGGCCTGGAGATCAGGCGCCCGACCCTCGAAGAGAGCTACCTCAACCTGGTGGAAAGGACCGCGGCGTGAACACGTTGGCGCTGGGCGTGAGGCGTGGCCTCATCGAGCAGGGCTCGATCATGCGGGACGGCAGGGAGCTGGGCGGCCAGCTCGTGGGCATGGTGACGTTCGTCCTGATGATGCTGTGGATCGGCGACAACCCCGCCGGCGGCGGGGTCGGCATGGGCGCCTTCATGGCGGTCGGCTTCATCGCCTTCACCGTGTTCTCGGCGGGCACCATGTCGCTGCCGATGCTGATCGCCGCCGACAGGGAGGAGGGGGCGCTGCTGCGGCTGCGCGCGATCCCGAAGGGCATGCCGGTGTACGTGACCGGCAGGGCGTTCTCGCTCCTGCTGCACATCGCGGGGCACTCGGCGGTCATGATGGCCCTCGGGGCCGCCTTCGGCGGCCTGCGCGCGCCCTCCGACTGGCTGACGCTGCTGTGGGTGCTCCCGCTCGGCACGCTGGCCGTGGTCCCGCTCGGCACGGCGATCGGCGCCATGCTGCCGAGCGCGAAGACCGCGGCGGCGGTCATCGGGCTGCCGACCATGCTGCTGATGCTCGCGTCGGGCGTGATGGTCCCGCTGCGGATGATGCCGGAGGCGGTGCAGTGGATCGGCCAGGCCTTCCCGCTCTACTGGCAGGCCCACGGGCTGCGGGCGGCCTTCTTCGACTCGGCGGCGGGCGAGCTGCACGGCACGTGGGAGCTCGGGACCGCGGCGACGGTGATGGGCGCGTGGGCGCTGGCCGGTATGGTGCTGGCACCGTGGCTGTTGCGCAGGGTCACCCACAGGTGAGGATTCCCGGTGTCGAACGAGGTCGTCTACAACAGGATCCCGATGCTCAGGGCCGAGCGCGGGATCTCCCGCAAGGACCTGGCAGCGGCCCTCGGCGTCCACTACCAGACGGTCGGCTACCTGGAGCGGGGCGAGTACAGCCCGTCGCTGTTCCTCGCCCTGAGAATCGCCGAGTATTTCGAGGTGCCGGTGGAGGTCGTCTTCTCGCTCCGTCCGTTCGCCAGGCTGGGGTCGTGATGGACACGTGGGAGAAGCGTCGCGAGCGCCTGGAGAACCTGCCCGCCGGCCGGCTGTGGGCCACCAGGCCCGCCCGGCGCCGCCTGGTCGCCGTCGCGGTGGCCGCCCTGGTGCTGCTGTGGGCGGGGCTGGTGGTGATCGCCCGCTACGCGCCGAGCGACCTGGCCCGCAACGTCTACCTGTCGATGTTCGGCATCAGCCTGCTGGCGGGGCTGCCGGTGACCGGCTGGCTCCACGCGGGCACCAGAGGTGTGCTCTACCTGCCCGAACGCTTCCTCGACGAGCGGCAGCTGGCCGAGCGGCGCAGGGCCTTCACCTCCGCGCACCGGGCGACCAGCCTGGTGCTCGGCTCGCTGCTCGTCCTGGCCAACCTCTGGAGCTTCGAGGGCGGCCGGCTCACCTTCACCGTGCCCGTGGCCCTGCTGGCGCCGCTGGCGCTGACGCTTTTCGTGACGCATTACACGACCCCGCTGCTCGTCGCCGCGTGGCAGGCCACGGACCCGCCCGACGACGACGAATGACCCCGCGGCGCCCGCCGGCGGGTCAGACCGCGATGTAGAGATCGGCGCCCGCCGGGTGGTGCACCTCCAGGTCGGTGGTGAACGACCTGGAGGGCGTGCCGCCCGACTCGCTGTGCTTCCACACCTGCTGCCACGCCTCGATGATCGCCTGCGGCATCGGCCCCCTGGCCTCCGCCTTCAGCGACTGCCCCGCCGGCACCCGCACCGCGACCATGCCCTCGGGCAGTCGTGGAACGGTCCTGACACCGACCCCGACGATCTGCGTGTACGCGCCGTGGTGGTCGCTCTCGTAGTCGGTCAGCACCGCGTACAGGTTCTCGTCCAGCCGGCCCGGCACGTGCGCGAAAGCCCCCGGCGCACCCGCCCGCTGCCACACCGCCGGCAGCCTCGCCCTCGACGGGTCCATCTCGTCGGCGTTCGTGGTGCGTACGGCCAGCCCCACCACCAGCAGTTCGGACCGCTCAACGATGTCCAACGCGTCCTCCATCCCCCAGATCCGTCCCGCAGATCATATGGCCATCGAAAGGGGGAAAGACCCTGGGTGACCAGCAGCCGCGCTCCTTCTGCACCCGCGTGGACTGTCCGGTTCCGGCAAGTAGGATGGACGAACGTGAAGTTTCTCAACGGACTCGAGCCGGCATACGACCTGACCTACAGCGACGTGTTCATGGTCCCGTCGCGGTCCTCGATCGGCTCCAGGCTCGCGGTCGACCTGTCGACCAACGACGGCACGGGCACCACCCTGCCCCTCGTGGTCGCGAACATGACGGCGGTGGCCGGCCGTCGCATGGCCGAGACCGTCGCCCGCAGGGGCGGCCTCACGGTCATCCCACAGGACATCCCGATCGACGTGGTCGCCGACGTCGTCGACTGGGTCAAGAAGCGCGACCTGGTGCACGACACCCCGATCACCCTCACCCCGCACGACACGGTCGGCGAGGCGCTGGCGCTGCTGCCGAAGCGGGCGCACGGCGCGGTCATCATCGTCGACTGGGACAACCGCCCGGTGGGCGTCGTCACCGAGGCCGACTGCCACGGCGTCGACATGTTCACCCAGCTCTCGCAGGTGATGTCGGCGCAGCCGCTCACGCTGCCGGCGGGGCTCGACCCGCGCGAGGCGTTCGACATGCTGCACGAGGGCCGCCACCGCCTGGCGCCCGTCGTCGACGGCTCCGGCCGCCTGGTCGGCATCCTGACCCGCACCGGCGCGCTGCGCGCCACCCTCTACCAGCCCGCGGTCGACGCCCAGGGCAGGCTGCGCGTCGCGGCCGCCGTCGGCGTCAACGGCGACGTGGCCGCCAAGGCCAAGGAACTGCTCGACGCGGGCGTCGACTGCCTCGTCGTCGACACCGCGCACGGCCACCAGGAGAAGATGATCTCCGCGCTGCGCGCCGTCAGGGCGCTCGAGCCCGGCGTGCCCGTCGCCGCGGGCAACGTGGTGACGGCCGAGGGCGTGCGCGACCTGGTCGAGGCCGGCGCCGACATCCTCAAGGTGGGCGTCGGCCCCGGCGCGATGTGCACCACCCGGATGATGACCGGCGTGGGCCGGCCGCAGTTCTCCGCCGTGCTCGAGTGCGCCGCCGAGGCGCGCCGCCTGGGCCGGCACGTCTGGGCCGACGGCGGGGTGCGGCACCCGCGCGACGTGGCCCTCGCCCTGGCCGCCGGCGCGGCGAACGTCATGATCGGCTCCTGGTTCGCCGGCACCTACGAGTCGCCCGGCGACGCTCGCACCGACGCCGACGGCCGCAAGTACAAGGAGAACTTCGGGATGGCCTCCGCGCGTGCCGTACGGCTGCGCACCGCCGAGGACAGCCCGTTCGAGCGGGCCCGCAAGGCGCTGTTCGAGGAGGGCATCTCCACCTCCCGCATGTACCTCGACCAGCAGCGCCCCAGCGTCGAGGATCAGATCGACGCCATCGTGGCGGGCCTGCGCTCCGCGTGCACCTACGCGGGCGCCTCGACGCTGGAGGAGTTCCACGAGCGGGCCGTCGTCGGCATCCAGAGCTCGTCCGGCTACACCGAGGGCATGCCGCTGCACCAGAGCTGGTAGGCGGCGGGCTCCGTGACGGCGCTGACGGCGACGCCGCGCGGAGCCAGTTCCACCGCCAGCGCCGCGCACAGGCTCTCGACCGCCGCCCGCATGGCGGCGTCGAGAGCGTGGCGGGCCTGCTCCGGCACCAGCACGACGATCGACGAACCGCGGCCCATCAGCGGCAGCAACCGCCTGATCACCCCGGTGACGCCGGTGAAGTTCGCCTCGACGAGATCACGCTCCGCCCTGGCGGAGACCGACTCGAAGGGCGCCTGCGTCGCGCCCGTCGCGGCGGCCACCAGCAGGTCGATACGGCCGTAGCGTTCCTCGACGGCCGTCGCGAGCACGTTCAGCGCCATCGGATCGCCCGGGTCCAGCGTCAGCACCAGGTCGGCGGCCGGCCTGTCACCCGGCGAGCGGACGCCCACGACGACGGTGGCGCCCACCGCCGCGACCGTCTCCGCGAGATCCTTCGCCGCGCCGATGATCACCGCGACTCGTCCGCTCAGCGACGTGGCCATGCGATCAGTTCACCACGGAACCGGCACGTCCGTCGAAGGCCCCGCCGGCGTCACCGCCAGGGTGCGCCGCTCGCTGCCATAGAGTCGGTGGGTCAACCAGACATCCATCAAGGAGAACATCGTGGCACTCGAGAAGCCGGAGATCGACTTCCCGGAGGGCAACCCGCCTGCCGACCTGGAGATCGTCGACATCGTCGAGGGGGACGGCCCCGAGGCCAAGTCTGGACACACCGTCCAGGTGCACTACGTCGGCGTGGCCTTCTCCTCCGGTGAGGAGTTCGACGCGTCGTGGAACCGCGGCACGCCGTTCGAGTTCCCGCTGGGTGGCGGGCGCGTCATCGCGGGCTGGGACCAGGGCGTGGCGGGCATGAAGGTCGGCGGACGGCGCAAGCTTGTCATCCCGCCGCACCTCGGCTACGGCAGCCGCGGCGCCGGCGCCCGCATCAAGCCGGGCGAGACGCTCATCTTCGTCGTCGACCTGCTCGGCGTGCGCTGACCCCGAGTATGCGTGGGGTACGGCCCGCCGTACCCCACCACCCTCTCCTGCGCGCGTAACCTCCTTCTTCGCTGCACCCGCGCACCGACCACGCCGGTTCCCCGCCCGGCAGTCCCGGCAAAGGCGCGCTCCCGCCGCGCTACACCCGCCGGCCCCCTGCGCATGAGCCACCATGGCTGCACCCCGCATCCACCGCCCCGCGCCGCCCGGCCGGCTTGCCGCCGGGAAGCACCTCCGCCATCCGCCCGGAGCGGTCGGCCCGGGCGGCGACGAGGTCAGGGGCGACTTTTGTCGGTTCCGTAGGGCAACATAAGCGGTGTGCTGCTGATCGACGTCGTCCGTGTCTCCGAGGCCGTGGCCAGGACCTCCGCCCGTCTGGGCAAGATCGGCCACCTGGCCGAGCTCCTCGGCCGGGTCGGCGCCGACGAGGCGGAGATCGCGATCGCCTACCTGTCGGGCGAGCTCCCCCAACGCCAGATCGGCGTCGGCTGGCGCACGCTGCAGGACCCTCCGCCGCCCAAGCTCGTCGCCACCGCCACCCTCACCGACATCGACGCCCTCCTGACCCGCATCAAGGCCGTCTCCGGGCCCGGCTCGCAGGCGGCCCGGAAGGCGCTGGTCGAGGAGCTGTTCACCGCCGTCACCAGCCAGGAGCAGTCGTTCCTGCTGCGCCTGCTGTCCGGCGAGCTGCGCCAGGGCGCGCTCGACGGCGTGATGATCGAGGCCGTCGCCAAGGCCTCGGGCGCGCCCTCGGCCGACGTACGGCGGGCGCTCACGTTGCGGGGCTGGCTGCCCGCGGTCGGCGCGGCCGCGCTGTCGGGCGGCGTCGAGGCGTTGCGCGCCTTCAAGCTCGAGGTGGGCCGCCCGGTCGCGCCCATGCTCGCCGGCAGCGCGCCCAGCGTCGCCGCCGCGCTGGAGAAGATCGGCGGGCAGGCGGCGCTGGAGTGGAAGCTCGACGGCGTCCGCGTCCAGGCACACCGTTCCGGCGACGAGGTCAGGGTCTTCACCCGCACCCTCGACGACATCACCGACCAGGTGCCCGAGCTGGTCGAGGCGATGCTCGCGCTGCCGTCCGCCGACCTGGTGCTCGACGGCGAGGTCATCGCGCTGCGCCCCGACGGCCGTCCCGAGCCGTTCCAGGTGACCGCGAGCAGGGTCAGCAGCAAGACCGACGTTCCCAAGCTGCGCGCGCGGACGCCGCTCAGCGTGTTCTTCTTCGACGCGCTCCGGGTCGACGGCGCCGACCTGCTCGACCTGCCGTACGCCGAGCGCCAGGAGAGGCTGGCCGCCACCGTCCCCGCCGAGCTGCTCACCCCCCGCCTGGTCACCGGCGACCTGCCGGCCGCCGGGTCGTTCTTCACCGAGGTCGTACGGCGGGGCCACGAGGGCCTGGTCGCCAAGTCCCTCACCTCGGCCTACGCGGCCGGGCGGCGCGGCGCCGGCTGGATCAAGATCAAGCCGCGGCACACCCTCGACCTGGTGGTCCTGGCCGCCGAGTGGGGCCACGGACGGCGCGAGGGCAAGCTGTCGAACCTCCATCTGGGCGCGCGCGACCCTGACAGCGGCGAGTTCGTCATGCTGGGCAAGACGTTCAAGGGGCTGACCGACGAACTGCTCGCCTGGCAGACCGAGCGCTTCCTGGAGATCGCCGACGGTCCCACCGACGGCTGGACGGTCGCGCTCCGCCCCGAGCTGGTGGTGGAGATCGCCTTCGACGGGGTGCAGCGCTCGCCCCGGTATCCAGGCGGCATGGCGCTGCGGTTCGCCCGCGTGCTGCGCTACCGGCCGGACAAGAGGGCGGAGGAAGCCGACACGGTCGAGACGGTCCGCTCGCTGATGCTGTAGGGGCGCGGGCTCACGGGGATTCGCGACGAACTTCTGGCGACCGCCGTGGCCCGGATGCGCCGGGGCACGCCGCCACCGCCGTTCACCACGGCATCGCCGTCGGTCATCACGCCATCGGCGCCGGGCCGGTGGCCGGCCGCCCGCGTCACTGAAGCCGCTTCCGCTCCAGCCGCGCCTTGTCCATGTCGGTCAGCACCACGACGCCCTGGTCGCCTGACACAGCGCCCTCGGGCGGTCAGTGTGACGGGATGCGAGAACGGGCCACCTCATCAGGGCGTCGGTCGCCACGGGTGTCGTGTCCGCCGAGTGATCCCGCTGGGTCAGCGGGTCGATGCCGCACAGGGCGCAGAGCACCGCGTCCGGCGAACGGCAGGGATCGAGCAGGAGCCGCCTGACCGCCTGGTGGTCGTAGGCGTTGCGGTAGTAGCCCTCACCCGACTCCCGGTCGTACAGATGCCGGTCCCGCCACGGCTTCTTGAAGTCGTCAAGGGTCGCCCGCAGCACAGGGCGTCCCGCTCCACTGATCCGCTCCGCCAGCTCGTGTCCGAAGCTCGTCTTGCCAGAGGCGGTGAAGCCGTCGATCCCGACCAGCAGCCTGCCGTGGCCGAGGGACAGGATCCGCTGGGCGATCTGCTCGACGAGCGCGTCCCGCTCGGGAGACAGCCGAGGCGGGCGCGGCTGCTGCCACGTCGAGACCGACCGATGCACCTCTGCCCTCGGCGATCCCACCGTTCACCCTGATCGCTCCAGGATCACGAGTCACGAGCGGGACCGAGAGATCGACGTTAAACCGTTCGCAGTCGGCCACAGCCGCCGCCATGATGTGCTGATGCCCCCGAAGACCGCCTATCACGACGCGCTTGGAGACTACTTCGCCGAGCACGCCGGCATCAGCCCATACAACGCCTATACCGATCGGCCCGCGACGCTGGAACTCGCCGGTGACGTCGCCGGCTCGAAGGTCCTCGACGTCGGCTGCGGGGCGGGGCACTACGTGGCCGAACTCCTGGCGCGCGGCGCCCAGGTGGTCGGCGTCGACGGCAGCGGCACACTGCTGGGTCACGCGCGGGCACGGGTGGGTGAACAGGCCGAGCTCCTGCTCCAGGACCTGGAGGAGCCGCTCGACTTCGCCGATGACGCGTCGTTCGACGGCGCCGTCTGCGCGCTGGTGCTGCACCACGTCGCTCGTCGCGCGCAGTTGCTGCGTGAACTGCGCCGGGTGCTGCGGCCAGGAGGATGGCTCGTGGTCTCGACGACCCACCCGGCCGCCGACTGGCGCCATTTCGGCGGCTCCTACTATGCCGATGACTGGGTCGAGCTTCCCCTGCAAGACAGCGGGTTGTCGATCCGCTTCCAGCGGATGCCGGTGGAGACGTTCCTGGGCGAGCTGCTGGCCGCCGGGTTCGTCCTGGAACGGCTCGTCGAGCCGCGCCCGGTGCCCGGCCTGCGAGAGGTCGACGAGGCGGCCTACTGGAAGCTGCAGCAGGCGCCGTCCTTCCTCGCCGTGCGACTTCGCCGTCCTTGACGCACGGGGGACTTGGGCGTCCCGGGCCCCACAGGGACCTGAGCGTCCTTGCCAGAGAAGGCCTGAGCGTCCTTGCCAGACGGGGCCCTGAGCGTCCCTGGCCGCAGGAGGGCTTGGGCGGCCTCGGCCACGGCGGGGCTTGGGCGCCCTTGGCCACAGCGGGGCCTGGGCGTTTTGGCCACGGCGGGGGTGACCGGCGTGGTCCCGGCCGGATCGGGCTGCTCGGCCCTGCCTGGCACTGGTGAGTCGGCAGGACGCGGTTCCGAGTGGATGACGTCGGGCCGTACGGAGCCATCAACCCTTGGGTCCGGCCATGCACCAAAGATCATTTTTGGGATGATGGAGGGATGTCTCGTCCGCGAATCCGCGTCGCCGCCTACGTGATCCGCTACCGGTCCACCCCGGAACTCCTTGTCTTCGATCACGTCGGCGCGCCCGACGCCGGCACCCAGGTGCCGGCGGGAGGGGTCCGGCCTGGCGAAAGCCTGGAGCAGGCCGTCCTTCGAGAAGTCGAGGAGGAGACCGGCTTGACCGCGGTTTCCGTCGTCCGGCCCATCGCGGTGGATGACAGGCCGCGTGCCGATGACGGGCAGCCGCGGCGAACGACGTTCTTCCACCTCACCGCCCGTCCGGACAGCGCTGATGCCTGGCACCACCGCGTTCGCGCTGACGGCGAGGACGCCGGCCTTGAGTTCGCGTGCCGCTTCGTCCCACTACCTCCGGCAGGACCGTTGGCCGACGCGCAGGACGCGTGGCTGAGTCGCGTCGACTGACGAAGCCGACCTGGCCCCGGTGACGGTGTGACGTTCGTGGTGGCGAGCCACGCTCATCAGAGATGTCCGTGTCCGCGCGTCATTGTCGAGAGCGTCCGAGGGGACGGATTCCGGAATAATGGCCGCAATCATGCCCCGCTACCTCTACCTCACGCGCCACGGTGAGGCCACTCCTGACGAACAGGCCCTCACCGCGAACGGCCGCCGCCAGGCCGCGTTGCTCGGCGAGCGGCTCCGTGACGTCCCTTTCTCCGCCATCCATCACGGCCCGCTCCCCCGGGCCGCGCAGACCGCCCGTCTGATCGGCGAGCATCTTCCCGGCGTGCCCCTGCGCCCGTCGGAGGCCGCTGGGGACTACGTCCCCTACCGGCCGGACAAGAACGAGCTGCCGCCCGAGGCCGCCGAGCGTTACCTGGGCTTTCTGGAGCAGTTCCCCGCGGACGAGGGCGACGACCTTGCCGCGCACGCCCTGCGCGTCTTCACGGGTCCGGTGACGGAGGGGACCCGCCACGAACTGGTCGTCACGCACAACTTCCTCATCGGCTGGCTCGTCCGTGCCGCCCTCGATGCGCCGAAGTGGCGCTGGCTCGGGCTCAACCACTGCAACGCCGCGCTGACCGTCATCCGGTACGCGCCCGACCGCCCCGCCTCCGTCCTCTTCTACAACGACATGGGGCACCTGCCCGCCGAACTGCGCTGGACAGGTCTGCCGCCCGAGCTGCGCGTGTAAGCCCCGACCAGGGTGCGACCCCTTGGCGCGGGGTGCCCGGGTGCGGGCCGGGATCGCACAGGATCTCCCGGATCTTCTCGGCGGTCCCGGCCCAGACGAGCGTTGGGCGGGTTCGTCCAGGTGTCGCTCTCCTCCTGCCCTGGACGCTCTACCGGTAGGAAGGCCTGAACGACACTCCTCGAAAGCGCGCGGGCCGAGGGTGTCGTGCCGCAGGTCGGCATGTGCGCCTGCCACCGGCTTCCTTGGGTGACGACACCGGCCTTCGGACCCGCACAAGTCCAGCAGTGGATCGGCCTCAACGGGATGGCCCCATACTGCTGGTTCCAGTGGCCCGCCGCGCCGGACGCCGCACGCGATCACGGGCCCCCGATGGCGTCACGATCATGAGGGCTCTGCGGTGCTGCTCGACGGAGCACCGCCGCCTTCAGGCGGACGGAGAAGGGCGTCTCGGTGAACCAGGACGATGAACGCTCGGCCCTGAAGGTATGTCGCGGCCCGTTACCTGATCGATCCGCACGACACCTGGGCTTCGACGACCTGGAGACCACTTCCGGCCCCCTCCCGTGAAGGGCGGCTGTCGTGACGTCGGTGCGTGACGTCGGTGCGTTCGTCCGCGGACTGGCGCAGGGACGGGTCTGCGACTCGCCTTCCACCCTTCACCGACCGCGTGCGGTGCCCGCCGTTGCCGACAAAACCCAAGATCAAGGGCGTAGTGTCGATCGTCGGCAACCTTTCCATGGGCAAAGTGAGATATTTCACGGTATGTCCCATTAAATTGCCTTTACGCGCTCTTTGTCACGTAAGTTCGGGTCCATCGCGAGGCGTCACACGTCTCCCTCCAGGATCGGCCGACGCGCGTCCCCCATCCCTCACCCGTCTGGCCGGTCCCTGTCCTGTCCCCGATCTAGGACCGTGGTTTCCCTTGGGTCAGCATTCGAGCAAGCCGTCCCGCACGCGCCCGTTGGGCCGTCTCATGGCCCCCGGCAAGCGTCGCTGGACGACCACCGTCGCGGCGGGCGCCGCCGTCCTGGCCGCCGCCTCGACCACCGCCTGGGCCGCCGTCTCGACCGGCGACGCCCCGCAGACCTCCGCCACCGGCCTCGCCGCCGCGGACACCCGGCAGGCAGCGGCCACCCCGCAGGCCACCGCCACCTCGCAGGCCACCGCCACCGCAGCTCCGACGCTCAAGTCGCCCGGGACCAGCGCCTCGGCCACGGCGTCCGCCTCGCCGTCCGGGTCGCCACTGGTCGCCACCCCCGCCGCTCCCTCGTCGGCGGCGGTGTCAGGAGAGGGTTCCCGCCCTGCGGTGCCCGCGGACCGCGCGCCTGTCTCCGCCCAGGACCGCGCATCGTCCGCGGACGGCGAGAAGAACAGCACCGCCAAGCAGGCCACCTCGGTCGAGTCCGCGAAGGTCGCCACCAGGTCGAAGGCCCGCGTGATCGCTTCGGGCAGGTGCGGCGCCTCGTTCTACGACGAGCCCCAGATGACGGCCAGCGGCGAGCGGTTCAACCCCTCGGCGATGACCGCGGCGCACAAGTCGCTGCCGCTGGGCAGCAAGGTCCGCGTCATCAACCCCTCGAACGGCAAGGACGTCGTCGTGCGGATCAACGACCGCGGGCCGTACACCGGCGGACGCTGCCTCGACCTGTCCGAGGCCGCCTTCTCGGCCATCGGGAACACGGGGTCGGGCGTGATGACCGTCAAATACCAGGTTCTCGCGCGCTAGCGGTCTGCCCGCTCGGACACCGACTCGCGGCCGGGTCCCGCCGGACGGCGCACCATCGCCTCATTCCCCACCGGCGGCACCCGGCCGCGCCCCCTGTCCGACCTCCGTCCATCCGACCTCCGTCCATCCGGCCTCCGTCCATCCGGCCCCGGTCCATCCGGCCTCCGTCCATCCGGCCCCGGTCCATCCGGCCTCCGTCCATCCGGCCCCGGTCCATCCGGCCTCCGATCATCCCGCCTCCGGCCTCTGATCATCCCCTTCGACCATCCGGGCCAGGACGACCCCGAGAGGACGTCGCGGCGGTGGCCGCGGTGGACCTGAGGGTCCTTGTCACTCACCCTCACGCGCATGCACGGCGGCCGCCCCTGGTGACCGCGTCTCCGGTCGAGACGACGATCTCGGCGTGGTCGCTCTGGCTCGTACCCGCCTGGCGCGTCAACCAGTTGGCCGACTGTCCACCGTCCCCGCCCGCACGTCCAACGTCGTCCCCCGGGACCCTTCCACGCGCGACGGCCCCCGCGGTCGGACACCCTCACCCGGCCGACAGCCCCGCCCTCGGACACCCCCACCCGGCCGACAGCCCCGCCCTCGGACCCCTCACACACAGAGCTGCCGTGCCCCGTGACACGCCGCCGCCTACGCCTGGCGGCCGTCGGGCTGCTGGGCCTGGCCGTCACGTCACTTCCCCTGGCACATCCGACTGCCCCGCCCCGTGACACCCGCGTCTGACTGCCCCCGTCCGCGTGCATGCTCGACGCCCTCACGCCCCTGGACGTCTCACAGCACTCGGCTGTCTCTCCTCGCGCGCACCCTCCACATGCCGACCGCCCCCAGCGTCCGTGTGACTCGCTCGACACCACCCCGATGGCTCTTACGTCCGGCTGTGCCTTGCTGGGCACCCTCCACACGCCCACTGGCCCGCGTCCACATACGCCCCTGCGTCACTGCGTCCGGCCAGCCGTGTCTCCCCCGTTCACGCTGCACACGCCGACCGCCTCACCCCGAGCGTCCGCATGCTTCCCTGGCGTCACCCCTCATGGTCCTTGCGTCCGGCCGTCCCCCTGGCCACCGGATCGGCCCCGCGTCCATGCCTGGTCCGCGCCGGGTTCAGGGCCGGGTTCAGAGCCGGGTTCAGAGCCGGGTTGAGGGCCGGGTTCAGAGCGGCGCGTCCCTACTGGATCACTACTTCACGAGGCGGACCGTCAGCGGGTAGCGGAAGTCGTTCTCCGCCAGCGAGGACACCCCGCCGACGATCGCCAGGACGAACGCGGCCACCCAGATCACCGGCAGCAGGACGATCCCCACGATCGTGAACGGCAGCAGGAGCGTCGCGCCGAGCAAGGTCAGGTGGAAGTTCAGCGCCTCGACCGCGTGCTGCCGGATGTACGGCGAGGTCTTGCCACCCGCGAGCAGCATGATCAGCGGGCCGATGACGATCAGGCCGGGCAGGGCGAGCAGGTGAGCCGCGGCGCCCCCGAGGCGTTCGTTGCTGTCGGCCGGAACACCGTGCGGTCGGGGCGCCGGACGCGGAACGGCCCTGGTCGGCACGGCGATCGACTGCCAGTGGCGTTGCGGGCCGTACAGCTCGGTCATGATGGGCATGAGGTCGCCATGGGTGCGCGCGGTCATGGCCCGGTCGAGGCGCTCCTCGAACTCGTACTTGTCGAACCGTCCCTCGGCGTACGCGGCTTTGACGTGTTCGACGACATGCTCGCGGTCCTCGTGGGTAACGCGCATCTCCATCGGCGGCACCTTGCCGTGCCCCCTGTATGCCGGCGCTGGGGAATGTGCCGATGCCATGGCTGTCGTGCCTTTCGTCGATGGGCGTTCCGATGCCATCGTGCTCTTCGCGCTTCCAGAGATCCATCGGGAGAAACCCCGATCTCTCCCCGATAACACCCCGACGCAGACGAGCGCCGAACGATATAAAAAGGATCCATGAGATGGCGAGATCGCTACGGCTTGCGGCGCTGGCGGGGAAACAAGGTCGCGAAGTTCGACCGTGAAGCGACCGACGCCGATATCGAGGCGCTCATCGCTTTCGCCAAGTCTCGGCGCGGGGTGGAATTCTTCGTCGAACCCGAGACTTTCGCCACCGACACGACCGCTGTCGCCATCGCCGATGACGGCGAGTGGACCCGGCGCCGGGTGGGCTCGCCGCAGGTGATCCGCAAGGTGGCGCGTGACCTGGCGCTGCCCGTGTACGACGTCCAGCTGACCGGATACCCGCCCCGCATGCGGGCCTACAACGAGCGCCGCAAGCGCGAAGACCTGGACTGACGCCGTCCGGTGCACACCGCTCCGAGCGGTGGCTGACGCAGGCGCCTACCGGCGCCACGCCGCACCACAAACTGACGCATGCACGGACCAGTACGACACCGCACCACAAACTGACGCATGAGCGGACCAGCGCCACGCCGCCCCACAAGCTGACGCGTTCGTGGACCAGCGCCACGCCGCACCACAAGCTACGCGAACCAGCGCCACGCCCAACCACAAGCTGACACATACGCAGACCAGTGCCACCCTGCGCCACGGGCTGACGCATACGCGGACCAGTGCCACGCCGCACCACGAGCCGACGTAACCTACCGGATGCCGCTCCCGCTGCCGGATCGGCTGACAGAGCCCTTCTGATGGCGCCGGTCCGAGCCCGGGCCGGCCCGACCGCTCGTCGGCGTCGCGCCCGCGCCGGGTGAACTTCCATGCCGCCGGCCGCATCGAGGGTCGCTCCCCGGTAGGCCCGGACCCCGAACCATGCTGCCGGGGATGGCGATCCTGTAAGCCGGCGTGTACGGCTCGCCGCCGAACGGCCGGTCCCGTCCCTGCGCACGCCGGGCACCCAGAGGGTCCGCGCCGCGAAGGCACTGCCGATCCCCAGGTCCGGCCCGGCCCCGATCTCCGGCCATGAACACCTCCTCTCACGCTGACCCCACCTGCCCGTGAAGGGTCCCCTCGCGACGCCCGAAGCTCGACCCCCCCCGCGGCATCGTGCCGGCCAGCGCCCATCGCCGCATCTCCCATCGTGAGACCCTCTTGGCGCGAGGTCCTCGCGTGGCATTTGAGGACTCCTCCCGTGGCATCGGGGTCGGCAGCCATCCGGACATGGCAGGGCGTGCGGCGGGCACCGCCGGTGGCCGTCGCCGTCGCCGTCGCCGTGACCGTGACCGTGACCGTCGCCGTGACCGTGACCGTGACCGTCGCCGTGACCGTGACCGTGACCGTCGCCGTGACCGTGACCGTGACCGTCGCCGTGGCCGTGACCGTGCCCGTCGCCGTGACCGTCGCCGTGGCCGTGCCCGTGACCGTGGCCGTGCCCGTGCCCGTCGCCGTGCCCGTGCCCGTCGCCGTGACCGTGGCCGTGCCCGTGCCCGTCGCCGTGACCGTGACCGTCGCCGTGACCGTGACCGTCGTCGGTGTGCCGGTCTCGTCGAGGGGCGTGCCGTACGGGGCTACGGGGGCCAGGACGACGCCGCCTACCACCGCATCGGCCCGCCCGTGCTGCCACGCATGAGAACTCCACGTTACGAAGGGGTTGCGATCATCATGCCTCAGGGTGTTAAAAGACTACCAACTGATAGGTAGTTTTTGTTCGACGTCCTCACCCCCAGGGGGATCCATGCCGGTTTCCAGGCGCACGGCCGCCATCGCCGCCCTCACCGCCCTCACCCTCCTTGGCACGGCCTGTTCGGGCGGCGGTTCGGCCACCGCGCCCGCCGGCGAACGTGTGCTGACCCTGTCCGCCGCCGCCGACGTGTCGAGCTGGGACCCCGCCATGGGTGCGGGCGGCAACTCGGTTCTCTACCTGCAGGCCGTCTACTCCTCGCTCACGACCCTCAACCCCGACCTGACGATCACGCCCGGGCTGGCCACCGGCTGGACGTACGACAAGGGCAAGACCACGCTCACCATGAAGCTCCGCGCCGACGTCGTCTTCTCCGACGGCTCGAAGCTCGACGCCGCCGCCGTGAAGGCGAACCTCGACCGGGGTCGCGCCACCACCGGCCCCACCCAGTCAGCGCTGGCCTCGATCTCGTCCGTCGACGTCACCGACCCGGCCGAGATCGTGCTGAAGCTCAACAAGCCCGACCCCGGCCTGCTGTTCAACCTGAGCCTGGTGCCCGGCATGATCGCCAGCCCGAAGGCGTTCGCCACGCTCAAGACCCAGCCGATCGGCAGCGGGCCGTACCTGCTCGACCTCGCCGCGACTACGCGCGGCTCCTCCTACACCTTCACGCGCAATCCGACGTACAAGCTTCCCATCACGTACGGCTTCGACAAGCTGCAGGTCAAGGCGCTGCCCGACACCAACGCCATGCTCACGGCGGCCACCAGCGGCCAGGTCGACTCGGGCGGCATCCCCATGTCGGGGCTGAAAGCCGCGAAGGCGGCGGGCCTGCAGTTCAAGGAGATGACCGGGCTCATCCTCGGCATGTGGATGGTCGACCGTGCGGGCAAGCTCGCCCCGCCGCTGGCGAAGGTGAAGGTCAGGCAGGCCATCAACTACGGCCTCGACGCCGAGGGCATCCTCAGGTCGGTCGGCGGCGGGTCCGGCAAGCGGACGACGCAGATGTTCGCGGCGGGCTCCCCTGCCTTCGTCGAGGCGCTCAACTCGAGGTACCCCTACGACCCGGCGAAGGCGAAGCGGCTGCTGGCCGAGGCCGGATACCCGAACGGCTTCACGCTCACGATGCCCAGCGAGAACGCCTACGTGCCGACTCTCTACCCGGTCGTCGCCCAGCAGCTCGCCCAGATCGGGATCAAGGTCGTCTACAAGCCGGTGTCCACCAACCTGATCACCCAGCAGTACCTGGCGGGCACCTACCCGGCGTTCATGTACACCTACACCGCCACCCAGAACTGGATCGACGCCTCCCTGTTCCTCGCGGCGGGCGGGGTGTTCAACCCCTTCCACGTCGACGATCCGGCGATCTCGAAGCTGATGCGGCGGATCTCCGTCGCCGACGAGGCCGAGCAGGCGGCGCTGTTCAAGGAGCTGAACACCTACGTCGTCGAGCAGGCCTGGTTCGCCCCGCTGTACTCCTCGACGAGCCTGCTGGTCTGGGACAAGAGCAAGGTGAAGATCGACGTGCCCGACACCCAGCTCTTCGTCTTCCTCCGCGACTACCAGCCGGCGGTCTGACCGATGCGCGCGCTGCTGGTGCGCCGGCTGGTCGCGGCGGGAGTCCTGCTCGTCGTGATCACCGCGCTGACCTTCGTCCTCACCAGCCTGGTGCCCGACCCCACGCGACAACTGGTCGGCGTGACGGCCACCGCCGAGCAGTTGCTGGCCAAGCGCCACGAGCTGGGGCTGCACCGGCCGGTGGGCGAGCGCTACCTGGCCTGGCTCGGCGCCGCCGCCCGCGGGGACCTCGGGGTGTCGTGGTTCACCGGCGTGCCCGTGACCGACACGATCGTGGCGAGACTGCCGATCACCGCGTCGCTGGCCGTGCTGGCCACGCTGGTCTCGGCGATCCTCGGCATCACGTACGGCATGCTCGCCGCCATCCGCGGCGGCTGGGTGGACAGGACGGTCCAGGTGCTGGCGAGCCTCGGCTTCGCCGTACCGGGCATGTGGATCGCGCTGCTGCTCGTCATCGTGTTCGCGGTGAACCTGCCATGGCTGCCGGCCACCGGTTACGTGCCGATCAGCCAGGGCCCCGTGCAGTGGATCAGGTCGCTGGTCCTGCCGGTCACCGCCATCGCGATCGGGTCGGTGGCGGCGATCGCGGCGCAGACCCGCAGCGCGGTGGCGACCGTCCTCGCGCAGGACTACGTGCGCACACTGCGCAGCCGCGGGCTGCCGCGCAGGCGGTTGCTGTTGCGGCACGTGCTGCGCAACGCGGCGCCGACCGCGCTGACGGTCGTCAGCCTGCAGTTCATCGGCCTGTTCGGCGGTGCGATCGTGGTCGAGCAGGTCTTCGCGATCCAAGGTCTCGGCAGCCTCGCTTCCGCCAGCTCCAGTAGGTCGGACATTCCCGTCGTGCTCGGTGTCGTCGTGGTCGGCGTCGTCGTCGTGCTCGCCGTCAACCTGGTCGTCGACCTGCTGGTCGGCTGGCTCGACCCGAGGGTGAGGACTCGATGAGGCGCCTGCTGCGCCGGCCCGGCGCGCTGCTGTCGGCCGCCTTCCTGCTGCTGGTCTGCGTGGCCGCGGCGGCGGCCGACCTGCTCGCCCCCTACACCGCCGATTTCGTGGACCTGCCCGCCGTGCTCGCCCCGCCGAGCGGCGCGCATCCGATGGGCGGCGACGGCTCCGGCAGGGACGTGCTGAGCCGGCTGCTGTTCGGCGCCCGCGACACGCTGATCGGGGCGCTGCTGGCCACCGCCGTCGCGCTCGTGGCCGGTGTGACGGCGGGCATGTTCGCCGGGTACTTCGCGCGCTGGGTGGACGCCGTGGCCAGTTGGGTCTTCAGCCTGATGATGGCGCTGCCGGCCATCATCGTGGTGCTGGCGTTCGTCGCCGTGGTCGGGCCCGGGCTGGTGAGGATGATGGCCTTCGTCGGGTTCCTGGCGTCCCCTTCCATCTATCGGCTGGTGCGTGCCGTCACCCAGCGGGTGCGGGGCGAGCTCTACATCGACGCGGCCAAGGTGTCCGGCCTGTCGCATCTGCGTATCGTGCGCCGGCACGTGCTGTCGGTGGTCAGGTCGGCCGTCGTCGTGCAGGCGCCCCTGCTGTTCGGCGCGGCGATCCTGATCCAGGCGGGCATCGACTTCCTCGGCCTCGGCGAGCCGGGCGCGGCGAGCTGGGGCGCCATGCTGAACGACGCCGCGACCAACGTGTTCACCGCGCCGTGGTTGTCGATCTGGCCGGGGGCGGCCATCGCGCTCACCGTCCTGGCGGTCAACCTGCTCGGCAACGCCGTACGGGACGACTTGGAACCGCCCCAGCCGCGCGCCGCCGCGCCCCGGACCTCGGCGCCGCCCGCTCCTTCCGTGGACGCCCTGCTGACGGTCACCGACCTGACCGTCGCTCACGGGCCGGTCACGGTCGTCGACCGGGTCTCGCTGGCGGTACGGCCGGGCGAGGTGCTCGGGCTGGTCGGCGAGTCGGGGTCGGGAAAGACACAGACCGTGCTGGCCGCTCTCGGACTGCTGCCGGGCACGGGACGGATCACCGCCGGCGGAGTCGTGTTCGATGGCGCCGAGCTGACCGGAATGCCGGAGCGGGCGCTCAACCGGCTCAGGGGCAGGCGCATCGGGTACGTGTCGCAGGAGCCCATGTCGAACCTGGACCCGAGCTTCCGGGTCGGCAGCCAGCTCATCGAGCCGATCGTCGTCCACCTGGGGCTGTCGAGGCGTGAGGCGAGGCAACGCGCGCTCTCCCTGCTGGCCAGGGTGGGCATCGCGGACCCGGCGCGGATATACCGGTCCTTCCCGCACGAGATCTCCGGTGGTACGGCGCAGCGGGTGCTGATCGCGGCCGCCGTGTCGTGCGATCCCGACCTGCTGATCGCCGACGAGCCGACGACCGCGCTGGACGTCACCGTGCAGGCGGAGGTGCTCGACCTGCTGAGGTCCTTGCAGCGGGAGCGCGGGATGGCGGTGCTGATCGTCACCCATGATCTCGGCGTGGTGGCGGACATGTGCGACCGGGTGGCGGTCATGCGGAACGGGCGGCTGGTGGAGACGGCTCCGGTCGGCCGGCTGTTCGCGGCGCCCGCCGAGCCGTACACGGCGGCGCTGCTGGCCGCCAACCCGCACAACGCGGCTCCCCGGCGGCCACGTTTGGGGCTGGTCAGCGGGCCGGGCCGGGCGCTGGAGCTTGGACGTTCCGGCGCCGGTGACGGCGCGGACGCCGGTCGCGGGGACGCGACGCTCGCCGGCGCCGTGAACGGGATCCGGCAAGCCGGCCGGCCGCAGGTGGCCGCCGAACCAGAGGACGCATTCCGGGCTGAGAGCGGGGACGTCGTCCCGTCCGGCGGGTTCGCCCGGCCGCGGGTGATCGAAGGGCCGCGAAACGCGACTGCCCCGTTGCTCGAGGTGGACCGATTGTGCGTGGACTTCCCGCAGCGGGGCCGGCGCACCCCGCCCCTGCGGGTGTTGCGCGAGGTGAGCCTCGCCCTCACCGCGGGAGAGACGCTCGGCCTGGTCGGCGAGTCGGGATCGGGGAAGACCACGCTCGGCAGGGCCGTGCTGGGCTTGGCACCCGTCACCTCCGGAAGCATCCGGTTCGACGGGCGTCCGCTCGCCCCGCGCCGGGCCAGGGCGAGGGATGTGCAGGCGGTGTTCCAGGACCCGTACAGCTCGCTGAACCCGGCCATGCGCATCCACGACATCCTGGTCGAACCGTTGCTCGTGACCGCGGAACACACCGCCGCCGACGCGGACAAGCGCATCAGAAGCCTGCTCGACAGGGTCGGACTGCCGGCGGGCACCGGCGAGCGGCGCGCCCGCGAACTGTCCGGCGGCCAGCGCCAGCGGGTGGCCATCGCCCGCGCGCTGGCGCTGGGCCCGAGGCTGATCATCTGCGACGAGCCGGTCAGCGCGCTCGATGTCTCCACCCAGGCGCAGGTGCTCGATCTGCTCGTCGAGATCCAGCGGGACACCGGCGTCGCGTACCTGTTCATCTCCCATGACCTGGCCGTGGTGCGGCACATCAGCGACCGTGTGGCGGTGATGTCGCAGGGCCGGATCGTGGAGATCGGGGATGCCGAGCAGGTGACGACGGACCCCCGCGACCCGTACACGCGGCGGCTGCTGCTGTCGGCGCTCGTACCCGATCCGGAGGAGCAGGCCGCCAGGCGCGCGGCGCGGCTGGCGATGTTCCCGAGCTCGACGTGAGGTGACAGCGACCAGCCACTGCCCGATCCAGGCGGAAGGTGACGACCGGCGACGTCTCCCGGCTCGACGTGCGGAGACGACGGCGAGGCGCGGCACGAACCAGAGGGACGGTGACGGACGGGGATCGGGGACGATGACGTCGGCGTCCTCGATCCGCCGGAGGGCGACCTCTTCGGTCGTCGGGCGGGCCACGCGTTCGGCGGCCGGCCGTTCCACCCCTGAAGGCCGACGATCACGGTGAGCGTGCGCCCGGTGGGCGGGTGACGTCGCCGGAACCGGCCCGGGCGGCACGGAATGCGCGCGCCTCAACGGAGGCTGTCGTCCTTCTCGTCGAGGATCGCGGTCAGGGGAAGCAGCCAGCTCGCGTGAGGGGCGCCCATGGCGGCGTCGAGCTCGGCGGGACTGGGCATGCGGTCGCGCAGCGTGGTCGGCGAGAGCAGATGCTGGAGCGCGTGCATGAGGAGGTTGGCCATCGAGTAGCAGGGGTCGACGGCCAGAGCGCGTTCGAGGGCGATGGTCGCCAGGACGCAGTCGTCGCCGTGCCAGGCGGACATCGCCAGCAGGGATGCCGCCGGTGGGACGAAGCGCGGCTCGAGGCGCCGGGTGAGATCCCTCCACAGCGCGAGGTGGGCGGGTCGTGAGGCTTCGTCGATCAGGGTCCACGCCTCGTCTCGCACCCTGATCAGGGACAGGTCGAGGCCCAGGCGGGCGGCTTCGTCGTCGTCGACTCTCCCTCCTCTCGCGGTGGTCTCGATGGCGGCGCGCACCCGGGCCAGGCCGTCGGCGACGAACCGGTGGGCGAAGTGGTCGGCGTCGGGGGCGGTGGCCATGGCGGCGCGGAAGGCGGCGACCGCCCCGGCCGTGGCGCGGCGCATCGACAGCCGCACCGGGCCGGCGTGTGGCGCGATCGTCGCTTCCAAGGTGGCTCGGTCAGGAAGGGCGACCATGCCGTGCACGGTCGCTTCGGCGGCTATCGGACTGGTGGAGACGTCGTACGGCGTGCCGTCCAGGGGACAGCAGTCGGTCAGGTCGCACACGTAGGACCAGTAGCGCCCCTCGTGGGCGCGCAGGACCTCGCACGGGGTGACGCCGCACCACTGGGCGACGGAACGGAGCTGGTCGACGGCCGGGGTGACGTGGGCGCCCGTGCCGTAGCCGACGGCGACGAGATGGGTGATCGACTCTCGGGCGAACAGTCCGGTGAGGGGGCGGAGCGAGCCCGGCGGGAGCGGCAGGTTCCAGCGCGCGCAGACACGCATCTCGCCCTGGCCGACTCTGCCCGACATCCCGATGACGACCAGGCTGTCGGTGGGATGGAAGCCGACGATGTACGGCACGGCGGCAAGGATGTCGGCGGGGGTGGTCAGGGTGAGTGCGGGTGCGGTGACGTCGGTGCTCATGGGGCACGAGGGTGCCGGGCCAGGGGCGGGGACTTTTCGGGCGAGCGCGATTCTGTGGATGACGGGCGGACGTGCCGGTGGTCTGTGGATGAGGCGCGGGCGTGCCCGAAAGCCGTGGATGACGGGCGGACGTGCCGGTGGTCTGTGGATCAGGGGCGGACGTGCCGGTGGTCTGTGGATCAGGGGCGGGCGTGCCCGAAAGCCGTGGATGACGGGCGGACGTGCCGGCGGTCTGTGGATGGAGCGGCCAGGGGCTCACGTGGATGAAGAGCGGTGCCCGGTCGAGGCTCCCGAAGGTGTCGGGCGGGCTGCAGGTCAGGTCAGGGTGGCGCGGACGAGAGCGCCCTGCTCAGGGCCTGCCTGGGCGATCACGGTGCCGCCGGCGGACCAGATGCCCGACCGGCCCGCGGCCGCCGCGAACCCTTCACCCGACGACCCGGCGAAGCTCGCCACCGCGACCCACACCCCGTGCTCGGTGGCGATGCGCCGGGCGCGCTCGTCCTGGACCGCCGTGTCCTCGCGGTGCTCCAGGACGCCCCCGACGTAGGCGTCCATCCCCAGCGCGGCGGTGTCCGCCGCGTGCTGGGCAACGCCCGTGTCCTTGCAGATCGCCAGGCCGAGCCGCCAGCCGTCGACCTCGAGCACGGCGGGCTTGTCGCCGGGGGCGAACCGTCCGGCCTCGGTGGTGGACAGCCACAGCTTGCGGTACGCCACCACGACCCCGGTGCCGTCCACGGCCAGCGTCGAGATGTGCGGTCGGCCCGCCTCGCCCTGGACGGGCGCGCCGGCGAGGGCGATGGAACCGGTCTCGGCACAGGCCTCGACCACAGGCGCCAGACGCGGGTCGTCGGTCCCGATGGCGGCGGCGTCGAGGTGGTAGCCGGTCAGGGAGAGCTCGGGAAAGACCACCACGCGGGCGCCGGCGGCGCGGATCGCCGCCGCGTGCGTCACCGCGTTCGCCGTCACGTCGTACGGCACGCATTCCGGCTGAGCGACGGCGATGACCAGCGGTGCGCGCATCCAGACTCCCCCAAGGCCGATACCGAGGCACTGATGAGGAGCGATCGTACGGTGGCCGCGTTTCCTCCGCGTTTCCGGAAGCAGCGGCGACAGGGGCTCATGGCGCGTGCGGCGCGGGAGGGGCGGCAGGCCGGGCAGGCTCGGCGGGAAGCGGCACGAGACGGCTGCGGACCATCAGCGCGGCGCCCGCCACCGCCGCCGGCATGGCCAGGACCGCCACGAACGGCACCAGGAAGATCAGGAAGACCACCACGCCGAACCCCAGCGCGGGCGCCTTGTTCGCGCGCAGCACGCCGAAGCGGGCACGCCGGTTCATGCCGCGCCGTTCCATGGCCAGCGAGGTCAGCTCGACCGTCAGGAAGAATCCGGACACCAGGGCGCCCAGCACGGGCACCACCGTCTGCCCGACCACCGGCACGAACCCGAGGAAGAACAGCGGGATCGTGAACATCAGCGCATACAGCAGGGTGACCAGGCTGTCGCGGATCGAGCGTGGGATCGACCGCCACCACGGCACGTCGTCGGCCCCGTGCAGGGGGTCGACCTTCTCCGAGAGCTTCTCGTAGAACGGCTCCCCGATGGCCAGCGTGAGCGCGGTGAAGGTCAGCACGGCCAGCGCCAGGCCGCCGATGAACAGCAGCACCGCCAGCGCTCCCCTGAGGAAGTCACGCCACCCGGCGGCCCATCCGTCGGCGAACGGTGTCAGGAAGTCGGCGATCCCCGTGGCGTTGTTGCCGAGGTAGACCAGCGCGGCGACGTAGATCACGAACGCGATCAGTGCGGGAACGAGCCCGAAACCCCACCACTTGCCGTTCTTGGCGACCCATCTGAGCCCCTGGAAGAAGAACCCGACGCCACCGGCGAACTCACGCATTGATCGCATGGGGAGAAACTAGCGCCAGAAGTCGGTCACCGCGTAGCCGAGTTCGGCGAACAGCTCGCGTACGAGCGGCAGGGAGATGCCCAGCACGTTGCCGTGGTCGCCCTCGATGCCCTCGACGAACCAGCCGCCCAGCCCGTCGAGGGTGAAGGCGCCGGCCACGTGGAGCGGCTCGCCGCTGGCGACGTAGGCGGCGATCTCGGCCTCGGACGGCGTGCCGAACCGCACCACCGTGGAGGCCACCTCGGCGGCCTGCCGTCCCGTGGCGACGTCGATCACGCAGTGGCCGGTCAGCAGGCGGCCGGTCCTGCCGCGCAGCATCCGCCAGCGCGTCAGCGCCTCCTCAGCGGTGCCCGGCTTCCCGTACGGCCGGCCGTCGAGCTCCAGGATGGAGTCGCAGCCGATGACCAGGCCCTCGGTGAGGCCGTCGGCGACCGCCGAGGCCTTGGCGACGGCCAGCTTCAGCGGCAGGTCGGCGGGGAGCACCGCGGTGAACGCCTCCTCGTCGACCCCGCTCACGATCACCTTGGGATCGAGCCCGGCGCTGCGGAGCAGGGCGAGGCGGGCGGGGGAGGCTGACGCAAGCACGATCACCCGGTCAGTTTATCCGGGCTCCGTCCCCTGTCTGCCCGAACGCCCCTGCAGGTCCGCAAACGCACGAACCCGAACCTCCGCGGGACCAAGCACCCAGACCGAGGCCGTCTCGTCCACCACATCCACGCGCCGGGTCGACCCGGGCGTCACGCCGGAAGCCCGGCCAGACCCCGCCTCGAGGCGGGCGAGGACGTCGGCCGCGTGACGCCCCCGCCTGCCCCTCGGCGCGTCACAGGTGCGGCGTGGGCTCGATGGCGGGCCGGTTGGCGCGCGGCAGCCCCGCCGCGGCGTACGCGTCGGCCTCGTCCAGCGTCTCCTGCTCCAGCAGGGCCACGACGATCGCCTCCAGCCGGTCCCTGTTCTCGGTCAGCACCCGGACCGCCGCCTCGTAGCACTCGTCCACGATCCGCCGCACCTCCTCGTCCAGGGTGGCGAGCGTGTGCGGGGCGGCCTGCGGCTGGCCCTCGTTGGGCAGGATCGTCAGCGGGCCGATCCGCTCCGACATGCCCCACCTGCCGACCATGCCACGCGCGATCATGGTGACCTGCTCGAGGTCGTTCTCCGCGCCGGTGGTGATCACGCCGTAGATGACCTGCTCGGCCGCCATGCCGCCGAGCGCGCCGATGATGCGCCCCCTCAGGTACTTCTCGTCGTAGGCGTAGCGGTCGGTGTCGGGTGTGGACAGGGTGACGCCGAGCGCCCTGCCACGCGGGATGATCGAGATCTTCCTGACCGGGTCGGCGCCCGGCTGGAGCATGCCGAGCAGCGCGTGTCCCGCCTCGTGGTAGGCGGTCCTGGTGCGCTCCTCCTCCGGCATGACGATCGAGCGGGCGGCCCCGAGCTGCAGCTTCTCCAGCGCGTCGGCGAAGTCGGCGGCCGAGACCTTCTCCTTGCCGCGCTTGGCGGCCAGCAGCGCCGCCTCGTTGACGAGGTTGGCCAGGTCGGCGCCGGTCATGCCGGGCGAGGTCTTGGCCAGCTGCTGCAGGCTGACGTCGCCGTCGAGCGGCACGCTCCTGGTGTGGACCTGCAGGATGGCCACCCTGCCGGCCGCGTCGGGCGGCGAGACCATGACCGTGCGGTCGAACCGTCCGGGACGCAGCAGCGCGGGGTCGAGCACCTCGGGCCTGTTGGTCGCGCCGATCACGATGACGCCCTCGGCGCCGGAGAAGCCGTCCATCTCGGTGAGGATCTGGTTGAGCGTCTGCTCGCGCTCGTCGTGCCCGCCGAGGCCGCTGGCCCCGCCGCGGGCGCGGCCGATCGCGTCGATCTCGTCGATGAAGATGATCGAGGGGGCGACCTTGCGGGCCTCCTCGAACAGGTCGCGCACCCGGGAGGCGCCGACGCCGACGATCATCTCGATGAACTCCGACGCGCTGGCGGAGAAGAACGGCACGTTGGCCTCGCCGGCGACGGCGCGGGCCAGGAGGGTCTTGCCGGTTCCGGGCGGGCCCGCGAGCAGGACGCCCTTGGGCAGCTTGGCGCCGAGACGGCGGTACTTGTCCGGGTCCTTCAGGTAGTCGACGACCTCGACGAGCTCGTTCTCCACCTCGTCGATGCCGGCCACGTCCTCGAACGTGACCCGGATCTTGTCGCTCTCGATCGGCTTGGCCGCCTTGGACCTGCCGAGGCCGCCGAGGCCGCCGCCGCCCATCATGCCGGGGCCGCGGCGCATGACCCAGATCCACAGGGCCGCCAGGACGGCGATCGGCAGCAGCGACAGCAGCAGGTTGATGAGGAAGCCACGGCTGCCCGTGCTGATGGGCTCGGCCTTGATCTCCACGCCCGACGTGGTCAGCTGCTGGAAGAGCTGCTCGTCGTTGGCGAACACCGGGATCTCGGTGACGAACTTGGTGTAGGTCTTGTTGGAGCTGTCGGGGTCGGTCGCGGGCTTCTTGAGGTCTCCGGTGACGGAGTAGCCCTGCGCGTAGACCTCCTTGACGTTCCCGCCCGTCACCTGCTTGGTGAACTGGCTGTAGGAGATCGTCTCCACCTGGCCCTCGTCGAAGAACGACGAGATCAGGAAAAAGCCCGCGTAGACCACCAGCAACGTGACGACGAAACGCCACCAGTTGATTTTGGGTCGCCCGCCCGAGCCCCCCTTGGGCAGGCCCTCGGCACGCCAGGGCTTGGGCTGCTCCTTGTTCGGCTCCTTCTTCGGCAAGCTCGAACGCTCAGCCACGGCGTCACTCCCCCAAAAAAAATCGCCGTATCGTCGGTCGCTCAACAATAAGAAACGCGCGCCACTGACCGAGCCGTACGGTTTCAACGGTCTGGGCGCACGTTTCTCGTTCGTCAGCCTAGAACACGAACTCCCGACATGACGCGACGGATATCGGCCCATCTCTTCTTCTGGGTGTCGGGGATCGTGACGAACACCAGCGCGGGCCTGGCCTTGCCGGTGTCGAGCACGGCGACCGCCGCGACCGAGGCGCGCTTGCCGTACTTGACCTGGTAGTAGAGCGTCCAGCCCTTCTTGATCGGCTGGGCGCCGAGCCAGCGGATCACCGACCCCTTGGGGTGGTGGTTCAGCGTCCAGCGGGCGGCCAGCAGGGCGGTGTCGCGCAGCCGTTCCTGCGCCTCGATCGGCACGGGGCAGCTGACCAGCATCGCCCTCGGGCCGGCGCCCGCCTTGGGCAGCACCTGCCTGGAGGTGAAGGGCGCGGCGCCGTACCTCTTCCAGGGGGCGCGCAGGCGGGGCACCGACACGCCCGTCTTGGTGTCCTTGATCACGCCCATGGTCGCGACGGGCTTGCCGGTGAGCGCGCGCAGCCGGATACGGCCGGGCAGCTTCGGCACCCTGCGGTCGGCGGCCAGCGCCTCGAGCGCGGTGTATCCGGGGGCGATGGAGGCGCCGGGGCTCGGCGTCGCGGACGCGACGGGCGCCGCCACCGCCGACGGCACCACCGAGGGCGCCCCGGACGGCACCGCCGTAGCGGCCCCGGACGGCACGGGGGCGACGGCCGAGGGCGCTGTCGAAGGCGCCGTCGAAGGCGCGCCCGAGAAACCGGCCACGGTGGCCGCCGGCGAGGCGGCAGGGGAAGCGGTCGCCGGCGCGTCCGTGGATCCGGGCGAAGCAGCCGCCGAGGAGCCGGGAGTGGAAGCCGCCGAGGCGGGCGGCGAGGGGGCGGACGAGGACGGTACGGCCGGCGGCGCGGCGACCGGCCGGGCGGCGCCCTCGTCCGCGCCTCCTGACAGCGCGATGGCGAGCCCGCCGGCCACGAGCACGGCCAGCGCGGCCACGACGGCCAGCACCTGGTAGACCACCCGCATCCGCAGGTCGCCCAGGCGGCTGCGCCTGAGCGGAGAGCCCGCGGGCCTCGCCTGATATTTCACCTGAGGCCCCGCGGCCCCACTCTCCCCATCGAGCACGATCGGGAGCGTACGACATATCGCGGGATTGCGTGTAGAAAGCACGAATGGTGGAACTTCGATTTGACCAGGCGTCACGCGCCGCGCAGACGCACACGAACCTGTCCGCGGTGCGCGTCGACGGGACGGGCCTGTGGGTCGCGGGCGACGAGACCGCCACCATCGAGCGACTGACCTGGACAGGCGCCTGCTACGACCACGAGCGCACGTTCCACCTGGCCGACTACGTCGATCTGCCGGCGGGCAGGGACGACGAGGCCGACATCGAGGGCATCGCGGTGGCCGACGGCCGGCTGTGGGCGGTCGGCTCGCACAGCCTCAAGCGCAGGAAGGCCAAGCCGTCCGACCCGGCCAAGGTGGCCAGGCGCCTGGCCACCGTGGTCCGCGAGCCGAACAGGTACATCCTGGTACGGCTCCCGCTGGAGGGGCCCGACGCGGTGGGCAAGGGCGCCATCCTGACCGGGCTGGACGACGTGCTGGCCCAGGACCCGCATCTGGGCCCGTTCACCGCCGTCCCCGGCAAGGACAACGGGCTGGACGTCGAGGGCATCGCGGTGGTCGGCGAGCGGGTCTTCCTCGGGCTGCGCGGACCGGTGCTGCGGGGCTGGGCGGTCCTGCTGGAGATCGACGTGCGCGAGCACCGGCCGGACCGGCTGCGGCTGAAGGGCTATCGCAAGCACTTCCTGGACCTGGGCGGGCTCGGCGTGCGCGACCTGTGTCCAGACGGCGACGGCTCCCTGCTGGTGCTGGCCGGTCCCACCATGAGCCTGGACGGGCCGGTCAGCGTCATGCGGTGGGACGGGGAGGGGCAGCAGCCGGCGTTCGTGACCGACCTGCCGTACGGGGTGGGGTGCGACCACCCGGAGGGGCTGGCCGCGCTCGGCGACGGCAGGTTCATGGTCGTCTACGACAGCCCAGCGCCCGAGCGGCTCACCCCTGAGGGCGGGGTGCTGGCCGACGTCATCACGATCTGAGCCACAGCCTGGACCGGCCCGGGTTCACGACCTGACCCGCAGCCACGGCACGTCGGCCACGAACGTGCACGACCCCGGCGCGATCTCGGTGAACCCCGCGTCGCGCACGACGGGCAGCCCGCTGCCGGCCAGGGCGTCGAAGTCGGCGGCCGGCCGTACCGACACGCGCAGGCCCTGGGCGCGCCAGGCCGCCCGCTGCTCGGGGGAGCTGGCCCACCAGGCCAGCTGGGCGGCATGGCCCGCCTGCGCCATCGCCTTACCCGCCGACATCTCCAGCGCGGGGTTCTCCCACAGCACCGGCGGCTCGGCGGGGCCCGGCCCGTCGGAGTCGGCCAGCTCGGTGCCGCCGACCTGCAGCCTGGCCAGGTCCTTCGGCCAGTCGTCCAGCGGGACGGGCGGGTAGACGCGCACCTGCGCAGTGCGGTGCTCGATCATGCGGCCGGGCAGCGCCAGCGCCCTGCGCCATTCGGCGCCGCGCGCCCTGCGCACCACCTTGCGGATCCGGCCGGTCGACTGCCAGGCCTCCAGTTCCCCTGACCACTCGCCGGGGTCGGCGAGCAGGTCGAGCACGGCCATGGCGGTCGCTTCGAGCGCGTCAGTGCGCTCGGGAGGGGTGGCCCGTTCGATCCTGACCACCAGCGGGAGCACCATCATGGGCTCCAGCATGCCGTATGGCGGGCAGCGCGGCTCGCGACGAGATGGCCACGGACATGGCCGCCGCCACGAGGCACAGCGCGCCGGCGACGTACCAGGCCAGGTCGTAGGCGCCCAGGTGGTCGCGGGTCAGGCCGGCGCCGACCGCCGCGATGGCGGCTCCCACCTGGTGGGAGGCGAACACCCAGCCGAACACGACGGCGCCGTCCGCGCCGTAGATCCGCCGGCACAGCGCCACCGTGGGCGGTACGGTCGCCACCCAGTCCAGGCCGTAGAAGACCACGAACAGCAGCATGCTCGGCTCGGTCGTGGCGGCGAACAGGCCGGGCAGCACCATGAGCGACAGGCCGCGCAGCCCGTAGTAGACGCCGAGCAGCATCTTCGGGTCGACCTTGTCGCTCAGCCAGCCGGAGGCGACGGTGCCGACGACGTCGAAGACGCCGACGAGGGCGAGCAGCCCGGCCGCGGTGGCCTGGGGCATGCCGTGGTCGTGCGCGGCGGGGATGAAGTGGGTGCCGACCAGCCCGTTGGTGCTGGCGCCGCAGATGGCGAAACCGCCGGCCAGGAACCAGAAGGCGCGCGTGCCGGCCGCCGAGCGCAGCACGGTCAGTGCCCTGACCGCGGCGTTGACCTTCGGCGGTTCGGGCCGGACGGCGGTGGCGGCGCCGAGCGCGGTGGTGCCCACGTCGGCGGGGTGGTCGCGCAGGAACACCCACACCAGGGGCACGACCAGCAGCGCCGAGCCGGTGACCGTGAGGGAGGCGACCCGCCAGCCCGGACCCTCGGCCAGCCAGGCGAGGACGGGGAGGAAGACGAGCTGTCCCGTCGCTCCCGCGGCGGTCAGGATGCCGGTGACGACGCCGCGGTGCCGGACGAACCAGCGGTCGGTCACCGTGGCCACGAACACCAGCGCCATGGATCCGGTGCCGAGGCCGACCAGCAGGCCCCAGCAGAGCACGAGCTGCCAGCTGGCTTCCATGAGGACGGTCAGGCCGCTGCCGAGGGCGACCAGGGTGAGCGCGGCGGAGACGACCCTGCGCATGCCGAAGCGGTCCATGAGGGCGGCGGCGAAGGGCGCGGTCAGGCCGTACAGGATGAGGTTGAGGGAGACGGCGAGCGAGATCTCGCCGCTGGACCAGCCGAACTCCTCGTGGAGCGGGGTGATCAGGACGCCGGGGGTGGCGCGGAACCCTGCGGCGCCGATGATCGCCACGAAGGCGACCGCCGCCACCAGCCACGCGCGGTGCACTTTCATGCCGCCCATCATCCACAGTCACTGGAATCAGCCGTGAGTGGCCGGAAAGCCAATATGTGAAAGAATCGGGCCATGGCCCATCGCGTCGCCGTGCTCGTCCTGGACGACTTCGCCCCGCTCGACCTGGGCATCCCCGGCCAGGTCTTCTGGGCCGCGCGTGACCGCGACGGCAGCCATCTGTACGAGGTGGTGACCTGCTCGCTCGACCGGGCGCCGGTCAGGACGAACGCGGGCTACAGCGTGCTGCCCGACCACGACCTCGACATCCTCGACAGCGCCGACACCGTGCTGGTGCCCGGCGTCCACGGCGGGCCCACGATGCGCTCGGGCACGATCCCGCCCGCGATCGCCGCGGCCCTCCAGAACCGTCCGCGGGTGATGTCGATCTGCACGGGGGCGTTCGTGCTGGCGGCGGCCGGGCTGCTCGACGGGCGGCCCGCGACCACGCACTGGATGAACGCCGACCGCTTCCGCGCCCTCTTCCCGAAGGTGCGACTCGACCCTGACGTCCTGTTCGTCGACGACGGCGACGTGCTCACCTCCGCCGGCGTCGCCTCCGGGCTCGACCTGTGCCTGCACGTGATCCGCCGCGACCACGGCAGCGAGGTGGCCAACAGGACGGCCCGCCGCTGCGTGATGCCCCCATGGCGGGAGGGCGGCCAGGCGCAGTTCGTGGACCGGCCGCTTCCCCAGCCGTCCGGCAACGGCACCGCCGCGACCAGGGGCTGGATGCTCGAGCGACTGGAGGACCCCCTCGACCTGGCCACCCTGGCCGCGCACGCCCGGATGAGCGTGCGCTCCTTCACCAGGCGCTTCCGCGAGGAGACCGGCCTGAGCCCGGCCAGGTGGCTGGCCCACCAGCGGGTCGAACACGCCCGCCACCTGCTGGAGACCACCGATCTGGCGGTGGCCGAGGTCGCCAGGCGCGCCGGCTTCGGCACCGCGGTCTCGCTGCGCCAGCACCTGCACTCCGCCGTGGGCGTGTCCCCGTTGGCCTACCGGCAGACGTTCAGACAGCCCTAGTGGCGATACTTCGCAAGAAGACCCCGCCACGACAATCCCGGGGTCGACGCGGCGACCTGCCGACCCGGCGACGCGACCCTCCCCTGGCCCCCTTGACGGGAGCTGGCCTCGCTCATCGGGGTCTGACCTCGCTCACCGGGAAGTGGCCGCTCATCGGGGAGTGGATCGCGAAGGCGTCCTCGTCGACGTGGCGGCGCCCCGCGTGCTCTCACTCGCGTACGGCACGCCGATCACGCGGGCGCGGACCGCCGTCACCAACGCCTCCCCCGCCAGCCCCACCCCCATCGACAGCTGGATCGGCCGGGCCTGGGCGGGCACGCCGTACCGGGCGGCCAGCATGCCCACGCCGAGACCGGCGGCCGCCGAGACGACCCACACGACCAGGGTGCGCCAGGTGTAGCGCTGGCACAGCACGCCGTCGCGCTCGAACAGCGCGGTCGTCGCGGCGCGGAGCGCGCCGAAGCCGAGAGCGACCAGGCCGCCGGCGACGAGCCAGAGCACGTCGACCGGCCTCAGCGCGACCTTGGACAGCGCGTGAATCCCGATGCCGGTCAGGACCAGGGGCGGAACGTAGACGTCGCGCGCGTTCAGCGGCTCGCCGATCAGGCGCCGGACCACGACGTAGCCGACCAGTCCCACGATCAGCAGAGTATTTAGCATGGTCATGCTAAATAAATTAGCAGAGGCGTGCTATAACGGCAACGTGCCGAAAATCGTCGATCCCGAGGCCCGCCGCGAAGAGGTCGTGGAAGCCGTCTTCCGCGTCGTGCGCCGCCACGGCCTCGAGCAGGCCTCGCTCCGCAACGTGGCCGAGGAGGCGGGCCTGGCCATCGGCTCGGTCCGGCACTACTTCGCCGGGCACACCGAGCTGATGGTCTTCGCCATGCAGGCCATGGCCGAGCGGGTGGAACGGCGCCTGCTCGAGCACGTCGAGCGGCTGGCTGCCGCCACCGACCGCATGCCCGTCGCCGAGTCGATGCTGGCCGAGCTGCTCCCCCTCGACGAGCGGCGGCGCGACGAGGCCACGATCTGGCTCGCGTTCGCGACCGCCGCGCGCACCCGCCCCGAGCTGCGCCCGCACGCCGAGGAGGCCTTCGACGGCATGCGCCGCCTGGTGCGCAGGGTGCTGGACGGCGCCCGCGCGCTCGGCCGCCTGCGCGAGGACGCCGACCTGGAGGTGGAGACCGACCGGCTGTGCGCGCTCATCGACGGGCTGACCGTGCAGGCGGTCCTGCACCCCGACCGCGTGGACGCCGGCACCATGACGCGCGCGCTGCGCGCCCACCTGGCGAGTCTGACCCGCTGATCCGGGGCGCGGAGCGGGCGACCCCGCTCCGCGCCCTCCCTGGGAACGCACCCACTCGGCGCCCTCGCCAGGAACGCACGCTCTCGGCGCCCTCCGTGGGAACGCAGCCGCTCCGCGCCCTCCCTAGGAACGCACCCGCTCCGCGCGCTCGGCGCGCGCGAGGTCGACGGCCAGCGGACTGGCCGCGTAGGTGATGCGCGCGACACCGTCGGGATGCGCGGCCACCTCCCCGACCACGCCGAAGACCTCGCTCAGCACACCGGGCGTCAGCGCGTCGAGCGGAGACCCCGCCGCGGCCACGCGCCCGTCGCACAGCACGACGAGCGCGTCACAGCTGCGCACCGCGAGGTCCAGGTCGTGCAGGACGGCGAGCGTGGTGACGCCGAGCTCCCGCACCAGCGCCAGCAGCTCGAACCTGGCCCTGATGTCGAGATGGTTGGTCGGCTCGTCGAGCACGAGCAGCACCGGGTGCTGCGCCAGCGCCTTGGCCAGCAGCACCCGCTGGCGCTCCCCGCCCGACAGCGCGCCGAACGGCCTGCCCGCCAGCGCGAACGTCCCCGTGCGCCGCATCGCCTCCTGGACCGGCGCGCGCCCGTCGCCCTTGTGCGGCGTCCGGCCCAGCTCCACCACCTCCGCGACCGTCATGCCCGCCGGGATGGTGTTGTCCTGGAGCACGGCGGCGGTACGTAGGGCCGACTCGCGCGCCGACATCGCCCACACGTCGGCCTCGCCCAGCCGTACCGCGCCGCGGTGCGGGCGCAGCGACCGGTAGACGGTCCGCAGCAGCGTGGACTTGCCGCTGCCGTTGGGCCCGACCAGGCCCACGATCGTGCCCTGCCCCACCTCGACGGACACGCCGCGCAACACGGGAGTGCTGTCGAGCGTCACGGCGACCTCGTCGACGACCAGCCTCATGACGCCGCCACCTGCCGGTCGCGGCGCAGCAGCCACAGGAAGAACGGCGCGCCGAAGACCGCCGTGAGAATGCCGAGCGGCAGCTCGTTCGGCGCGTCGACGGTCCTGGACAGCAGGTCGACCAGCACCAGGTAGGCCGCGCCGACCAGCGCCGAGACGGGCACGACCCTGCGGTGGTCGGTGCCGAAGCACAGCCTGACCACGTGCGGGATCATGAGGCCGACGAAGCCGATGCCGCCCGCGACCGCGATGACCGCCCCCACCAGCAGCGAGGAGGCGGCCAGCAGGCCCGCGCGGGCGCGCCGTACGTCGAGGCCGAGCGCGGTGGCCGACTCCTCGCCCGTGACCAGGGCGTTGAGGCGCCTGCCGTACAGGGTGAGGACCAGCCCGCAGCAGGCCACCAGCGCGGCCAGCGGGCCGAGCTGGTCCCACTGGGCGCCGGCCACGCTGCCCAGCATCCAGAACATCACCGCGCCGAGCTCGTTCGGCGTCGCCTGGAGCTGGATGTAGCTGGTGACGGCAAGCAGGACGTAGCCGACCGCCACGCCCGCCAGCACCAGCCGCGTCGGGGTGAGCCTGCCGCGTTGCTGGCCGAGCAGGAACACCAGCACGGCGGCGCCCAGCGCGCCCACGAAGGCCGCCGAGGAGACGCCGAGGCCGCCGGCCGCGCCGGCGCCGAACGTGATCACCAGGACGGCGCCGACCGAGGCGCCCGACGAGACGCCGACCACCTGCGGGTCGGCGAGCGGGTTGCCGGCCAGCGCCTGCAACACCACGCCCGCGGCCGACAGGCCTGCTCCGGCGAGCGCCGCCAGCAGCACCCTGGGCAGGCGGTACTCCCAGATGATCTGGTCCTGGATCGGGTCACCGCCGGTGCCGGCGGTCAGGATGTTCCAGGTGTCGGCGATCGGCACGTTCACCGAGCCGATGCCGACCGCCACCACCATGGCGACGGCCAGCGTGACCGTGAGGACGACCACGCTGGGCAGCAGAGGCAGGCGCATCTCAGAACGCCTCCGGGTGGATGACCTTGGCGATCTTCTCGACGGCCGTGGCGTTGTTCGGCGCCACGTAGGCCGAGTCGGCCAGCACGACGTACTTCCTGCCCCAGTGGGGGAACTGGGCGAACAGCTTCCTGGCCTCGGCGTCGGGGTCGGGGTTGAGCCAGTCGACGATGACGACCGCGTCGACCTTCGTGGCCGCGACCTGCTCCTTGCTGAGGTTGGTGAACAGGTCGTCGGACGTGTGCTCGAAGGCGTTGACGGCGCCGGCCTTGGCGAAGATGTCGTTCCAGATGCCCTTGGCGCCGATGGAGCTGAAGGCGTTCGACCCCATGCTCATGCCGGGGATGATCAGCATCACCTTGGGCCTGGGCCGGCCGGCGACCTTGGCGGAGACGGCGGCGATCCTGCGCCTGGACTCGGCGACCAGCTTCTCGGCCCGGTCGCTCACGTGAAAGATGCGGCCCAGGTGGCGCAGGAGGGTGTAGCTGTCCTCGATCGACTGGTCCTGCCGGACGCCGACGCCGCAGGTGCTCTCGGGGGTGTACGTGGCGGCGCCGGCCGCGCGCAGCTCCTCGCGGGTGGCGAAGCCGTCCCGCGGTTCGAACTGGCGCCCCGAGGTGGCCAGCACGAAGTCGGGCCGCAGGCCGAGCATCGACTCGCGCGGGATGTCGTTGAAGCTGGTGCGCTTGAAGCCGCCGCTGGGCAGCGCGGCCACCGCCTCGACCCAGCCCGGCTCGTCGGAGGCGCCGTAGGACTGGGCGTTGGCCACGATCCTGTCGCCCAGGCCGAGGGCGAGCAGCGAGGACACCTCGCCGATCGACCCGCCGTTCATGACGACGACGCGGCGTGGGGCGGCGGTGAAGGTGTAGTCCTTGCCGCAGTTCCTGATCGTCACCGGATAACCGGCCTCGGCCGCTGCGGCGGAGGAGGAGGGCTGGGGTCGCGCCGTGGGGGTGGTGGTTCCGCAGGCCGCCAGCATGAGGCAGGCGGCGGCGAGCATGGCGAAGCGAGACATGAACGTCCTTGGTTTCGGGGTACGGCGAGCGCCGGGCCGGCCTGATCGGCCGCCCGGATGGCGTTATCGAGCCCTCGCCGGAGGAGGTCCTCGCTCGCTGATCCCGCGATGGAGCATCGCCGTGCGCAGCACGGCAGGCTCGGCGAAGCCGGCCGACGCGCGCCGCGGGCCGGGAATCGCCGGCCAGACGGCCAGCAGGCGCACCAGGCGCGCCCCGAGACGGCGCAGCATCCCCCACAGCGCGGCCTCGCCCTTGGCCAGCCACACGGCGACCATGACGACGGCCCAGCCGTGCATGAGCAGCATGCCGAAGCCCGGGGTCAGGCCGTGGGCGTGACCGGTCAGCACCTGGACCGGGTCGGGGGCGTGCGCCGTGGAGAAGATCACGTGCAGCACGGCCTGCACAGCGGTCAGCAGCGGAAGGATCACCCGCAGCCCGCGCTCGCGACCCGCGATCGGCAGGCCCGCGGCCATGGACAGCGCGAGGCCGACCGCCGCGGTGCGGCCCGCGACGGGGCCTCCGGCCACCACGTGCGCCACCACGCCCATGAGCACGCACACCACGGCGAAGACCGCGGCACGCGCGAGGCGCAGGGGGAGGCCGGCTGACACGCCGACGATCATCCCATGGAATAGCGAATGGCCGGTGATGGTTTCACCGGCCATTCGTGGGTGGTGGAGCTAAGGAGACTCGAACTCCTGACCCCCTCCATGCCATGGAGGTGCGCTACCAACTGCGCTATAGCCCCTTTGCGCTCTCGGCGCGAAGCCAGTCTATAGGACTCCGGAGGTGGTCGGTGACGGGAATACCGGCCGCGTGTCGCGAGTTGCAACGATTACCATTTTCGATGGCGAGGAGACGTGAGATGGCCAGAAACGACCAGCGGCCCGTGATCAAGCTCAGGTCCACGGCGGGCACCGGCTACACCTACGTGACCACCAAGAGCCGCAGGAACGACCCCGACCGGCTCCACGTCCGCAAGTACGACCCGGTCGTCCGCCGCCACGTCACCTTCAGGGAGGAACGATGAAGAAGAACCTGCACCCCGCCTACCGCCCGGTCGTCTTCAGGGACGCCAGCGCCGGCTACGCCTTCCTGACCCGCTCCACCGCGACGAGCGGCAGGACCGTCGAATGGACGGACGGCAACGTCTACCCCGTCGTCGACGTGGACGTCTCCTCGGCCAGCCACCCGTTCTACACGGGACGCAACCGCGTGCTGGACTCGGCGGGCCGGGTCGAGCGCTTCAACCAGCGGTACGGCAAGCGCTGACCGCCCGCCCGTGACGAGCGTGCGCCGGTCGCGCGCCCGTCACGGCACCCCTCCACGCGGCAGGCCGCCGGCCGGGCCGGGACCGACCACGGGGACGGCAGGACAGCTCTCTCCGGACTCGGGCAGGTCCAGGGCAGCATGGCGGACTCGTGCGAGGCCACCACGATGTCAACCGGCTGCGCCGGCCCGGCCGATCAGGTCCGCCAGTTCGGCCACGGCGGGGTCCTCGGTCGTCTCCGCCAGCCTGCCCGCGTGCTCGCGCAGCGTCGGCAGGTCCATGCCGAACGCCTCCCGGTCGCGCAGGTACAGGGCGAAGGCGGCGGCCACGACGTCGACCTGCAGCCGGGAGGGCGCCTCCTTCCACAGGGCGCCGCCCAGGTCGGCGGCGGCCACGGAGCCGGTGGCCTCGGCGGGCCTGCGGGTGTCGGGCTCCTGCCAGCGTACGGTGGCCGAGGCCAGCTGACCGGACGCGCCCGCGCGCAGCCGTACGGCGTAGAGGGCCGTGACGGAGTGTCCTGGGCCGACCTCGCCGCCGTCCTTGGCGTCGTCGCGGAAGTCCTCGGCCGCGAGCGCACGGTTCTCGTAGCCGACGAGCCGGTAGCTCTCGACCGCCGCCGGGTTGAAGACGACCTGCGCCTTGGCGTCGCGGGCGCGCAGTTCCAGGGTGGCGGGCAGCTGCTCGACGAAGACCTTGCGGGCCTGCTCGGGGGTGCTCACGTAGACGGCGGCGCCGTCGCCGTTGTCGGCGAGCTGTTCCATGAGCTCGTCGCCGTAGTCCCTGCCCACGCCGACTGACAGCAGCGTGATCCGCTTGCCGGCGTGCTCCTTGACCCGGTCGAGGATGGCCTGCCAGGTGGTGCTGCCGGTGTTGGCCAGGCCGTCCGACAGCAGCACGACCCTGTTGGTGGCGGCGGCGCGGAAGGCGCGCGCGGCCTCCTGGTAGCCGGTGAGCAGGCCGTCCTCCACGTTGGTCGATCCTTCGACGGCGAGCCTGTCGATGGCGGCGCGCAGGTCGGCGCGGGCGGCCAGCGGGGTCATCGGGGCCACCAGCGTGGCCTGGTCGCTGAAGGAGACGATCGACACCTGGTCGCCGGGGGCGAGCTGGTCGACCAGCGTGTGCAGCGCCTGCTTCACCAGGTCGAGCCGGCCGGGCTCGGCCATGGAGCCGGACACGTCGACGACGAAGGTCAGGTTCGCGGGCCGTCTGGCGGCGGCGTCGGCCGCCCTGGTCTGCAGGCCGACCCTGAGCACCGCGGTGTTGTCGTCCGGCAGCCTCGCGCCGTCGACATGGACGGTGAACCCGTCGTCGGGCGGCTGGGCGTAGTCCTGGCGGAAGGCGTTGACGAACTCCTCGGGCCGCACCCGCCCCGGCTCGGGCCAGCGGCCCTCGGCGAGGGTACGGCGGGCGTAGCCGTAGGAGGCGGTGTCGACGTCCAGCGCGAACGTGGACACCTGCGCCGCCTCGGTGTCGGTCTCCCCGCCGTTCTCCTGCGTGGCCATGGCGGCCTTGCCGGCCGGGCTCTCGTGGACGCCGCCTCTGCTTGCCCGGGGGGCCGCGGACGCGGTCGCGCCGGACGGCTCGCGTGGCGCCGCCCGATCGTAGGTCGCCGTCGTCGACCCCTCGGGACCGCTCCCGCAGGCGGCCACCGTCAGCAACATCGCGATCACGACCAAGGGTCGGAGTCTCATCCCAACCACCTCCACCGCCTACGACGGGAAGGGCCGCGGCATGGCCGGGCGCGTGACGCAAGCGAGCATGATCCGTGTTCGATCCGTGATGGGCGGTGTCCAGCCCGGATCCCCCCCGGCGAGGCCGAGCAGCAGGTGGGCGATGGCCGGGTCCCTCGCGGACTCCAGGAAGGCACGCCGTACGATCCAGCCATGCTGGTTCCGCTCCCGGCCCGGTCGCACGCGGTGGCCGCGCTGGCCTTCGACGGCATGTCGCCCTTCGAGCTCGGCTGCGTCGTGGAGATCTTCGGACTGCCCCGGCCCGAGCTGCGGGTGCCGTGGTACGACCTCAAGGTCTGCGCTGAGAGCGCCGAGCCGCTGCGGGTGGTGGGCGGCTTCAGCATGCGCGCCGACCACGGCCTCGACGTGCTGGCCCGGGCCGACACGGTGATCGTGCCGGGAGTGGCCGACGTGCGGGGCGAGGTCTCCCCCGCGCTGGTCGGTGCGCTACGGGCGGCCCACGCCCGAGGGGCCAGGATCGTCTCGATCTGCTCGGGCGCCTTCGCGCTGGCCGCCGCCGGCCTGCTCGACGGCAGGGAGGCGACGACCCACTGGAAGTACGCCGACCTGCTGCAGCTGCGCTTCCCCGAGGTGCGGGTCAACCCGGACGTGCTCTACGTCGACGGCGGGCGGATCCTGACGAGCGCGGGCAGCGCGGCGGGGCTCGACCTGCTGATCCATCTGGTCCGGACCGACCACGGCGCGAACGTCGCCAACGCCGTGGCCCGCCGCCTGGTCGTCCCGCCTCATCGGGAGGGTGGTCAGGCCCAGTTCATCCAGGCGGCCGTGACGGCGGTGGAGGACGACGACGCGGTGGCCAGGGCGATGGAGTGGACCATGGCGCACCTGGCCGAGCCGATCACCGTGGGCGACCTGGCCAGGGTGGCGCACCTGTCCGAGCGCACGTTCATCAGGCACTTCAAGGCGCAGACCGGCACCTCGCCGCTGCGCTGGGTGATCTCGCAGCGGGTCGCGGCCAGCCTGCCGCTGCTGGAGTCGACCGGCGCCCCGGTGGAGGAGATCGGGGCGGCGGTCGGGTTCGAGAGCCCGGTCACCTTCCGCCACCATTTCAGCCGCGCCATGCGCACCTCGCCGTCGGCCTACCGGCGGGCCTTCGGCGCCACCCGCTGAGACCGCCGCGAGCGCCCGGCGCGTGATCCCGGGGCGGCGGGCCACGGCTGACGGGGTCGGTCTATCCTGCTTTTGAACACGTTCAAAAGAGGAGGCGCTTTGAGCACGCTGGTCGGCGTCATCGTCACCCTCGGCATGCTGGTCGTCATCCCCCTGGGCCTGCGGCTGCTGGAGGTGCGGCCCTGGCCGTTCCTCGTCGGCGCCGCGGCGGGTGCGGCGTCGCTCTGGCTGCCCCGCGGCCCCGTCGCCGTCGCGCTTGCGGCGGTGTACGGCCTGGCCACCCTCTACCTGTCCGCGCACGCGCTCCCCCGCCTGCGCAGACCCGATCCCGTCCGGCTCGCGGCCGCGACCGCGCTGGCCACACCGTCGGTCGCCGCCGTCTCGCTGGTGGCCGAACGCGGCGGCCACCAGCTGTTCGGCTACTCTCCCCAACTGCTCGCCCTGACCGTCGCGCACTTCCACTTCGCCGGGTTCGCCGCCGCGCTGGTGGCGGGGCTGGTCGGCAGGGCGGCCGGGTCGCGGGTCGCGGCGCTGACCGTCCCCGCGGGCACGCTGCTGGTCCTCGGCGGCTACTTCATAAGCGACTGGGTCGAGCTGGCCGGGTCCGCGGTGCTGACGGCGGGCATGTGGTGGGTGGGCTGGCTGGCGTGGCGGCGCTTCCGCGGCCTCTTCCTGCTGTCGGGCGCGGTGCTGGCCGTCACCATGATGCTGGCCATGGCGTGGGCGCTCGGCCAGGCCACCGGCCTGCCGCACCCCTCGATCGAGGTGATGATCGCCACGCACGGCGTCGGCAACGCCTTCGGATTCGCCCTCTGCGCCGTCGCCGCGCTGCGCCGGCTCGACCCCATGTGAGGCCGTCATGGAGTTCACCTATCCCGACGTCGGCGCGACACTGACCGGCGAGTTGCCCGCGGGTTACCGCCACCTGCGCCACTCGCGCGTGCTCAGGGCGCCCTTCGAGGTCGCGGCGGAGGCGCTGATGACCTGGCAGCCGCACCGCCGCCTCGGCCTGCGCCCGCGCGTCTCGGCGCCGCGCGCCGCGCCAGGTGTCGAGATCACCGTACGGCTGGCCGTGCTCCACGCCCCGTGCCGGGTGGTGTGGACGATCGAGGAGCCCGACCGGGCCGGCTGGGCGTACGGCACGCTGCCCGGCCATCCGGCCAGCGGCGAGGAGAGCTTCCTCCTCGAACGCCTGCCCGGCGGCGGGGCCAAGGTCACGATCACGGCGTTCAGCCGGCCGGCGAGCCCGCTCGCCCGGCTCGGCGGGCCGCTCGTCCCCGCGGCCCAGCGCGCCTTCCTGCGCCTGTACGCTCGCACGCTGGACCTTTACTGACAGGCCGCGGGCGACCAGGATCGGAGGGGTGAGCCACACCGGACGCCGGGGCCTGACGTGATGAAGGTCGTGCTCGCCGTCCTGACGGCCGGCACGGTGGCGCTGGCCCTGCTGTGGGTGTTCCAGCGCCATCTGATCTATCTGCCCGACCCCGGCCCTGTGCCGTCCGCCCGGTCGGTCCTGCCCGGCGCCCACGATGTCACGTTCACCACCTCCGACGGCCTCACGCTGGCGGCCTGGCACGTCACCGGCGGACGCCGCGGGGTGACGGTCCTGGTGACGGGCGGCAACGCGGGCAACCGCCTGCACCGGGCGCCGCTGGCGGCCGCCCTGGCCCGCGAGGGCTTCGACGTGCTGCTCATGGACTATCGCGGCTACGGCGGCAATCCGGGCTCCCCGTCGGAGGACGGCCTGCTGCGCGACGCGCTGGCCGCGCGCGCCCTGGTGAAGGGGCCGGTCATCTACTTCGGAGAGAGCCTGGGCGCCGCCGTCGCCACCGCGCTGGCGGTCCGGCAGCCGCCCGTGGGCCTGCTGCTGCGCTCCCCCTTCACCGATCTGACGGCGGCGGGGCGGCACAACTACCCGTTCCTGCCGGTCGGGCTGCTGCTGCGCGACCGCCTGCCCGTCGCCGGGCCGCTGGCGTCGGTACGGGTGCCCACCACCGTCGTCTACGGCTCGCGCGACACGATCGTCCCGCCCGAGCTGAGCCGTGCGGTGGCCGCCTCGGCCGGTGGACCGGTCACGCTGGTCGAGGTCGAGGGGGCGGGACACAACGACAGGGCCCTGCTCGACGGGCCCGAACTCGTCGCCGCCGTCGTGGCCCTGGCGCGGTGAGCGGTCAGGGCAGCTCGTAGTCGAAGACGTAGGAGTGGGCGCCGTCGGGCGCGATGTGGATCTGGAGCGCGCCGCGCAGGCCCGCCAGCCGCCCGGTGCCGGAGCCCGGCACGACCGTGCAGGTGAGCGAGTCATCGCCGGAGTCGCTGACCGCGTTGTGCTGCAGGACGAACGTGCCCTCGCGATCCTCGATCCTGCCGGTGACCCGCTCCATCGCCACGTAGGACCGGGACACGTCGTGCTCCGACGATGAAACGATCATGGTGACGGTGCTCGACCCCTTCAGGTCGCCCTCGAAGGTCTTGCCGAGGGTGACGACGGCGAGCGTGACGCCGTCGACGGCGTCGTAGGGCTCCTGCGGGGTCCAGTCGAACGTGACGAAGCTTCCTTGTGCGGTCATGGACGCAAGCCTTCCGCCCATACCTGCCACCCTCTGTCAGGTACCGGCGAGAATCCGCACCACCGGCGCGAACGCCTCCAGGTAGTAGGCGTTGATCGAGATGTAGGAGACGCCGAGGCGATCCCGCCGCTTGCGCAGGGTCTCGGCCATCTCCTCGGGCGTCCCCTTGAGGAATCCCACACCGTGCGGCTCGCCGCCGACCTGCTGCCGCAGCCATGGCGGCAGCTCGTCTCCGATGGCGGCCACGTTGAGGTTGATCTCGAGCCGGGGGAAGCGGTCGCCCGCCACCTCGTACAGCTCGTCCAGCTTGGCGGCCAGCTCGTCCTCGGTGGCCTGGGCGGGCAGGGCGAGGGCGATGGTGTCGGCCCTGGCGGCGGCCAGGCGGAGCAGCCGGGCCCCTCCGGCGGCGACGAGGAGCGGCACGTCCCCGACCGCGTCGATGGTGTCGGCGAGGCGGGCGACGCGCTCGGCGGGCGTGCCGTACGGGACGCCGAGCACGGCGGTGTCGGCCTCGGCGCCAGGACGGCCCGCGCCGAGGCCCAGCTGGAAGCGGCCGTCCGAGAGGGTCTGCATGGTGCGCGTCTCCCAGGCCACCTGGCCCGGCGTACGGTTGGCGGCGCTGAGCACGTAGGTGCCGAGACGCAGCCGGGTCGTGGCGGCGGCCGCGGCGGCGAGCGCGGCGAACGGCGCGAACGTGCCCAGCGTGTCAGGGATCAGCAGGCTGTCGTAGCCGAGCTGCTCCGCGCGGCGGGCGAGCCCCGTCCATGCTTCGCCGCCGGGCGCCTGGCCCGCGACGGCGCCGAACCTGAAAGGGCGCGTGGTCATCTGGATCTCCTTCGTCGGATGTGCCCCCACGATCGCCCGCCGGCGGCCGGTGCGGCATCCTCCAGGAGTTGACGGTCCGGGTACTCCGTCAGGAGGAAGGCGGGGCCACGATCTTCACCGGAAGGCCCCAGGAGGAGAAGCGGATGGTGCTCTTCTTGGAGACGTCGCCAAGCGTGCCCGGCGGCTCGGTCCATCGGGTCACCAGCTTGGCCGGCCGTCCTGCGCTGTCGGTCGACAGCTTCCAGAAGATGAAGGCCGGGGCCTGCTGCGCGCTGCCCACGGTGGCGCGGTAGGAGGGCGAGGCCTGGTAGAGGGCGCTGCCGGTGATCATGCCCTTGGTGGCGAGCATGGCCTTCGTGGCGGCGGGGTCGAGGACGAGGACGGGGCTGAAGAAGGGGGTGCGCGCGCCCGGCCTGCTCGCCGACCTGACCCACTTCTTGCCGATCACGCCGCCCCGCTGGTAGGTGGCCGAGCCGGCGGCGATCGTGCGGACGACCCCCTCGGCCAGCCCCGACCTGGCGCGGAAGTCGTAGGCGACCACTCCCGACCGGTCGAACTCCACGACGCCCCTGCGCTTGCTGACGCTGAAAAGATCGCCGTCGATCGCGGTCTCGGCCCGCTCGGTGAAGCGCACCCCCTGGCCGGGGACGAACTGCTGCTTGAGCGCGGTGACCGGATCAGGAGCGGCGATCATGAGTAAGACGCTTACCGCGGCTGTCATCATGACGACTCATCGTAGTGATCGAGGTGATATCCGCCCGGACAGATCACCATAATGGTCCGCCATGCGGGAGCTTGCGGACTATGCGGCGACGATCGCCCCGCTGATCGACGCCGTCCACATCGACGTGCACGCCACCAGGCGGGACAAGGGGCTGGAGTACGTGCGCCGGTCCGGGCTGCGCGCCGGCTTCCTCATCGACCAGCGGTACGTGCTGCCGCTGCGGCCACTCACTCGCGCGGGGCTGGCGGCCGTCTACCGGTACGGCACCGCCGGCGAACAGGCCGACGAGGTGGCGGCACAGCTGCGGCAGGGCGCCCTGCGCGAGGACGAGCACGGCAGGCTGCACGCCACGCCCGCCACGCTGGCCTTCATCGACGGGCTCTACGACCTGCACGGGCAGGCCACCGCCCTGCTGTGGAGCGGGCGGGAGGGCCTCGTGGCCGAGGTCGCCGCGCTGCTCCGCAGGCTGCTGGACGGGGCCGAGCGGATGCCGGGCGGGGCGCTGGAGCTGATGGCTCCGCCGTACGAGCCGGAGGGCGTGCCCGGCGGGGTGATGCTGTTCAACCGGCTTGCCGCGTTCCGCTATCACCGGGCCGACGCGCACGCCGCCGCGTGGCAGGCGGCGGGCCTGACCGCCGGGGAGGTCACCTCGCTGCGCGAGGGGCCGCTGTGGGAGGCGGTCGAGCGGGACACCAACCTGCGGGCGGCGGTGCCGTACGGGTTGCTGACCGGGGCGGAGCGGACGCTGCTCCTTCAGGGCCTGCGGACGCTGGCCAAGGTCTGAACCTCGCCCTGCTCGTCGCTGACCAGTGCGTCGATCGCGGCGAAGAAGGCGGCGATGCCGGGCAGGTCGGCGCCCTTGGCGCGCGAGGCGGCGAAGTCGTCGGCCGAGCGCCAGTCGACGATGTCGAGCCATTCGTCGTCGGCCAGGCGGACGAGCCTGGCGCCGAGGAAGCCGGCGCGGTCGGCCGCGAAGTCGGCCTCCATCCCGGGCCGGGCGGCCAGCAGGTCGGCGGCTCGGGTGGCCTTGAAGCGGGTCAGTTCGACGAACATGACGAACTCCTCTCGAGGTTCCTGCCGCCATAATAGTCAACATTAGTGACTATTTCCATTTTGCTCTGGATTGTGCCGCTCCGACCCGCCAGGATGCTGCCTGGAATCGCGGGTTTCGCCACTGGGAGAGCAATGGAAGCCGCCGAGATCAGGCGCGCAGTAGAACTTGAGGACCGGCACTGGTGGTACCGGGAGCGGCGGGCCATCCTCGCCCGCGAGCTTCGCAGGATCGGACGTCCGGGACGCGCCCTCGACGTCGGCGCTGCGGGCGGCGGCAACACCCGGGTCTTCCAGCGGTACGGCTGGCACGCCCTGGCCGTCGACCGGTCCGGCACCGCCGTCGCCCACGCCAGGCGGCGCGGCGTCGCGGCCGTCATGGCCGACCTGTGCGGGCTGCCCCTGGGCGAGGCGGAGTTCGACCTGGTGACGGCGCTGGACGTGCTGGAACACATCGACGACGACCATGCCGCGGCGGCCGAGATCGCCCGGGTGCTGAAGCCCGGCGGCACCGCGTTCATCGCCGTGCCGTGCGACATGCGCCTGTGGTCGGCGCACGACGTCGCGCTCGGGCACGTGCGCCGCTACACCCGCCAGGGCCTCACCGAGGTGATCGAGGGCTCCGGGCTGGTGATCGAGCGCCTGTGGAGCTGGAACGTGCTGCTGCGACCCGTCGCCGCCCTCCGCCGGCGCAACGCGACGGGCTGCGACCTGCAGGCGCTGCCGGGGCCGGTGAACCTGGCGCTGACCGCCGTCGTCATGGCCGAGCGGTACCTGCCCGTCTCCGGCCTGCCCGGCGTCTCCCTCATGGCCCGCGCCCGGCGGCGGCCATGACCGCCACCGTGGAAGGGGTGCCGTTCGTCACCGACGGCGCCACCGGGGGCGCCGGGGCCGCCGGGGTCCCCGGAGGCCCGAGGGCCACCACGGTCGACGTCATCATCCCGGTGCTCGACGAGGAGCGCGCCCTGCCCGGCTGTATCGAGACCGTGCACCGGTTCCTGCGCGAGTCCTTCCCGCTGCCGTGGCGGATCACGATCGTCGACAGCGGCAGCACGGACGGCACCTGGGAACTGGCCCGCCGCCTGTCACGCGACCTGCCCGGCGTGGCCGCCGTCAGGCTCGAGACGGTCGGCAAGGGGGCGGCGATCAGGGCGGGCTGGTCGGCCAGCGGCGCCGACGTGGTGGCGTTCATGGACGTCGACCTGTCGACGGAGCTGCCCGCCCTCCTCCCGCTGGTCATGGCCGTCGTCTCCGGCCACTGCGAGATCGCCATCGGCAGCCGGCTGCTCGGCGGGGCGCGCATCCGGCGCAGCTTCCGCAGGGAGGTCATCTCCCGCGGCTACAACGGGCTGCTGAGGGTGGGCTTCAGGGCCGGGTTCACCGACTCGGCCTGCGGTTTCAAGGCGGCCAGAGCCGAGGTGATCCGACCGATCCTGGCCAAGGTCGCCGACGACGCGTGGTTCTTCGACACCGAGATGCTGCTGATCGCCGAACACAACGGCGCCAGGGTGCGCGAGGTGGCCGTCGACTGGACCGAGGACGCCGACTCCAAGGTCCGCCTGTGGCGCACCGCCTGGGCCGACCTGCGCGGCATGGTGCGGGTGGCGCGCGCCCTGTCCTCGGGCGCGGCCACCGTCGAACTGCCCCGGCCGCCCGACCCGGCGCCCGCGCCCTCCCCACCGGCCCGGATCGCGCTGGTCCGCAGGCTGGTGTCCTTCGGGCTCGTCGGGCTGGCCTCCACCGTCGTCCACGCGTCCCTCTACCTGCTGCTGCGGACGGCCCTGCCGGTCGAGGCGGCCAACCTGCTCGCGCTGGCGGCCACCGCGGTCGTCAACACCGAGGCGCACCGGCGGTGGACCTTCAACCGGCGCGCGGGCCGGCGGGTCGTCGCCCACGCCCGCGCGGGACTGCTGTTCCTGCTGAACTACGCGGTCACCACGACCGCCATCGTCGTGACCGGGGCGGGCCCGCGCTGGACGGAGGGCCTGGCGCTGGTGTGCGCGTCGCTGGCGATGACCGCGATCCGCTTCACACTCCTGGACCGCTGGGTCTTCCCCCGCCGCTAGCCATCGACCATGCCCGCCCGCGCGACGTCCGGATGCCCGAACGGCGGGCCGCACGTCCCCCGCGGGCCCGGCCGGCGACGCCCTCCTGACGATCCGGGGCAGCGCTCTCCCAAGGAGCGCTCTCCCGAGGACGGCAGGACCCCGAAGCCGGGGCCGGGGCCGGGGCCGAGGCCGGGGCCGGGGCCGGGGCCGGACGGAAGCGGCACGGCGTCGCTCCGGCCCGCCGTTCCCGGTCGTTCAGCGCGGACGGCAGACGCGGCTCGACGAGGACCAGAGCGGACCCCGGCAGGAGAGCGCGCAGGCAGACCGGGCAGAAGGCCGCAAGCGGGCCGGAGAGGATCGAAGGCCGGCCGGACAGAAGACCCGAAGCGAGCCGGAGAAGATCGAAAGCGGGCCGGACAGAAGACCCGAAGCGGACCGGGCGAGGATCGCGAGCGGGCCGGTCACGGGAGCGTCTGACGGCCCTGCGCCCGTGCCGGTGGCCGAAGGGAGGTCCGCACGATCTCCGGCCGCGGCGGGAAACGCGACAGCGGCGGTGTCCGGATGGACACCGCCGCTGGTCGGTGGAGCTAATCGAGGCTTACTCGAACACGGCACAGCAGATAGATGGGCTCCGACGTGCCCTCGCATGACGCGACGAGTTGCCCATCGACGGCAGGTTGATCATCCTGCGGGACCGTACGGCTAGCGCTAGGGCCCCCGCCTCGCTGAGCAAGAGGATATAGATCTACCGCGCTACCGTCCCATAGGTACGCCTCCCTGGACAGCACTACCGCAAGAAAGAGCGCCCCATTTGATACTAAATCAGGCCCTGTGGGCCTGTTGTCACAATAGCCTCACTTATCAGCGAGGATGCGCCGCGATGTGCCGGAGAGTATCATTCCCACAACCGAGGAGGCGCATTGGGGATACTGGAAGAGCTAGGCCACTTCTGGTTGCCAGAGACGCCAGATAGGTCAGTGCCAGGAATACTCCGGTTTGATCCAGAAGACGGAGGAAGGTTAGATCTAATAGATAAGCCGGGAGAGGGAGTGCTACCTTTCGGCCGCCATCCTGGCATGTATCGGATTCTCGGAATAGCCGCAGGCAAGGCATACACGCTTGAAGATTGCTTTCAAACCAGGCGTCAAATTCGTATGAACGGGCCGCTAGAAGAGAGATTCTATGTAAATAGAATTCTTGAAGGAGCACACTTTGAACCAGGTGAAGCATTCGAGTTCATTGGCGCGTCCACCGGCCTAAAGAATCTAGCCTATTGGATGCAACTCTCTGGCTTGAAGGAATCATGGGAGTCAACAGACTCACATGGGAAGCCTAACAAAATCTCTGTGGAGCTAACACAACTCGACGACCTTCTCGTTGAAATGATTGGCGGAAGAATAGCTATACGACACACATGGAGCATCCGGGGCGATACCACTCTCGAACGAAACATCGGGCAAAATTTTAGCGTAGGGGTGGAACTACACCGCATTACACCACTCTCTGAATTAATGGATATTCTGGGGGACATTCAAGATTTGGTTTCAATAGGAGTGGGACGCACAGCCGCATTCGATCAGGTCCACCTCTACCATCCGGATGTCACACGAAAAGATAGCACGGGAGCAGGCATTCCCATTCCACTAAGCCTGATAGCCTCTTGGCAAGCAAAAGAGAAATCGTACAATAACCCTCCTGCGCCATCAGAGATGCCGTTCACCTTTAATCATATTGATGGCACTGCTGGGCTACGTCGCTGGATGGGGAAAGCGGCCGAGCGGCGCGGATTGCTGGGTACCGTGATGGGTACCCGTTACTCCGAAAAAATGTATGCGTCCGATCGACTCTTGAACCGCGTAGCTGCCCTGGAAGCGTTGCATCGCCAGTGTTTTCATCCTGGCCAAATGCCACTGCGAGTGAGACTTGAAGAGCTTGCTAGCTATGCGGGTGAACCATTTATTGGGCAGGCGGGCAACGTTAGTCGCTGGTGTCAGGTTGTAAAGAATGAAAGAAACAATGTGGCCCACCATCTCGGGCGGAATGCACATATAAATCAAGGCACAATCCACTACCTGGCAGAGTCGTCCTATTGGCTGTTCGTCATTTGCTTCCTCCGCGAATGCCAGATGCCGCAAGCGGTGTTCGACAGCATTGGCGAACATTCTGAATTCAACTGGATTAAGACTAAGCTAATAGACGTTCTAAGTTAAGCCGCCGAGAATCCCGGAGTCGATGCATCTTGCAGCACGCATCTTGTGGACGAGGTGCATCGCTAGCGAAAGAATCCATCACCTAGGCAAGCCCCGAAGGGAATGTCAGCAATGGCCGGCTACGTGCAGGTACTCACAACAGCACCAACAGCAGAAGAAGCAACGACGCTGGCTCATGGGCTCATTATGGAGAAGCTGGGGGCTGGCGCTCAGATCATTGGGCCAATCCGTTCCATTTATTGGTGGCAAGGGTCTAAGCGAGATGAGATGGAGTGGCAGTTGGTTATCAAGACGACGGCTGGTCTGTTCTCCGCACTTGAGACTTATATCAAAGCGAATCACAGCTACGTGACGCCCGAGATAATCGCCACCGAGATAGTTGCAGGTAGCGCCGAATATCTCGATTGGATTAGCGCTGAGACGACCCGAACTGACGCTTCGTCATAGCCATATCTTCTAGGAATTCCCGCACGAGTTGCTGCCTGCTCCATCGGGTGAGCGACTTTGCCATTTCCTCGAACTTGGGCAGCCAGATGACAGACTCGGTCTCGCGCGCTATAGCTAGTCCCTCCTTCGCGAGCTTGGCTGCTTCGGTAATCGACCCTTGCACGATGTGAGCGGTCGCGATGTCGCCGAGAATGATGCCTGCTCGTTTGCGATCCACTTCCGGAAGGCGGGCAATTACGTTGCGCGCTAGCTCTTCAGCTTCGCCGAGCTTGCCGATTTTTGAGAACGTCGCGATGTGGAACGAGTCGAACCTGTCCTGATCAAGGAATCGGGTCCACACTCGATCCTCGTCTGGATCGGTGATTGCGAACGCTTCCTGAGCGTGCGCCCAGGAAGCGATGGCAGTTTCCTTGTCACCCAGCGCCGCACTCTCTTCTGCGTGCCGTGCGGCGAGCCATGCCAAAGTCCCTGGCGATTCGTTCTTCGAGAGCAGTTCGAGCGCGCTGCCCAGCAGAGCGCGAGCACGTCCGTGAGCGCCTTTCCCACTTGGAATGTAGCTGCGGTAGCCGAATGCGCACGCGACAATGCTCGGATCTCCCGCTTCCTTAGCGGCCTTCTCGGCGGTGTCGTAGAACTGTCGTGCAGTTGGCGCGCTCCCCATGTCGCTGGCCAGCCATCCCGCAAGGACGCTGCTCTCGCCAGCGGCGACTATCAGGCGCGTCCGCAGTGCGTCCTTCGGATCGATCGTGGTCCCGTTGAGGATCGTGCCGATTTCACGAATGTGCGCGGCAAGTCCCTTGTAGATGGTCTGTGCAGGAAGGATTTCCTCAAGGCGGTGAAATCCTGCGGACCTGGCTTCCATCTCCCGGACGATCGCCTCATCGATGGCAGATGGCCTCGTAAGCGCGAATGACACCTTTTCCCAGACATCGTTCTGGGCGATTGCGGTTGCGGCGCCGAGTTGGCCGACGAGTCCCAGTAATTCGCGGCGCTTCAACGCTTCACCTCTTTTCCCGATCGCTTCGGCGAGTAGCTGCAAGTCGAACGTGTCGGTAGGGATTTGCATCCCCTCGTTCGCAGCCTGAGCGCCATCGACGCCGTTCGTGGGGGCCAGCCCCAGCGAGCGACGCAAGTGCGCAGGCATGCCCAAACCGTTCGCTATTGCCTCAAATGTAGACTTCGCGGTCGGGATACGCTTGCCCGTCTTGTACTCGCTGATGCGCCCTTGGGCGATGCCCGTGAGGCTTGCTATCTGCCCTTGAGTGACGCCGTACTTGCCGAGAATGCGGATAATGCCGCCTACGTCCCTCCGCTTGCAGACATCATCCATGTCTTGACGTGCGAAAACGCCGTCAAGAACATGCCGGGCTTGCTCGTGATCCAACACCATGGCGTGCGTCCGCTCCCGTGAGTGCCCGCCTGCGGGGGAAAGGTGAAGCTCTCTCAGTCCATCACATCGTGAGATATCACGGTGAGTTTTGCTAGGGGTCATCAACTTGGGAGCCTCACTCTCGACGTGAGGCGCAGGTCAGGACCCCTAGGAGCAAGAACGCGCCCCACACATCAGGCGACGACGTGGGGAGCAAGGATGCTCGTTCCTGCGATCAACCCCGGCAAGAGACCGGACAGTGCGGCGCAAGCGGCGGAGTGGCTACGTGGAGCTCTCTCCGACCTGGGCGTGGGTGCTGACATTCATGTCGGCGACAGGGTGGCGCTCCTATCCGTGTGGGTGGATCTCATCGTTTGGACGGACGGCACCGCCTATTCGTGGTGGTCAGGCAAGATCTCGGCGAGAACTGGACGTCGGGTGTACGCCTTCAGTCCCGTGAACGACCCCGCGACGACAGCTCAGCGAGTGGCAATGCGACGCGAGGAACTCAAGGCAAGTTCCATGCGGTCAGGACAACTTCATAGCATCGCGGCCCAGGCCCCCGAGTAATGAAGACAAGCGCCTCTATAATTGATCGCGCCATAGCTCTTGGCAGATCAGATGCGCAGCATCCGCCGCTCACAAGGATTGCCTTCTTTGATCACTTCTGGCTTGACGTGAATGATGTCGTTGAAGGCTATGACGCAAAGAGCCTCTATTTCAGCTATCTGAGAGCCCGTATTAGTGAGCGGCTACGCGAGCAATCGTCAGCCGGAGTATCCGCCCCCCAATGACGACGTGGCGGCGCGGTTGACCCTTCTCTAGCCGTCGGAGATCACGTCCCGCGTCGTCACGTCCCTCTCGCCCCCGGCAGAGCTGTCAGCACTCCCAGTGTGCTCGTTCCCCAGCTCTGTCGGGGGTCTTCGCTGTCTCGGTCAGCCTCTTCCGACCAGCGGCGTATCTCACGATCAGATATAACTGATCTCAACACAAGATCAAATCCCTCTCATCGCACGATCCCAGCTTGTGATGGGGACTCCCCTTCCTCCGGACCTACCTTCGCATTTGCAAGGACAGTCGGAATGCGGAAGGGAGTGATCCTTATGGGAATCGCCGAACGGAATCGCCGCGAAACGCTGATTTCTGGGATTCGCGAGCTTGCGAACTTCCTGGAGAACCATCCAGACATCCCAGCCCCGTATTCGCTGGACGCTATCGCGTTCCCTGGGCCCAACAGGCGCTACACCAAACAGTGCGCCGAGATCGACCGCGTCGCGGACGCGACGAACGCCAACGTCCAGGACCGCGCAGGACACTACACGGCGCAAATCGAGTTCGGTCATGTGCGTTATCGCCTGGTGGCGATCTCCGACCAGGCCCGCGCCGAGTACGACGCGCTGATGTCCTACAACGGCTCCGTCACTCCCGACCACGCTGATGCGGACGCTCCCACCGCCGACATCTACGGGGGCAAGTGCTCCTGTGGTGCGCTGACCGCCAAAGGCGCTCGTCGGTGCCGGAAGTGCGCCAACCGTGGTCGCTGGAACCGCCGCAAGGCTCCCTTCGGCACAGAGGAAGGGCAGCAGTGATGATCGCGGTAATCGCCGGACTCGTCGGCCTGGCCGCTACCGCTGTGCTGTTCGTCTGGGTCGTGGTGAGCATCCGCGCCGGCGATCGCGCCACCGTCGCTCGTCACATCCAAGCCTTGCACGCTCGGGGGCACTGATGTGCCTCATCGCGATCGTCGCGCTGGTGATCTCGAACTGCTGTGAGAACCGCCGCCGCACGCTCGCTGCCACGCGTGCTTCACGCCTGGGCATCCACGCCCGTCAGTGTCAGCCCCTCTGCTCGGAAGGAGGTGAAGCTCAATGACGCTTGCCCTCTCCGACTCCCTGATCAGCGGTTGCCGATGCGGCGCTGCCGTCCAGCCCGGACACAAGCGGTGCGTCAAGTGCCGCGCCCGTGCCCGCTGGCACCGCCGTAAGGCCCTGCACGACGGCATCTGACCGCCGTCCTACTGCACGTAAACCGCTCACGTGGAGAGGAGGTGAAGCCCATGACGATCAGCATTCCGCTCGTCGTCCTGGTGGGCGCAGTGGTGTTCATCGCCTGGCGCTATCTGGGACTCCGCTTCTGGCACGCCCTTGCCGCGCTGCTGTTCGGCTTCCTGCTGGCCGCCACCACCCTGGCCCCCGACATCCGCCGTGTGATCAGCGCCGCGCTCGGCTGGATCACCGGCCACTAACCCCTGTCTCCGACCGGAAGGAGGGATGCCTAATGACCCAACGCCACCCCTACCCGCACGCAGATCTCCAGGAGGTCATCTCCCGCAACCACACCGCCACCCACCTGCTCGACGCGCTCACACGATCAGCCCCCGCCAACGCATCGATCTGGGAGCATCTGGCCACCGCTCTGGCCGACACCCGCACGCTGATCGCCGAACTCACTCAGCTCCGAACCGAACTGTCCAGCATCCGCCACAGCCGCGCCAACCTCCTGGCCGCCGCTCAAGCGACGCTGGCCGCCCACTACGACGGTGAGCCCGACTCGCTGTACTACCTACGCGACGAGATCGCCGCACAGCGCACCTCCCCGCGTGGGGAGGGGGGCGATGCCCAGTGAGCCGACACCGGACCTCACGGCACCAGATGCGGCGCAACGCCCGTCGCATGCGCCGATACGGTGTTCAGCCCATCGCCTCGATCACCGATGATCTCGACTTCGCGCCCCTGATCATCGCATCCATCGCCCGCGTGCTGTGGCGCTACCGCTCCGAACTCGCCCCGTTCACCCTGGCCGGGCTATGCCTGGTCAGTGGGGTGATCCTGCATGCGGCCTACCCGACGTGGTGGCCTGCCGTACTGGCAACCACAGTCAGTACGGCGGGCGCGCTGCTCATCTTGGGGCGCTGGGTCAACCTCACGCGCCCGATCGAACGGGGCTATGCCGCCGTCACCACGGCGTTCACCGGATGCTGGCTCACGACGGCTGTCAGCCTGGGTTCGTTTACACCGCCCATGCCCGCCGTACTGGGCATCGGTGGTGTGCTGCTGGCCGTGCCGTGGTGGGCGCATCGCCGCCGCCGTGCCCGCGTCCGCGTCGAACGCACCCTGGCCGCTTGGCCGGAGATCGCCGACGCTGTCGGCCTGGCTGGATCACGCGTCCAGTCGGCGATCGTGGACCTGTGGGGGTACCGCTTCCGCCTGGCACTGGGACGCGGCCAAACGGTAGAGGACGCCGTCAACCGCGCCCCCGCGCTGGAATCGGCGCTCGGCTCCAGACGGGGCGCCGTCCGCATCCAGCCAGTGCCGACCAAGCACGCCAATCGTGCCGATGTTCGGGTGATCGAGACTGACCCGCACGCCGACGCGATCGCCTGGCCTGGGCCGTCCATCACCTCGATCACCCAACCCGTCAAGCTGGGCCTGTACGAGGACGGCAGTCCCGTGCGGGTGTCCCTGCTCCGCCGGCACGCCCTCATCGGCGGCGTAGCAGGGGCAGGCAAGAGCGGCGGCGTGAACGTCCTCCTGGGGGAGCTCACCGCATGCCCCGACGCAATCATCTGGGGTATCGATCTCAAGCGCGGCATGGAGCTATTGCCCTGGTCATCGTGCCTGGATCGGGTGGCCACCACCCCGCAGGAGGCGGAAGCGCTGTTGGCCGATGCTGTCGTCATCCTCGACGGCCGCGCGGACCACATGGCTCGGCAGGGGGAGCGGGTGTGGGAGCCCTCCTCTGACGCCCCCGCACTGATCATCCTGGTTGACGAGTACGCCGAACTCGTCGATGACGCCCCGGCAGCGGTACGGCACGCCGACTCCATCGCCCGACGTGGCCGTGCCGTCGCCGTCCAACTGGTGGCCGCTACCCAACGCCCCTCCCAGAAGGCGATGGGCAAGGGCGCGGTGCGCTCCCAGATGGACGTACGTCTGTCCTTCCGCGTGCGCGAACAGCGCGACGTGGATCTGATCTTGGGTCAAGGGATGCTCAAGGCCGGTTGGCATGCCCACCGCCTCGATGCCCCCGGCAAGTTCATGATCAGCGCACCCGAACACGACATCCCCCGCCGCGCCCGCACCTACCTACTCGACGACGACGGCGTCCAGCGCACTATCACCCGCCATACACCGCATCGCCCTCAACTCGATCTCGTCTCCGTGGCCGCCTTGGAGGCTGCCATAACCGCTCCTGAGGAGACCACGAACCCGGCCTCAGGCAACGGGACATCCGCACGACACGCACGCTCTGAGGCTGCTCAGGACGCAGAGAAGGCCCTCGCAGCGGCTCTCGCCGGTGCCCCCGCCGAAGGGGTGTCGATGGACGAGCTCATGCGCCTGACCGGAATGGGCCGACGCTGGGTCTACTACCGCCTCGACGAACTAACCCGCGCTGATCGCGCTGCCCAGGTCTCCCGTGGCCGATGGCGCGCCATCCCTCACAGTCCGTAACCGCAATCGAGTTCGTGCACGTGCACGCCTCGCACGCGTCTGCACCTATGGGCCGCATGCACATCGTGCACGTGCACGAACCACAACCACGGAACGTGATGACCGAAGATCGGCCAGAGGAGGTGAGGATGCCTGTCACGAATCAGAGTCCATGCCAAACGGCGCACACCCGTAGACGCCCACGTGCTCACGCAAGCCTTGGCGCTCATCGCGCGAGAGCTAGCGGACAGCGAACGGTCAAAGAGTGTTCCGAAGTCGGAACATTCGAGGTAGCTTGGAGATCCAGCCACACTGCGGAGCACCCGATGAGCCACGATCAGCAGCCCGCCCCCACCTTGGGCCAGTACCTCGATGCGGCCCGCAAGCACGCCCGCTACAGCCTGCGGCAGCTCGCCCAGGAAAGCGGCATCACCCTGTCGTCGCTCTATAGGCTGCTCAGTGACGACGTGGACCGACCCTCCACGGTCAACCTGATGCGCCTCGCGCAGGTGCTCGACCTCAACCCCGCAGACGTGTTCGCCCGCGCAGGAGTAAACGCGCCGTCCCCCGACCTAGACACGCTCCTTCGCTCCGAATACGGCCTGCCCGACCAGGCCATCGCCCAGATCCACGCCATCATCGCCGCCCACGCCCCGCAGCAGGGAGAGCCCTCATGAACCTCCTCAAGCAAGCGGCCCAATCAACCCCCGCCTCGACCAAGCGCGCGGTGCTCTACCTGCGGGTCTCCTCACGCGGTCAGGTCGATACCGACTACGACCCTGAGGGCATCTCCCTGCCTGCCCAACGCGCCGCGTGCGAACGCCGTGCCGTCGAACTCGGCGCTGAAATCGTCGATGAGTACGTGGAGCCCGGACGTTCCGCCACCACCGTCGAGAACCGCCCCAAGTTCCAAGAGATGATGGCCAGGATCAAGGCACAGCACGACGTGGACTACGTGATCGTCTACGCCCGCTCCCGTATGCATCGCAACGGCATCGACGCCGCCATCACCAAGCGCGACCTGCGCACGGCGGGCGCACAGCTCATCTCGATCATGGACTACACCGAAGACTCGGCCATCGGCGACCTGGTCAGCACGGTCATCGACGGCGTCAACGAGTACCAGTCGCGCGCCTCAGGCGCGGATATCTCCTACAAGATGGGCCAGAAGGCCACCCATGGCGGCACCTTGGGCCGGGCCCCGCTCGGATACGTCAACGCCCGTGAGCGCTACGAGGGACGCGAGATCCGTACTGTCGCCATCGACCCCGAACGCGCCCCACTCGTGCGGATGGCCTTTGAGCTGTACGCGACGGGAACCTACTCCTTTGCCGATCTCTCCGACGCTCTTACCGACGCGGGCCTGCGCATGAAGCCCACCAAGCAGCGCCCCGCTGGCGCGCGCGTCTCAGTCGCCAAGATCGGAAAGATGCTCCGTGACCGCTACTACCTGGGATACGTCACCCACAAGGGCGTCGAATACCAGGGCCGTCACGAACCGATCATCAGCCCCGAGCTGTTCAACCGCGTCCAAGAGGTGCTGTTCACCCAGCGCGGCGCAGGCACTCGCGCCCGCACCCACCACCATTTCCTCAAGGGCTCGATCTGGTGCCACCGCAGCAAGCATCGCTTGATCATCATGCCGGGGAGGGGCAAGAACGGCACCCAGTACCTCTACTTCATCTGCCGTGGCCGCCAAGACCGCACCTGCGACCTGCCCTACATGCCCGTCCTCGACGTCGAGGCGGCCATCGCAGACCACTACGCCACCCTTGCCCTGCCCACTGACCTCCGCAAGCGCATCACCGCCAGTCTGGACGCCACTGTCGCCGACAACGCCGTCACCAGCGACACCCTACGCATCGAGATCAAGAAACAGCTCGCCAAGATCGACGCCCAAGAAGATCAGTTCCTTGACCTCGTCGGCGATCCCGACTGGCCACGAGAGAAGATCGCCAAGCGCCTACGCGGCATCCGAGACGAACGCGCCCGCCTCGAAGCACAGCTCACCCGCACCGAACATCCCGACCTCGACACCGGCCGTGCGGCCCTGACAGCCGTCCTCGACTTGCTCACCAACCCGCGCGACCTGTACGGCATCGCAAGCGACACGGCCCGCCGCCTTCTCAATCAAGCGTTGTTCCATCGGCTCTACGTCGACGCAGACGAGCACGACAGCACACCTCGCGTCAGCTCCGACGACCCCACTGACCCGATCGCCCCACTCCTGCACGTCACCAGGGCCGGAAAACGCAAGAGCGGCGGTGTCATCACTGACACCGCCGCTACTGGCACCTCGGCGCTACTCGCCACCGCCCTCGAAGAGGGGTGTTCGAGTAACACCACTTGGGTGGAGCTAAGGAGACTCGAACTCCTGACCCCCTCCATGCCATGGAGGTGCGCTACCAACTGCGCTATAGCCCCTTGCGATGTTGGACAGTGTAGCCGAATCCGCCACCGACCACGAATCGGCGCCGTGCCAGGCTCTGTCCATGTCGATCGAAGTTTTCGAAGATCATCGCAAACTCCTGACAGGGGTGGCCTACCGGATCCTGGGCAGCGTCGCCGACGCCGAGGACGTGGTGCAGGAGGCGTGGCTGCGGTGGGCGGGGGTGGAGCACGAGACGGTCGAAGACGCCAGGGCCTACCTGATCCGCGTCACCTCGCGCCTGGCCGTCGACCGGCTCAGGTGGGCGCGGTCCCGGCGCGAGTCCTACGTGGGGCCGTGGCTGCCCGAACCGATCGGTACCACGCCGGACGCGGCCGAACGCGCCGAGCTCGCCGACACGGTGGAGCTGGCCCTGCTGGTGGTGCTGGAGACGTTGTCGCCGCTCGAACGGGCGGTGTTCGTGTTGCGGGAGGCGTTCGACCTGCCGTTCCCCGAGATCGCCGAGGTGATCGGCCGGAGCGAGGCGGCCACCAGGCAACTGGCCAAGCGGGCCCGGGACCACGTGCACGACAGGAGTCGCAGGTTCGACGCCGACCGGAGGCGGCGGCGGGACATCACCGCGCGGTTCCTCGAGGCGGCGGCCGGCGGCGACCTCGACGGGCTGATCGCGCTGCTGGCGCAGGAGGTGACGCTGGTCGGCGACGGCGGCGGCAAGGCTCGCGCGCCGCTGAGGGTGCTGGTCGGCCAGGACAAGGTGGCCCGCTTCCTCGCCTCGGTCGGCAGGCCTGGCGAGATGGACAAGTTCATGGCGTCGGTCGGCGCGCAACCGGAGGCTGAGCTCGCGATGGCGGTGACCGAACTGAACGGGGCGCCCGCAGCGGTGTTGAGCGCGGCGGGCCGCGTGGTCACGGTGGTGTCGCTGGCGATCTCGGACGGGAAGATCCACACGATCTACCTCATCGCGAACCCCGACAAGCTGGGCCACCTCCGCCCCGCCTGACCGGAGCCCGGGTCCCGGGCGGTGGTCGCTGCCTGCGACACCGCGGACGGGCGGCGATCTCCAGCCGTCAAGCAGGAGTGTCGGCCCGTCGTACATGCAGGTGGCCGTCCCTCGGGAAAGGCGGCCGAGCCGGAAGGACCTGGTGAAACTGGTATCTCGCCTTCTCCGCGACCCGGCACGAGGCGAGATTGTCCACCTGGTGGAGCAGGTCGAGACGTTCCAGGCCTTCGACCGCGAAGACGTCGAAGGCCCACGTGGTGAGCGCTTCGAGAGCGCGGGGGGCCACGCCCAGGCCACGGGCATGCGCTGCCGTCCAGTAGCCGACCTCCGCGGATTCCTTGCCGGGACCGGTCCGCTTCATGACCACGTTGCCGACCAACCGCATTCCGTCGGTGCCAGGATGATCGTCATGCACGGCGAAACTCAGCCGTTCTCCGGTCTCCCAGCCACGTCTCTGGAGCTCCAGCCACTCCGCCGCATCCTTGACGCTCTCGACCGGGAGCCTCGTCCAACGACGCAGCGTGGGATCGCGATAGGCCTTGATCAGCGGTTCGACGTCGCCATCATTCCAGGGGCGCAGGAAGAGCGCGGAGGCGGACGGCGTCGCGTCCGCCCACAAGGTGACATTCATCAAGGCCCTCCCTGAAAGATCCAACTGATCATCTCTCATCCGCGACCCCGCGACCGCGCCCCCGCGTGAAGCACCACCTCGACGAGAGGGGCGACCCGCTCCAGGCCGTACGACCAGTCAGAGCTCCCCACGCCCGCGGGGTGAGGAACTGGTTCTCGGCCTGCTCGATGACGCTGCGGTCGATTTCCGGGTCGTATGTGGCGACGCCAGGCAGCTGTGAGCTCTCGGTATGCCGTGATGGCCGAGGTCGCGGCCGAGGCGAGGATCGCTCTGAGGTGCGGGGGTGGGGCAGGCGGCGGACTGGCGGCCACCGAGGGGGCGGTTCAGGCGGTACGGCGGGGCCGGTGGACGGGGATGCCCGCGGCCCGCACCAGCGCGGGCACGTCGGCTCCGCAGCGCCGCAGAAGGGCGGCGGTGCCGTCGGCGCCGTCGGCCAGCAGCCCCCACAGCAGCCGCTCGCCCGTCACCGGACCTGGCTTCCACATCGCCACCTCGATGACCTTCCGCGCGTGCGGCTCGAGCGCCAGCATGCCGAGCGGGCCCGACAGCGTGACGCGCAGCGGGTTGACGCGGGAGCGGCCGAGCCGCCAGCGGGCGGGGTCGTCGGCGCCGTGGCGGGTGCGCCGCCGTACCTCGTCGACGTCGATGCCGATGGCGGCGAGCAGTTCGCGGGTGCGGCCGGTGTCGAGGTGCGGGCGCAGCGTCTCGGCGGCGGGCAGGTGGGGCAGCGGGTGCTCCTCGGCCAGGCCGAGGAGCATCAGGTCGGGGGCGAGGGCGGTACGGCCCGCGTCCATGGACAGGATCCCGGCGCGCATCACGGCACGGCGGGCCGGTTCGGTGAATCTCTCGAACATCGAGAACACGGCTACCTCCCGATCCTGCGGGCGTGCTTGCGGTGCGCGGACTGCCGCCTGACGCCCAGCGCGTCGGCGATCTGCTCCCACGACCAGCCCTGTGCCCGCGCGTTGGTGACGTGGACGGCCTCCAGCTCCTCCAGCAGGCCGCGCAGGGCCGCCACTGCGGCGAGCCCCACGCCGGGGTCCCTGTCGGCGGCCGCCTCGGCGAGCTCGATGACGTTCATGAGTGTCAGCATGTGCTGACAAGCACCCGCTTGTCAACCCAAGCTGACAGAGCGGCCTCGTGTCAGACGAGAGCGCCGTCGCGGGCGACGACCCGGCCCGCCTTCAGCACCAGCGACCTGGCGGGCCGGACGCAGACCGCCTCGGCGGCGTTGCGGGCCTCGATCACGACCAGGTCGGCCACGTCGCCCACGCCGAGGCCGTAGCCGTCCAGCCCGGTGACGCGCGCACCGCCGTAGGTGGCCGCGTCGAGGGCCAGCTCGACGTCCTCGTCGAGCGGACCGGTCTGCTGGGCCTGCAGCAGCGCACGGTCGAGCATGCACCCGGTGCCGAATGGGCTCCACAGGTCGCGCACGCCGTCGTTGCCCAGGGTCATCGGCACGCCCGCCGCCGCCAGCTCCTTCAGCGGCATCGCCCGGCCCGGCGGGGCGATGGAGGCGATGGCGACGCCCGCCTCGGCCAGCCCGTCGAGCAGTTCGGCCCGTACGGCGGGCGAAGCGTCGGAGAGCGCGAACCCGTGACTGACGGTGACCTTGCCGCGCAGGCCGAGAACCTTCGCGCGCTCGATGATGAGGCGGTACTGCCATTCGCCGAGCGAGCCGCGGTCGTGCAGGTGGATGTCGACGCCGACGCCGTGCTTGTCGGCCAGGCCGAACACGATGTCGAGGTGCTTGACCGCGTCACTGTCGAGACCGGCAGGGTCGAGGCCGCCGATGAGGTCGACGCCCTGCTCGAGCGCCTGCTCCAGCAGGCGGTCGGTGCCCGGCGCGATGAGCAGGCCGGCCTGCGGGAAGGCGACGAGCTGGGCGGTGATGCGGCCCTCGTGGCGGGCGAGCGCCTCGCGGACGGCGTGGACGGCGTCCAGGCCCATGAGGGTGTCGACGTCCACGTGCGTGCGGACGTGGGTGGTGCCCAGCGTGATCATGTTGGCCAGGAGGGCGGAGATGTAGTCGGCGCTGGGGATGCCGAGTTCGGGGCGGCGCTCCTGGCCGCCGCGGATCTTGCCCATGAGGCCGGGCGCGGAGCTGTGGGGCGTCCACGGGCCGCCCCACAGCGTCTTGTCGATGTGGGCGTGGCCGTCGATGAGGCCGGGGATGACCAGCTTGCCGCCGAGGTCCTCGACGGCGGCCGCGCCCTGAAGCCCGGGCCCGATCTCGGCGATGCGGCCGTCCCTGATCAGCACGTCGGCGGGGCCCGCGCCCCAGAGGTTGGCGTTGCGCAGCAGCAGCTCGGTCGTCATGGGAGTTAATGGTATACCGCTATGCCCCGCACAGGACGCGGGCAGCGGCCTCGGACCTCAGCCCGCGGGCGCGACTCTCGTGCGCATCCGAGCGTCCGGCACCTCAGCCCGCGGGTGCAGACCGTGGTGCGCATCATGAGAGCCCGGGACTCAGCCCGCGGGCGCGACCGTCGTGCGCATCGTGAGCGCGCTGCCGTCCGGCGACAGCGTGAGCGCCACGCTCACCGCGCCCAGCAGCGAGGTGCGCTTCACGTGCGTGCCGCCGCACGGGATGGAGACCTCCCCCTCGGGCAGCGCGCAGTGCCAGGTACGGCGGGCGGTGAGCCCCTGGTCCGGCACGTCGATCCAGACCGGCGCGTCGGCGCCGATCCACTCCTTGAGCGTGTCGTCGGCCCGCCGGGCGACCTCGTCGAGGTCGAGCCCCTCGGCGGAGAAGCCCTTCTTGCGCAGCGACTTGCCCAGCCGGTACTCGTCCACGCTGCCGTTGGGGATGATCCGCGACGAGGTGATCGCGCTCTGGTCGAAGTCGGGGTGGCCGAGGGCGTCGAGCCTGGCCTCCTTGCGCCAGTGGCCCGCCAGCGCGGCGTTGAGGGCCAGCGCGGCCAGGTGGCAGCCGGTGTGCCCGGCCGACAGCGCCCGGCGGTGGGCGGCGTCGACCTCGAGGTGGACCTCGGTCCCGACCTCGATCGGCGCCTCGGTGACGTGCACGACGAGCCACTGCCAGCCGTCGGTGCCCCGCCGTACGGGGATGTCCTCGCCGAGGAAGACCTCGCCCTCGGCCGACACCGCGCCGGTCACGCAGTCGACGACGGGCAGCCCGCCGATCGTGCCGCGATCGGCGGGCTGGTCCGGCCAGGTGTGGTCGAGCGGGTGGAAGGGAGTGGAAGCGGTGACGAGGCCGTGCCGTACCCCCGCCGGCACGGACCCCACGATCTCCGAGCGGCCGCTGACCTGGCCTTGCGGGAAAGTGACAACAGTGGATCTCACACCGCTATGGTCTCAGCCTTCTCCTTCTCGGCCGGCACGGGGCGGCGGGCGCCCTCGTCCTCGAGGAAGCGGTTGCCCCCGGCGTACCAGCCGGTGAAGAGCTGGACGCCGACGACGGCGAGCATCATCAGGTACGGCACCTGCCACCCGCCGGTGACCTCGTACAGCACGCCGACCAGGAGCGGGCCCGCCCCGGCGATGAGGTAGCCGACGCTCTGCCCGAAGGCAGACAGCGCGGCGGTGGCCTCGGCGGTGCGGGTGCGCAGCGCGAGCATGGTCAGCGCCAGCGGGAACGAGCCCATCCCGATGCCCACGAACAGCACCCACACCCACGCGGTCGACGACGGGGCGAACCACAGGCCGAGGAAGCCGACCACGTAGAAGCCCACGAGCCCCGCCACGACCGGCCGCTGGTCGCGGAAGCGGGTGGCCAGCGACGGCAGCACCAGGGAGACGGGAATGCTCAGCGCGGTGAAGACGCCGAGGATCATCCCGGCCTGGCCGGTGGTGTAGCCGCTGTCGGTGAGGATCTTGGCCAGCCAGCCGAACATGATGTAGGCGATCATCGACTGGGTGCCGAAGTAGACGGCCACCGCCCACGCCAGCTTGCTGCGCACCAGACGACCGCGGCTCGCCTGCGACCTGGTGGTGTCCCGCTCCGGCTCACTGCGCAACAGCGCAAGCCACGGAATGGCGGCGACGACCGCCAGTGCCGCCCACACGCCGAGCGCGACGTGCCAGTTGCCGTCGGCGGCACGCTCGATCGGGACGGTGGCGGAGGCGGCGAGCATGGTGCCCACCGCCAGGGCGGTGGTGTAGACGGTGGTCATGGCCCCCGCGCGGGCGGGGAAGTGGCGCTTGATCAGGGTGGGGATGAGCACGTTGCCGATCGCGCCGCCGGACAGCGCGACCGCGCTGCTCAGCAGGAAGACCGGGGCCGAGTCGACCGACGCCCTGACCACCAGCCCGACGCCGAGCGTGACCAGCGCCAGCAGGAGCAGGCGGTGCTCGCCGATCCTGCGGGCGAGGGACGGCGTGATCGCGCCGACCGTGGCGAAGGCGAGCACGGGCAGGGTGGTGAGGAGTCCCGTTCCGACGCTCGACATGCCGAGGCCTGCGGCCAGCCGGTCGAGCAGGGGGCCGACGCTGGTGACGGCGGTGCGCAGGTTCAGCGCCGCGAGGACGATTCCCAGTACGAGCAGCCAGGCCAACGAGCCGGTTCTGCCGCCTCTGGACTCTTGGGTGAGCACGCTCATGCTGGACCGATTCCTCCAGTCGTTGAATCATGGGATGACTTGATGAGTCACCAGCCTAACAGGACTGAAACAAACGTTTATTCCTGACCCATGAGACGGCGCGGCACGGCGGAGGCCGCGCGCGCACGAAAAAGCCCCCATCCCGGAGGGCGGGATGGGGGCGGGGGATGCGCTTCTCGCCAGGTCACGTACCGGCGGGCTCACGCGGCGACGTCCCGGGGGCCCTTGTGCGACGACGCCCCACGCGCCCGCGTGGTCACGCGACCCCGTACGACAAGCGACTAGAGGATCGGGCCGGGAGCCGGCGGCGGCTCCTCGCCGGGACGGCGACCGGCGGGCGGGACCGGTCCAGGGCCGGGCGGGGGCAGCTGGGGCTCACGGGGGTAGTCGTCACCGCCGACGACGTTCGGCGGTGACGGCTCGCCGTAGCCCGTGCCCGCGCTGGAGCCGCGCTGATGCCTGCCCGGCACGTCACCGCGCCACGCGCCGGTCTCGCCGCCGCGCGACTCGATGAAGTCCTTGAACCGCTCGAGGTCGCCGCGCACGCGGGCGCGCACGATCTGCAGCCAGTCGCCGACGGTCTCGACGAAGCCCTCGGGGTCGTACTCCATCTGGAGCGTGACCCTGGTGGTCGTGTCGTCGAGCCGGTGGAAGGTCACCACACCGGCCTGGTGCGGCTTGTCGACCGAGCGCCATGCGATCCGCTCGTCCGGGTGCTGTTCGGTGATCTCGGCGTCGAACTCCCTGGTGACCCCGGCGATGTCGACCAGCCAGTGCGTACGCGTGTCGGTCACCTGTTTGACCGACTCCACGCCCTCCATGAATTCGGGGAAGCTCTCGAACTGCGTCCACTGGTTGTAGGCGACGGAGACCGGAACCTTGACGTCAACTGAATGTTCGATGGTGCTCATGGCATCCCGAACTGCCCAGAAGGGCGGCCGGCTAACGCCTGCGCAGCAACCAGTAGAGGCCGACGAGCGGCAGCACGAGCGGAATGAACAGGTAGCCCCTGCCGTAGGCGGACCAGACCGTGTCGTGCGGGAAGGCCGACGGCGCCAGCAGGCTGGCCGTCCCGATGACCAGGACGCCCGCCAGCTCGATGCCGAGCGCCCACAGGGCCAGGCGGCGCGCGCCGCGGGCGAGGGCGACGGTCAGCAGAACGTAGACGGCGGCGGCGAAGGCCGACAGCGAGTACGCCAGGGGCGCCTCGCCGAACTTGGTCAGGATCTGCACGGCCGCCCGCGACCCGGCGGCCAGCGCGAACAGTCCGTAGAGGGCCAGCAGCGCCCGCCCCGGGCCGGTGCCGATGCCGGTGGGCCCGCTCACGCGCCGCCCCGCCCCGCCGTGCCCGCCCGGCGGCCCGGGCGGGAGCGCGGTCCGCTCGCCGTCATGCCACGCCCTGCCAGATCTGCAGCAGCCGTCCGGTCATCACCGCGATCGCGAACCCGGTGACGACCAGGATCACCGACCCCCACCTGCTCCGCTCGGCCAACGCCAGGAACACGCCCGCGGGCGGGATGAGCACGGTGCCGGCCAGGTAGCCGAACAGTGTGGCCTTGTCCTGCGGGCCCTGCCCGGCGGCGACGGCGGCGATCGCCACGCCCGCCTGGGCCAGCACGGCCACTTCCAGGACGGCGAAACCGATCAGCAGGACCATGCCCATCGCGCGGTTGCGGATCGCGACGATGAGGCTCGTCAGGGCCAGCAGCAGGGAGCCGACGATGACGCAGGTCGCCAGGGTGGTGTTCATCGCGGGACAGGCTACCGCGCGCCCCTGCCGGTCTCGATACCGTCCGGCACCCGGCGCACGCGTGCGCGGAGTGCCGGCCGCGACGCCCGCCGCCCGAGCCGGTCAGCGCTGCGCGGGCTGGTGTCCTTCCTGCCGATCGTCGCGGCGGAGGCGTCGGGCGGCACCAAGGGCGCGCTCGCGCTCATGCACCTGGCCGTGGCCGCCGTCCTCATCCCCGGGCTGCGGAGCGCGGGGGTCGCGAGGGCCGCCGGGCGATCCCCTGAGCGCGGCGCCTACGATTGATGGAGTGGAACGAATCCTGGTCAGCGCCTGCCTGATGGGCCGCCGTGTGCGCTACGACGGAGGCGCCAAGACCAGCACCGACGCCCTGCTCGCCGAGTGGCGCGAGCAGGGCAGGCTGGTGCCCTTCTGCCCCGAGGTCGAGGGCGGGCTGCCGACGCCCCGGCCGGCTGCCGAGATCGAGGGCGGCGCGGGGGGCGCGGCCGTGCTGGCGGGCGCCGCCCGCGTGCTCGACACCGAGGGCAGCGACGTCACCGGCGCCTTCCTGGCCGGCGCCCAGGGCGCTCTCGCAGCCGCGAGCTCCTTCGGCATCAAGATGGCCGTCCTGAAGGAGGGCAGCCCGTCCTGCGGCGCGCTGACCATCTACGACGGCACCTTCCGCGGCCGCAGGACCCCTGGCCAGGGGGTCACCACCAGCCTGCTGGAGCTGCACGGCATCAAGGTGTTCACCGAGGACCACATCGCCGAGGCGGGCGACTACCTGCGCGCCCTCGAGGCGTAGAGGGATCCCGCCAGACCCAGCACGAGCAGGGTGGCGATGATCCGGTGGTACCAGTCGTTGAGCGGCGTCGACTGGCCCGCGCCGAGGGTGCGGGCGACGACGCCGAGCAGGACGCCGCCCAGCGCGACGGCGTGGCCGAGCCGCAGGCCCGTCCAGGCCCATGGCCTGGCCGCGAGCGCGCCGTACGCGCCGGTGACCAGCGCGGTGCCGCAGAGGGTCTCGACGATGACGGCGGGCACGATGACCGGCTCGGCGACCGGGCCGATGGCCACGCCGGCGTGCAGCAGCGCGCCGAGGTAGAAGCTGAGGGCGTAGCCGGCGGCGAGCGCGCCGAGGATCTTCCTGAGGCTGTTCACGCTTCCACGCTCGCAAGCACGGCCGCCGCCGCAATCCGCCCGTCGTGGGCATCGCCGCTACGCCCGGGGGCGTACCAGCACTCCCAGGCGCCGGTGCGGTCCGGCGCCGACCCCACCCTTCCCTTCTCCGCGCGGGCTTGACCCTGACACCATGTCAGCCCATAGGTCCTGGCACCATGAAGCCGATGAAACACATCAGCCCCGGCGAGGCGGGGTTCGCACCGGACCTGGAGGAGCGGCTCGCGGCCAGGTTCGGCGAGTTGCACGGGCTCGTGGTGCTCAAGGACGGCGCGCTGCTGTTCGAGCGGTACGGCGAGGGCGAGGACCACTCGTGGAACGTCTCCCTCGGCGTGGTGACCTTCGGCCCCGACACGCTGCACGACATCAGATCGGTCACCAAGAGCGTCGTCGGCCTCCTGTACGGCATCGCGCTGGCCGACGGCCTGGTGCCCGATCCTGAGCAGCCGCTGCTCGCGCACTTCCCCGAGTACTCCGACCTGGCCGCCGACCCGCGAAGGGCGGCGCTGAAGGTCGAGCACGCGCTGACCATGACGCTGGGCCTGGAATGGCGGGAGGACCTGCCGTACACGACGCCGGAGAACAGCGAGATCGCGATGGAGCTCGCGCCCGACCGGCACCGCTTCGTCCTGGAGCGGCCGATCGTCGAGGAGCCGGGACGGCGCTGGCACTACTGCGGCGGCGCGTCGGCGCTCCTGGCCCGGCTCATCGTCAAGGGCTCCGGCCTGCCGCTGCCCGAGTTCGCGCGCAGGCGGCTGTTCGAGCCGCTCGGCATCGGGGCCTTCGAGTGGCTGGCGGGCGACGACGGGGTGCACTCGGCCGCCTCGGGCCTGCGGCTGGCGCCACGCGACCTGGCTCGGATCGGTCAGGCCGTGCTGGACGACGGCGCGGGCGTCGTGCCCGCCTCGTGGCTCGGCAGGGCGCTGCGCCCGAAGGTGGAGGTCGACGAGGGCACCGCCTACGGCTACCAGTGGTGGCTGGGCACGGGCAGCCCGCCGTTCGTGGCGGGTAACGGCAACGGCGGCCAGCGCCTGGTCGTCCACCGCGATCTCGGCCTGGTCGTGGTCACCACCGCGGGCGGTTACGACTCTCCCGAGGTGTGGGAGACGACCCAGGCCGTCCTGGACGGGCTGCTGGCGGCGCGCGTCACGAGTTGACCCCGCTTCACCAGGGCGTCCGGTGTCAAACCCGGACGGCGGGGAAGCTCCATGGCATGTTCATCGATCGGGCGGACGCTGGGCGGCGGCTCGCCGCCCAGCTGCGGCATCTGGCGAAGGAGGATCCCGTCGTCCTGGGGCTGCCGCGCGGCGGGGTGGCCGTCGCCTTCGAGATCGCCAGGGCGCTCGACGCGCCGCTGGACGTGGCGCTGGTGCGCAAGCTGGGTGTGCCGGGCCGGCCGGAACTGGGGTTCGGCGCCCTCGGCGAGGACGGCGTGCGCGTCGAGAACGAGTCGCTGATGCGGGCGGCGGGCGTGACACCCGAGGACGCCGCGCGGGTGGCCGAGCGGGAGCGCGCTGTCATCGAGCAGCGGGCCGAGCGGCTGCGGGCGGGACGGGCGAGGGTCCCGCTGGCGGGCCGTACCGTGATCGTGGTCGACGACGGCATCGCGACGGGTGCGACGGCGCGGGCGGCGTGCGCGGTGGCCAGGGCGCACAGGGCGGCGAAGGTGGTCGTGGCCGTGCCGGTGCGGGCGCCCGGCACGGTGCTGCCCGAGGCCGACGAGGTGGTGTGCCTGAGCGAGCCGCAGGGGCTGCGGGCGATCTCGCAGTGGTACGAGAACTTCGACCAGGTCAGCGAGGACGAGGTGATCGAGCTGCTCGACCGGGCGTCCTCGGGCGTGCCGCACGAGACGCTGTCGGACGCCGACGTCTTCGTGGGCGAGGTCGAGCTGACCGTGCCGCAGGGGGCGGGCGGGATCGTGGTGTTCGCGCACGGCAGCGGCAGCGGCCGGCACAGCCCCCGCAACCAGCAGGTCGCCGCCACGCTCAACCACGCGCGGCTGGGCACCCTGCTGTTCGACCTGACCCGTCAGGACGAGGACGTCTTCGACATCCCGCTGCTGGCCGAGCGGCTGCTCAGGGCCACGGCCTGGGTGCGCCGGCGGATGCCCGCGGCGCGGATCGGCTTCTTCGGCGCCAGCACGGGCGCGGCGGCGGCGCTGTGGGCGGCTGCCGAGCTGCGCGACGAGATCGCCGCCGTCGTCTCCCGCGGCGGCCGCCCCGACCTGGCGGGCGCCCGGCTGCGCGAGGTGACCGCGCCGACGCTGCTCGTCGTGGGCGAGCGTGACCACACGGTGCTGTCGCTGAACCGCGCGGCGCAGCAGCAGCTCCACTGCCCCAACAAGCTGGAGATCGTGCCCGGCGCGACGCACCTGTTCGAGGAGCCGGGAACGCTCCAGGTGGTGGCCGAGCTGGCGAGCGCGTGGTTCGCGCGGCATCTCAACCGTTGAGCACCTCGGCAGGATGATCTAAACCTTTTGCCGATTTCCCGAGTCAAACAGTGACACCGGACATGGGGGCCCGGCGACACATCGCTACGGGGAAGGAAATCGGCACATGCCTGTCGACCTCACCAACGCACGACCTCTGGCCTGGGATTCGGCCACGCTCGACGCGGACACCAAGGAGATGCTCGACAATCTCCAGCCGAACATTCTGCGCGCTCATGTTCGCGAGCACCTTTCTCTCCTTTTCATCAGATTCAACGACATTTCAGATGGCAAGCGCTTTTTACGGACAATTGCCAGGCATCTCAAGTCCGCCCGCAAGCACCTTGAAGAGGTGCGGGCCTTCGGCAAGGACGGGCGGCCCGGCACGCCGTACGTCGGGATCGGCATCAGCAAGGCCGGCTACCGCGACCTCGGCCACAGCGTCGAGGACCTGCGCAGGTTCGGCGACCGCGCCTTCCGCGACGGCATGAAGCGCAGGATCACCGAGGTCAACGACCCTGCCGTGACCGAGTGGGAGGCGGCCTACCAGCGCGAGATCCACATCGTCGTGCTCATCGGCGACGCCCGGCCCGAGCCCGTCGCCAAGGTCAGGAAGGAGATCCTCGGCCAGCTGCCCGGCACCGCCCGGGTGCTCGGCGAGGAGACCGGCGCCGGCATGCGCAACCCGGCGGGCGACGGCATCGAGCACTTCGGCTACGTCGACGGCCGCAGCCAGCCGCTGTTCGTCGCCGACGAGGTCGCCAAGGAGCCGCGCAAGCACTGGAACCCGGCCTTCCCGCTGGGCAACGTGCTGGTCGCCGACCCGTTCGCGCCCGACGCGAACCGGCACTTCGGCAGCTACTTCGTCTTCCGCAAGCTGGAGCAGGACGTCAGGGCCTTCAAGGAGATCGAGCGGGACCTGGCCGACGCCCTCGGCCTGACCGGCGCCGACCGCGACCGGGCCGGCGCGATGCTGGTCGGCCGCTTCAAGGACGGCACCCCGATCACGGAGAAGGCCAGAGCGGGCGGCGGCCCGGTCGGCAACGACTTCACCTTCGACGCCGACACCGGCGACAAGTGCCCGTTCAGCGGCCACATCCGCAAGACCAACCCCCGGTTCGACAGCATCAGGAACGTGCTGATGGCCCGGCGCGGCCAGACCTACGGCGAGCGCGCCGACCGGCCGTGTGACGACGCCCCGCCGGAGACCAGGCCGAGCGGCGGCGTGGGGCTGCTGTTCATGGCGTTCAACTCGAGCCTGGAGAACCAGTTCGAGTTCACCCAGCGCGACTGGGCCGACAACGCCGACTTCCTCAACCCGGGCACCGGGCACGACCCGGTGATCGGGCAGGGCGTCCGCGACATCAAGGTCGCCTTCCCCAAGGTCTGGGGCAGGCCGGAGCAGTCGGCGCCGCAGGCACAGGTCGCTCAGACGGTCACGATGCGGGGCGGGGAGTACTTCTTCATGCCCTCCCTGGCCTACCTGCGCGCCCTCTGACCCTCCCGGCTCGGGGTACGGCCGGCCGTACCCCGGGCTATCCCCCGCTCGTCCGTCCGCGGGTCGTCCCTCGCCCGGCTGCCCCGGGCGGTACGGGATCCACGGCCTGCGGGGGCCTGTGCGGATCATGCCTGATGCCGTAGCATCCACGGCTTATGAGCATCGGCAACGCCTTCATGGGGCTCCTGTTCATCATCCCGTCGCTGATCCTCTCCGTCGTCGGCATCGTGCTGACCGCCCGCGCCAGGGGCGAGCACGGCAGGGCGGCCACGTTCGGCCTGACCGGCTGCGTCTTGCTGCTGCTGGGCGCCATCCTGCAAGGGGTATGGCAGGTCCTGCTCCCCGCGGTCGTCGAGTCGGCCGGCTACGAGATGTTCGCGCTGGTGAACGCCGTGGCCGGGTTCGTGTTCATGTTGGTCGGCGTGATCGGCACCGGTCTGCTGATCGCCGGCGTGGTCGCCCGCCGCACCCCGCCGCAGCGCGAGCCGTACCAGCAGCAGGCGCCGGGCTGGCAGCAGCCGCCCCCGCCCGGTCAGTGGCCCACCCGCTAGTCCCCTCCCCCGCACGGCCGGGTCCGCCGTGCCCGCCCTCCGCTCCTGTCACGAGAATTCGTGGCATGCGAGCAATGCCGGATCGGTATCGCGATGTGGGACCGCTGGCTATATTCAGCGGGAGAGATCGTCGAGGTTCGCGGGGGGATGCATGACGTCAGAGGGCGATCCCGACCACACGGTCCGCATCCGGCGTCCGCAGCCGGGTCAGCCGAGCCAGCCGCTGCCGGTCCAGCCTCCGGCGAGACCGCCCGCCCCGCCACCCACAGGACCACACGCCGGGCCACCCACGGGACCGCACGCCGGCCCGCATCCCGGGCCCTATGCCGCGCCGCCGTCCACCGGCCCTCATGTCGGCCCGCCCACGGGGCCGCACGCCGGGCCTCATACCGGGCCTCATACCGGGCCTCATGCCGGGCCCCATGCCGGGCCGCCGTCCACCGGGCCTCATCCCGGGCCGCCCGCGGGGCCGCGTCCGGGCTCGCCTGCCGGGCCGCCGGGGCAGTCGGCCTTCGAGGGGCCGGGGACGGTCCGCCTGCCGTACACGCCGGACGAGCTCCCGCCGGTGGTCTACGGCCCGCCGCCGAAACCGCGCCGGCACCTGGTGGTGATCGGGGTGATCCTGTTCCTGCTCCTCGTCGGCGCTTTGGTGTTCGGGGCGCTCCGGCTGACCGCGGCGGCCGCCGACACCGGCCGCCCGCACGGCACCGCCCAGGGCCTGGCCGGTCCCCGGTAGGAACGCGCTGGAGGATCCTCCAAAACCGCCACGGTTCACGGGCCCGAGTTTCGTGAGCGGGGGACGCGCGCGGGAGACACGCGGTTGATGTACTGGCCGCATCCCCCCGACCTCCGGAGCGCCACATGACACACCCGGTGGACCAACGCTTACCCCTCCCCCAGACCGCCGCCCTCGGCCTGCAGCACGTGCTCGCGATGTACGCGGGAGCGGTCGCGGTGCCCCTCATCGTCGGCGGCGCGATGAAGCTCCCGCCCGCGGACCTCGCCTACCTCATCAACGCCGACCTGCTCGTCTCCGGCATCGCCACGCTGATCCAGTGCGTGGGTGTGTGGCGCTTCGGCGTCCGCCTGCCGATCATGCAGGGCTGCACCTTCGCCGCCGTCACGCCCATGGTGCTCATCGGCACGACCGGCGGCGGGCTGCCCGCGATCTACGGAGCCGTGATCGTCTCAGGACTGCTGGTGGTGGCGATCGCGCCGTTCTTCAGCAGGCTGCTGCGCTTCTTCCCGCCGCTGGTGACCGGCACGGTCATCACGATCATCGGGATCTCGCTGCTGCCGGTGGCCGCCACGTGGGCGGCGGGAGGCGCGGGCGCTCCGACGTACGGCGAGCCGCGCAACATCGCGCTCGCCGCGGGCGTCCTGGCGCTCGTCATCGCCCTCCACCGGTTCGCCCCGCCCGCGCTGGCGCGCATCGCCGTGCTGCTGGGGATCGTGATCGGCACGCTGGCCGCCATCCCGTTCGGGTTCACCGACTTCTCCCATGTCGGGCAGGCCGGCCTGCTCGGCGTCAGCACGCCGTTCCACTTCGGGATGCCCACCTTCGAGGCGGCCGCCATCGTCTCGATGACCATCGTGATGCTGGTGTCGATGACGGAGACGACGGGCGACTTTATCGCGGTGGCCGAGATCACCGAGTCGGAGCTGCGGCCGGGACGGCTGGCCGACGGCCTGCGCGCCGACGGCCTGTCGACGGCGCTCGGCGGCGTCTTCAACACCTTCCCCTACACCGCCTTCGCGCAGAACGTCGGCCTGGTCGGCCTGACGGGCGTCCGTAGCCGCTGGGTGGTCGCGGCGGCCGGCGGCATCCTGGTGCTGCTCGGGTTGTTCCCGATGCTCGGCGCCATCGTGGCCGCGGTGCCGTCCGCGGTGCTCGGCGGGGCGGGGCTGGCGATGTTCGGCACGGTCGCCGCCACGGGCATCCGCACGCTGTCGAGGGTGAGCTTCGCCGGCAACTCCAACCTGCTCGTCGTGGCGGTGTCGATCGGCATCGCGCTGGTGCCGCTGGGCGCCGAGGGGATCTACGACAGGTTCCCCCACTGGTTCCAGATCATCATGCACAGCGGCATCAGCGCCGGTTGTGTCGCGGTCATCCTGCTCAACCTGCTCTTCAACCACACCGGCAGGAAGGTGGCCCCTCAGAGCTGACGCAGCGTGCGGGCCAGGCCGTCGGGTGAGTCGCTGCGCGCCACCACCGCGCCGAGCACCTCGCGCAGCGTCGCCACCTCGGCCTCGCCCAGCTCGGCGGCCATCCGCCGCTCGAAGTTCACGTGGAAGTCGTGCGCGGTCGCCATCAGCGCGCGGGCGGCGCCGGTGAGGTGCAGCATCTTCACCCGCCCGTCGGCGGGGTCGGCGACCCGTTCGACGTATCCGGCGGCCACCATCTCCTCGACCGTCTTGGCGGCGCCCTGCGGGGTGATCTGCAGCTTGGCGGCGAGCCCGCTGGTCGTGGTGGGCTCCACCGCCAGCACCTTGAACGCGTAACCGAACGTGGGCCGCAGGTCGGTGAACCCGTGTTCGGCCAGGTGCTCGTGGAGCTCGGCGACGAACTGGTTGAAGGCGAGCCCGAGCAGCACACCGAAATCCATTGACAACCCCTCCTCGGATATACAACCATGGTTGAACACCTTGGTTGTAGATCTGCGGAAAGGATACCACCCATGCCTATCGTGAGCGGAGCGGACGCTCCCGTTTACACCATCGGCACCACCCGCTTCACCGGCCTGGCGGCGCCGAGCCGGGGCGCGTCAGAGACCTGCGTCTGGCGCACCACGGTCGCGCCGGGCACCGAACCGAACGAGCACTCCTTCGACCGCGAGGAAGTCCTGGTCGTCATCGCGGGCAGCGGCGTGGCGCACCTCGACGGGACCGAGCACACCATCACCTCGGGCGACGCGATCGCGGTGCCGGCGGGCGTCCGGTTCGGCCTGGGCAACCCGCACGCCGAACCGATGGAGCTGATCGTCGCACTGCCCGTCGGCGCCCTGGCCACGCTGGCCGACGGCACCACCCTCGTCCCGCCGGCGGCGGTGTGATGACCGTCGTCCGCGGCGCAGACGCGCCCACCTTCACCGTCCCCCACGTCACCGCCACCGGCCTGGCGGCGCCCAGCAGGGGCGCGCGAGAGACCTGCGCCTGGCGCTTCACGATCGCCTCGGGCGCACCCGACGACAACGTCCACATGGTCGACAGGGAGGAGATCTTCGTCGTGCTGTCCGGCGGCGTGCGCGCGACCGTGGCGGATGAGGCGCATGCGCTCACCGCCGGCGATGCGCTGATCGTGCCGCCGCACACGCCGTTCGCCCTGGGCAACCCGTACGGCGAGCCCGCCGAACTCGTCGCAGTGCTGCCCGTCGGCGGCCGGGCCATCATGCCGGGAATGGAGCCTTTCATCCCACCATGGGCGCAGTGAATAGCCCCTGACTCTCGGAAACCGAGCCCGTACGGTTCGGCGTCGAGAACGGACGAGCCATGACCGGAACTCACCCCGGGGCCACAAAACGGCCTCCGACATCGGCGAACACGCCGCCACACCGCCGCCCCGGCCGGTCGCGAATACAGCGCGACATGGAGGGATGACCATCCGTAGGTAAAGTTTTTACCTCACCCAGTCAGAGGAAACTTTCTTAACTTCTGACAAGATCATCGTTCTGGTAACGAAACGTGTCATATAGCCCGAACCCTCCCGCACGGTGCAAATGTGTGCCCCGGAAAAACAGGCACTCTTGCTGGGGGAGATCCCTTGGTGATCGAACGAGTTCACGAGGCATTCGCCGCGCAGGTGCGACGCACTCCTGAGCGCACCGCGGTGGTGGCGGGCACCACCCGCCTCACCTATGCCGAACTGGACGAACGGGCCGAACTGGTCGCTGCCGAACTGCGCCGACGGGGAACGGGGCGCGGAGATTCGGTGGGCGTGTGCCTCGACAGGGACGAAGGACTGCTCGCCGCCGTCCTCGGGGTGTGGAAGGCGGGGGCGATCTATGTCCCGCTCGACCCCGCCTACCCCGCCGACCGGCTGGAGTTCATCGCCGCCGACGCAGAGATGGCACAGCTGATCACCTCGACACCCGTCGCCCGCAGGCAGGAGGCGGTGCTGCGCTCGTCGGGCGCCGCCCCGCTCCTGCTCGACACGCTCACCGCCGTCGAGGGCGCGGCCGTCGAGGGCACGACCGGTGAGGGCGCGGCCTTACCCGGCCCGGCGGAGACCGGCGACGGCTCGGACGTCGCCTACGTGATCTACACCTCGGGCTCGACCGGCCGGCCCAAGGGCGTGGTCATCGAGCACCGCAACGCGATGGCCCTGCTCACGTGGGAGACCGGCGTCTACGCCGACGAACTCCACGGCATGCTCTTCGCCACCTCCGTCTGCTTCGACCCGAGCATCACCCAGATGTTCATGCCGCTCATCGCCGGCGGCACGGTGATCGTCGCCGACACCGTGCTGTCGCTGCCGTCGCTGCCGGCCCGTGACGAGGTGCGCGCCCTGTACGGCGCGCCGTCCGCCCTCACCGCCCTGCTCAACGAGCCGCTCCCGCCGAACGTCCGCACGGTCATCGCCGGTGGCGAGGCGCTCACCAGGGCGCTGGTCGACCGCTTCTACGCCAACCCCGGCGTGCGCCGCGTCGTCAACGTGTACGGCCCGACGGAGTGCACCGTCACCTGCACCTCGGCCGAGATCACCCGCGACGACACGGCCGAGCCGACCATCGGCGGCCCCTACGCGGGCTCGATCCTGTCGGTCCGCGACGAGCGGGGCGAGCCGCTGGGCGACGGCGAGCCCGGCGAGCTGTGGGTGGCCGGGCCGCTGGTCGGGCGGGGATACCTGAACCGCCCCGACCTGACCGCCGAACGCTTCGTCGTGGACGCCGAGGGCGTGCGCCACTACCGGACCGGCGACCTCGTCCGGCGCGAGCCCGGTCGAAGCAGCCAGGACGAGCAGGCCGGGCCGGACGGGCAGGGTGCGCGCTACGTGTACCTGGGACGCAACGACGACCAGGTGAAGGTGGCCGGCTTCAGGATCGAGCTCGGCGAGGTACAGGCGGCGCTGGTCCGCCACCCGTCGGTCAACCACGCGGCCGTCCTCACCCAGACCGACCGCAACGACGTCCGCCGCCTGGTCGCCTACGTCGAGCCGGCGCCCGGCGCGGCACCAGGATCTCTCACCGAGGTCGAGCTCCGGCAGTGGCTGCGCGACCGCCTGCCCGACTACATGGTGCCCACCCGTATCACGGTCATGGACCGTCTCCCCCTCGGCCCCACCGGCAAGATCGACAGGGCCGCGCTCCCGGCCGCCGACCTCACCGCCGCCCGCGGTGAGTACACCGCCCCCTCCACCGAAACCGAGCGCCGCCTGGCCGACATCATCGGCACGGTCCTCGGCGTCGAGCGGGTGGGCGTCCACGACCACTTCACCGACCTGGGCGGCCACTCCCTCGCCGCCGCCCGCGTCTGCGCGATGATCGAGCGCGACCTCGGCGCCCGCGTGGTCCTGACCGCCTTCCTCGGCCGTCCCACGATCGCCGAACTGGCCCCGCTCGTCGAGGTGGCCGAGCGGTCGACCGGCGCGGCCGCCCTGGTGCGCCACCACGGCGCGACCCGCTACCCGCTGACCGCGGCCCAGCACGGCATGTGGCTCCTGCGCGAGGTGAGCCACACCCGCAACGCCACCACGCTCGCCTTCCGGCTGCGCCTGGCCGGGCTCACCGACGCCGCGCCCGTGAGGGCGGCCCTCGACGGGCTGGTGCGCGATCACGAGGTCCTGCGCAGCGTGATCGTCATGGGTGAGGACGGCGAGCCGGTCGCCGAGGTCCGCCCGCCGGCGCCCGTCCCGTTCGAGGAGGACGGCGAGCCCGACATCACCCACGGCTTCGACCTGTCGGCCGAGGTCCCGCTGCTGCGCGCCTGGCTGCAGTGGCAGGACGACTCCACGGCCGAGCTCGTCGTCGTCACCGACCACATCGCCTACGACGGCTGGTCGAACGCCACGCTCCTGGCCGCCCTCACCGGCGCGGCCGGGCAGCCGCCCGTCCAGGTGGGTGATGTGGCCCTCATGGAGAAGGAGGTCGACCTCGAGCCGCTGCGCGCGTTCTGGGCCGAGGAGCTGGCGGGGGCGGCGCCGCCGTACGAGCTGGCCGGGCGCGCCGGCGGCGGGCCGAGCAGGTTCCGCGGCACGCGGCTGACCCGTCCCGTCGCCGCGCGGACCGTGGCGGCCGTGCACGACCTGGCCGCCGCGACGGGCACCACGCCGTTCGCGGTGTACTTCACCGCGCTCGGCCTGCTCGTCGCCGCCCAGACCGACCGGCCCGACGTGCTGCTCGGCGCGGCCGTCGCCGACCGCGCCCATCCCGACCTGGAGTCGCTGGTCGGCCCCCTGGTGGACGTGCTGCCCGTGCGCGTCAGGCTCGACCCCGACCTCCCCGTACGGCAGGCCGTCGCGCGCACCGCCGCCGCGACCGCCCGCTCGCTGGACCACCTGGGCCTGTCCCCGCAGGAGCGCCTGGCCGTCTCCGGCATCGAGCGCCCGCGCGGCTCCCTGCTCACCCCTGTCGTCCTGTCGCTCCAGCCGCCGAACGTGCCGGTCACCGCCACCGGCGGCGGCCTGACCGTCGAGCTGCTCGGCGAGTTGAGCGGCGGCGGCGCGCAGGCGCCGCTCACCGTGTTCGTCAACACCACGGTGGACGGCGTGGAGGTGCAGCTCGAGTACGACCTCGACCTGGTCGGGCGGGCGGCAGCCGAGGCGTTCGCCGACCGGCTGATGCGGCTGCTCGACACCCTCCTGGACGGCCCCGACCTGCCGCTGTCGGCTTTCGAGCTGGTCACCGCCGAGGAGCGACAGCTGCTGAGGCAGTGGGGCACGGGGGCGCCGCTGCCCGAGGACGTGCCGCCGACCGTGGCGCATGCCGTCCTCGAGCAGGCCGCCCGGCAGCCCCACGCCGCCGCCGTGGTGGACGACGAGGGGACGCTCACCTACGGCGAGCTGGCCGCGCTGTCCGGCCGGATCGCCGGCGCGCTGGGCGAGGCGGCGGGCGCCACCGTGGGCGTGTGCCTGCCGCGCGACCGCTTCCTGCCCGCCGCGCTGCTCGGCGTGGCCCGCGCGGGCGCCGCCTACGTGCCCGTCGAACCCGACCAGCCCGCCGAGCGGCTGCGCTACCAGCTGGACGACGCGGGTGTCACGACGATCGTGTCGGCGGGCGAGGCGCTGGCCGTGGCCCGCGAGGTGGCGGGTGAGGCGCGCGTGCTCGACCTGGCCGGCCTTGCCGAGGACGCCGGCCACGCGGGCCTGCCGGGCCCCGACGACCTGGCCTACGTCCTCTACACCTCGGGCTCGACCGGCCGGCCCAAGGGCGTGGAGGTCACGCACGCGAACCTGGCCGCGTTCGTCGCGGCCATGCGGGTCACCCCCGGCGTCCGGCCGGACGACGTCATGCTCGGCCTGACACCGTTCTCCTTCGACGTCTTCGGCTTCGACCTGTGGGCCGGGCTGGCCTGCGGCCTGCGGATCGAGCTGCTCGGCAGGGACGACGCCGTCGACGGCCACGCGATCGCCCGCAGGATCGACGAGTCGGGGGTCACGCTGTTCACCGCGACGCCGACCACGCTGCGCATGCTGGTGGCCGCGGGCTGGAAGGGCGGGCCGCGCGTCCGCGCGATCAGCATCGGCGAGGTGCTCGACCCGGTGCTCGCCGGTGACCTGCTGGCCAGGGTCGGCGAGATGTGGAACTCCTACGGCCCCACCGAGACCACGATCTACTCCACGATGACGCTGCTGACCGCGCCGGTCGGCGACAGCGTGTCCATCGGCGGCCCGCTGCCCGGCGAGGACGTCCAGGTCCTCGACCAGGCCGGCCGCCTGGTGCCGCCGGGCATGCAGGGCGAGCTGTGGATCGGCGGCGCCGGCGTGGCGCGCGGCTACCGCGGCCTGCGCTCCCCCGCCTTCACCGGCGGCCGCTACCGCACCGGCGACCTGGTGCGCTGGCGGCCGGACGGCACGCTCGACTTCCTCGGCCGCCGCGACCAGCAGGTGAAGGTCCGCGGCCACCGCATCGAGCTGGGCGAGATCGAGACGGCGCTGCGCGAGCTCGTGCCCGACGCGGCCGTGACGGTCCACGACGACCGGCTCGTCGGCTACCTCGTCGACGGCGGCGACATACCCACCGACGCCGAGCTGCGGGAGTCGTTGCGGGCGCGCCTGCCGGACTACATGGTGCCCCGCCAGTGGATCCGCGTGGCGGCCCTGCCCACCACCTCCTCCGGCAAGCTCGACCGGGCGGCGCTGCCCAAACCCGATCACGACGCCGGAAGGGAGTACGTCGCGCCGGCCTCGCAGGCGGAGCTCCTGGTCGCCGACGTCTGGCAGGCGGTGCTGAACCTCGGCGCCGTCAGCGCCGACGACGACTTCTTCGCCCTCGGCGGTCACTCGGTGGCCGCGACGCTGGTCACCGGCAGGCTCATGGAGGCTCTCGCGCTCCAGGTGCCCGTCCGGCTGCTGTTCGAGCACCCGACGCTGGCCGGCTTCGCCGCCGCCGTGGAGGAGTTGCTCATCGCGGACATGGAGGCGGGACAGTGACCGAGCTCCAGGACCGCCTCGCGGAGCGCCTGGCCGCCGCCCGCCGTACGGTGGCGCGGGCCGAGCCGGGGATCCCCGCCAGGACCGGCGAGGGGCCCGCCCCGCTGTCGCCCGCCCAGGCGCGGCTGTGGTTCCTGTCGCAGCTGGACGAGCGGGCCGCCTACAACGTGCCCACCGCGGTACGGCTGCGCGGCCCGCTCGACACGAGCGCCCTGCTCGACGCGGTCAGGGACCTGGTGGAACGGCACGAGGTGCTGCGCACCCTGGTCGGCAAGGACGGCACCACGGTCGTCCCCGCCGACCGGGTGCCCATCGTGCTCGCCGGCGAGCACGCCGACCTGGAGACGGCATTGGACACGGCATTGGAGACGGAGGCCTACCTGCCCTTCCGGCTCGAATCCGAACCGCCGACCAGGGCCACGCTGTTCGCCGGCGGCGAGGACGAGCACGTGCTGCTGCTGACCGTCCACCACGTCGCCTTCGACGCCTGGTCGCGCGACCTGGCGATCAGCGAGCTGGCCGCCCTCTACACCGCGCGGCTCGGCCTGGCCGGGCCGCCCGAGCCGCCGCGGGTCAGGTACGCCGACTACGCTGAGTGGCTGGCCGGACGGCCGGAGCCGGACGCGACCTGGTGGGTGGAGCGCCTGGCGGGTCTCGAACCGGTGCTCGACCTGCCCACCGACCGGCCGCGTCCGTCGGTGGCCGACTGGTCGGCGGGCGAGATCCCGTTGCGCGTCGACGCGGCGGTGATCAGGCGGGTGGCCGCCGAGACCGGATGCACGCCGTTCATGGTGCTGCTGGCGGTCTGGCAGGAACTGCTCGGCCGGGTCTCGGCCACCGACGACGTGCCCGTCGGCGTGCTGGAGGCGGGCCGGCTGCACCCCGACACCGAGCGGATGCTGGGCTGCTTCGTCAACACGCTGGTCATGCGCGTCGACAGGTCCGGCGGCCCGACGGGACGGGAGTTGCTGGCCCGTACCCGCGACGTGGCGCTCGAGGCGTTCGCGCACCGGGAGACGCCGTTCGAGCGGGTGGTCGAGCAGGTCAACCCCGACCGCAACCTGGCCACCACGCCGATCTTCCAGGCGGTGCTCAACGTGGTGGACTCCCCCGCCACCCCGCCGCGCTTCCCCGGCCTGGAAGCGGAGGTGTTCGAGCCGCCGCTGCGCACCGCCAAGTATGACCTCAACCTGGCGCTGAACAACGCGGGCGACTCCTACGTCGGATCGCTGACCTTCCGCCGCGACCTGTTCGACGAGGACACCGCCCGCAGGATGGCGGGATGGTACGTCACGCTCCTGGACGGCATGCTCGCCGACCTCGACGCGCCGGCGGGCGCCGTACCGCTCGAACCGGTCACCGGGCCGCTGGCCGCCGGGCCGAAGCGCGACTACGACCTGTCACGGCCGCTCCACCGGCTGTTCGAGGAGCACGTGGCCCGCACCCCCGACGCCGTCGCGGTGGGCCGGCTGACCTACGCCGAGGTTGACCGGCAGGCCAACAGGATCGCCCACCGGCTGATCGCCGAGGGCGTCGGCCGCGACGACGTGGTCGGGCTGCTCCTCGACCGGCGCGCCCCCCTCATCCCCGCCATCCTCGGCGTGCTGAAGGCGGGAGCGGCCTACCTGCCGCTCGAACCCGCCTCTCCCGACGAGCGGCTGGCCTACATGGTCTCCAGCGGCGAGACCCGCCTGGTGCTCGCCGACCGGGACCTGGCCCCCAGGATCGCGGGCGCGCTGGTGCTGGAGGACGTCCTCGCGCAGGACCTGCCGGACACCCCGCCCGAGGTGACCGTCTCGCCCGAGGACCTCGCCTACGTGCTGTTCACCTCGGGCTCCACCGGACGTCCCAAGGGCACGGCCGTCGAGCACCGGGCCATCGTCCACTTCCTGCTCGCGGTGGCCGAGCGCCTGACCGGCGAGTACCGCTCCTACGGCGTCGTCTCGACCTTCGCCGCCGACCTGGTCCTGACCTGCCTGCTCGGCGGGATCGTCGCAGGGGCCACCGTCCACCTGGTCGACCAGGACACCGCCACCGACCCCGAGGCCTACAGCGCCTACCTGGCGGCGCATCCCATCGACGTCATCAAGATGGTGCCGAGCCATCTGGAGCTCCTGGCGGCGCACGGCGACCTGGCCGCGATGCTTCCGGAGAAGGTGCTGATCCTCGCCGGCGAGGCGACCTCCTGGGAGCTGGCCGAGCGCATCAGGGCCGCCAAGCCGGGCCTGGAGCTACAGATCCACTGCGGCCCCACCGAGACGACGGTGTCCGTGCTGGCCTGCGTGGCACCGGACACGCCGACGGGCTCGGCCGTCGTCCCCCTGGGCACACCCCTGGCCGACGTCACCTGCTACGTGGTCGACCCCGCGGGACGGCCGCTGCCCCGTGGCGTGCCCGGTGAGCTCTGGATCGGCGGGCCCAGCCTGGCGCGCGGCTACCTGGGCCGTCCCGAGCTGACGGCCGACAGGTTCGTCCAGCACGCGGGCGAGCGCGTCTACCGCACCGGCGACCGGGTCAGGCTCGACGCCGGCGGCATGATGGAGTTCCTCGGCCGCGTCGACGACCAGGTCAAGATCCGCGGCTTCCGGGTCGAGCTGGGCGAGGTCAAGGCCGCGCTCCAGGACCAGCCGGGGGTGGCGGAGGCGGTCGTGCTGCCGATCGGCGAGGCCCACAACCGGCGGCTGGCCGCCTGGGTGGCGCCCGCCACCGCCGACCCGGCCGCGATCAGGGCGGGCCTGCGCGAGCGGCTGCCGGAGTACATGGTGCCGCCCGCCATCGTGGTCCTCGACAGCCTCCCGCTCACGCCGATCGGCAAGGTCAACAGGGCCGCGCTGCCGATGCCGGAGGTGGCCGCGGCTGGCGAGCGGATCCCGCCGAGCACGCCGGCCGAGCTGAGAGTGGCCGCCTCGTGGGCGCAGGTCCTCGGCACCGACGACTTCGGCGTCGACGACGACTTCTTCGCCCTCGGCGGCGACTCCTTCAAGGCGGTCCGCGCCGTCAGGGACATCGACCCCTCGCTGCGCGTCATCGACCTGTTCACCAGGCCCACGATCAGGGAGCTGGCCGCCTACCTGTCCGCCGACGCGGGTGAGGCGGGGATCCTGCACCGGCTCGCCGGGCCCGCCACGGCCCGCCGTACCGTGCTCTGCATCCCCTACGGCGGCGGCTCGGCCGCCGCCTACGGGCCCCTGGCGACCGCGCTGGCCGAACGGGACGCCGGCACCGCCGTCCTGGCGGTCGAGCTGCCGGGACACGACCCCGCCCGGCCAGACGAGCCCATGCTGCCGCTGCCCGAGCTGGTCGACGCCATCCTGGCGGAGCTGCCGCGCAGCGAGCAGGTCGTCGTGTACGGCCACTGCGTCGGCTCGGCCCCCGCCACGGAGGTCGCGTTACGGCTGGAGGAGGCGGGCGTGCCCGTCGCCGGGCTGTTCCTCGGCGGCAGCTTCCCCGACGCCCGGCTTCCCGGCAGGCTGTCGGCGTGGTGGAACCGCCGCTTCCCCTCCTCGCGGTGGAGCTCCGACCGCTCGCAGCGCGACTTCCTGCGCACGCTCGGGCTGGAGGAGGACGCGGCCGACGTCGACCTCATGATCCGCGCCCTGCGGCACGACGTGGAGGAGGCCACCGCCTGGTTCACCGGGGAACTGGCCGCGCCACGCAGGCTGCAGGCGCCCGTGCTGTGCCTGATCGGCGAGCGCGACCGGGCCACCGAGCTCTACCAGGAGCGCTACCGGGAGTGGGGCGCCTTCGCCGACCGGGTCGCGCTGGCGGTCATCCCCAAGGCGGGCCACTACTTCCTCAAGCACCAGGCCGACCAGGTCGCCGCCCACATCGACCGCCACCTGTCGGCCTGGTCGTCCGGCGACCTGCCCGCGCCCGCCGACGACACCGGGGTCACCGGTGCCGACGCGCGCCGGGACCTGCGCCGCTTCTACACCGTCGCCGCCGGGCAGACGGCCTCGCTGCTGGGCAGCGCGCTCACCTCGTTCGCACTGGGCGTGTGGGCCTACCAGAGCAGCGGGCGCGTCGCCGACTACGCGCTGGTGACGATGCTGGCCGTACTGCCCGCCCTGCTGGCCGCCCCGCTGGGCGGCGCGGTCGCCGACCGGATCGACCGCAGGCTGGTCATGCTGGCGTGCGACGCGGTCTCGGCCGTGGCGACCACCGCGCTGGTGCTGCTGCTGTGGCTCGGCGACCTGCGGATCTGGCAGGTCGGCGTCATATCGGGGACGCTGTCCCTGGTCACCGCCTTCCACCGGCCCGCCTACCTGGCGGCGGTCGCCCAGCTGGTGCCCAAGCCGTACCTGATGCAGGCCAACGCCCTCGCCAACCTCGGCACCGGGCTCGGCATGCTGCTGGCGCCCATGGCGGGCGCGGCGCTGGTCACGCTGTTCGGCCTGCACGGCGTGGTGGCGATCGACATCGTCACGTTCCTGATCGGCCTGGCGACGCTGCTGGCCGTCCGCTTCCCCGACCGGCTCTTCCGCCGGCTCGAGGAGAGCTTCGCCCAGTCGATCGTGGGCGGCTGGCGCTTCCTCGTACGGCGCCGCCCGCTCATGATCATGATCGCGTTCTTCACCGTCGAGAACTACCTCGGCATGCTGGCGCTGGCGGTCACCGTCCCCACGTTGCTGTCGTTCGGCGACGTGACCGCGGTCGGCACCGTCACCGCCGCCCAGGGCCTCGGCGCCGTGCTCGGCGGCGTGGTGATGGTGTTCTGGGGCGGCACCTCCCGCAGGGCGATCGGCATGGTCGGCTTCGTCAGCGGCTTCGGCCTCGGCGTGCTGCTGATCGGGCTGCGGCCCTCCGTCGTGCTGGCGGCGATCGGTGGCCTGGTGTCGTGGGTGTGCCTCAGCATCCTGAACACCCACTGGATGGCGCTCATCCAGATGAAGGTGGGCCTGGAGCTCCAGGGACGCGTGCTGGCCACCAACCAGATGCTGGCCGTGTCGATGACGCCGCTGGCCTTCCTGACGGCGCCGCCGCTGACCGCGTTCTTCGCCCCGCTGCTGGAGCCGGGTGGAGCGCTCGCCGACACCGTCGTCGGCACGATCGCCGGCGTGGGACCCGGCCGTGGCATCGGGCTCCTGCTGGCGGCCACCGGTGCGCTGCTGGTGCTGTGGGGGGCGCTCGGGCTCTGGTACCGCCCGCTGCGCCGGATGGAGGACGATCTGCCCGACGCGGTGGCCGGTGCCGAGATCGCCGACTCGCTCGACGCCGTCCAGGCCGAGGCCGACCGCTCCATGCGCGCGGCCTGACCGACCCGCCCGGAATCCCAACCGCCGGACTTCTACCCCTCCCGGACCCGATCCTCGGTTCTCAACCCCCTCCCGGACCCTAGCCCTCGGCCTCAACCCCCTCTCGGACCCCGGCTCGCCGTCACCGGCGACCGGGGTCCTCTGTCAACCGGCCCTCCTCGCGTCAGCATCGTCGGCATCGTCGGCCTCGATCGCCGGGGAAGAGCGCGGGGCGCGGAACCTGGGCGCCCGCGCCGCCGCGAGGCAGCCGAGGGCGATGATGCTCAGCGCCGCCCTGACGACGTGCCAGGTGTTCCATCTGTCGCGGATCTGGGCCCAGTCCGCCGGGATGCGGCCCGGCCATTCATGGATCATCTGCCCGTTGATGGGCACGTTGACCACGAGCGTCGTGGTGATCGCCCCGAGCAGGCACAGCAGCGCCACGGCGGTCGCCGCGACCCGGCGAGGGCGGCGCCTCCACAGCATCGTCAGCAGCGTCGCGGTCGCGGCGATGGCCACCAGCGCGACGGCCGTCATCGGCAGCGCGAAGGTCTGGTGCGTCGGCCGGGCGACCGCGGAGTACACCGCGGCTGGTTGGCCGAGCATGGCCCGAGCGGTGAGCACACCCCCGGCCATGATGCCTGCCATCAGCCCGGTCGCCGTCAGCGCGGCGAACCACACGACGCGCGTCATCGCGCCTCCCAGCTGGACAAGGACGGCCCGGCGGCCCGCCGGTCGGCACGATGGTCGGCACGATGGTCGGCGCGATGGTCGGCACGGTGGTCGGCCCGGTGGTCGGCCTGCCGGTCGGTGCGGCGGTCGGCCCGCTGGTCGGCCCTCCGGTCGGCCCGCCGGTCAGCCCGCTGGTCGGCCTGCCGGTCGGCGCGGTGGTCGCGATCCGCGCGCCCCCGTTGTCTCCGGGCGGCCACGCGGCGTCCCCAGCGGGTCCTCCCCCACGGCTTGTAGATCGACAGGACGGTCGCCGCGGCCAGCAGGGCGAAGGCGGTGAGATTTCCCGCGATGAGCAGGCCCCTGGCGACGTCGGGGCCGTGGCCGCCGGAAGCCACGGCCGGTCCCGCCGCGGCGGCCAGGGCCTGGCCGGTCCAGCCGTGCAGGAAGAAGAAGCCGTTGGCCATCGTCAGCACGACCAGGGCCAGCTTGGCGACCACCCAGTGGTACCTGACGACGCCCCACGTGCTGAGCAGCCCGCCGGCGATGCCGGTGACGAGGCTGAGCAGCCCCGCCGGAATGACGATCACGTCCTCGATGACCGTCATCATCAGGTAGCCGCCCCGGGTGACGGCCGGGTCCTGGGTGTACCGGAGCGTGATCCCCAGGACGATCATGACGACGGCGACGCCCAGCCAGCCGACCGAGGCGCCGACGTGGACGACGAGCACCGCCTTGCGCAACCGTGGCCTGCGCGGCGGCCACCCGGTCGGGCCGCGGCTCGTCGGATGTGCGCGGGAACCATGGGCAACACGTTCATCGGACATGGACGCCAGCGTTCCCCCGCCCGGCCGCCGCTGTCGTCGGCCTGCCGGCGCATCGTGGTCTGCGGGCCGCGCCGTAGGGCCCTGCCACATCCGCCGTAGCCGGGTGACGGCCGGAACGTACGGCGCATACGTCCGGACGTTGATGACGGCCGGGCCGCCCGCTTCCTAGGCTGGCAGGCGTGAGATCATCCCGAGCCCGGCTGTGGGACGGCGCGGTGGCGGCCGTCGCCGTGCCGCTGTTCGTCCTGGGGAGCGTAGAGGCGTCCCGTACCAGGGTGCCGCCCTTCCGCGCGCTCGACGCGCTCGCCTACACGCTGCTGGTCGTGGCCGGCCTGGCGCTGGCGGCCCGGTCGCGCCATCCGGCGGCGGTCCTGGCCGTCACCCTCGCCTGCGGTGCGGGGATGCTCGCGCGGCACCACGCCTACGGGCCGATCTTCCTCGCGCTGTACGTCGCCCTCGCCACCGTCGTGGTCCGCCACGGCCTGCGGCGCGGGCTGCTGGCGGCGGGCGTCTCAGGAACCGTGCTTCTGGTCGCGGACATGATCGGCTGGGGTCGCGCGTGGGTCGTCGAGGACGCCGGCGCCTGGATCGCCTGGAATGCCTCGATGCTGCTTCCCTTCGCGGCCGGCGCGGTGATCCGTCTGGACCGGGACCGGCGGGCCGGGGCGGCGCGGGCCGAGGAGGAGCGGCGGCTGCGGCGCGTCCAGGACGAGCGCCTGGCGATCGCCCGGGAGGTCCACGACGTGCTCGGGCACAGCCTCAGCGTGATCAGCATGCGCGCCAGCGTCGCGCTCCACGTCGCCCGCCGTCGCCCTGACGAGGTGCTGGACGCGCTGGAGGCGATCAGGAAGACCAGCAAGGACGCGCTGGACGAGTTGCGGGCGACGCTCGACCTCGTCAGGGACCGCGGCGCCGCTCCCGGCCCCGAACACGTCGCCGGCCTGGTGGCGTCGATCAGGGCCGCCGGGCAGCCGGTCGAGCTGGCCCTCGCCGGCGATCCGGCCCGCCTCCACCATGCGACGGGGCGGGCCGTCTACCGGGTCGTGCAGGAGGCCCTCACCAACGTGGTACGGCACGCGGGCCCGGCCACGGCGACCGTGACGATCGACTATGGTGCCGACGACGTCAAGGTCTCGGTGACCGACGACGGTGCCGGGCACGCGCGGCACACCCCCGGCAACGGGATCACGGGCATGCGCGAACGGGTGGCGGCGCTGCGCGGCACGCTCACCGCAGGCCCCCGGCCGGAGGGCGGTTTCGCCGTGCGCGCGCGGCTGCCGGTGACGAGAGGGGACGACCGTGATCCGGGTGCTGATCGCCGATGACCAGCCGCTCATCCGGATCGGCCTGCGGGTGCTGATCGAGACCGAGGACGATCTGGAGGTGGCCGGAGAGGCCGCCGACGGGGAGCGGGCTCTGGAACTGACCCGGCGGCTGCGCCCCGACGTGGTGCTCATGGACATCCGGATGCCCGGCGCCGACGGCCTGGCCACGCTCCGGGAGATCCTGTCCGACCCCACGCTGGCCGGGACACATGTGATCATGCTGACCACGTTCGAGATCGACGAGTACATCTTCGCGGCGCTGCGCGAGGGGGCCGGCGGCTTCCTGGTCAAGGACGCCGACCCGGACGAGGTGCTCAGGGCGATCCGGGTGGTGGCCGACGGCGGCTCGCTGCTGTCGCCCTCGGTGACGCGCCGGGTGATCGGCGCGTTCGCCTCCCGCCGGGCGCCGGTGGCGCCGAATCGGCGGCTGGACGAGCTGACCGAGCGCGAGCGCGAGATCGTGGGGCTGGTCGGCGAGGGGCTGTCCAACGACGAGATCGCCGCGCGCCTGGTGGTCAGCCCGGCGACGGTCCGCACCCACGTGGGAAGGGCCATGGCCAAGCTCGACGCCCGCGACCGCGCGCGACTCGTGGTGATCGCCTACCAGTCGGGTCTCGTCCGCTGACCGGCTCACACGCCCGAGGGCAGGAATCGTCATCGCTGAACTCCGTCCAGGCCGCTCACGGCGCACGGCCTGACCCACGGATCGGATCCCGGCCCACCCTCTCCGGCGGGCCGGAACACCACCTCGCCTAGCCGCGCGACGAGCTCTCCAGAGCCTCTCGGAGCCTTGTCGCCGCCTTCTCGGCGGCGGGTCTGGTGAGATCGGGATCGAACCGGCCGTAGAAGCCGCTGTGTTCCAGCGCGATCATGGCGTCGCCGACCTTGATGATCACGATGTCCACGGCCATCACCGGGCCCTGGTCCGTGGCCGGGTTCTCCGCCCAATACCTGATCCCGTACGCGCTGTCGCCGAGCCTGCCGACCGGCAGCTTGGTGATCGTCTTCTTCATGTTCTTGGTGCCGGCTCTGACCTGGCCGCAGTCACGGACCATAACCCTGGCCGCCCGCTCCAGTGTGGAGAGCTGCGCGCGAGTCCCGCTCACGATGAACTCCCTGACCCCCTCGGGGACGCCGTCCCGCATCAGCCAGGTCGCGGCCTTGCTCCGCGAGAACGGAGCCAACCCCTTGATCGCCTTGGCGCACGCCTTCGTATGGGCGGTCTCGGCGTCCAGGAACTCCCTGTTCCGGATCTTGTTGTGGACGAATTCGGCGCCGAGATCCTCCGGCAGGAGCAGGGCGGTCTTGAGTTCAGCCGGGGACACGGGCCCGGTGAGGCCTTCGGCCAGCGCGGGCGGGGACATGAGAAGCAGGCCGCCTAACAGGCCGGCGGCCGCCGTCGAACGCTTGATGATCACCTGGCGCACTCTAGGCGATCGCCGCGAACGAGCACCACGAAAAACGAAACCGCCCCTTACCTGTCGCGTCAGGCAAGGGGCGGTTCTTGGCTGTGGAGCTAAGGAGACTCGAACTCCTGACCCCCTCCATGCCATGGAGGTGCGCTACCAACTGCGCTATAGCCCCTGGTCACCGCTCCGAGTTCTCTCGTTGCGGCGCTCGGAGAGCATATAACCTTCTCTCCCGTTTCGCATAATCGAACGTTCGGGCCGAGTTCACCCGCCGTCAGGGGACGCCCGGGCGCCCCCTGACGGTCACGACGCCGCTTCGGGGATGTCGTCGCTGTTGATCGGCTCGGGCAGGGTGCCCGCGTTGTGCTCGAGCAGGCGCCATCCCTTGCGCCCCTCCTCCAGCACCGACCACGAGCAGTTGCCGAGCCCGCCGAGCGCCGACCACAGCTCCTGGGGCAGCCCCAGCAGGTGGGCGATGCCGAGCCGCAGCGCCGCGCCGTGGGAGGCGACGACCAGCAGCCCGCCGTCGCCGAGCCTGCCCGTCCACCTGCGCAGCGCGGCCCCGACCCGATCGGCCACCTCGGACACGGGCTCGCCGTCAGGCGCTTCCCACGAGGCGTACTCGACCGGCCAACCGGCGGCGATCTCGTCGCGGGTCAGGCCCTCCCACGCGCCGCCGCCGCGCTCGCGGAAGTCCTTGTCGACCGAGACGTCCAGACCGACCAGCCGGCCCAGGGCGAGCGCCGTGTCGTTGGCGCGCCGCAGGTCGGAAGAGACGATCATGGTGGGTCGGAGCGACGCCAGCAGCGAGGCCGCCCTCGCCGCCTGGGCGAGGCCCGTCTCGTCGAGCGGGATGTCGGTGTGCCCCTGGAAGCGGTGCTCCACGTTCCACAGGGTCTGGCCGTGACGCAGGCAGACGATCCGCTTGCTCACGTACGGGCCCTCTGGGCGGCGGTGTTGGTGACGCTCTCCGGCAGCGCGATGGAGGGGCAGTCCTTCCAGAGGCGCTCGAGCGCGTAGAAGGTGCGGTCCTCTTCATGCTGCACGTGGACGACGATGTCGACGAAGTCGAGGAGCACCCAGCGCCCCTCCCGCTCGCCCTCGCGGCGGACCGGCTTGGCATCGCATTCGATGCGGAGTCTGTCCTCGATCTCGTCGACGATGGCGCGCACCTGGCGGTCGTTGGTGGCGGAGCAGAGCACGAAGGCGTCGGTGATGACGAGTTGCTCGCTCACGTCATAGGCGAGGATGTCATCGGCCAGCTTGTCGGCGGCGGCCTCGGCCGCGACCCTGACCAGCTGAACGGATCTTTCGGATGCTGTCACGATGCGGGTCTGTCCTCCTGTGTGACTACGTGTATAGACCACGCTTACCCTGATAGTATCCCCGGCTTTTGCCGGACATAGCTTCTCGCCCGCAGGCCGTACATGTCGGCTCATGTCCCACCGATGCCCGAGCGAGCGGCACACGCCTCTGCTGCCCCGGCCGGGGACGCCCATGCGGGTCCGGCTCTCCTCGTGCGGCTAGGCCGTGTGGTAGAGCCCGCGCTTGCCGATGTACTGCACGATCCCGTCGGGCACGAGGTACCAGATCGGCTCGCCCTTCGAGACCCGGTACCTGCACTCGGAGGAGGAGATCGCCAGCGCGGGGATCTCGACCAGGCTTACCTTCCCCTCCGGCAGCCCCGGGTCGCGCAGCGTGTGGCCCGGCCGGGTGCAGCCGACGAAGTGCGCCAGCTCGAACAGCTCGGAGGCGTCCTGCCAGTCGAGGATCGCGGCCAGCGCGTCGGCGCCGGTGATGAAGAACAGCTCGGAATCGGGGCCGTAGATCCGCTTGATGTCGCGCAGGGTGTCGATGGTGAACGTCGGTCCCGGCCGGTCCACGTCCACCCTGCTGACCGAGAAACGCGGGTTCGACGCCGTCGCGATGACCGTCATCAGGTACCGGTCCTCGGCCGCCGACACCTCCCTCTCCGCCTTCTGGTACGGCCGGCCGGTCGGCACGAAGACGACCTCGTCGAGCTCGAAGTGGTGGGCGACCTCGCTCGCGGCGACCAGGTGACCGTGGTGGATCGGGTCAAAGGTTCCACCCATCACCCCCACGCGTCGCTTTCCCTGGACACTGGGCGCGTTCATCATGGAACGGACCTTACGCGGATGCCATATCCCGCCATTCAGCACCCCCCTTTCCGAGAAACGCGCATCACACCCGCCGCCGACGTAGCATGCCGGACATGACGACCACCCCGGATCGCAACCGCGTGCAACTGCCCGGCATCTCGTCCCGTGCCTACGAACACCCCGCAGACAGGTCCGCTCTGGTCGCTCTGCGCAAGCTCAGTGGGTTCGACACGGTTCTCAAGCAGATGTCCGGGCTGATCAGCGAGCGCCGGCTGCGCCTGATGTACCTCGCCTCCGCCGTACGAGTGAGCGAGACCCAGTTCCGCTCCCTGTACGACATGGGCCGCGACGCGGCCTACATCCTCGACCTGCACCGGGTTCCGGAGATCTACGTCCAGCAGGACCCGCAGGTCCAGGCCAAGGCGATCGGCTTCGACGACCCGTTCATCGTGGTGACGACGGGTCTGCTGAACCTCATGAACGAGGAGGAGCAGCGCTTCGTCATCGGCCACGAGACCGCCCACATCCTGTCGGGCCACGCCGTCTACCGGACGATGCTCGACATCCTCACCCGCCTGGCTACCCGCGTGGCCTGGATCCCGCTCGGCTACATCGGCCTGCGCGCGATCGTGGCGGGCCTCGAGGAGTGGTACCGCAAGTCGGAGCTGTCGGCCGACCGCGGCGGCCTGCTCAGCGGGCAGGACCCCGAGGCGGCCAAGCGGGCGCTGATGAAGCTCGCGGGCGGCGCCTACACCCACGAGATGAACATCGAGGCCTTCCTGGCCCAGTACCAGGAGTACGACACCGCGGGTGACCTGCGCGACGGCTTCCTCAAGGTGCTCAACCTGCTCGGCACCACGCACCCGTTCGCGGTGGTCCGCGTCGCCGAGCTCGACAAGTGGCAGCGCAGCGGCGAGTACGAGCGCATCGTCGGCGGCACGTACCCGCGCCGCGAGGACGACGCCGGCGCCCGTGTCACCGACGAGGTCAAGGCGGCCGCCGAGTCCTACCGCCGCTCCTGGTCGGAGTCCCAGGACCCGTTCATCGGCGTCCTGCGCGACGTCGCCGAGGGCGCGGTCAACGCGGGCGAGCGCATCTTCAACCGCTTCTCCCGCCGCGACAACTGACCCGGCCCACCGGCAAGGTCTGGAAGTGCCGCCTTCCAGACCTTTGTCATGTGCCCGTCAGAGCAGTCATTTCCCCGTCAGAGCGGTCACGTGCCCGTCAGAGCGGTCATGTACCTGTCAGAGCGATCATGTGCCCGTCAGAGCAGGAGGGCGATCGCGCGGACGGCTGCGGCGCACACCGCGACGAAGCCGCCCAGCACCGCCAGCGCGCGCAGGCCCTCCTTGCGCAGCTCGGGCAGGCCGGCACCGGCCCGCTCGACCTCCCTGCCGGTGATCGCCCCGCACAGCACGCCGAACACCACGCCCGCCGCCGTCACCGGCGCCGGCTGCTGCCACCAGTCGGGCCCCAGCTCGCCGCCCGCCACCATCCACAGCACCCCGCCGGCGGCCGCCGCGACGGGCAGCCCCGGCCAGCCCGCCGAGGTGACCAGCGAGAAGACGAGCGCGAACGGGAACAGCAGCACCCGCAGCGACACCCGCACCCGTTTCGAGGTGCGGTTCCTGACCAGCCAGTGGCTGGTCCACACCGTGCGCACCAGCACGACGAACGCCCCGGTGATCGCCACACCGGCGATCGGCCAGATCACGGTCGTCACCACGCAGGGCACCGCCAGCACCGCCAGCAGCAGCAGTGCCGCGTTCCCCGCGGGCAGCGTGGTGGGGGCCGGCTCCGCCTGCGCCGCCGCGGCCCGCCGGACCCGTGCCGCCCTGGCCTGCGCGCGGGCCGCCGCCTTGCCGTCGTCGCTCGCGCGGGCGCGCACCGCCGCCTTGCCGTCGTCGCGCGCCTGGCCCCGTGCCAGGCCCGGCATCCGGCTGCGGACGAGCTTCGGCTCCTCCGCCGCCCGCCCGCGCCCCGCCTTGGGCTCGTCGGCGGCGGCCCTCCCGCGGGCGGCCTTGGCGTCGTCGGTCACGCGCGCCCTGCCCGCCTTGCCCTCCTCGGCGAACCGTGACCGGACGGCCTTGCCGTCCTCGCCGGCCCTCGTCCTGGCCGCCTTGGCCTCGTCCTGGGCCCGTGGCCTGGCCGCCTTGGCGTCGTCCTGGACTCGCGCCCGGACCGGCTTGCCGTCCTCCTGGGCCCGTGACCTGGCCGGCTTGCCGTCCTCCTGAACCCGTGGCCGGACCGGCTTACCGTCCTCCTGGGCCCGTGGCCGGACCGGCTTGGCGTCGTCCTGGGCCCGGGCCCGGACCGGCTTGCCGTCGTCGGGGGCCGGGCGCGGTCTGGCGACCTTGCCGTCCTCGCCGGTCCTGGGCCTGATCCCCTTGGCGTCATCGGCCGCCCGCGGCTTGACGACCTTGGGCTCCTCGGCCTTGCTCCGGGCGGGCTTGACCTCCTCGTCAGCGCGTGCCCGCGCCGTCCTGGCCGCGTCGGCGGCCCTGCCTCTGAGCGCTTTCACGTCCTCGTCGGCGGCGACGGTCGCCCTGGCGAGCCTGGCCAGCCGGTCGGCCAGCAGCGCGGCGGTCGGCCGCTTGCCCGGCTCCCTGTTGAGCGCCGCCCGCACCAGCGGCAGCAGCCCGGCCGGCACCCCCTTGAGGTCGGCCTGCCCGTTGAGCACGGCGTACATCTGCGCCTCGACCGTGCCTCGCCCGAACGTCGGCCGCCCCGTCGCGGCGAAGGCGACCGTCGCCGCCCACGCGTGGACGTCGGCGGGCTCGCCCACGTGCTCGTCGGCGAACAGCTCCGGAGCCGCGTAGCCGGGCGTGCCGAGGAAGGTGCCGGTCATCGTCAGCCTGGTGGCGTCGATCACCTGGGCGATGCCGAAGTCGATCAGCACCGGCCCCTCGGCGCCCATGAGGATGTTGGCGGGCTTGAGGTCGCGGTGGATGACACCCGCGGCGTGCACGATCGCCAGCGCCGCCGCCACGCCCTGCGCCACCTCCACCAGGTCGGCGCCGCGCAGCGGGCCGCTGCGCCGTACCCGGTCGAGCAGGTTGTCGCCCTCGATGTGCTCCATCACCAGGTACGGCCTGGCGCAGTCGAGATCGGCGTCGAGCACCCTGGCGACGTAGGGGCTCTCGACCCTGCGCAACGCGCGTACCTCGCGCTCCAGACGGATACGCGAGGCGGAATCCTCGATCAGGTCGTGCAGCACCTTGAGGGCGACGCGCTCTCCCTTGCGGGTGCTGGCCAGGTACACCTCGCCCATGCCGCCCCGGCCGAGCCGTTCGAGCAAGGTGTATGGCCCGACCTTGCCGAGCTTGCTCACGCTCCCTCCCCGCTCGGCGCGCCCATAAGGGACACAACCTTAGCGGTGTGACGCCTGTTTACGATCGCGGCGCGCCGGTCATCGGTGGGAAGTGTCGGACAGCATGGCGTCGAGCCCCGTCGTGGGCTCCTCGGCGAGCTTCTTACGGCCTTTCCTGCGCCAGTTGATGTGTCCGCGGCTCTCCATCCACAGCAGCAACCGGTCGGCGGCGAACAGCACCACAACCGCGAAAATGATCGCTATCACCAAAGCCATGGGGGCCAGTCAAGCCGCCATCGCCGCCGCGTGCCAACTCGGACACGCGGCTCAGCCGCAACTCGGCGGAATGACCGTACCCTTTGACGTGCGAAGATGCCCTTCGCCGGTGTAGACCCATTTGGTCGAGGTCAGCTCAGGAAGACCCATCGGTCCGCGCGCGTGCAGCTTCTGGGTGGAGATCCCGATCTCCGCGCCGAACCCGAACTCGCCCCCGTCGGTGAACCTCGTGGAGGCGTTGACCGCGACGGCGGCGGAGTCGACCAGCTGGACGAACCTGCGGGCGGCGCGCTGCGAGCGCGTGACGATCGCGTCGGTGTGGCCCGAGCCGTACTTCCTGATGTGGGCGACCGCCGCCTCCAGAGAGTCGACGACGGCGGCGGCGATGTCGAGCGACAGGTACTCGGTGAGGTAGTCGTCCTCGGTCGCCGGGACCACCTCGCCGAAGGCGGCCACGCGCGCGTCGCCGTGGACGGTGACGCCCGCCTCGGCCAGCGCCGCCAGCGCCTTGGGCAGGAAGCGGTCGGCCGCGTCGGCGTGGACGAGGAGGGTCTCGGCCGCGTTGCACACCGACGGACGCTGCGCCTTGGCGTTGACCAGGATCTCCACGGCCAGATCGAGGTCGGCGTCGGCGTCGACGTAGACATGGCAGTTGCCCACGCCGGTCTCGATCACCGGAACCGTCGACTCCTCGACCACGGAGTTGATCAGCGAGGCGCCGCCCCGCGGGATCAGCACGTCGACCAGGCCACGGGCCCTCATCAGTTCCTTGACCGAGTCGCGGGTCAGCCCGGGCACGAGCTGGACGGCTCCGGCGGGCACCTCGGTCGCCTCCAGCGCCGCCTGCATGACCTTCACCAGCGCGGTGTTGGAGGAGTAGGCGCTGGACGAGCCGCGCAGCAGGACCGCGTTGCCGCTCTTGAGGCACAGCGCCGCGCCGTCGACGGTGACGTTGGGACGGCCCTCGTAGATGATGCCGATCACGCCCAGCGGCACCCTGAGCTGGCGCAGCTCCAGGCCGTTGGGCAGGGTGCCGCCCCGCACGACCTCACCCACCGGGTCGGGCAGCTCGGCGATGTCGCGGACGGCCTGCGCGATGGCCTCGACCCTGGCCTCGTCGAGCCGGAGCCGGTCGATCATCGCCTCGGAGGTGCCGGCCTCCCTGGCCTTGGCCACGTCGGCGGCGTTGGCCTCGATGATCTCCGCATGGTGCTCGACCAGGGCGTCGGCGATGGCGCGCAGGGCCCTGTCCTTGGCCGCCCGCGGCAGCGGGGCCAGCTCGGCGGCGGCCTCTCGCGCCGCGTGGGCAACCTTCAGGAACTCCTCGGACATCGCGCCCTACCTCTCGAGCTAGCTGTGAGCTTCCAGTATGACGATGTCGTCTCGGTGGATGAGCTCGCGTTCATATTCCGGACCGAGCCGGCTGGCCAGCTCCTTCGTCGAGCGCCCGAGCAGCCCGGGGATCTCCCCGGCGTCGAAGTTGACCAGCCCGCGCGCCACCACCCGGCCGCGCGGACCGCACAGGTCGACGGGGTCGCCCGCGGCGAAGTCGCCCTCCACCGACACGACGCCCGCGGGCAGCAGCGACTTGCGCCGGGTGACGACCGCCTCGACCGCGCCTTCGTCGAGCGTCAGCCGCCCGCGTCCGGTGGTCGCGTGGGCCAGCCACAGCAGCCGGGTGCCGGGGTGGCGCCCGCCGGGGTGGAAGAAGGTGCCGACATCGGCTCCGGCCAGCGCCTGCGCGGCGTGCGCCGCGGCGGTGAGCACCACGGGCACGCCCGCGCCGGTCGCGATGCGCGCGGCCTGCACCTTGGTCACCATGCCGCCGGTGCCGACGGCCGCGCCGTTCTTGCCCAGTTCGACGCCGACCAGGTCCTCAGGGCCGCGCACCTCGGCCAGCCGGGTGGAACCGGGCCGCGAGGGCGGCCCGTCGTAGAGCGCGTCGACGTCCGACAGCAGCACCAGCGCGTCGGCGCGGATGAGGTGCGCCACCAGCGCCGCCAGCCGGTCGTTGTCGCCGAAGCGGATCTCGTCGGTGGCCACCGTGTCGTTCTCGTTGACGACCGGCATGATGCCGAGCTCCAGCAGCCGGTTGAGCGTGCGCTGGGCGTTGGCGTGGTGCGAGCGGCGCATCATGTCGTCGGCCGTCAGCAGCACCTGGCCGACGCGCAGGCCGTACCGGGCGAAGGAGGAGGTGTAGCGGGCGACCAGCACGCCCTGGCCGACGGAGGCGGCGGCCTGCTGGGTGGCCAGGTCGCGCGGTCGCGCGGACAGCCCCAGCGGGCCGAGGCCCGCCGCGATCGCGCCGGAGGAGACCAGCACGATCTGCGTGCCGGCACGGCGGCGCGCCGACAGCACGTCGACCAGCGCGTCGACCCGGTCGACGTCGATCACGCCCTGAGGGGTGGTGAGCGAGGAGGATCCGACCTTGACGACGACCCTCGACGCTGAGCTGATCTGTTCCCGCACGTCCCGCACCCTATCCGAGGCCCGCTGCCGCGCCCGGGACTCCCCCGGGCCGTGCGGACACCTTACCGATCTACGCGATCATCTCGTCAGCCGAGCCTGTTGTCGGTGCCCCGGGGCCCCACGTGGACGGACTCGGCGTTGAGCGTCGGCTGCCAGTCGAAGATGTAGCCGTCCTCCATGGACCCGATGACGACCTCGGCGCCCGCGACCGCCCCGGCCTTGACCAGCTGCTCCTCGACGCCCAGCCGTTCCAGGCGGTCGGCCAGGTAGCCCACGGCCTCGTCGTTGGTGAAGTCGGTCTGCCGGATCCACCGCTCCGGCTTCTCGCCGGTGACCTGGAAGAGGTTGTCGTTGACCTTGCGGACGGCGAAGCCCGCCACGCCGAGCTGCCTGGGCCGCAGCACCAGCCGCGTCGGCTCCTCGACCGGCTTGTTGGCGCGGGCCGCGGCCACCCACTCGCCCATCGCGAAGGTGAACTCGCGCAGCCCCTCGTGCGTGGCCGCCGAGACCGTGAACACCTTCAGGCCGCGCGCCTCCAGGTCGGCGCGCACGATGTCGGCCAGCTCACGGGCGTCGGGCACGTCCGCCTTGTTCAGCACGACCATCCTGGGCCGGTCCTCGAGCTGGCCGTAGGCGTGCAGCTCGGCCTCGATCACCTCGTAGTCGGTGATCGGGTCGCGACCCGGCTCCATGGTGGCGCAGTCGATCACGTGCACGAGCATGTCGCACCGCTCGACGTGGCGCAGGAACTCGTGGCCGAGCCCCTTGCCCTGCGAAGCGCCGGGGATGAGCCCCGGCACGTCGGCCACCGTGAACACGGTGTCCCCCGCCGTGACCACGCCGAGGTTGGGGATCAGGGTCGTGAACGGGTAGTCGGCGATCTTCGGCCGGGCCGCGCTCAGCGCCGCGATCAGCGACGACTTGCCGGCGCTGGGAAAGCCCACCAGCGCCACGTCGGCGACGCTCTTGAGCTCCAGCACCACGTCGAGCGCGTCACCTGGCTCGCCGAGCAGCGCGAACCCCGGCGCCTTGCGCCTGGCCGTCGCCAGGGCGGCGTTCCCGAGGCCGCCGTGCCCGCCCTGGGCGATCACGTAGCGGGTGCCGACGCCCACCAGGTCCACCAGCACCTCGCCGGTCCTGGCGTCCTTGACCACGGTCCCGTTGGGCACCGGCAGGACGACGTCGCCGCCGTTGGCGCCCTCCCTGTTGCTGCCCTGCCCCTGCTTGCCGTTGTCGGCCTTGCGGTGCGGGCGGCGGTGGTAGTCGAGCAGCGTGGCGGTGTTGGGGTCGACCTCGAGAACGACGTCGCCGCCCCGCCCGCCGTTGCCGCCGTCGGGCCCGCCGAGCGGCTTGAACTTCTCCCGGTGGATGGAGGCGCAGCCGTTCCCGCCGTCGCCGGCCTTGATGTGCAGGACCACCTGGTCCACGAAGTCCGCCACTACCCGTCTCTCCATCCTCTACGTTTCATCTGGTACGGCAAGCCGGCCCAAGCCCACCCTCGGCGCGGGGCCGGCGTCCCTCCAGGGAGACGCTCCTCCAGCGCGCGGGGCCGGCCGTCGCGACGCGGCCCGCCCGGCCCGGCCCGCTCGCCTGCCGTACCGGAGACCCTCAGGGCTCCGAGAACGCGAACAAGGGGTGGACCATGACGATCCACCCCTTGCTACAACGTTCGTCGGCGGCGGATTACTCCGCGACCGGGACGATGCTCACGGCGCGACGGCCGCGCTTGACGCCGAACTGCACGTGGCCGGCGGCCAGCGCGAACAGCGTGTCGTCGCCACCACGGCCGACGTTGTCGCCGGGGTGGAAGTGGGTGCCGCGCTGGCGGACGATGATCTCGCCCGCGTTGACCAGCTGGCCACCGAAGCGCTTGACGCCCAGGCGCTGGGCGTTGGAGTCACGGCCGTTCCGGGTGGACGACGCGCCCTTCTTGTGTGCCATCTCTCAAACTCCCGATCAGGCCTGGTTGATACCGGTGATCTTCACCTGGGTGTACCGCTGGCGGTGACCCTGGCGCTTCTTGTAACCGGTCTTGTTCTTGTACTTGAGGATGCGGATCTTGGGGCCCTTGGTCTCGCCGAGGATCTCGGCGCTGACCGTGAACTTGCCCGCCTCCGTGGTCACGTCGCCATCGTTGACGACGAGCACCGTCGGCAGCGAAACCGAAGAACCGACCTCGCCGGCGACCTTGTCCACCTCGAGGACGTCACCGACGGAGACCTTCTGCTGCCTGCCGCCGCAACGAACGATCGCGTACACCGCGGAACCCTTCTGCTGACTCTCTGAATGCTGCGCCCGGCATTCGATCACTGTCTGGAACCGACGAACCGAGTGGGCGCGCGAACAGGGCGCGTCACTGGACGCACCGATTGACTAGGTTACCGGATTACCGGCCCCCGGTCGAACCGGCTGGGTCGTCGGACAAACCGGCCATGCCCGCTGGCGTTCCGCCCGCCGAATGGGACGCTCACGCCGTGGTGGGAGGCCGGCTCGGTTGGCGCCCCGCCGAAGCGGGGCGCCGCCGTAGCCGGCGCTACTCGGCCGACTTGGCTCGGCGGGAGCGTCGCCGCCCCCTGCCGGAAGTCTGGTTCGCCTGGTCGTCCTCCGTGGCGGGGACGTCATCAAGCGCACCGGTCACGGTATCACGGTTGGCGGAGTCATTGGCCGCCGAGACCTTCTCCGCCACCGCCTTTTCGATGGCCATCTTGCCCTGGGTGCCCCGCGGCTCCGGCTTGCCCTCGACCGGCTCGGTCGAGACGATCAGGCCACGCCCGTTGCAGCAGTCGCACGGCGTCGAGAAGGCCTCCAGCAGGCCCTGACCGACCCGCTTACGGGTCATCTGGACCAGACCGAGGGAGGTGACCTCGGCGACCTGGTGCTTGGTCCTGTCGCGGGCCAGGCACTCCAGCAGCCGCCGCAGCACCAGGTCGCGGTTGGACTCCAGGACCATGTCGATGAAGTCGATGACGATGATGCCGCCGATGTCACGCAGCCTGAGCTGGCGGACGATCTCCTCGGCCGCCTCCAGGTTGTTGCGGGTGACGGTCTCCTCGAGATTGCCGCCCTGCCCGGTGAACTTGCCGGTGTTGACGTCGACGACGGTCATCGCCTCGGTGCGGTCGATCACCAGCGAGCCGCCCGACGGCAGCCACACCTTGCGCTCCAGCGCCTTGGCCAGCTGCTCGTCGATCCGGTAGGACTCGAAGACGTCGCCTTCCTCGTCCCAGCGCGTGAGCCGGTCGGCCAGGTGCGGCGCGACGTACTTCACGTACTCGTCGACGGTCTCCCACGCCTCCTCGCCCTGCACGACCAGCGAGGAGAAGTCCTCGTTGAAGACGTCGCGGACCACGCGGATGGTCAGGTCGGGCTCGGACGACAGCAGCTCCGGCGGGCTGGCGGACTTGGCCTTCTTCTGGATGGCCTCCCACTGCGCCGACAGCCTGGCCACGTCGCGCCCGAGCTCCTCCTCGGAGGCGCCCTCGGCGGCCGTGCGCACGATGACGCCGGCGTTCTCGGGCATGACCTTCTTCAGGATGCTCTTCAGCCGCGTGCGCTCCTTGTCGGGCAGCTTGCGGCTGATGCCGGTCATCGACCCGTCGGGCACGTAGACGAGGTAGCGGCCGGGCAGCGAGATCTGGCTGGTGAGCCGGGCGCCCTTGTGGCCGAGCGGGTCCTTGGTGACCTGCACCAGCACCGACTGGCCCGACTTGAGGGCGGCCTCGATGCGCTTGGGCTGGCCCTCCAGGCCGGCGGTGTCGAAGTTGACCTCACCGGCGTACAGGACGGCGTTGCGGCCCTTGCCGATGTCGACGAACGCCGCCTCCATCGACGGCAGCACGTTCTGCACCTTACCGAGGTAGACGTTGCCCACGTAGGACTGGCTGGCCTCGCGGTTGACGTAGTGCTCGACGAGGATGCCGTCCTCGAGCACCGCGATCTGGGTGCGGTCGCCCTGCCGGCGCACCACCATCATCCTGTCGACGGACTCGCGCCGCGCCAGGAACTCCGACTCGGTGATGATCGGCGGCCTGCGGCGGCCCAGCTCGCGCCCCTCACGGCGGCGCTGCTTCTTGGCCTCCAGCCGGGTGGAGCCGCGCACGCTCTGCACGCCGTCGGCGGAGGTGTCGAGCGAGCTCGACCGGCCGGTGCGCGGGGCGCGGATGCGCACCACGGTGTTGGGCGGGTCGTCGCTGGCGGGCTCGGCGACCTCGTCGCCGCCCCTGCGCCGCCTGCGCCTGCGGCGGCGCGACGTCGACTGCTCCTCCTCGTCGGCCGACGACTCCTCCGCCTCCTCGCCGCCGTCGGCGGCCTCCTCGTCCTCGTCGGACTCGTCGGCGTCGGCACTGTCCTCGTCGCGCTCGCGCGACTTGCCGCGGCCCCTGCCGCCCCTGCGCCGGCGCCTGCGCCTGCCGCCGGCGTCCTCCTGATCGTCGCCGTCGGTCTCGTCCTCGACCTCGTCGAGCTCCTCGGCCTGCTCCTCGCCGAACAGCTCCTCGGCCTCGTCGGCCGTCGGCTTCACCGGCTGCGGCGGCTCGACCCTGGCGGGCTGGGCCTGGCTCGGGTCGGGCGCCTGGAAGAGCGGCGTGAAGATCGCGGCCGGACGCTGGAAGGTCGTGTCGGGCTCCTGGACCGCCCTGGCCGACAGGCCGAACGGGTCGGCGAACAGCGCGGGCCTGGCGGCCGGCTCCTCGTCGAGGTCCTCGCCCGCGGGCTCGTCGTCGAGCGGCTCGCTCTCCGGCAGCGTCTCGATCAGCTCGGCGGCCACCGCGGCCTCGACGGGCGAGGCCGTCTCGACGGACGGCTCAACCTCGGCGGTCGGCTCGGGCTCCGGCTCGGCCTTCTTGCGGGTGCGGCGCCGCTTCGGGGCCTCTTCCGCCACCTGCTCGGCGGCGGTGTCAGCGCCGTCGGGCTCCGCGGCGGCCTGCTCGGCCGCCGGCGCCTCCTCGGCTGCCTTCCTCGTCGTACGGCGGCGCGTGGTCGTGGCGGTCGACCGGGACCGGGTGGCCCGCTTCGGCGCGGGCGCCTCCTCCGCGCCGGTCTGCTCCGCCGCGGCCTGCTCGGCGGCCTGCCCCACGGCGGCCCGCGCGGCCTGAACCGCGCCCTCGAGCACGCCGGCCGGCCCCTCGGCACCGGCGACCTCGGAGGAAGCCGGACCCTCGAGGGCCTCGTCAGCGGCGGCCGTGCCGTTGGCCTGCGCCGCGCTCGCCGGCGCGGAGGCCGGAAAACCGGTTGACGCCGCACCCGACGGACCGGAAGCCTGCGTGGTGACGACTACCGTCGGAACGTCGTCGATCTCCGGCGGCGGCCCCGCGGGCCTGCTCGCCGAGCGCCGGCGCTTCGGCGCGGCAGTCTGTTCTGTTGTTTCCCCGTCAGGGCCATGGGCCCCGGTGCCGGGCTCGTTGTCGAGCATGCGGGCGCTCTCCCGTCAGCCCCCGGGCGCGTCGCCGCGCCGCGCAGGAGCCCTCGTGTCTCGTTGTCCGTCCGCGCCTGCGACAGGCGCGGACGCCAAGTCCTGTCAGCGGTCGAGCCCTCCGGGCCCCGCCACCGTGCGGGGCTCGCAAAGCTCTCCCTTGCGGTGTGAGACGCGCAGCCGCCATGTCACGTTCGTGCCAGTGCGGCAGCTCACATCTCTCACCAGCCGTCGACGTGCGTGCCTGCCGGTCCCGCTGCGCCGCCGCGCGTCATGTCGCGGTCAAGGTCGAACGGGTCGGCGGGCTCACCGGTTACGGCGTCGAGCGGCCCCTGCGCCAGCCTGGTCACCTCGGGGGGGACCGGCGGCGCGAAGTCGGCCACCAGGCGCAGGCCCGTGAGCACGTCGTCGGGTCGAACGGCAGGAGTCACGTGCCGAACAACCATGCGCAGTATGACACACGACTGTCCTGGCACCTGAGCTGCAGTTCTTTCTGAAGCCAGTGTCAGCACCGCCTCGCGGGCGTCGAAGCGCCGCATCCCCTTCTTGGTGAGGCGTTCGACCTCGACGGTGCCCGCCGCGAGGAACTTCTCCACCGCCGCGCGCGCCAGCTCACTGTCGGCGCCCGGCAGCCGCAGCTCCCACGTCGAACCCTCCAGGCGGTCGGCGAGCGCTCCAGTGCGCGCCTCGACGACGTCGATCACGTCGAGACCTGGAGGCAGCGAGGCGTCGAGATCCGCGCGGATCCTGCCGGGATCGCACGGCTCGGTCAGGCCGAGCTCGAGGTATTCGGCCTCGCTGGCGACGCCCGTCGGCGCCGCACCCGCGTAGGAGATCTTCGGATGGGGAGAGAATCCCGCGCTGAAGGCCACCGGAATGCCGGCACGGCGGACCGCCCTCTCGACGGCCCGCGAGATGTCGCGGTGACTGGTGAAGCGCAGGCGTCCGCGCTTGGCGTAGCGCACGCGTAGGCGCTGCACCGTGGGCGCGGGCGCGGGCCCCTCGGGAACAGGCTTCAGAACGTCGTCTTCCTTCCCGTGTCAGAGTTTCTTCGTTTCAGGATAAGGCCGTCTCTATACCACAGTGAGCGGCAGCAGCTTGCGGCCCGTCGGGCCGATCTGGATCTCGGTGCCCATGGTCGGGCAGACACCGCAGTCGTAGCACGGCGTCCACCGGCAGTCCTCGACCTCCGCCTCGTTGACGGCGTCCTGCCAGTCCTGCCAGAGCCACTCCCGGTCGAGGCCGGCGTCGAGGTGGTCCCATGGCAGGACCTCGTTCTCCTCGCGCTCGCGCGTGGTGTACCAGTCGACGTCGACGCCCGCCTTCGCCGCGGCGGTCATCCAGCGGTCGTAGGAGAAGTGCTCGCTCCAGCCGTCGAAGCGGCCGCCGTCCTCCCAGACGGCCCTGATGACCGCGCCGACCCTGCGGTCGCCGCGCGAGAGCAGCCCCTCCACGATCGAGGGCTTGCCGTCGTGGTAACGGTAGCCGATCGCCCTGCCGTACTCCCTGTCGCCACGCAGCGCCTCGCGCAGGGCCTTGAGCCGCCGGTCGACGGTCTCGTGGTCGGCCTGCCCGGCCCACTGGAACGGGGTGTGCGGCTTGGGCACGAACCCGCCGATGGAGACCGTGCAGCGGATGTCGCGCGAGCCGGTGGCCTCGCGGCCCGCCTTGATGACCTTCTTGGCCAGGTCGGCGATGCCGAGCACGTCCTCGTCCTGCTCGGTGGGTAGGCCGCACATGAAGTAGAGCTTCACCTGCCGCCAGCCCTGGCTGTAGGCCGTGCTGACGGTGCGGATCAGGTCTTCCTCGGTGACCATCTTGTTGATCACCTTGCGCATGCGCTCGGAACCGCCTTCGGGCGCGAAGGTCAGGCCCGAGCGGCGGCCGTTGCGCGAGAACTCGTTGGCCAGGTCGATGTTGAAGGCGTCGACCCTGGTCGAGGGCAGCGACAGCGAGGTGTTGGTGCCCTCGTAACGGTCGGCCAGCCCCTTGGCGATGTCGGCGATCTCGGAGTGGTCGGCCGACGACAGCGACAGCAGGCCCACCTCGTTGAAGCCGGACTCGTTGATGCCGTTCTCGACCATGGCGCCGACCGTGGTGATCGACCGCTCGCGGACCGGGCGCGTGATCATGCCGGCCTGGCAGAACCTGCAGCCCCTGGTGCAGCCGCGGAAGATCTCCACGCTGAACCGCTCGTGCACCGTCTCGGCCAGCGGGACGAGCGGCTTCTTCGGATACGGCCACTCGTCGAGGTCCATGACGGTGTGCTTGTGCACCCGCCACGGCACGCTGCTCCGGTTGGGAGCCACGCGCTTGATACGGCCGCCGGGGTGGTACTCGACGTCGTAGAACTTCGGAACGTAGACACCGCCCGACTCGGCCAGCCGCATGAGCAGCTCGTCACGGCCGCCGGGCCGCCCCTCCGCCTTCCACTCGCGCACGACCTCGCTGACGGCGATGGCGATCTGCTCGCCGTCGCCCAGCACGGCCGCGTCGAGGAAGTCGGCGATCGGCTCGGGGTTGAAGGCGGCGTGACCGCCCGCCAGCACGATCGGGTCGTCGTCGCCGCGGTCGACCGACAGCAGCGGGATGCCGGCCAGGTCGAGCGCGGTCAGCATGTTGGTGTAGCCCAACTCCGTGGCGAAGGACACGCCCAGCACATCGAAGGCGCGCACGGGGCGGTGACCGTCCACGGTGAACTGCGGGACGCCCTGCGCGCGCATGAGCGCCTCGAGGTCCGGCCACACCGAGTAGGTGCGCTCGGCCAGCGTGTCGGGCAGCTCGTTGAGGATCTCGTAGAGGATGGCCACGCCCTGGTTGGGCAGGCCCACCTCGTAGGCGTCGGGATACATCAGGGCCCAGCGCACCGAGGCCTCGTCCCAGTCCTTCACCGTCGAGTTGAGCTCACCCCCGACGTACTGGATCGGCTTCTGCACCTTGGGCAGCAGCGCTTCCAGGCGTGGGAACAATGACTCGACAGACATAGCACCAAGGGTAATGGAGCGACAACACCACTGGGTCGGCCGCCGTCAGTACGCTCTCTCCCTGATCCTGATCGCCTGCAGCATCCCCACCGCGATCAGGTTGGCGAAGGTCGCGGTGCCACCGTAGGAGACGAACGGCAGCGGCAACCCGGTGATCGGCATGATGCCGATGGTCATCCCGATGTTGACGAACGTCTGGAACCCGATCCAGCACACGATCGTGCCCGCCACCAGCGTGCCGAAGCGGTCGTCGCACTGCTTGGCGATGTGCAGGCCGCGCAGCAGCACCACCCCGAGCAGCGCGACGACCGTGACCGAGCCGAGGAAGCCGAACTCCTCGCCGGCGACCGTGAAGATGAAGTCGGTGTGCTGTTCGGGCACGAACCTGCCGTTCGTCTGCCCGCCCATGAACAGGCCCTTGCCGAAGAACTCGCCGGAGCCGATCGCGATCATCGACTGGGTGCTGTTGTAGCCGACGCCCCGGGGATCCACGCTCGGGTCGAGGAAGGCGGTGAAACGCGCCACCTGGTACGGCTCCAGCAGCTCGAAGAGCCACACGCACGCCCCACCGGCCACGCCGCACAATGTCAGCAGAACCAGCCACCGCTTCCTGATGCCCGCGATGACCAGCACCGACGCGGTGATGACGGCCAGCACGAGCGTCGTGCCGAGGTCGGGCTGCAGCATCACCAGGCCCATCGTGCCCACCGCCAGCGCCAGCGAGAACGCCACGTCGAGCCCGCGCGGCCGATCGGTGCCCTCCGCTGGCTGGGCCAGCAGCATGGCCAGCATCAGCAGCAGCCCGACCTTGGCGAACTCCGAGGGCTGGATCGCGAACCCGCCGCCGAGCATGATCCACGAGTGCGAGCCGTTGACCGTCGTGCCCACCGGGGTGGCCACCAGCACCAGCCCGATCACCGTCACCAGGTAGGCCATCGGCGCGTAGGCCCGCAGCAGCCGGTGGTCGACCATCGACACGACCCCGCACATCACCGCCCCGAGCAGCAGGTTGAGCACGTGTTTCTTGACCAGCCCCGTCGCGCCCGGCGCCCACGTGCGGGTCGACGACCAGACCAGCAGGGTGCCGATCACGCCCAGCGCGGCCACCGCGACGAGCATGACCCAGTCGAGTCGCCACAGCGCCGACTGCGCGCCCACGGCGGCCAGCGCGAAGTGCCGGCGCGGCCTCAGCTGCGTGCGGGCCGTCATCGCGCCACCGTGCCGTCACTCTTGATCTTCGGCAGCACCCCGGTCGGCAGCTCGGGCCGCCCTCCCTTGGACCGGTCCTTGTCCTTCGCCGCTTCCTTCGCCGGGTCCGTCACCGCGTCCGTCACCGCGTCCTTCTTCTCGCCGTCCGCCGCCGACGGGAAGCCGTAGATCCCCTCGTAGATCTCCCGTACGGCGGGCGCCGCGGTCGAGCCGCCCATGCCGCCCTGCGACACCATGACCACGACCACGAACCGGGGATTGGCGGTCGGCGCGAAGGAGGCGAACCACGAGGTGTCGGCCTTGCCCCAGACCTCGGCCGTACCGGTCTTGCCGCCGACCCGCACCTTGTCCATCGGGAACCCGGTGAAGGCGCCCGCCGCGGTGCCGTCGGAGGCGACCTGGCTGAGCGCGTTCTTGATGTAGGCGCGCTCCTTGGGGCTCAACGGCAGCTCGCCCCTGACCGGCACCTCGATCTTCTTCACCAGCGTGCCGTCGGGCCGTACCAGCGCCCAGCCGATCCTCGGGCTGCGCAGCTTGCCGTCGCTGACCAGCGCCGCGTAGGCGGTGGCCAGCTGCAGCGGCGTGACGAGCACGTCGCCCTGCCCGATGGAGAAGTTGGCGGCGTCGCCGGGCCTCAGCAGGTAGCCCTCCAGGCAGTTCTCGTAGGCCAGGCGCTTGAGGAAGGCGGCCCTGGCCCTGTCGGCCACCTCGGGGTAGCCGGTGCGGGCGCGGCGGCAGTTGACGGCGCTGGTGGCCGCCCACATCTCCTTCTTCCAGGTCCGGTCGGGAATGCGGCCTGACGACTCGCCCGGCAGGTCGACACCCGTGGGCCGGCCGAACCCGAACGATCGGGCCATCGCCGCGAACCGCTCCTTCGGCGGCTTCTTGGGCCGCAGCCCGCCGTCCTTGAGCCACTGCTCGTAGGCGGACTTGTAGAAGATCGTGTCGCACGAGCGCACCAGCGCGGTGTGCAGGGTCAGCGTGCCGAGCCCGATCCCGCGGAAGTTGTTGAACGCCCTGCTGCCGACCATGTACGAGCCTGGGCAGGAGTACTGGCCGTGCAACGGGTAGCCGGCGCGCAGCATCGCCGACACCGACGACACCTTGAACGTCGAGCCAGGCGCGAACTGGCCGTTGATCGCCCGCGACACCAGCGGCTTGCCCTCCTTGTCCGACAGCAACCGCTGGTACTCCTTCTCGGAGATCCCGCCCGTCCAGATGGCGGGGTCGTATCCGGGCGCGCTGGCCAGCGCGACCACCCTGCCGGAACGCGCGTCGAGCACCACCCCCGCCGCCCCGTCGGCCTGGGGCGCCTTCTTGATCGCCCCGTCGATGGCCTTCTCCACGATGCCCTGGATCCGCGCGTCGATGCTGGTGATGAGGGTGTCGCCGGGAACGGGCGCCACCCGCTGCCGCACCCCGAGCGACTTGCCCATCCTGTCGACCTGGACCTTGCGCAGCCCGCTCTTGCCGCGCAGCGCCTCGTCGTAGACGTACTCCAGGCCGTCGCGGCCGACCACGTCGACGCCCGAGAACTCCGCCTTCAGCCCCTCGCGCTTCTCCAGCTCGTCCTCGGTGGCCGGCTGCAGGTAGCCGAGCATCTGCGCGCCCGCCTTCCCGCCCGGGTACTCCCTGACGGCCTGCACCTCCGCCGTCACACCGGGGAACTCCTCCTGCCGCTCCAGGATCTGCAACGCCTCGCGGGTGGTGGCCTTCTGGTCGATCGGGATCGGGCTGTACGGCGAGCCGGTCCAGCAGGGCCTGGTCACCTTGGGCCCGCACGGCTGGATGCGCTTCTCCAGCAGCCTGGCCGGCGTGCCGAGCACCTCCGACAGCCGTTGGAGCACCTTCGCACCGCCGTCCTTCATCCTGGTCAGCGCCGTCCTGTCCACCGAGATGACCAGCGCCGTCCGGTTGCGGACCAGCGGGTGGCCCCACGCGTCGAGGATCTGCCCGCGGACGGCGGGCACCACGACGTTCCTGTTCCTGGTCTCGTCAGCCGCGCTGACGAACTCCGCGCCGCGCATCATCTGGACCTGCCACAGCCGTACGGACAGCACCGCCAGCAGCGTGACGACGAGCACGTGGAGCACGAACAGCCTGGTGCGCATCCTGGTCATGACGCGTACCTCTCCGACCGGCCGGCGATGATCAGCCGGATGACCAGGGGCGCGAGGAGCAGCGAGTACAGCACGGTGACCGGCACCACCGAGGTGACCGAGGCGGCCGTGACCCGCGGGTCGCCGATCAGCCAGCCCACGGCGGCCGCCAGCAGCGGCGCCGCCAGCACGCACAGCATGACGGTCACCAGCGTGCCGCCCGGCCGGCGGCCCGCCACGTAGCCGACCAGCGCGTAGACGAAGGCGTACTGGCCGAGCACGTGGGCGGTCGGCGGCATCACGTCGATGAGGATCCCCGCGCAGAAACCGATGACCGCGCCCGTCACCGGCCCTCTGGCCAGCGCCAGCCCGATCACGACGAGCAGCACCAGATCAGGCCCGCCACCGGGCGGCAGCGGGAACCTGTTGACGACCGTGACCTGCACCAGCAGCGCCACGACGACCACCAGGATCGCGATCACCGCTCGCCCGCCAGCCTGGGCAGGACCACATCGCGCGGGTCACGCCGGGGCGCGGCCACCACCACCCCCACCGCGTCGAGCCCGCTGAGGTTGGCGAAGGGCCGCGCGTAGGCGATGCGGGTCAGCTCGCCGGGCGTCGCCTCCACCCGCTCGATCACCCCGATCGGCACCCCCGGCACGTACGGCACGCCGCGCTGCGAGCCGAAGCTGACGATCCTGGTGCCCGGCGTGAGGCGGGCGGTCGAGTCGAGCAGCCGGAACTGCACCAGCCTGCCGTACTCGCCGACGCCGTGGATGACGCCGATCTCGTTGTCGCCCTCCAGCCTGGCGCCCACCGACGAGGCGGGATCGCTCAGCAGCATGACGGTCGCGTTGTCCGCCGTGGCCCGCACCACCCGGCCCACCAGGCCGTCGCCGTTGATCACGGTCATCTCGGGCCGCACCCCGTCGCTGGTGCCGGCGTCGATCTCGACGGCGTCCTCGAAACCCGGGTGCCCCCTGCGGGCGACCACGGTGGCGGGGACGACCGTGTAGCCGCCCCGCTGCGCGGTGCCGAGCAGCCTGCGCAGCTCCGCCGAACGGGCCTTGTCGAGAGCGGCCGCCACCAGGCCGGCGCGAAGCTCGGCGTTCTGCGCCTCCAGCTCCTTGATCCGCCGACGGGCTCCCGGAGCGCCGGCCAGCGCGCCCACGAACTCACTGACCGGTGTCACGACCCCGGCCACGAGCCGCTCCGCCCCGCCGAACAGCGACGAGCCGACTCCACGCAGCAGGGCGAACGGCGAGCTGCCGCCCGCGCGGTGGTCGACGGTCAGCACGACCAGCGCCACGGTCAGCAGCAGCCCGAGGATGAGCCGGGCACGGCGCGTGTCCCTCATCTCAGTGACGTGGTTCCGGGACCAGCACCGAGTGAAGCGCCTCGAACTCCTCCACGCACTTGCCCGAACCGAGCGCGACGGAGTCGAGGGGGTTCTCCACCATGTGGACGGGCATGCCGGTCTCGTCCCTCAGCCGCTCGTCCAGGCCCTTGAGCAGGGCGCCGCCGCCGGTGAGCGCGATGCCGCGGTCCATCAGGTCGCCCGACAGCTCGGGCGGGCACTTGTCGAGCGTGGTCTTGACCGCGTCGATGATGGTGTTGACCTGCTCCCTGATCGCCCTCCTGATCTCCTCGGCCGAGACCACGATCGTCTTGGGCAGCCCGCTCACCAGGTCGCGGCCCCTGATCTCGGCGTTGAACTCGTCGTCGGAGGCGCAGGCCGAGCCGATGGCCATCTTGATCTCCTCGGCGGTGCGCTCGCCGAGCATCAGGGAGTACTCCTTCTTCGCGAAGGTGATCACCGCCTGGTCGAGCTCGTCGCCGCCGACCCTGATCGACTGGCTGGTCACCACGCCGCCCATCGAGATGATGGCCACCTCGGTGGTGCCGCCGCCGATGTCGACGACCATGTTGCCGGTCGGCTCGTGGACGGGCAGCCCGGCGCCGATCGCGGCGGCCATGGGCTCCTCGACGATGTAGACCTTGCGCGCGCCCGCCTGGTAGCCGGCCTCCTTGACCGCCCGCTGCTCCACCCCGGTGATGCCGCTGGGCACCGCGATGATGATGCGCGGCTTGGCGAAGTGGCGGCGCTTGTGGACGCGCTGGATGAAGTAGCGCAGCATCCGCTCCGTCACGTCGAAGTCGGCGATCACACCGTCCTTGAGGGGGCGCACGGCCACGATGTTGCCGGGGGTGCGGCCGATCATGCGCTTGGCCTCGATGCCCACGGCGACGATCTTGCCGGTCGTGGTATTGATGGCGACGACGGACGGCTCGTTGAGCACGATGCCGCGGCCACGCACGTAGACCAACGTGTTGGCGGTACCGAGATCGACCGCCATGTCACGGCCGAGAAAGGCGAGCCTGCTGCTCATGGGGAGCCCCGTAACGTCGTCGCGAATAATTACGGATCGCATTTGAATCGTAACGTGACGTACCCGCATGTGAGCGCAATGAGCCCGGGTGGCCCTCAAAAATCTTCTCGCCTCCCCCTCACCACCCGTTTGCCCGCAAACCTGCACCACGTCAGACCCGGTGTTCACGGATCCTCGGGGCAGGCGCGTCGAGATCATCGAGCGCGGCACCCGACGTGCGGATTGACCTGATTTGTCAGGTTTTCCCGGTGGGGTGATTTGCCCCCTTTCGTCACAGACTGGAGGGCAAAGGAAAGGCAAAGCCGGGAGCCACGGAGATCGTCTCGGGGGTCCGTGACGGCGGCCCGCCGGCGGCTCCCGAGAAGCGTCCCCTGGACGGGCGCCGGCCGGTGAACACGGAGGCGCTTGGGGCGGCTTGCCGTACGGGATGGGACCCGATGAAGCCGCCCCTCACCCCACGGAACGGCGCCTCCATGCAGGAGCGGCGCGAGACGCCCCGCCCGGCCCACCCACGGACAGCGCCTCCGCGCACGACCGGCGCGAGACGCCGCCCGAGACGATCGGCGGCCGGCAGAGCGGACGGGAAACGGCACCGCCGCCCCGTGAAGGAGGCGACGTTCTTCAAGAGACCGTCAACACCTTCAAGGAGCCGTCAAACCCGCAGGCCACCGGACGTTCAGCAGCCGTCGATGACCGTTCGAGGCTCATGGAGCGTCGAACACCCAACGGGGCGTCAAACGCCGGACGCCGGCCCCGCGGTGGTGCGGGGCCGGCGTCCGGGACGGAACCTCAGAAGCGGTCCGGGAAGAAGATCTTGATCTCGCGCGCGGCCGACTCGGGCGAGTCGGAGCCGTGGACGACGTTCTCGCCGATCTCCAGCGCGTGGTCGCCACGGATGGTGCCGGGGGCCGACTTGACCGGGTCGGTCAGACCGGCCAGCGAGCGGAAGGCCTCGATCGCGCGGGGGCCCTCGACCACCAGCGCGACCAGCGGCGCGGAGGTGATGAACTCCACCAGCTCGCCGAAGAACGGCCGCTCGGCGTGCTCGGCGTAGTGGGCCTTGGCGGTCTCGGCGTCGAGCTGGCGCAGCTCCATGGCCACGATCTTGAGGCCCTTGCGCTCGATGCGAGCGATCACGTCACCGATGAGGCCGCGCTTCACCCCGTCGGGCTTGATCAGGACAAGAGTGCGCTCGGACACTGGTGGTTCTCCTTTGAACTGGATGTCTTGGTCGCGAAATGCGGCGAACGCGCGAAGCTTACCGCCCTCTCACGAATTCCCCGTGCTCGACGACACTCACCTAGTCGTCGGCGGCGTCTTCCGGGGACTGCGCGGGCGGCGGGACGACCGGCATCGGCCCCGTCCCCTCGCCCGGCCCTTCCGCTGAAGCACCCCTGCCGGCGGGAACCTCGCCCGACGGCCGCCGGTCGCGCGCGTCACCCGCGGACAGCCCGTCGGTCACCCCGCTCCCGGGCGCGCCGCCATCTCCCGCCACCCGGCCACGCGCACCGCCGTCGCCGACCGCTCGACCACCAGCCCCGCCGTCGCCGGCCGCTCGGCCTGCAGGGCCGCCCTCGCCGGTCGTCCGGCCTGCAGCCTCGCCCTCGGCGGTCGATCGGCCAGCCGCACCGCCGGCGCCGGGCGATCTACCTGCAGCGCCGCCGTCGCCGGTCGACGGGGTGGGAGCGCCCCGTGACGTGCCGGGCGCGGGCGGCCCCGGCGACGCCGACGATCCAGGCGAGCCGTCCGTGCGCCGGCCCGCGGTGCTCTCATCGGAGACGGCCCCGGCCCGTGAAGCCATCCTCCGGTCCTGCGCGGCGGTCACCCCGGGAACCTCACCTGTCGGCGTGTCCTCGTCCGCCGCCCTCTCGCCACGCTCCGCCGACAACCACGCCCTGCCGCCGCGTTCGGCGGACGACTCTCGTACCGCCTCCAAGCCGGCCGGCGACTCTCGCACCGCCTCCAAGCCGGCCGGCGCCTCTCGCGTCGTCTCGAAGCCGTCCGACGTGTCCCGGCCCGGCCGGGACCCGCCCGACGCCTCCCAGCCTGTTTCGCGCTCGATCGGCGTCTGCCGGCTCGCCCATGTGGCCGACGTCCCGGCGGGTTCCTCCGGCGCGATGCCGTCGCCCGCCACCGGGAACTCCGCGGCCCGCTCCCGTGCCGTCCTCGCCCCCCGCAGGTCCGGCGAGGACCCCGAGAGGCCGTCGGCGGCGGCAGCCGTACCCACGAGGTCTCCAGGAGCCCCGCAGGGGGTCTCCTCGTCATCTCCGGCGGCAGCGGCGGCACGGGCGGCCGAGCGCCGCCCGAGCAGCGCCGCGAGCACGATGACCGCGACCACCAGGAACCCGCCGATCAACGCCCACAGGTGCAGCGCCTCCACGAACCTGTCCACCAGCTGCTGCGCCGACTGCGGCCTGCCGAGCAGCACCATCTGCACGCCGGTGCCGAGCAGGTATCCGGCCAGCACCCCGGGGAAGCACAGCGACAGCCCGTAGAGCGCCGCCCCCGGCCCCGACATGCGCAGCGCCGCGGTCAGCGCCACGGCCGCGCCCAGGGCCAGCAGCGCGAACGGCACGACCAGCAGGAATCCGTCGCTGGCCGGCACCATGAGCCGCACCGCGCACAGCCCCACCACGATCGTGACCAGGCCCGCCCTCGACAGCCACGGCATCGCCGCCCTGTCGAGCACGCCGACGGCCAGCGCCACGCCCGCGCCCAGGACCGCGCAGATGACGAAGGGCAGCCACAGGCCGCTCAGCCCGGGCCCGCCGACCCCGCCCAGCTCCATGTAGGTGACCTGGGCGGCCGTCGGCAGCACCACGACGCCCACCGCGAACATCGCGTAGGCCAGAGCGCGCCCGGCCGGACCTTCGAACGTGCCGATCGAGGCCAGCGTCAGCAACGCCGCGATCGAGAACAGCGCCGCCAGGATGACCAGCCCCGCCGGCCAGCCGAAGGTGGTGCCGACCGCCAGCACCGCCAGCCCCGCCGCGGGCACGGCCGTCAGCGTCAGCCTGCTGCGTTCGGCCGCGCGCGGCCCTGGGGTGCCCGTGGCGCCCATGACCACGCCGAGAGCGAGGTAGACGGCCGCCAGGCCGAGCGCGATGCCGGTCAGCAGCGGGTACGGCTGCAGCGTGACCCGCCAGTGGCGCGCGGCGTCGAGCGGCCAGAGCGCCAGCGCCTGGGCGGCGAGGAGGCTGACGGCGAGCATGCCCGTCCAGAGCGCCCGCAGCAGCGGCGCCCGCTCCCAGGCGGCCATCAGCAGGGCGGGGACCAGCAAACCCGCGCCGATGCCGTGGACCACCCGCAGCAGCCCCACGAGGAGCGCCGAGCCGGCGAAACCGCCGGCCGCGTCGGCCAGGGCCAGCACCGCCAGCCCCGTGAGCAGGATCGGCGCGGCCTTCATCCGCTGCACCAGCACCGATGCCAGCGGCACGGTCAGCATCATCGCCGGCAGCGCCAGCCCGTGCGCCCTGATCAGCTCGAGCCTGTCGAACTCCGGCGGCAGCAGTGCCGCGACGAGGGAGACGGTGTTGGGGATCGCGAGGATCGCCAGGGGCAGCGCGGCGACGATCAGTAGCCCGAGTGTCACGTCGAGCAGCCAGGAGAACCTGGCGCCTGCGGCGGGTCCCTCGAGGCCGACGGCCTGGGACCGCTCGATGGGGGGATCGATGGGGGGGACGGCCATGTTGGCCGACTTTAGCGGGAAGTCACGCCCTCGACACGGCGAGCGACGAATATCGCTGTGATCCACAGTGCCGCGAAGATCGCCCCGAGGAAGAACATCATGGGCACGAGGAACCCGGTGGCGATCGCCAGCACCTGCACGAGGCTGCCGATGACGTAGCCGACAGGCCGTTTGAGCAGGCCTGCCGCCACCACGCACAGGACGGCCAGGCCGATGCCGACCGTCACCGCCACCGCCACCGGGATCTGCTGGATCTTGATGGCCACGGGCGTGATGAGCGCGACCACGATCGCCTGCATGCCGAGCACGCTCGCGCCGAGGCGGCGCATGCCGGGTGTCACCTCGAAGTTCATGGCTGGTCCACCTTCAGCAGCAGGCGCGCGTCGCCCGCGGTCACGACGGAGCCGGTGATCAGGACACCCGTGCCGCTGAACTCGCCCTCGGCGTCGGCGATGGCGAGCCCCCTGTCGATGGCGTCGTCGAGCCGCCCGACGACGTGCACGCGGTCCTCGCCGAACAGCCCGGCGGCCAGCTCGCCCAGCTCGTCGGCGGGCATCGAGCGCGGCGAGGAGTTACGGGTGACGACGATCTGGTCGAGCACCGGCTCCAGCAGCTCGAGCAGGCCGCTGACGTCCTTGTCCGCCATGACGGCCACCACGCCGATCACCTTGGCGAAGTCGAAGGCCTCGTGCAGCCCGTCGAGCGTGGCCGTCATGCCGCCGGTGTTGTGGGCGGCGTCGAGGACGACCGTGGGGCTTCTGCGCACGACCTCCAGGCGGCCCGGAGAGGCGGCCTGGGCGAAGCCCTGCCGGACGAGTTCGATGTCGAGCGGGTCGTCGCCGCCGGTCATCGCCTCGACGGCGGCCAGCGCGCAGGCGGCGTTGCTCGCCTGATGCGCGCCGTACAGCGGGAGGTAGACGTCCTCGTAGACGCCCTTGAGGCCGCGCAGGGTGAGCAGCTGGCCGCCCATCGCGACCTCGCGGCTCAGCACGCCGAACTCGAGCCCCTCACGCGCGACCACCGCGCCCACCTCGACGGCCTTGTGCATGAGCACCTCGGCCGCCTCCAGCTCCTGCTGGGCGAGGATCGTGGTGGCGCCCGCCTTGATGATGCCCGCCTTCTCGGCGGCGATGGACGGGATGTCGGGGCCCAGCCGGTCGGTGTGGTCGAGCGAGATCGGCGTGATCACGGACACGACGGGGTCCATGACGTTCGTCGCGTCCCACGTGCCGCCCATCCCCGTCTCGATCACCGCCACGTCGACGGGCGTGTCGGCGAATGCCGCGAACGCCATCGCCGTGAGCAGCTCGAAGAACTGGATGCGCCGGCCCCTGGTGTCGTTCAGCTCGACGTAGGGCGCGATCTCCTCGTAGACGGCCGCGAACCGCTCCTCGCTGAGCGGCTCGCCGTCCACGACGATCCGCTCCCGCATGGAGATCAGATGCGGGCTCGTGAAACGTCCGACGCGCAGGTTGCGCTCCCGCAGCAGGGCCTCGGTCAGCCGGGCCGTGCTCGTCTTGCCGTTCGTCCCGGCGATGTGCACGACGGGGAAGGCCCGCTGCGGTGAGCCGAGAAGGTCCAGAAGGGCCACGATTCTGTCGAGCGTCGGCTCGAAGTCCCATTCGACGCCGCGTTCCATGATGGCCCGCTCAACCGCACGATAATCCACCCCACAACCCTATCCGCTCGTACGGCAGGCCCTTCCATAACGTCGGTCGTATGCACGTTTGGAGGGTAGGCCGCCCTACCCGGCGTTGCGATTCTTGGGCCATGGAAGGCGAAGGAATCACCCGCAAAACCGTGTTGAAGGCGGCGCTGCTGGCCGCCCCGCTCCCCTTGGTGGTCAACCAGGCCCATGCCATGGCCGGGTCGCCCCCGGCTCTCACCCCGTCCTGCGACGACGGCGACGACCCGACGCCCCCGCAGACCGAAGGCCCCTACTTCAAGCCGAACTCCCCGCGCCGCTCGGTCTTACCGGGTTCGGGCACCGCCCTGACCGTCAGCGGCTACGTCTTCGGCCTCAGCTGCCAGCCCCTGGCCAACGTACTCATGGACTTCTGGCAGGCCGACGCCCAGGGCGCCTACGACAACGTCGGGTACAACCTGCGCGGTCACCAGTTCACCGACGCCCAGGGGGCGTTCAGGCTGACGACCATCGTCCCCGGCCTCTATCCCGGCAGGACCAGGCACCTGCACGTCAAGCTGCAGGCACCGAACCGTCCCGTCCTTACCACCCAGCTCTACTTCCCTGGCGAGCCGCGCAACAACACCGACACCATCTTCAACCCCGCCCTGCTCATGAACGTGCCGCAGCCGGGCACCGCCACGTTCGACTTCGTCCTGAACGTGCCGGGCACCCCGCCGACGTCACCGCCGCCCGGAAGCGGCACCTGGCGCGCCGGCACCACCTACCCCGCCGGAGCCCAGGTCCAGTACGGCGGGCGTACGTATCGCTGTCTCCAGCCGCACACCGCGCAGGTCGGTTGGGAACCGCCCAACACGCCGGCCCTCTGGCAACCCGTGTGACCCTTTGCCGATAAGGCGTCGATTTACCTGGGAAAGCGCATACCAGAGAAGTCCGACAGGCGTTCCGGAACACCTCACAGCATCGCTGGGCGGTGTTCCGGCACGCCCTCGAAACAGCCCGGAAAAGCAGAAAGGGCCACCCCAACCGGGATGGCCCTTTCTGTAAAGATTGCGCGGCGGCGACCTACTCTCCCACACCCCTTCGAGTGCA
>NZ_JBSGDV010000022.1:0-136168 GCF_053602555.1 Nonomuraea sp. NPDC004354 | reverse complement strand
CCGCTACGACAAACGCGCCTACATGTTCCTGGGAACCGTCACGGTCGCAGCCTTGGTCATCTGGCTCCGCACGTGATCCAGGAAACAGCTCCTAGTACGGCAGGTAGTAGGTGAGCAGATCGGCGGTGAGCGGCGGGAAGAGCGCCTGGAACAGCTCCTCCTCCCCGGTGTAGACATCGGACCTGATCCGGGACAGCCCTTCGTAACCGTGGGGGCCGAACAGCAGGGCGGCCAGGTGGTCGGGCGCCACGCCGAGGCCTCCCACCGTTCCGGGCCCCTGCATCGGACCGCCGGTGACGACCTCGCCGAGGCCCTCGGCGTGGACCGGGATCCGGTAGTGGGCGCCGAAGGTGGAGATGACGATGTCGCGGCCGGCGCGATCGATCCCGGCCGCGGTGAGACGCTGCCGGAGCAGCGGCCGCAGCCGGTCGAGCAGCGCCGCGGCGTCCGGCACGCGGACGTAGTACTGCTCGGCCCGCTTGCGTGGTTCGTGGTCGAGGAACTCCTGCCAGGCGGCGGCGGTCACGGTGCCGGCCCGATGGACGACGTTCAGCCGGCTGCCGGGTGTCAGGGCGGCGACGCCGCGGAGCAGGTCCCGTGCCGCCGCCTCGTCGACCGCGGCGGCCTCGGCCAGCAGCACCTCGTCGCCGGGGGGCGTGGTACGTCCGGCGGCGACGACGGTGCCGGCGCGTTCGAGGACCCGGAGGGTGCTCGCCTCGTGGGCCAGCAGCCACCGCCAACGGGCCGCCGAGTGCGGCATGGCCACGTCGAACCGGTTCTGGGCCGCCTCCTGCAGGGCCGCCATGGCGGGGACGTCGGACGGCCGGGCGGCCCGGAGCACGGGCGTCGCCTCCCCGGGCGGGGGGGTGCGTACGGCCGGCGCCTGCGGGATGTCGATGGCGTACTCGTAGCCGAACAGCCGGTAGAAGTACGGGATCCCGATCATCACCTGGATGACGTGGCCGCGGGCGGCGGAGCGGTCGTGGGCCCATCGCACCAGCGCCCGCACGAGCCCCCGCCCCTCGTACTCGCGGTCGGTGGCGACCAGCTCGATCTGGCCGGCCGGCAGGTGGATGCCGCCGATGCGGACGTCTTCGTCGAGGAGCGTCGCGGTGGAGACGACCCGGTCGCCGTCGACGACCACGGCGCAGGCGGACCAGCCGGCGTCGGGGTCTTGGACGACCAGCCGGTGGTCGAGGGCGTCGGCCGGTTCACCGCGTTCGGCGAGAAGCGCGCCGATCTGGTCCAGGTCCGCGGGCTGTGCCTGCCGCAGGACGAGGCCGCCGGCCAGGGAGACGGGTACGGAGGAGGCGGTGGTCGCGGTCACGGCGGGACTATTGCATCGCCTGGGTCGCCTCGTCCATCGAGTTTCCGCCGGGCGCACCCGGGCACTCGCCCGGTCGGCCCGTTCATCGCGTCCGGCGAGGGGGGAACCCCCACACGCGAAGCGCCCCCGGTGAGGGCCGTGCCGTTCACCGGGGGCGGGCGTCGTCGCCGGCGCGCGCTACAGGAGGCCGTTGGAGGACAGCCACTCCTTGGCCACCGTCGCCGGGTCGTCCTTGTCCACCGAGATCTTCTGCATCATCTGCGTCAGGTTCTCGGTGGTCAGCTTGGCCGACACCGCGTTGAGCGTGGTCTTGATCGTGTCGGTCGCCGCGGCCTTGTTGAGCAGCGGCGTCACGTTCTGGGCGCTGAAGACGTTCTTGGGGTCCTGCAGCGACACCATGTCATTGATGATGATCTTCGGGTCGGTCGTGAAGACGTTGCCCGCCTGCACGGTGCCGTCCTTGATCGCGTCGGCCGTCGTGTCGCCCGTGGGCTTCCACTCCTTGAACTCCAGGCCGTACACGTCCTTGAACTGCTGCTCGCGGCGCTTCTTGAACTCCGGCGGCCCGCCGACCGTCATGTTCTTGGAGACCTTGGCGAGGTCTTCGATGCTGGTCAGCTTGTACTGCTCGGCCGTCGCCTTGGTGACCGTCAGCGAGTCGTTGTCCTGCGCCGGCGAGGAGTCGATGATCTCGAGCTCGGCCGGCAGCTTGCTCTTGAGCTCGCTGTTGACCTGGTCCGTCGAGGCGGCCGTCGACTTGGGGTCGACGAAGAACAGCAGCGCGCCGTTGTACTCGGGCAGGACGGTGAGCCCGCCGCTCTGGACCTGGCTGTAGACGACCTCGCGGCTGCCGATGTTCGGTTTCTCCGTGACGTTGACACCCTTGGCCTTGAGCGCCTGGGCGTAGATGCTGCCCAGCAGCACGCTCTCGGGGAAGTTGAACGAGCCTACGACCGCCGTTCCCCCGCCGGTCGCGGGCGCGGACCCGGTCGGGGCGGCACTGGTGGTGGTGTTCAGCGGGTTGCTCCCGCTGCCGCCGCCACCGCAGGCGGACAGGGTGAGCATCGCCGACAGCAGCACCGCCGCGGTGCCGAATATGCGCCTCATGCGTAATTCCCTTCTAAACGGGGGGTATTGGAGAGATTATCGAACCCGCAGTCGCCGGCTCACCCCCGGGGACACCGTGAGCCGCTGCACGAGCGTGAACAGCCCCTGGACCGCGAGAGCGAAGCCGACGATCAGTACAGAACCGCCGACGACACTCTCGTAGTCCTGTGTCGCCAATCCGTCGATGATGTAACGTCCGAGCCCGCCCAGGCCGACGTAGGCGGCCACCGCCGCCGTCGCCACCACCTGGACGGCCGCCAGCCTGAGCCCCAGCATGATCAGCGGCAGCGCGACCGGCACGAGCACCCCGAACAGCACCTGCGGCCCGCGCAGCCCCATCCCGTAGGCGGCGTCGCGCAGGTCGGGGTCGACTCCCCTGACGCCCTCGAAGGTGTTGACCAGGATCGGTGGTACGGCCAGCGCCACCAGCGGGATCAGCACCGGCCAGATGCCGGCGGTGCCGAGCAGCAGGACGATCAGCACCAGGAGGCCGAGCGTGGGCAGCGCCCTGGCCAGGTTCGCGCTGACGACCACGACCACCGAGCCGCGCCCGGTATGGCCGATCAGCAGCCCGAGCGGGATCCCGATGAGCGCGGCGAGGGCCAGCGCGGCCACGGAGAAGCCGAGGTGCTGCAGGAGCCGGGCGGGGATGGCGTCGGGCCCCGACCAGTTGGCGGGGTCGGTGAAGAAGTCGATGATCCAGTTCATGACGCCCTCCTGGCCCGCACCCAGGGGGTCAGCAGGCGCTGCGCGGCCAGCACGATGCCGTCGCCGACCAGGGCCAGCAGCACGATGAGCACGATGCCCGCGATGGCGGGGGTGTAGAAGTCGCGCTGGAAGGCGTCGGTGAACAGGTTGCCGAGCCCGCCCTGCCCGATGAGCGCGCCGACGCTGACCAGGCTGATGCTGGAGACCGTGACGACGCGCAGCCCGGCCAGCACGACGGGCACCGCGATCGGCAGCTCGACCAGGACCAGGCGGCGCAGGGGCGTGAAGCCCATGGCCACCGCCGACTGCCTGACGTGGTCGGGCACCGATCCCATGCCGTCGACCACGGCCGGGACCAGGACGGCCAGGGCGTAGAAGGTGAGCGGGATGATCACGGTGAGCTGGGTGAGGCCCGTCTGGGGGATCAGCAGCATGAACAGCGGCAGCGACGGCAGGGCGTAGATCACGTTCATGACGGCCGCCGTGGGCTGGTAGAGGTAGCGCCAGCGCACGCACGCCAGACCGAGCGGCAGCGCGAGGAGCAGCCCGAGCACGACGGGCGCCATCGACATCACGATGTGCGCCTGGAGCAGGTTGACGATGCTGTTCGGCGAGTCGGAGTTCCAGTTGCTCTCGACCCAGCTCCATTTGAACAGCGGCTGCTCGTCATCCATCGGCGGCCTCCCCCAGCGCCTCGTCGAGCGCCTGCCGGGTCGCGATGCCCACGGCCCTGCCCTCCGGGTCGACCGCCACCGCCTGCCCCGACGGGGACAACAGGGCCGCGTCGAGCGCCGCCCGCATGGAGTCCTTGCCGTGGACGTAGGTGCCGAACGGCTCGTCGCGGCCCACCCAGCCCACCGGCCTGCCGTCCTCGGAGACGGCCATGAGCCAGGCGCCGGGCGCGGCGGCCGTGTCCGGCGAGGAGGCGGGGACGATCAGGTCCGTACGCAGCCGCAGGTGCTCGCTGGAGACGAACGACAGCCGCCTGATGCCGCGGTCCTTGCCGAGGAACTCGCGCACGAAGTCGTCGGCGGGCTCCGACAGCAACGTCTTGGGGTCGGCGAACTGGGCGAGCCTGCCCCCGACGCGCAGCACGGCCACCCGGTCGCCGAGCTTGATCGCCTCGTCGATGTCGTGGGTGACGAACACGATCGTCTTGTTGAGCTCCGACTGCAGCCTGAGCAGCTCGTCCTGCAGCGAGGTGCGCACGATGGGGTCGACCGCGCTGAACGGCTCGTCCATGAGCAGCACGGGCGGGTCGGCGGCCAGGGCGCGGGCCACGCCGACGCGCTGCTGCTGGCCGCCGGAGAGCTGGAAGGGGTAGCGCTGGGCCATCTTGGGATCGAGCCCGACCCGCTCCAGCAGCTCCATGGCCCGATCGCGGGCCTTCTTCCGGTCCCAGCCCAGCAGGTACGGCACGGTCGCGACGTTGTCGACGATCTTGCGGTGCGGGAACAGCCCCGCCTGCTGGATGACGTAGCCGATGCCGCGCCGCAGCGTCGGGGGATCGATCTCCTTGACGTCGGCGCCGTCGAGCAGGATCCGCCCCTCGCTGGCGTCGATCATCCTGTTGATCATTCGCAGTGTCGTGGTCTTGCCACATCCCGAGGGGCCGACCAGGACGGTGATCTGCCCGGTTTCAGCCTCCATGGACAGGTTGTCCACGGCCACGAAACCGTCGGGGTAACGCTTGGTGACGGAGTCAAAGGTGATCATGCGCGACCTCTCGCTCGACCGGCGGGGCCGCGGCCCGCCCCATGATCTCTGCTCGACAGACTACGGCGGGCGATACTCCTGTGTCCCGTTGGCCCCGACGTGAACCGCTTCAGGCGATGACTAAATGGGCATCCAAGGGTGCATTCCGCCTCGGCAACCGGCATGATTGCCTGCAACGCTCCGACGCCGCCCCCTCATCCCCAGCGTCCACTCTTCTTACAGAGGAATACGGCCCCGTGACCCACCCGCTCACCGATCAGCGATCTCGCGAGGATCTGGTCGCCGAGCTCTACGACCGTCACGCCGCCGGGCTGTTCGCCTACTGCGCGGACCAGCTCGGTGACCCGGGCTCCGCCTCCGACGCGCTGGAAGCCGTCCTGTCCAGCGTGCCTTCCGTGGAGCCGCCGCGTGCCGCGCTGTACGCGCTCGCGCGGCGGGAGATCTACCGCCGCGACATCGTCTACGCGCCTCCCGTCATCGATCCCCTCGTCGACCCCGCCACCGCGCTCGTCGAGCGCGTCCTGCGCGACCTGCGCCCGCACCAGCGCGAAGTGCTCATGCTGTCCGTCGTCATCGGGCTCACCGACGACGAACTGGCCTGGGTGCTCGACGTGGCCAAGGACACCGCGGTCGAGCTGATCCAGAACGCCGCCCTCCGCTTCCGCCAGTCACTGACGTCCGCGCTGACCGCCGCGGGGCCTGGCCCCGACCAGCCGGTCGCCGAGGTGTACGGCGCGCTGGGCGTGTCGCCCCTTCGCGACGTGCTCGGCCGCCTGCCGTGGCGCCCGCCGCCCGAGGCGCTCAGGACGCGCCTGCTGGGCCCGCGCCCCGCCGCGTCCGCCCCGGCTCCGGCGCCCGTGGCGGGCTCCTTGTTCGTCAAGCCGATGTGGCCGACGGCCCCCGTCTGGCCGGTACCGCTCAGCGAGACCGATCCGGCGACGAACACGGGGCTGTTCCCGACCGAGCTGCTCACCCCGCCGGACCCGGCCAAGATCGCGACCCACGAGGCGGCGACGGCGCCGATGCCGAAGCTGCGCGACACCCTGACCGCGCGCCCGCCCGCGCTGCAGGCGCCCACCCCCGCCGACGTGCTCGACGCTCCGGCGGCCTGGGACGCCTTCAGCAGGCCCGGCAAGCCCTCCACCACCCCGAGGCCCACCGCCTTCGGCACGCCCGGCACCTCCCGCAGGCCCGACGTCGCCGGGACGCCCGGCACGTCCGCGACGTTCGGTCCGTCCGCCGGGGCCGCGCGTCCCGCTCCGCTGGTCGGCGGCGACATCCTCGACGACGCGTGGGCGGCGGCGCCGCCTCCCGTGGCGCCCGCCGACGATCCGGTGGACCTGCCCATGCGCGCCCGCGACCGCGCGGCGCTCGCCGACCTGCTGGTGCACAAGGGCGAGCCGAGGGAGGAGCCGGCGAGCCTGTTCGTGCCGCGCAGGCCGGCGAAGGAGCCGGTCTACGTGCTGCCTCCCGCCCCAGGGGAGATCCCCGCACCCGCGCCGACCACCGGCACCCAGGAAAGCCTCGCGACCGGGCGGCCCGTCGGTGTCCCGGCAGACACCGGGACCGGGCAGACCGTCGACGGCCCGGCAGACACCCGGATCGGGCACGCCGTCGGCGGCCCGGTAGAGAGCGGGATCGGGCAGACCGTCGACGGCCCGGCAGACACCCGGATCGGGCAGGCCGTCGGTGGCCCGGTAGAGGGCGGGATCGGGAAGACCCTCGGTGACCCGGCGGACGCCCGGGCGGGACAGGCCGTCGGCGGCCTGGCAGACACCCGGACCGGACAGCCCCTCGATGGCCCGGTAGACGTCCGGACCGGGCAGGCCGTCAGTGGCCCGGCGGGCATCGCGACGGCGCGGCCCTCCGGTGATCGGAAGGGGTCGGCCCAGACCTCCGGCGATCCGCAGGGGTCGGTGGCGGCGCGGGCCGCCGGTGTCCTCAAGGACGCGGTGGCCGGGCGGAGCGCGAACGCCCTCGGAAAGCCCGCGCCGAAGCAGGCCGGTGCCGCGAAGAAGGCCGCCGCCGAGCAGTCGGCGAAGGACTCGCGCAAGCCGGCGGGTGGCAAGCCGAAGCGGCCCGCGCCGAAGCAGGCCGCGAGCAAGAAGAAGCGCAAGCGGCGCCGCCACCACGACTGGGCGTGGGAGCTGATCGGCTTCCTTGCCTGCCTGGCGATCGCGATGCTGGTGTTCCTCTGGATCCCCATGTAGACGCAGGCCTTCCACCGGATCGCCGGGAAGCGTTCCGGTGGATCGCCGGGGAGATGCCGGTGATTTCTCCGGCTCCCCAGGTAGTCGTAGGGAGGCGGCGGGCGCGCCGCCGCCTCCCTGCTCAGCGGTCCCCGCTCATCGGTCCCTGCTCATCGGTCCCTGCTCAGCGGTCCGCGGTGAGGACCAGACCGCTGGTCGGCACGCCGGTCCCGGCCGTGACCAGGACGTTGGCCGCGCCCGGCACCTGGTTCACCGAGGTGCCCCTGATCTGGCGGACGGCCTCGGCGATGCCGTTCATGCCGTGGATGTAGGCCTCGCCGAGCTGGCCGCCGTGCGGGTTGACCGGCAGGCGGCCGCCGAGCTCGATGCCGCCGTCCTTCACGTAGTCCTTGGCCTCTCCCCTGCCGCAGAAGCCGAGCTCCTCCAGCTGGTTGAGGACGAACGGGGTGAAGTGGTCGTAGAGGATCGCCGTCTGGATGTCCGCGGGCGACAGGCCGGACATCTCCCACAGCTTCCGGCCGACGACTGACATCTCGGGCAGGCCGGTCATGTCGTCGCGGTAGTAGCTGGTCATCATCATCTGGCCCGCGCCGGAGCCCTGCGCCGCCGCGGCGATCACCACGGGCGAGCGCCGCAGGTCGCGCGCCCGCTCGGCCGACGTCACGACGACCGCGACCCCGCCGTCGCTCTCCTGGCAGCAGTCCAGCAGGTGCAGCGGCTCCACGATCCACCGCGACGCCTGGTGCTCCTCCAGCGTGATCGGCCTGCCGTGGAACCACGCCGCGGGATTGGTGGCCGCGTGCCGGCGCATCGCCACCGCCACCCTGCCGAAGTCCTCGGAGGTTGCCCCGAAGACGTGCATGTACCTGCGCGCGAACATCGCCACCCACGCCGCCGGCGTCATCAGCCCGTACGGCACGTGCCAGCTCATCTCGAGCCCCTGGGAGGACGGCTCGCCGCCCACCCTGGCGTCGGGCTGCCCGAACCTGCGTCCCGAGCGCTCGTTGAAGGCGCGGTAGCAGACCACGGTCTCGGCCGCGCCCGTCGCGACCGCCATCGCCGCGTGCATGACGGTGCCGCACGCCGCGCCGCCGCCGTAGTGGACGCGCGAGAAGAAGGTCAGGTCGCCGATGCCTACCTCGCGGGCGACGGCGATCTCCTGGTTGGTGTCCTGCGTGTAGGTGACCAGCCCGTCCACGTCGGACGGCGTCAGCCCCGCGTCGTCGAGCGCCGCGAGCACGGCCTCGGCGGCCAGCCGTAACTCCGACCGCCCCGACTCCTTGCTGAACTCCGTGGCCCCGATGCCGGCGATCGCCGCCCGCGAGTTCACGCGCCCTCCCGCGGCCGTGCCGTACCGGAGTCGGCCAGCCGGAAGGCGACGGTGGCGGTGGCGTGGTCGCCGAGGCTTACCTTGCCGCGGACCTCGACCGTGTACTCGCCGTCCTCGACGTCGACGACGGCGCCGCTGAACGACAGCCGGTCGCCGGCGTAGGCGGGCACGCCGAGCTTGACGTTGATGCGCTTGATGACCGCCTCGGGGCCGACCCAGTCGGTGACGTACCGCTCGACCAGCCCCATCGTGGTGAGGATGTTGAGGAAGATGTCCTTGGAGCCCTGGGCGCGGGCGCCCTCGACGTCGTGGTGGACGGGGGTGTAGTCCATGGTCGCCAGCGCCGTGGAGACGATCAGGGTGGGGGTGAGGTCGATCGACAGCTCGGGGAGCACCGATCCGATCTCGGCCTGTCCTTCGGTCAGCGTACGCATCACGGCTCCCGCGGTGCCCACAGAGGAAGGGTCAGTTCAGCGTCTATAGAGACGTAGGTCACACGCAACTCCATACCGATACCCACGTCTTCAACCGGACAGTCCACGATGTTGCCCACAATCCTCACCCCTTCCGGCAGCTCCACCACAGCCACCACAAAGGGCGCCTCCCTTCCCGGGACGGGCGGGTGGTGGTGCACGACGAAGCTGTAGACGGTGCCCTCCCCGCCGGCCACCACGTGGTCGCGGTTGGCCGACCGGCACGACGGGCACAGCGGCCCCGGCGGGTGCCTGAGCTCGCCGCAGTCGCCGCAGCGCTGGATGCGCAGCTCGCCCTGTTTGACGCCCTCCCAGAAGAAGGCGGTGTCCTGGTTGATGGCCGGCCTCAGCGGATACGGCTTCCGCCTGGGCTTGGGCCGGAACTTGAGGACCCGGAAGAGCATCTCGGCGACCGCCTCGTCCTCCGAGTACCAGGTGACGTTCCAGGTGGCGAAGTAGCCCTCGCCGAGTGCCGTTGTCTTGGGGCCCTTCAGCTCGGTGAAGCGGGTGGCGGCGCTGACCCGCTCCCCCAGCCGCAGGTAGCGGTGGTAGGTGTGCTCGCAGTTGGTGGCGACCACCCCGGTGTATCCGGCGTCGTCGAGCGCGGTGATGATCTGGTCGACCGGTGACGACTGGCGGGGGCCGAGCCCCTGCATCGTCCACACCTGCGCCATCGCGGGCGGCGCCAGCCCGTCGGCCAGGTAGACGGGGTTGGTGTCGCCCATCGCGGCGAGCCAGTGCCTGATCATCGGCTCGTTGACGGGGTCCGGCGCGGGCGTGCCGTCCACCTCGCCGAGCGCGATCTGCTTGCTCGCGAGCTCCATGAGCTCCTCGTGGCCGATCATCGCGGCGGCCTCGGCAGCGACAGCCCCAGCATGGCGATCAGCTCGCGCTGCACCTCGTTCACGCCGCCGCCGAAGGTGAGCACGACCGCGCCCTTCACGCCGTGGTCCACCCGTTCCATGAGGTGGGCGGTCTCGGGGTCGGCCGGGTCGCCGTACCTGGCCAGGACGTCGCAGACGATCCTGCCGATCTCCTGCATCCGCTCGGAGCCGTAGATCTTGGTGGCGGAGGCGTCGGGCGCGCCCAGCCAGCCGAGGTCCATGTTCGCCGCGACCTGCCAGTTGAGCAGCTCGTTCGTGCGGTAGTAGGCGTGGATCCTGGCGACCGCGCGCCGCACGTCCTGGACGTCGAGCAGGTCCTTGGCGCGGGCCCACGCCAGGAAACGGTCGTAGGTCTGGGCCAGGTTGCCCGCGGGGCCGAGCGTGACCCGCTCATGGTTGAGCTGGTTGACGATCAGGTCCCAGCCCCTGTCGACCTCGCCGACCACCATGTCCTCGGGGACCTTGACGTCCTGGTAGTAGGTGGCGTTGGTGTGGTGGCGGCCGTCCATGGTGATGATCGGCGTCCACGAGTAGCCCGGGTCGGCGCAGTCCACGATCATCATCGTGATGCCCTTGTGCTTCTTCGCGTCGGGGTTGGTGCGCGCGGCCATCCAGATGTACTGGGCGTAGTGCGCGCCGCTGGTGAAGATCTTCTGCCCGTTGACGACGTAGTGGTCGCCGTCCTTCACCGCGGTCGTGCGCAGCGCGGCCAGGTCGGTGCCCGCCTCGGGCTCGCTGTAGCCGATGGCGAAGTGGCACTCGCCGGCGAGGATGCGCGGCAGGAAGAAGTCCTTCTGCTTCGGCGTGCCGTACTGCATGAGGGTGGGGCCGACGGTCTGCAGCGTGATGATCGGGTACGGCACGGCGGCCCTGGCGATCTCGTTGGCGAAGATCTGCTGCTCCAGCGGGCCGTAGCCGGCTCCGCCGTACTCCTTGGGCCAGCCGAGACCGAGCTTGCCGTCCCTGCCGAGCCGGCGGCAGTGGTCCATGTAGGCGTGGCCGAACGGGTCCTCGGCGATCTTCTTGCGGTCCTCGGCGGTGAGGCAGGCCTGGAAGTACTCGCGCAGCTCGTCGCGGAGCCTGCGCTGCTCAGGGGTCAGGTCGATCAGCATCAGAGGTGCGCTCCGATCAGGTCGAGCTGGGCGTCGGCGCCGCCGAGCAGGTGCGACAGGTGCTTGGCGTGGCCGAAGTAGCGGTGCAGGGGGTAGGTGACGTCGAGGCCGAGGCCGCCGTGCAGGTGCTGACAGGTGAACAGCGCCCGGAACGCCTCGCAGACGTGGAAGCCCGCGATGGCCGCGTCGTCGCCGTCCATGCCCCACGCGGCCGACCACATCGCGACGTCGAGGGCGCGCGAGGCGATGTACACGTCGGCGATCTGCATGGTGACGGCCTGGAACTCGGCCAGCGGGCGGCCGAACTGCCGGCGGTTCTTGATGTGGTCGGTGGTGAGCTTGAGCGCTCCGGCCAGGACGCCGCTCGCCTGGGCCGCGACGGCGACCGTGACGATCTTCCGCAGGTCGTGCCCCGGGTCGGCGAGCTTCTCGCTGCGGCCGGGAACGATCGTGCCGGACGGCTCGCCCGTGGCGGTGAACTCGGGGACGACCTGGAAGTCGTCGGTGAGGAACAGGCCCTCGCCGGTGGCGTAGAGGGCGTGCGTGGCCTGCTGCGCGTAGGGGGCGCTCATGCCCTTGACCGCGACGGTGGGCAGGCCGTCGACCTGCCTGCCGTACGCGGCCATGGCGAGGGTGGCGGCGAGGACTGGCAGCGCGGGCACGTCGGCCGCCGCCGCGCCCACCTCGCGCAGGACGACGGCCATCTCCACCGCGCCGAGGCCCTCCTCGGGGGTGCAGATGGCGGCCAGTCCGGCCCGTTCCATGGCCGACCAGCTCGGGTCCTTCGCCAGCAGGTCGGCGGTGAGGGTGCGCAGGTCCTGTTGGGTCTCGTCCAGGGTGAAATCCACTCAGCTCTCCAGTAGGTGCGTACGGCCGTGCCGGGCGAACTCGTCCTCGATCACGCTGATGTCCTCCCCTGTCAGCCTCAGGAAACCCGTCGTGCCCCTGGCGGGGGGACGCCACCAGACGGGGTCGGCGGTGCGCCAGGCTTCGCCGGCCAGGACGCGCTTGACGACCTTGTGCGACGGCGTCTGCGGCAGTTCCCGGCACAGGCGGACGTACCGGGGTACGGCCTTGGCGCCCAGCCCGGCGGCGAAGGCCGCGAAGGCGGCCGGGTCGAACGGCCGGTCGAGCACGAGCGCCGCCATCACCTGGTCGCCCGCCGCGGCGTCGGGGACCGGATACACCGCGGCCTCCACCACCCCGTCGAACTCGCGCAGCGCGGCCTCGATGGGCGCCACGGCCAGGTTCTCGCCGTCCACGCGCAGCCGCTCGGTCCCCCTGCCCGCGAAGAAGACGTAGCCGTGCGCGTCGGCGTAGGCCAGGTCGCCCGACCAGTAGGCGCCTTGCCTGATCCGCTCGGCGTCGGCGACCGGGTCGTTGTAGTAGCCGTCGAACAAGCCGAGGCCCGCCACGTTGACCAGCTCGCCGATCGCCTCGTCGGGGTTGGTGGGCCGGCCGTCCTCGATGGTCGCGGGGGCGCAGCGCTCGCCGGTCAGCGGGTTCCTGATCTCGACGCCGTCGGGGAGCCGGCCGAGCGATCCGGGAGGGCCGGAGGGGTCTGGCGAGATCGACACGGCGCTCTCCGTCGAGCCGAACGCGTCGATCACGTGGCAGCCGAAACGCTCGCCGAAGCGGCGGACGGCGGTCGCGCTGCCCTCGTTGCCGAACGCGATGCGCAGCGGGTTGTCGGCGTCGTCCGGCCGCCGGGGCGTGGCCAGGACGTAGGAGAGCGCCTTGCCGACGTAGTGCAGGTAGGTGCAGCCGTGGCGGCGGACGTCCGGCAGCAGGTTCGAGGCGGAGAACCTCCTGCGGACGGCCAGCGCGGCGCCCGAGGCCACGGCGGGGGCGAAGGCGGCCATGAGCGCCCCGGAGTGGAAGAGCGGCATCGAGCAGTAGACGACATCGTCGGGGGTGAGCATCGCGCCGAGGCTGAGGCCGGGGACGGCGATCTTCCGCTGGGTGATCCGCACCGCCCTGGGGGCGCCCGAGGTGCCCGAGGTGAAGATCAGCATCACCAGCTCGCCGGGCGAGCCGGGCGAGCCGTCCGTGCCGTCCTGCCTCGTCACCCCGGCGGGCGGCCGCGGCGGAGCGGAGTGCGCGAGGTCGGCGAGGGGGAAGGCGGGCAGGCCGAGGGAGGCGGCGGTCGGGCCGTACGGCGGGTCCCACAGCAGGAGGCCCACATCGGTGGCGCGGGCGTCCCTGGCCAGCTCGTCGGCGGACCTCGTGGTGTTGAGCGCGACGACCACGGGGCCGCCCAGCGCGGCGGCGCCGATGAGGAAGACGAGCTCGGGCACGTTGTCGCAGAGCACGCCCACGTGCCCGGCCCCCGCCAGTGCCGCCGCCCGGGCCCGGCAGGCCGCGACGACCTCCCGCCACGTCCAGATGGCGTCCTCGAACAGCAGGCCTGGACGGTCGTCGGCGGCTCTGCGCGCGAGTAAGCCGGCGAGGGTGTCCGCGGTCATCCCGCCTCCCAGCAAGCGCTCGGTCAACCGCGCCACAAACTAGAACAGATTCTAATATCTGTCCAGTGCCCGCCCCCGATGCGCGATCCCCCGTCTCCTGGGACATGCGGCAGACATGCGCTTCCTTGTGACTCGCGAGTAACAAGCGGGACGACACGGACATCGGATAACGTGTTCTCATGCGCCCTCCGCATGCGACTCTCCCCACGCCTCCCGGCAAGGAGGACCAGCCCGCCGCCGGTGTCCGCACCAGAAGCCAGCACCAGCGCCGCAAGCGCATCGTCCAGGCCGCGGCCGCCCTGGCCTCGCGCGGCGGCGTCGAGGCCATGCAGATGCGCACGGTCGCCGAACGCGCAGGGGTCGCCCTCGGCACCCTCTACCGCTACTTCCCCTCCAAGATGGACCTGGTCGTCGCGGTCGTCGGCGAGGAGATCGACCTGCTGGAGAGCAGCATCGAGCGGCGCCCGCCGAACGCTCCGACGGCCGCGGGGCGGGCGGTCGACGTGCTCATGAGGGCCACGCGCGGGCTGATGCGCGAGCCGGAGCTGGCCGACGCCCTCATCCGATCCCTGATCATGGCCGAGGTCGACACCCCGTTCGGCGACCGGATGGCCGGGCTGCTGCTGCGGGTGGCCGGCGGCGAGCAGACCGCCGAGGACGACCTGATCCTGACCGGGCTGCTGTCGAGCGTGTGGGTGCAGGAACTCCTGGAGATGCTGCGCGGGCGGCGCACGTACGAGCAGATCCAGCGCCGCATCGAGATCGCCGCCACCCGCCTGCTGTCCGGCCTCTGACCTCGCTCACGCGGGCGATCCGGGGCCGCGACGCGGGGTCTGGGAACGGAAGCTGTGGCCGAGCTCGTGGCCGAGCCCGAAGTAGTGCCGGAAGTTGTAGATCAGCGGGCTCCACCGGGCCGGGTCGACGTGCTGCGTGCCCGGCACGACGATGCGCGGGTCGGCGTGGACCTTGAGCACGTCGGCCTCCACGATGAGGAAGTCGCCCGACAGGTCGGGCCTGACCCTGACGGCACGAGCCTCCAGCTGGAGGGGACATCCGGCGACCCTGGGCGGCCGGACCAGGTCGGAGGGCTCGGGCCTGAGCCCCGCGGCCGCGAACTTGTCCTGCTCGAAGCGGAAGCTGCCCCGCTTGGTGTCCGGCACCGGGTCGCACCCGGTCAGCGGGGCGAGCCGCTCCACCGCGGCCCACTGCCCCGGCTCCGGCAGGTTGATCACCAGCTCGCTCCGGTCGGCGAGGTTGCGCCCCGTGTGCCCCTCGACGCCGAGGCCCATGACGACCACCTGACCGAGCGCCCACGCCGAGGAGATCGGGGCGAGGTTGGCCGAGCCGTCCTCGTTCTCGGTGGAGAGCAGCACGACCGGCGTCCCGAAGTACAGGATGCTCGGCGTGATCGTCACATGCCCGGTGGCCATGTCCGTGATGTTCATGGCGTCGACCGTAGGACCGGATCGCTTCGGCCCCGGCCGAAGCGACGGCCGGGGCCATCAGGCGTGCTCCGCCGGACAGGGCCTCGACCATCGGGCCACTGGCCCGTTTCCGGCACCTCGGGCAGGGTGTACCACATGAGAGCCATCAGTCAGGATGTTCTGGGCGGACCAGAGGTACTCAAGGAGATCGACCTTCCCGTGCCGGCGCCGGGACCGACCGAGGTACTGGTCAGGGTGCACGCGGCCGGGCTCAACCCGACCGACTGGAAACACCGGGCGAGCGGCGGCTTTCTGGGCGGGCCGCCGTTCGTGCTCGGCTGGGACGTCTCCGGCGTGGTCGAGGCGGTCGGCGTCGGCGTGTCCCTCTACCAGCCCGGCGACGAGGTCTTCGGCATGCTGCGCTACCCCTCAGGGCACGGCGCGTTCGCCGAGTACGTCACCGCGCCGTCCAGGACCTTCGCCCGCAAGCCCGCCGGCGTCGACCACGTCCAGGCGGGTGCGCTGCCGCTGGCCGCGCTGACGGCATGGCAGGCGCTGGTCGACGCCGCGGGCGTGCGGGCCGGCCGGCGGGTGCTCGTCCACGCCGCCGCGGGCGGCGTCGGCCACCTGGCCGTCCAGATCGCCAAGGCGCGCGGCGCCCACGTCATCGGTACGGCGAGCGCGGCCAAGCACGATTTCCTCCGCTCGCTGGGCGCCGACGAGCTGGTCGACTACCGGAGCGAGGACTTCGCCACGGCGGTGAAGGACGTCGACGTGGTGCTCGACACGATCGGCGGCGACTACGGGCCGCGCTCGCTGGAGACGCTCAGGCCCGGGGGCACGCTGGTGTCGCTGGTGCTGTCGCGCCGGGACGACGAGCTTTCCGCCAAGGCGCAGGCGCGCGGCGTGCGGGCGGTCGACGTGCTGGTCGAGCCGGACCATGCGGCGATGAAGGCCATCGCGGCACTGGTGGAGGCGGGGCGGCTGCGGGCGGAGATCGCGGCCGTGTTCCCCCTGGCCGAGGCGGCCAAGGCGCACGAGCTCGGCGAGACCGGCAGGACGGTCGGGAAGATCGTGCTGGAAATCAGGCCTTCCACGGCAAAGTAGAACGCGTTACATTTTGCCTCCAGAGCATCATTCTGGAGGCAGCTATGAGCGCACCGGTGATCGTCGAGGCCGTCAGGACACCGATCGGCAAGCGGAACGGATGGCTGTCGGAGCGCAAGCCCCTCCAGGTGCTCGCGGCGGCGCTCAACGGCCTCGTCGACCGGGCGGGGATCGACCCGCGCCTGGTCGAGCAGGTGTTCGCCGGGTGCGTCACGCAGGCGGGCGAGCAGGGCGGCCACGTCGGACGGCACGCCTGGCTGTACGCGGGCCTGCCGTACCAGGCCGGGGTCACCACGATCGACGCGCAGTGCGGATCGTCCCAGCAGGCCGTGCACCTGGTCGCCGCGCTGATCCAGGCGGGGGTGATCGAGGCGGGCGTGGCCTGCGGGGTCGAGGTGATGAGCAGGGCGCCGCTCGGCAGCAACGTGTTACCCGCCAAGCCGAAGCCCGACGACTGGGCGATCGACCTGCCCGACCAGTTCACGGCGGCCGAGCGCATCGCCCGCAGGCGGGGGCTGACCAGGGAGCGGCTCGACTGGTTCGGCGCCCGGTCGCAGCGGCTCGCGGCCAAGGCGTGGGCGGACGGCAGGTACGCCAGGGAGATCGTCCCGGTGGGCGAGGTCTCCAGGGACCAGGGGTTGCGCGAGACGACCACGGAGGGACTCGCGGCGCTGAAGCCGGTGCTCGGCGAGAACGGGCTGCACACCGCAGGCACCTCCTCCCAGGTGTCCGATGGGGCGGCGGCGGTGCTCCTGATGAGCGAGCAGGCGGCCCGGCGGCACGGCCTGCGCCCACGCGCCCGCATCCTCGCCCAGACGCTGGTCGGCGCCGAGCCGCACTACCACCTGGACGGCCCCGTGGACGCCACGGCGGCGGTGCTCGGCAGGGCCGGGATGGCCATGGGCGACATCGACAGGTTCGAGGTGAACGAGGCGTTCGCGGCGGTCGTTCTGTCCTGGGCGTCCGTGCACGAGCCCGACATGGACCGGGTGAACGTCAACGGCGGGGCCATCGCGCTCGGCCACCCCGTCGGGGCGACCGGGGCCCGGCTGGTGACCTCGGCGCTGCACGAACTGGAGAGGGCCGACCTGTCGACCGCCCTCGTGACCATGTGCGCGGGCGGCGCGCTCGCCACGGCCACCATCCTGGAACGCGTCGCATGACCGTACGGCGAAGCGGGGGCGAGCCCCCGAGAGAGGCGACGCGGGAGTCCTCCGACGCCACGCGGGAGGGGGCCGGGAGGCCGACGCGGGACTCCGAAGCCACACAGGAGCGGGCCGGGAGGCCGACGCTGGAGCCCTCCGGCGCCACGCCGGAGCGGGCCGGGAGGCCGACGCGCCGCCGGGCGTACGCCGACCAGCGGCCCCGGGACCTCGGCGGCGGGGTGAGCAGCGTGCCGGTACCCATCCCCGGCAACCCGCTGGGCTACACGCTCGTCTACGCGATCGACACGCCCGGCGGCCCAGTGCTGGTGGACGCGGGGTGGAACCATCACGACGCGTGGCAGGCGCTGCGCGCGGGCCTGGCGGCCGTGGGCGTCGACGTGCGGGACGTGCGCGGCGTGGTCGTCACCCACTTCCACCCGGACCACGCGGGGCTGGCCGGACGCGTGCGCGAGGAGTCGGGCGCGTGGATCGCGATGCACGAGGCCGACGCGCGCCTGGTGAAGCTCATGCGCGACCTCGGCGAGGACGAGCACCACGCCTTCCAGTCCGAGATGCTGCGGCGGGCGGGCGCGGGCGCGACCGAGCTGCCTCCTGCCGGTGAGGGACGGCCGGAGCCGCCCGCCGAGCCCGACCTGGCGGTGCGCGACGGCGACCTGCTGAACGTGCCGGGCCGTGTCCTGCGAGCCATCCACACGCCCGGCCACACCCCCGGCCACCTGTGCCTCCACCTGGAGGACGCCGACCGGCTGTTCACCGGCGACCACATCCTTCCCGACATCACTCCTCACGTCGGCATTTATCCCTACGACCGGGACGATGTAGATCCGTTGGCGGATTTCCTGTCCTCGCTCGACCGGGTCGCCGCGCTGGGCCGTACCGAGGCGCTCCCCGCCCACGAGTGGCCCTTCCCCGACGCGGCGGCGCGCGCCGCCGAGATCCGCTCCCACCACGAGGACAAGCTCGCCTCGCTGGCCACCCTGGCCGGCGAGCCCCTCACCATCTGGGAGATCGCCGCCCGCATGACCTGGAACCGCCCGTGGGGCGACCTCCCGCCCGCGCTCCGCGCCATGGCGGCGGGAGAGGCCGCCGCCCACCTCCGCGCCCTGGAGGCCCGCGGCCTGATCCGGCGGCTCCCCGAGGTCGATCCCGTCCGGTTCGTGGCCGTACACTCCTAGACATCCGATGTCTAGGGGGAATACGTGGCGGTCACCGACGCGGCGATCGACAAGATCAAGCAGATGATCCTCTCGGGCGAGCTCTCCCCGGGCGACAGGCTGCCCAAGGAGGCCGACCTGGCCGAACGCCTCGGCCTGTCACGCAACTCGCTGCGCGAAGCCGTACGGGCACTGGCGCTCATCAACGTCCTCGACGTCCGGCAGGGCGACGGCACCTACGTCACCAGCCTCGAACCCCGGCTGCTGCTCGACACGATGTCGTTCGTCCTCGACCTGCACCGCGACGACACGGTGATCCAGTTCTTCGAGGTGCGCCGCATCCTCGAACCCGCCGCCACCGCGATGGCCGCGCTCACGATGAGCGACGAGGACATCGCCGAGCTGAAGGCGGTGCTCGACTCGCTGCCGCCCGAGCCGACGATCGAGGAGCTGGTGGCCAACGACCTCACCTTCCACCAGCGCATCGCCCAGGGGTCGGGCAACGCCGTGCTGTGCTCGTTCATCGAGAGCCTCTCGGGCCCGACCACCAGGGCGCGCATCTGGCGCGGCCTCACCCAGGAGGGCGCCCTGGAGAAGACGCGGGAACAGCACATCGCGATCTACGAGGCGATCGCGTCGCGGCAGGCGGAGGTGGCGCGGTCGTGGGCGGTCGTCCACGTGGCAGGGGTGGAGTCCTGGCTGCAGAAGGCCCTCTGACGGCGGCGCCTCGGGATTGCCGTCCCTGGACAGCTTCCGCCAGTGCCCCACGACCTTGATCAGCACACTCTGCAACAGGCCCTCGGCGAGGTGCGCGTCTCCCGTGAGCAGGTACGCGGTCCGCATCAGCGCCTGCTGGCGGCTTTGCACGAACTCGTCGAAGCCGTCGTGACGATCCACTGTGATCTCCTCTCGCCGGTACCCAACGCGACCCACCGGGCGAAAGGTTGAGGTGCCCGCCGACTTTCACCGCCGCCGGGCGGGGACACGGCGCGACCGGTGCCGCGCACGCCGGGGACCGTACGGCAGGCGGCCCCCTGCTCCCCCTCCCCGCGAGAGGCCAGGTGCCGTGGAGCGGCCCTATTGCCGACTCCGACCGGGAGCCGGCCCTGCCGCACCTGTCCGGCTACGGCGCCGTGGCCGCGGTTCCCGTGGACGGGAGCCGGTCGAGAGCGATCCCGAAGTGGTCGAGGTAGGCGGCGCGGAGGTCGCTCTCCTGCAGCACCTGCTCGGTGCGCTCGCCGTTCACCGTCCGGATGAGCTTGCGGCCGCTGATCGTGGTCCGGCCTTCGGCGGTGCGGAGGGAGCAGACCGGTGACCTGGTGAAGTGCGACTGGGGAGAGGTGGTTTGCCACCAGCAGGTCGGGCCGAAGTCCGCCAGTTCGTACGGCCGGGCGGTCAGCCGGTAGGCCGGGTCGCCCTTGTGGACGATGTCGAGGTCGCCGTGCCCGCTGGGTGCGGGGACGACCTGGACGGCGCCCGCGTCGTCCTTCTGCTCGGCCCGCTCGTCGAGCCGCAGCGGCTCGTCGGCGAAGTCGCCGAATCCGACGTCGACCAGCCAGGGCTCGTCGAGATCGACGCGGATCGCCAGGTGGTCGAACAGCGGCCCCAGCCGCTCACCCTGGAAGGCCCTGGCGGCCAGCAGGGTCACCCGGTAGCCGAGCGCGGTCAGCAGTTCGGCGAACAACCCGTTCAGCTCGTAACAGAATCCGCCGCGATGGCGCGCGACGATCTTGTCGTGGAGCGCGCCGGGGTCGAGGGAGATCGGCTCGCCGAGATGGATGCTCAGGTTCTCGAACGGCACCGCTCTCAGGTGGGCGCGCTGAAGGGCACGCAGGCCGGCCGCGTCCGGTTCGGCCGGCCGCGTCGCACCGAATCTGTCCAGATAGCGGGAGATCTCCGACTCGTTCACGAGACAAGCAAACCATGCGACGGGTGACGCTGTGCGCCCTGGAAGTCAGGCGCTGCGGGGCCGGGTCGCGGGCTGGAACATGAAGGAGATCGCCTCCATGAGCCCCTGCCGCTTGGTCTTCTGGATGGCCGCGATCCGCCACTGGCCGTCCGCCTCGCGAACGACGGTGTAGGTCTGCACCTTGCCGAGCTTCTTCGGCCTGCTCTTGTAGACGTCGCCGCGGCTGACGACGACGGCGGTGTCCGGGCCGTAGAAGCGGATGTCGATGATCTCCATCGCCAGGCGGCTGCCCTTGAGGAAGCTGTCGAACAGGACCTGGTGGGCCCGGCCGATCTCCGCGCCGCCCTGGTAGACGCTGCCGACGAAGGTCACGTCGGTGGCGTCGGCGGTGAACTGCGCGCCGTAGGCGGTGCCGTCGCCGCGGTCCCAGGCCTCCCGCGCCCGCTCCAGCAGCGCGCGAACGGCGGCGGTGTCGCTCTCGATGGCGGTGTCGCGGGTCATGTCGCTCCCCTTCCAGTTAGCTTCATCTATCAAGATTCTGCTTTGATTGATTATCTTCTCTAATGAAGAGATTAGCGCAGGGCAGCATGATGTCAAGCCCGTATGGATGAGTAGGGGCGTACTCAGGCGCGACGCCTCCCCTGTCGCCCACACTCGCCCTGGACGACACCTCAAGGAGCCGCAAGGAGATGGTGGAGATGGACATCCATCTGGCGCGTGCCGACGCACGGCGAGCGAAGGCCCTGGCGAACACCGAGTCGCCGTACACGATCGAGGTCCGGTTCATGGGCGGGCTGAGCGAGACGCAGAAGGCGGCGTTCGCCGCCGCCGCCGACCGCTGGGCGCGGGTCATCGTGGGCGACCTCCCCGACGTCCGGATCCCCGAGCTGGAGGGCCTCCCCGCCGGCATCGCGGCGGGCGAGCGGATCGACGACCTGGTGATCCTCGCGGAGGGCGCGAAGATCGACGGTCCCGGCACCGAGCAGGGCAACATCCTCGGCCAGGCGGGTCCCCTGCTCCTCAGGTCCGGCAGCGCGCTCCCGGCGGTCGGCGTCATGCGGTTCGACACCTTCGACCTGGACCGGATGGAGCAGACGGGGCTGCTGCACGACGTGATCGTGCACGAGATGGGTCACGCGCTGGGCTTCGGCACGATCTGGGAGACGCTGGGGCTGTCGACGGGTCTCGGCGGTCCCGACCCGACCTTCGTGGGCCCGGCCGCGAGCAGGGAGTTCGGGGTGCTGCTGGGCGCGGCCGGACCGCATGCCGTCCCGGTGGAGAACGTCGGCGGGCCCGGCAGCGTGGGCGGGCACTGGCGCGAGTCGGTGTTCGGGGTGGAGCTGATGACCAGCAGGGTCTCGCAGCTCGGCAACCCGATCAGTAGGACCAGCATCGCGGCGCTGGAGGACATGGGCTACCAGGTGGACCTGGCGGCGGCCGAGCCGTACGTGCTGCCGTCGCCGCTGTTCATGGCCGAGGTCAGGGGCATGCGGCCGGAGGTGGCTCCGACGTGCACGGTCGCCGCCCCCGAACCGATCGCCACCATCTGAGCCGCCGGACAACCCCGCCCCACCCCACCGCCGCGACGCACGGACCGGGCCGCATGACCCGGCACGCTCTCCCGGCGCACCACCACGGCGCGCGGACCCGCGCGTCCCGGCGCGCCCCGGTGCTCGGACCAGGCGGTCGGCTGCGGTGGGCTGGGATACTCGGCGGATGCGGATAGATGATCTCGAACCGGACAGGACCCTGCTGGACCTGCAGCACGCCGCCTACGCCGTCGAGGCCGAGCTCATCGGCGACGACCGGATCCCGCCCCTGCGCGAGACGCTCGACGACCTGATCGCCGCGCCGCTGGCGTGGCGGGGCGCCTTCGACGACGAGGGCATGCTGGTGGGCGCGGTGGCGTGGACGGAGACCGACGACCTGGTCGACATCGACCGTCTCGTCGTCGATCCGCGCGCTCACCGGCAGGGCATCGGAAGGACGCTGGTCGCCGAGCTGCTCGACCGGGCGGACGGCCGGACGACCGTCGTCTCCACCGGCCGCGGCAACGTCCCGGCGCGGACCCTCTACGAGCGGCTCGGGTTCACCAGGATCGAGGACATCGAGGTGATTTCCGGCCTGTGGATCACCAGGTACGAACGCCGCGGGTAGAACCACGTCGTGGCCGACAAGCTGGAGCGGTATCGCGACATGAGAGACCCGGCGAAGACGCCTGAGCCGGTACCTGAGCGGGCACCCGAGCCGGGCGGCGACGACACGTTCGTCATCCAGGAGCACCACGCCCGGTCGCTGCATTGGGATCTGCGGCTGGAGCGCGACGGCGTGCTCGCCTCCTGGGCGATACCGAAGGGCCTGCCCGAGGACCCGGCGGTCAACCACCTGGCGGTCCACACCGAGGACCACCCGATGGAGTACTCGACGTTCGAGGGGGAGATCCCGCGCGGCGAGTACGGCGGCGGCACGATGACGATCTGGGACCGCGGCACCTACGAGACGGAGAAGTGGTCGGACCGCGAGGTCAAGGTGGTGCTGCACGGGGAGCGGGCGCAGGGCAGGTTCGCGCTGTTCCAGACGAACGGCAAGAACTGGATGATCCACCGCATGGATCCCCCGTCGCGGGATCCGCTGCCCGATCTGGCCCCCATGCTGCCCATGCTGCCCGTGCGGCGCGCCAGGCTGCCGCGGAACGCCGAGGACTACGCCTTCGAGTTCGCGTGGGGCGGGCGCAGGACGCTGGTGCCGATCGAGGGCGGGCGCACCGACGTGCCGCTGCTGAGGCCGCTGGCCGAACGGCTCGGCAGCCGGACGGCGGTGCTCGACGGCGAGATCGTCTCCCTGGCGGGCGAGGAGGTGTTCGTCGCCTACGACCTGCTCTACGACGCCGGCCGTTCACTGGTCGGCGAGCCGTACCGGACGCGCAGGGCGGCGCTGGAGGCGCTGGAGATCGCGGGCGCCAGGTGGCAGACCGCGCCCGCGTGGCCCGGCCAGGCCCAGCCGGTACGGCAGGCCGCCCGCGACCAGGGCCTGCCCGGCGTGGTCGCCAAGCGCCTCGACTCGCCCTACGAGGAGGGCGAGTCCAAGGCGTGGATCTTCGTCCCGGCGGAGGCGTGACGGCCGGAAGGCCTGCGCGGACGCGCCCGGCCCGGACGTCCACTCCCGGAACGACCGGGACACGCCACCGGCCCGGCGCCCGCGAACGCACCAGCCGGGACACGCGCCCCGCCCGGAGCCCGCGGACGCCGGTCGCTCCTTCAGGCGCCTGGAGCGGGGACGGCGTGCTCGGCGGCGCGGCTGACCCGCTCCCACCCGGCCCAGGTGTCCATCCGCTGCCGCGAGATGTCGAAGGCCAGGTCGTACACCATGCTGCCGAGCAGCAGCCGCAGCGGCGGCTCGTCGCTGTCGACCAGCGCGAGCACGGCCTGGGCGGCCAGGCGCGGCTCGCTGTCGATCGACCCTTCGGCCCACTGCTTCTCCAGCTCGGCCCGTAGCGGGGCGTAGGGCGGCAGCGGCGTGGTGGCGGTCATGCTGGTGTAGAGGTCGGTCCAGTACCCGCCGGGCTGCACGATCGTGAGCTTGACGCCGAACTGGGCCGCCTCCATGGCCAGCGCCTCGCTCATGCCCTCCAGCGCGAACTTGCTCGCGCTGTAGAGGCCGGTCGTGGGGAAGCCGCCGAGCCCGGCGATGCTGGAGATCTGCACGATGTGCCCCGCCCGCCGGGCCCGCAGGTACGGCATGACGGCCTGGCCGACCCACAGCGCGCCGAAGAAGTTGACCTCCATCTGCGCTCGGGCCTGCTCTTCGGTGAACTCCTCGACCATGCCTGCGGACATGGCGCCCGCGTTGTTGACGACGATGTCGAGCCTGCCGAAATGCTCGTGGGCGGTCGCGACGGTGGCGAGCACCGCGGCGCGGTCGGTGACGTCGAGGGGCAGGACGAGCAGGTCGCCCGGGTGGGCGGCTTCCAGCTCGCGCAGCGGCTCGACGTTCCTGGCCACGGCGACCACCTGGTCGCCGCGCTCCAGCGCGGCCTCGGTGAACGCGCGGCCCAGACCGCGGCTGGCGCCGGTGATGAACCAGGTCCTGGCGGTATCGGCGGTACGCATGGGTGAGGCTCCGATCTGTACGAGTCGAGACGGTTCGTCTCGTGTTACGTCGACAACTATGGGGGCCTGGATGTGGAATGTCAAGACGGTCCGTCTCGTCTTAGGTAAGCTGCTGCCCGTGACAGCGAACGCGGCCCGACGGAGCGAGACCTCCCGGCAGGCCATCCTCACCGCCGCCTTCGAGCTCGTGACCGAGGTCGGCTACGCCAGGCTCAGCATCGAGGGCATCGCCGCGCGGGCGGGCGTCGGCAAGCAGACCATCTACCGGTGGTGGCCGTCCAAGGGCGCCGTGCTCTTCGACGCCTTCCTCGCGGCCATGGGCGGGGGGCCGGGCGACGAGGCGGCCCTGCCCGACACCGGCGACCTGGCGGCGGACCTCAAGACGGTCCTCCACGCCACCGTCGACGAGCTGAACGATCCCCGCTACGACGAGCCGATGCGCGCGCTCAACACCGAGATCGTCCACGACGCCGAGCTGGCCGCCGCCTACGCCGAACGGCTCGACCTGCCGATGCGCGAGATCAAGCGGAAGCGGCTGCGGGCGGCCCAGGAGGCGGGGCAGCTCGCCGCCGACCTCGATCTCGACCTGGCCATCGACCTGCTGTGGGGGCCGCTGCTCAACCGCTGGATGCAGCGCGGCGGCCCGCTCACCCACGAGTACGCGAGCGCCCTGGTGGACACGGCGCTCACCGGCATGCGCCCCCCGCGCTGACCCGAGCGCTCACCGTCATGCCCCGGGCGTGCGGCCGGGCGCTCACCGGCATGTACCCGGCCGGCACCACGTTCCCGGTCGGGGACAGCTAGCCGAGTTCCTCCCACAGCTCGTCCGGCACCGGACGGTCAGCGAGGGCGGCGTTCCTGCGCACCTCGTCCGCGGTCCTGGCGCCCAGCACGATCGAGGCCACCGCCGGATGCCGCAGCGGAAAGGCGATGGCCGCCTGCGGCAGCGTGACCCCGTGCCGGGCGCAGATCCCGGCGATCTTCGAGGCCCGGTCCACCAGCTCGGCGGACGCGGGCGCGTAGTTGAACGTGGCGCCCGGCTCGTCGGTGGCGAGCAGGCCGCTGTTGAAGACGCCGGCCGCGATCACCTGGACGCCGCGGGCGGCGCACTCCTCCAGCAGCGGCAGGCCCGTACGGTCGAGCAGCGTGTAGCGCCCCGCGAGCATGACCACGTCGATGTCGGTCTCCTGGACGAAGCGCAGCGGGAGCTCCCACTGGTTCGTCCCGACGCCGATCGCCTTCACCAGACCCTCGTCGCGCATCGCGGCCAGCTCGGGGTAGGCCTCGTCGAGCGCCTGCTCGGCGTGGTCGTCCGGGTCGTGGATGAGGGCCAGGTCGACGGCGGGCAGGCCGAGCCGTACCAGGGACTCCTCGATCGACCGGCGGACGCCGGCCGCGGAGAAGTCCCACTGCCTGCGCAGGCCGGTCGTGACGGCGAAGCCGTCGGGGTCGGGGGCGGGCTCGGCGGGCACCAGCAGCCGGCCGACCTTGGTGGACAGGACGTAGCCCGAGCGCCCGGCCAGCGCCGCGCCGAGACGGCGCTCGGACAGGCCGAGGCCGTAATGCGGCGCGGTGTCGAACAGGCGCGTCCCGGTGTCCCAGGCGGCGTCGACGGCCGCGCGCGCGTCGTCGTCGCTGACCTCGGTGTAGAGGTTGCCGATCGGCGCGCCGCCGAACCCGAGCCTGGACAGGACCGGCCGCGCCGGCTTCACCGCATCTCCCAGACCAGTTTGAGTCCGCCCGCGCGCTTGTCGAAGTCGCCGTCGAGCAGGCGGTTCATCTTCGCCTGCCACGCCTGGTCGGCCGGGTGGTCCCGCAGCGCGTCCTGGAGGGCGGCGTAGTCCTCGACCTCCACGAAGTGGAACAGGTCGCGGCCGTCGCGCCAGATCCGCCAGGAGTAGACGCCGTGTTCCCGCATGGCCGCCTCCAGCTCGGCCGGGATGGCGGCGTGCTCCTTGTCGTAGATCTCCTCGCAGCCGGCCTTGAGCCGGGTCCGCAACGCCAGTCGCTGCATCAGTCCTGCGCCTTCCCTCCGGCCACCCGGCTGATCATCAACGCCACCAGGATGATCACGCCGTAGACGAGCTGCTTCCACTCACCCGGGACGCCTCGCAGCGTGAGGATGTTCTCCACCAGGCCGATCACCAGGACACCGGTGAGCGCGCCGAAGATCGTGCCCTTGCCGCCGTCCATGCTGACGCCGCCGATGACCGCGGCGGCGAAGACCATGAAGATCCACCCCACGCCCTGGTTGGCGCTGATGCCGCCCAGGCGGCCGGTCTCCAGGACCCCGGCGAGCGCCGCCAGCGCCCCGCCGATGATGAACACGCTCCACAGCACCCGCTCCACCCTGATGCCCGCGGCGCGGGCGGCGTCGGCGTTGCCGCCGATGGCGTAGAGGGCCCGGCCGAGGCGGAAGTAGCCGAGCACGACGATGCCGGCGGCGAACAGCACGCCCGCGATCCAGATGGCCGCGGGCAGCCCGAGCCAGGAGGCGCTGCCCAGGTAGAGCAGCGAGTCGGGCAGCTCGAACAGGCTCTTGCCGCCGGTCAGCCCCAGGTGCAGGCCGTGCACGACGATCAGCATGGCCAGCGTCACGACGAACGCCGACAGCTGGAACTTCAGGATCAGGAAGCCGTTGAACGCGCCGATCGCCGCGCCGATGAGCAGGCAGATGGGGATCGCCAGCAACCCCATGGCGCCGGAGGCGGCGGGGATCATCAGCACGGTGATCGCGGGCGCCATGCCGACCGTCGACTCCAGCGACAGGTCGAACTTGCCCGCGATCAGGATCAGCGCCTCGGCCAGCACGACCAGCGCGAGCGCCGACTGCTGCTGCAGGACGTTGATGAGGTTGCCCGGACTGAGGAACACCGGATCCACGAACGCGCCCACGACCAGCAAGAGCACGATCACCGGCACCAGCGTCAGGTCGCGGAACCTCGCCAGCTTGAGGCGCGGTGCGGGTGCGGTCATGGTTGTCACTGTTCGATACCTTCCATCACGGCCACGAGCTCGTGGTCACTCCACCCACGTGGCACGTCCTTCACGACCCTGCCGTGGAACATCACCAGCACCCTGTCGCAGACGCGCAGGTCGTCCAGCTCGTCGGAGACCAGCACGGCTCCGGCTCCCCGGTCCACGGCGTCCTCGACCGCGCCGAGCAGCGACTGCTTGGCCTTCACGTCGACGCCCGCCGTCGGGTTGATCACCACGACCGCCCGGGGGTCGTCGGCCAGCGCCCTGGCGAGCACCACCTTCTGCGCGTTGCCGCCCGACAGGTCGCCGACCGGCTGGTCGGGCCCCTCGGTCTTGATGTCGAGATCCTCGATCATCCGTACGGCACGCGCCCGCCTGGCCGCGGGCGAGACGAAGCCGAACCTGCCCAGCTTGTGGGCGATGGGGAGGGTGGCGTTCTCCCCGATCGACAGCAGCGGGACGAAACCCTCGTGGTGCCGGTCCTGGGGGACGAACCCGAGACCCGCCCTGAGCGCGGACGGCACGTCCTTGATCGGGGTGCCGTTGACGTTCACCACGCCCGAGTCGGCCCTGCGCAGCCCCACCAGCGTCTCGGCCAGACCGATCTTGCCGCTGCTGCCCGAGCCGGCGAGGCCGACGATCTCGCCCGAGCGGACCTCCAGGTCGACGTCGCTGTAGCGGCCGTTGAGCGACAGGTTCCGCGCCGCGATCACCACGTCCGTGCCGGGCGTGCGGGAGCGGTACTCGTAGGCGCCGGTGGCCTCGCCGGTCATGGCCGCGACCAGCTCGTCGTGCGGCAGGTCGGCGACCGCGCTGGTCAGGACGTGCCTGGCGTCGCGGAAGACCGAGACGCTCTGGCAGATCTCGTACACCTCGTCCAGGTGATGCGAGATGAACATCATGGTGACGCCCTGCTCGCGCAGCGAGCGCATGCGCTCGAAGAGCCGCTCGATGGCGGGCCCGTCGAGCTGGGCGGTCGGCTCGTCGAGGATGATGAACGTCGCGCCGAACGACAGCGCGCGGGCGATCTCCACGAGCTGGCGCCGCTCGACGCCGAGGTCGCCGGCGAGCATGTCGGCGTCGACGTCGACCTGGTAGGTGTCCAGCACCTCGCGGGCGCGGGCGCGCAGGTCCTTCCACCTGATCATCCCGCCGGTGGTCTGCCGGTTGAGGAAGAGGTTCTCGGCGACCGTCAGCTCGGGGATGATCGTCGACTTCTGGTAGACGCAGGCGACCCGCCGCCGCCAGGCGTCCCTGTCGGCGAGAGCGGGCGCCGCCTGCCCGGAGAACAGCACCTCGCCCTCGTCTGGGCGCTGGAGCCCGGTCAGGATCGACACCAGCGTGGACTTGCCCGCGCCGTTCCTGCCGACAAGGGCGTGGGTCTCGCCCTCTGCGATGGAGATGCCGGCTCCGTTCAGCGCGACGGTCGGGCCGAAGCGCTTCACGATGTTCCGGGCTTCAACGTGAATGTTCATTACTTGACCTGGTTGCCCCAGAGGTTCGGGTCGTCGACATTCTCCTTGGTCACGAGCGGAGCGGGAAGCTGGTCCTCGAGACCGTTGGGCAGCTGGATGATGGTCGAGTCGTGGTCGGTCGGGCCGGGCTTGAACGTCTTGCCCTCGGCGGCGGCCTTGGCGTAGAACAGCGCGTACTTCGCGTAGAGGTCGGCGGGCTGGGAGACCGTGGCGTCGATCTCGCCCTTGCGGATCGCCTCGAACTCCTGCGGGATGCCGTCGTTCGACACCACGAAGACGTGCTTGGGGTCCTCGGGGGCGACCAGCAGGTTCTTGGCCTTCAGCACCTGCAGCGTGGGCGCCAGGTGGACGCCTCCGGCGTGCATGTAGATGCCCTTGACGTCCGGGTTCTGCTCCAGGCGGGTCTGCAGCATGGAGGCGGCCTTGCCGCCGTCCCACTCGGTGGGCTCCTCGAAGACGGTGATCCCGGGGAACTTGGTCTTCATGCACTCGCGGAACGCCTCGGCGCGGTCACGGCCGTTGACCGACGACAGCGCGCCCATCAGCTCGACGACCTTGCCCTTGCCGCCCAGCTTCTCGCCGAGGAACTCGCAGGCCTTGGTGCCGTACGCGCGGTTGTCGGCGCGGACGACCATGAAGACCTTGCCCTTGTCGGGACGGGTGTCCACGGTCACGACCGGGATGTTCTTGTTCTCCAGCTGCTGGAGCGTGGAGGCGATGGCGCCGGTGTCCTGCGGGGCCATGACCATGACCTTGGCGCCCTGGCTGACCAGCGCCTGGGTGTTGGCGACCAGCTTGGCCACGTCGTTCTGGGAGTTGGTCGGGTTCATCAGGTCGACCTTGAGCTCGGCCGCCATCTTCGGGACGTACTTGATGTAGGAGTTCCAGAAGTCGGAGTCGGCCCGCGGGTGGTCGATACCGATCTTTCCGCCGGTGCCGCCGCCCTGGGCGGCGCGCGGGCTGGCGCCGCTCCCGGTGGAGCTGCCGCACGCGGTGATGAGAGCCAGGAGGGCCGCGCTCGCGACCACGGGGCCGAACTTCATGATGTCGCCTCTTCTTGGGGGGTGTGTTGCTCGTTGCTCGGGCGTAGGCGGAGGCCCTGCATGCCGCCGTCCACGGCGAGCGAGGTGCCGGTGGTCGCGCCCGCTTCCGGGCCGGCCAGGTAGGCGATGGCCGCGGCCACCTCCCGCGCGGAGACCAGGCGGCCCATCGGCTGGCGGGCGTTGAGCGCGGCCCGCTCGGCCTCCGGGTCGACGGCGGCGTCCAGCAGCCTGCCGACCCACGGGGTGTCGGCGGTGCCGGGGTTGACGCAGTTGACCCGAATGCCCTCCCGCACGTGGTCGGCGGCCATCGCCAGCGTCAGCGACAGCACGGCGCCCTTGGTCGCGCTGTAGAGCGCCCGGTCGGGCAGCCCCGCGGTGGCCGCGATGGAGCAGGTGTTCACGATCGAGGCGTGGCCCGACCGCCTCAGGTACGGCAGCGCCGCCCGCGACACCCGCACGATGCCGAGCACGTTGACGTCGAACACCCGCTGCCACTCGGCGTCCGGGTTGTCCTCGATCGTGCCCTGCGCGCCGATGCCCGCGTTGTTCACCAGGACGTCGAGCCCGCCCATCCGCTCGGCGGCCTCCGCGACAGCCGTACGGACCTGGTCGTCGTCGGTGATGTCGGCCTTGACGGCGATGAACGGATCACCCGGCGGGTTGAGGTCCAGGCAGGCCACCTGCCAGCCGCGGGCGGCGAACGCCTCGGCGGTGGCGAGCCCGATGCCGGATCCGCCGCCCGTCACGAGAGCTCTGATGTCTGTCACTGGTTCCTCCAGACCTCACCGTCGGGAAAGGAGTGGGCGGCGATGGACGCGCGGCGCATCTCGGAGCTGAAGCCGGGGCGGCGCGGCGCGGCGTAACGGCCGTGCTCGATCACGACCGGGTCCTCGAAGTGCTCGTGCAAGTGGTCGACGTACTCGATGACCCGTCCCTCCATCGTCCCGGTGACCGCCACGTAGTCGAACATGGACAGGTGCTGGACCAGCTCGCACAGCCCGACGCCGCCCGCGTGCGGGCAGACGGGCACGCCGAACCTGGCGGCCAGCAGCAGGATCGCGATGTTCTCGTTGACGCCGCCGACCCTGGCGGAGTCGAGCTGGAGGTAGGACATCGAGCCCGCCTGCAGCATCTGCTTGAAGATCATGCGGTTCTGGACGTGCTCGCCGGTGGCCACCCTGATCGGGGCGACGGCCCTGGCGATGGTGGCGTGGCCGAGCACGTCGTCGGGGCTGGTGGGCTCCTCCACCCAGTGGGGGGCGAACTCGGCCAGCGCGTTGACCCAGCGGATGGCCGCGCCCACGTCCCACCGCTGGTTGGCGTCGATCGCGATGGGGAAGTCGGGGCCGCAGACCTCGCGGGCGACCTTGAGGCGGCGGATGTCGTCGTCGAGGTCGGCGCCGACCTTCAGCTTGATCTGCCCGAAGCCGTCGTCCAGGGCCTCCTTGCACAGGCGGCGCAGCTTGTCGTCGTCGTAGCCGAGCCAGCCGGGGGAGGTCGTGTAGGCGGGGTAGCCGTGCTCCTGGAGGTAGGCGATCCGCTCGGCCTTGCCGGCGGCGCCCCTGCGCAGGATCGCCAGCGCCTCGTCGCGGGTCAGCGCGTCGCTCAGGTAGCGGAAGTCGACCAGGTCGACGATCTGCTCAGGGGTCATCTCGCCGAGCAGCAGCCACAGCGGCTTGCCCTCGCGTTTGGCCTTGAGGTCCCACAGGGCGTTGACCACGGCGGAGACCGCCATGTGCATGACGCCCTTCTCCGGGCCGAGCCAGCGCAGCTGGGAGTCCCAGACCATCGTCTTGTACAGGCCGCCGAGGTCCTCGGCGTCCCTGCCGATCACGTACGGCTCCAGCGCCCTGATGGCCGCGGTCTGCACGTCGTTGCCGCGGCCGATGGTGAACGCGAAGCCGTGCCCCTCGAAGCCGTCGTCGGTCTTCAGCACCACGTAGGCGGCCGAGTAGTCGGGATCGGGGTTCATCGCGTCGGAGCCGTCGAGCTCCCGCGAGGTCGGGAAGCGGATGTCGTGGGTCTCCATGCCCACGATCCGGTAGTCACTCATGCCTGGCCCACCGTCTGGCGCTGCCGTCCGAGCCCGTCGATCTCCAGCTCGACGACGTCGCCCGCCCTGAGGTACGGCTGGCCGGGCAGGCCGAGCGCGACCCCGGCGGGCGTGCCGGTGTTGATGACGTCACCGGGCTCCAGCACCATGAACGCGCTCAGGTAGCGGACGATCTCGGCCACGCCGAAGATCATGTTCTTGCTGTTGCCGTTCTGGCGCAGCTCGCCGTTCACCCACAGCCGCATGCCGAGGTCCTGCGGGTCGGCCACCTCGTCGGCGGTGACCAGCCAGGGGCCGAGCGGGTTGAAGGTCTCGCACGACTTGCCCTTGTCCCACTGGCCGCCGCGCTCCAGCTGGAACTCGCGCTCGGAGACGTCGTTGGAGATCGCGTAACCGGCGATCGCGGCCAGCGCGTCCTCACGCGACTCCAGGTAGCGGCAGGTCCGCCCGATGACGACGGCGAGCTCGACCTCCCAGTCGGTCTTCACGCTGCCGCGGGGCACCAGGATCCCGTCGTCGGGGCCGACCACGGTGTTGGGCGCCTTCATGAACACCACGGGCTCGGCAGGCGGGGTGGCCCCGGTCTCGGCCGCGTGGTCGCTGTAGTTGAGGCCGATGCACACGATCTTGCCTGGCCTGGCGATCGGGGGGCCGACCCGCAGGCCCTCGGCGTCGATCACCGGCAGGTCGCCGCGCTCCAGCGCGGCCCGGACGCGCGCCACTCCCCCTGAGGCGAGGAAAGCCCCGTCGATTTCGGGCTCTCCGATGTCGTACAGGCTTCCACCCGCGTCCATCACCGCGGGCCGCTCCTGGCCGACCGGTCCAACTCGCAGCAGCTTCACACCGCATCCTTCAGCTATACATCGGATGTCTCGCCCTCAGATGCTCGAGGGTGGCCGCATGACTGTCAAGCCCTCCATCGCAGATACATCCGATCCGTGACCTGGATCTATGGAGATCTGTCCCTGTATGTGAACGAAAAATCCAACTAAACATCGGATCGAAGCTCTTGTTACCCCCACCTTTCAAGTGTTAACAACGTGGCGCACATCCACCAGTCACCGGAGGAATCCGTGGCCCCTCGGCTTGCGTTAGTCATGCTGTCCGCCCTCATGATCGGAGTGTCGCCCGTGACCTCTCCGGCGAGCGCGGCCACCGCCCTCGACCCGCCCGACGACCTCACGCTCTGGTACGACAAGCCCGCCACCAGCTGGGAGACGCAGTCCCTGCCCATCGGCAACGGCGCGCTCGGCGCGACCGTGTTCGGCGGGGTGGCGACCGAGCAACTGCAGTTCAACGAGAAGACGCTGTGGACCGGCGGCCCCGGATCCAGGAGCGGCTACACCCACGGCAACTGGACCAGCCCCCGACCGGGCGCGATCGCCGAGGTACAGGCCCAGATCGACCGCGACGGCAAGATGTCGCCTGACGACGTGGCCAGGAAACTCGGCCAGCCCAAGAGCGGCTTCGGCGCCTACCAGACCTTCGGCGACCTCTGGCTGGACACCGGGCACACCGCCGCCACCGGCTACCGCAGGGAACTGAGCCTGCGCGAAGCCGTCGCGAAGGTCGGCTACACCTCGGGCGGCGTCACCTACACCCGCGAGTACTTCGCCAGCCACCCGGGCAACGTGATCGTCGGCAGGCTGAGCGCCTCCGAGGCGGGCAAGGTCTCCTTCACGCTGCGCACCTCGTCACCGCGCGACGACAAGACCGTGAGCGTCAAGGACGGCCGCCTCACCGTCCGCGGCGCCCTTGCCGACAACGGCATGCGGTTCGAGTCGCAGGTCCAGGTCGTCACCAGCGGCGGCAGCCGTACCGACGGGGCCGACCGGATCACGGTGACCGGCGCCGACAGCGCGATGTTCGTGCTGTCGGCCGGCACCGACTACGCCGGCACGTATCCCGCCTACCGCGGCGAGGACCCGCACGCCAAGGTCACCGCCGCCGTCGACCAGGCGGCGGCCCGCGGCTACGACGCGCTCAGGAGCGCGCACCTGGACGACCACCGCGGCCTGTTCGACAGGGTACGGCTCGACCTCGGGCAGCAGACCCCGCGCATCCCGACCGACCAGCTGCTCAGGGCCTACACCGGCGGCGGATCCACCGACGACAGGGCGCTGGAGGCGATGTTCTTCGCCTACGGCCGCTACCTGCTGATCGCCTCCTCCAGGGAGGGCTCGCTGCCGGCGAACCTGCAGGGCGTGTGGAACAACTCCACCAGCCCGCCGTGGTCGGCCGACTACCACGTCAACATCAACCTGCAGATGAACTACTGGCTGGCCGAGCAGACCAACCTCGCCGAGACCACCAGGCCCTACGACGACTTCGTCAAGGCCATGATCGCCCCCGGCCGGCGCACCGCCAGTGAGATGTTCGGCTCGCGGGGCTGGGTCGTCCACAACGAGACCAACCCGTTCGGCTACACCGGGGTCCACGACTGGGCGACCGCCTTCTGGTTCCCCGAGGCGGCCGCGTGGACCACCCAGCAGCTGTTCGACCACTACCGCTTCGGCGGCGACACCGCCTACCTGCGCTCGGTCTACCCGGCGATGCGCGAGGCCGCGCTGTTCTGGGTGGACAACCTCCACACCGACCCGCGCGACGGCAAGCTCGTCGTCTCCCCCAGCTACTCCCCCGAGCAGGGCGACTTCTCCGCCGGCGCGTCGATGTCCCAGCAGATCGTCCACGACCTGTTCACCAACGTGCTGGAGGCCGCCGCCGTCCTCGGCGAGGACGAGCCGGAGGTACGGCAGGCGCTGGCCAAGCTCGACCCCGGCCTGCGCGTCGGCGGCTGGGGACAGCTCCAGGAGTGGAAGACCGACTGGGACGACCCCAGCAACACCCACCGGCACGTCTCCCACCTGTTCGCCCTGCACCCCGGACGGCAGATCACCGCGGGCACCCCGATGGCCGAGGCGGCCAAGGTCTCGCTGACCGCGCGCGGCGACGGCGGCACCGGCTGGTCGAAGGCCTGGAAGATCAACTTCTGGGCGCGGCTGCTCGACGGCGACCACGCGTTCAAGATGCTCGGCGAGCAGCTGCGCGGCAGCACCCTGGACAACCTCTGGGACACGCACCCGCCGTTCCAGATCGACGGCAACTTCGGCGCCACCTCGGGCATGGCCGAGATGCTGCTCCAGTCGCAGTCCGGTGTGGTCCACGTGCTGCCCGCGCTGCCGTCCGCCTGGGCCACGGGCTCGGTCAAGGGGCTGCGCGCCCGCGGCAACGTGACCGTCGACGCCGCGTGGGACCGCGGCACCGCCACCGAGATCACCCTGCGCGCCGGATCCGCAGGACCGCTGAAGGTGCGCAACAAGGTGATCGCCGGCCGGTACCGCCTCGTCGACGCCGGCGGGAAGAAGGTCCCGCACACCCGCGACGGCGACACCATCACCTTCACCGCCAGGGCGGGGCAGACCTACACGATCGCCGGACAGGTCGCGGTCGCGGTCAAGGCGCCCGCCGCGACGGGACCGCAGGCGAGCTTCCCGGTCGAGGTCACCGTGTCGGCCACCGGCGGGCGTGCCGTACCGGGAAGCGCGGTGACGCTGGCACTGCCGAAGGGCTGGACCGCCACCCCGTCGTCCGCCGAACTGCCGGGCGTGCCCGGCGGCGGCAGCAGGACGGCGACGTTCACCGTCACCTCGGGACCCGCCGACGGCTCGCGCACGGCACGCGTCGTCGCGACCGCCCGAGGAGACGCGTGGTCCGGCACCGGCGGCGCCGTGCTCGCCGTCGCCCCCTGCGCGGTGCCGTCCCCCGACAAGCCCCTCGTGGCATGGGACCCCAGCTCGGGCTCGACCGTCACCGACACCTCGGGCAACGGCAGGAACGCCACCGTGACCGGCAACGCCGCCTACGACGGCGACGGAGGGCTGGTGCTCGACGGGTCCACCTACCTGACGACCGCGCCGACGACGCTCGGCTTCCTGCCCGAGGCGTCGTTCGCGGCCCGCGTCAAGACGGCCGGGTCGGGATACCGGCGGCTGTTCGACTTCCAGCCCTCCGGCGACCCCGGCACCGACGGCGTCCTGATGGACCTGACGCCCGCCGGCAAGGTCCGCTTCATCGGAGCGGGCCTGAACGTGACCACCGACGCGACGGTGCCCGCGAACAAGTACGTCGACCTGGTCATCACCATGGGCCGGGACGGCACGATCACCGTGTACGTCGACGGCGCCCGTGCGGGCGGGGCCAAGGTACCCGCCGACGGGATCACCGGGTGCGCCACCCGGCCGCTGCGCTTCGCCGCCGACCAGGGCGGCGGACAGCGGCTCAGCGGGGCCGTCGACCGGATGGCGATCTTCGCGCGGACGTTGAGCGCGAGCGAGGTGCCGAACTGGCAGCGGCTCGCGTTCTGACACCTGGAACGGCACGCGGCCCTCTTCGGGGGGCCGCGTGTTCCCCTGAGGCCCGCCGGCGGTCGGCCTTCGACGTCAGGGTTCGCGGCGGGACCTGTCATGGCGGCGGGCGGCCACCCAGAGGGCGACCAGACCGGCCAGCCCAGCGCCCGCGGCGCCGAGGAGCAGGCCCACCAGGAACCCCTCCCCCGCGCCCGACGCCGACGGCAGCAACGCCAGCGCCCCGGCCAGCGCCACCACCATGACCACGATCAGCGCGTAGAACCGCCTGCTGAAGAAGACGCCCTTCGCCGGAGCGCTCGGCGGCGAGTCGATCGCCGCGTCAGGACCCAGGCTGGCGGCCTTCGGACGCTTGAAGTACTCGTAGAACACCCACGTGCCGCACGGTTCCCAGCCGTCGGGGGCCAGCCGCTCGGCCAGCGCCTGCCTGCCCTTGCGGGTGCCGACCTCCCTGCGGTACTCCCACCGCTGGGGCTCGCGCGGATCGCGATGGCTGACGAACCAGCCGAGCGCGTCGACCTTGTCGACCTCCCAGCCCTGGTCACCGAACTCGTTCAGCCGCCGCTCGTCGACGAAGATGTCGGCGGTCCAGCGCCAGGTGTCGGCCTGGACGGCCGGCTCCGTCTCCGGCGTCACCTTGAGCTGCTCGGCGAACTCCTCCGCCGTGCCGAACTCCTCCTCCGGGTCGGCGCCGGTCTCGGCCAGGTAAGCGCTCAGATCGGCGACCGTGGCCCGCACGGTCTCCTCCGGAATCCCGCGTTCGCGCAGCCGTACGGCGAGCTCGTCGAAGTAGCGGCTCAATTGACGCCTCCCTGCTCCAGCACCGACCGCACGGACCGGTCGAACGCGAGCCACAGGCCGCCCTGCTCGGTGAGCGTCCGCCTGCCCTGCTCGGTGAGCCGGTAGTAGCGACGGCCGGGGCCCCGCTCGGTCACCCGGAACTCGGCGGCGACCAGGCCGGCCTCCTCCAGGCGGTTGAGGACGGGATAGAGGGTGCCGCCCTTGATCTGGCCCAGGCCTGATTCGGCGAGGCTCTTGGCGATCTCGTAGCCGTAGTTCTCGCCCTCGGTGAGGCTGGCGAGGACCAGGAGGTCGAGCACGCCCTTGAGCCAGCTCGCACGGCGATCAGCGGTCATGCGCCCCATCTTTCCACGGTAGTGATGCTACCTATCCCGCTCCACCACCTACACCGCCAGCCCAGCAGCCCGCCTTCCCTCCCCACCGACCCCCACCCCTCGAGACGGCCCGCCCCCGATCTCCAGTCACCCGAACGGCCGCCGCCTCACCGCCCGCCGGCCCGCCTTGCCGCACGCAGGCCCCAACTCGCCGCCCGCCGGCCCGCCTTGCCGCACGCAAGCCCCACCTCGCCGCACGCCGACCCCACCTCGCCGCACGCAGGCCCCACCTCGCCGCCCAGCGATCTCCAGCCATTGGAACGGCCCACCTCGCCGCCCGTTGATCTTCCTGCCTGATCCGGCAAGCCCTTCGCTTCCCCGGCCACGGCGTGTGCCTCGGCGGGCCGTCCAACACCTCACCCCGAGCCGCACCGGCGGCTCGGGGTGAGGAGAGGTCGGGTGGTCCCGCCGGCAGCGGGAAGCGGTCAGGCGTGGGCGGTGGGGACGCCCGCCGTGCCGTTCTCCCTGCCCTCGGCGGTGGGGGCGAGCCGGGGCGTGATGAGGAGGGAGCGGACGTCGACCAGGACGTGCAGCACGATCGGCAGGAGCAGCGACCCGGTCGAGAAGTAGAGCATCGTGAGGGAGAACCCGGCGAGCGTCACCATCACCATGCCCCTCCAGCCCTGGTAGAGGTGCCCCACGACGAAGATCGCCAGTGCCAGGCCCGCCGCGACCGGCCGGGGAAGGTCGAGGATCGACATGAAGCCCGAGATCAGCAACCCCCGGTAGACGATCTCCTCGCAGACGCCTGCGCTGATGGCCAGGCCGAGCGCGAGCCAGCGCTCGCCCGCCGTCCTGGGGATGAGCGCCTCGAACGCGGCCTGCCCCGGCATCGTGATCTTCTTGAGCCGGATCACCAGGCCGGCGGCGAGGGTCACGATCGTCAGGCCGACGATCATCCCGAGCACCGTCGAGAGGTCCTCGGTCGCGAGCAGGCCGATGCCCGCCAGGTCCAACTCGGGGGACAGCCCGACGATCGCCAGCGCCACGAGCGCGATCGCCCCCAGCTCGCCGATCCAGATGAGGGACATCCGCGTGTACCGGCTCCGGTTCTCGCGCAGGGCGGCGTAGGAGCGGCGGCCGAGCAGGGGGCTGACGACGGCCAGGTGGATCACCAGGAGCGCGAACAGGACGACAGGCATGGGGGGCGACCTCCGACCATCGAGGAAGTTTCCGTAACGACTTAGACCGTAAAACAAGCTAGTTAGGAATGCAACCTAGCTAGAAAAGCAGTACTCCTTGACGGGCGTACAGGACCGTAATACAACACTTACGAGACCAAGCGCTTGATCAAGTGAGGAGCCGCCGCATGATCGAGCTCTACGACCCCGCCGTCTACGAGCGCGGCGTGCCGTACCGGGATCTGGCATGGCTGCGGGAGCACTCCCCCGTGCACTGGCACCCCGACCCGCAAAGCCCAGGATTCTGGGCGGTCACCAGGCACGCCGACGTGGTGCACGTCTCCAGGCACCCCGAACTGTTCTCCTCCTACGAGGGCCTGGCGATGAGCGGGGAGTACCCGGAGCCTGACAAGGAACTGCAACGGCTGCTGATGCTCAACCAGGACCCGCCCGAGCACTCCAAACGGCGTTCGCTGGTCAACAAGGGATTCACCCCCCGCATGATCAGCAGGCTCGAACAGCACATCAGGGAGGTCTGCGACGACCTCCTCGACCGGTGCTCGGGCGAGGGCGACTTCGTCACCCAGGTCGCCGCGCCGCTCCCACTGCAGGTGATCTGCGAACTGCTCGGCGCGCCCGTCGAGGACAGGGACCTGCTGTTCGACCTGTCGAACCGGCTGATCGGGTGGGACGACCCCGAGTTCCAGACCACCTACGAGGACGGGCAGGCCGCGGGGAGCGAGCTGATGGCGTACGGCAACGCGCTGGCGGCCGAGCGCACCCACGACCCCCGCGACGACCTGATCACCAAGATGATCACTCCGGACGCCGACGGGGCGGTGCTGTCACCCGACGACGTCGGGATGTTCACGATCCTGCTGGCCGTGGCGGGCAACGAGACCACACGCAACGCGGCCTCGCTCGGGATGAAGGCGTTCTTCGACCACCCGGAGCAGTGGCGGCGGCTGCTGGCGCATCCCGAACTGCTTCCCACCGCGGTCGAGGAGATCGTCCGGTGGGCCACGCCGGTCATGCAGTTCCGCCGGACCGCGATGGCCGACACCAGCATCGGCGGCCAACCGGTCAGCCGCGGCGACAAGATCGTGGTCTACTACAGCGCCGCCAACCGGGACCCGTCGGTGTTCGCGCATCCCGAGGTGTTCGACATCGGCAGGGACCCGAACCCGCACCTCGGCTTCGGCGGCGGAGGGCCGCACTTCTGCCTCGGCGCGCACCTGGCCAGGATGGAGCTGCGCGTGCTGTTCGAGACCATCGCCCGCCGCCTGCCCGACATCGCCCCGGCGGGCGAGGTCCGCCGGCTGCGCTCCAACTTCATCAACGGCATCAAGGAGATGCGCGTGGACTTCGGCACCCGGCACCTGTGAGGACGACGACATATGGCGGCCCGGCACCCGCCGTACAGGCGGGCCGACAAACCCTCGACACGCACGGTCCCGCACCCGCCATACATCGGGCCGACAATCCTTCGACACGCACGGTCCGGCACCCGCCATACATCGAGCCGACAATCCTTCGACACGCACGGTCCGGCACCCGCCATACAGCGACCCAGTGAACCTTCGACGACCACGGTCCGGCACACGCCGGACACGCGCCTTACCCTCGACATGCGGAGCCGGGGCATCCGCCGTACAGGCGACCCGACGACGCACGGTCCGGCACCCGCCGTACAGGTGGGAGCCCCGAGACCTCGGCATGTCGCGCCCCCGGCATCCTCTGATCCCGAGTCGAGAACCTGTATCACCAGGGCTCGGCCGGATCCTGCCGGCAGGCGGATGCCGACCCCCTACAGAAGGACGGCCCCCAGCCTCCATCGACGGAGCCAGCCCGCACGGCGGGGCGCGCACACGTAGGAGGAGGCGCCTCCAGGCGTCTACGCGGGCAGGTGTCACAGCGGAAGCGCCGCCCATCCGGGACGGCGACGGCATGCGGAAGGCACCGATCGGCGCCTTGACCGTTGTCCGGCCGTGTAATAGAACACGTTTCAATACATTGTCCTACCAAGCGCTTGATCAAGTCGAGGTGACGGCTCGTGCACATCGATCTCGTCGATCAGGACCAGTACGCGACCTCCGGCCCCCCGCACGAGCAACTGCGCTGGCTCCGGGAACACGCGCCCGTCTACTGGCACCCCGGCGAGCCGGGCTTCTGGGCCGTCACCCGGCACGAGGACGTCACCCACGTCTCCCGCCACTCGGACCTGTTCTCGTCGGCGCGCAAGCTCGCCCTGTTCAACGAGATGCCCGAGGAGCAGCGCGCGCTGCAGCGGATGATGATGCTCAACCAGGATCCGCCCGAGCACACCAGGCGGCGCGCCCTGGTCAACCGCGGCTTCACCCCTCGCACGATCAGCGCCCTCGAGCAGCACATCCGCGACATCTGCGACGACCTCCTCGACAAGTGCTCAGGAGACACCGACTTCGTCACCGAGATCGCCGCTCCCCTGCCGCTCTACGTGATCTGCGAACTCCTCGGCGCCCCCGTCGCCGACCGCGACAAGCTCTTCACCTGGTCGAACCGCATGATCGGCGCCCAGGACCCCGACTACGCCGCCTCCCCCGATGAGGGCGGCGCCGCCGCCATGGAGGTCTACTCCTACGCCTCCACGCTCGCGGCCCAACGCCGCGTCGCCCCTCGCGACGACATCGTCACCAAGCTCCTCCAGCCCGACGAGAACGGCGAACGCCTCACCGAGAACGAGTTCGAGCTGTTCGTCCTGCTCCTCGTCGTGGCCGGCAACGAGACCACGCGCAACGCCGCGTCCGGCGGGATGCTCGCCCTCTTCGAGCACCCCGACCAGTGGGAACGGCTCGCCGCCGACCCCACGCTCGCCAGGACCGCGGCCGACGAGATCGTCCGCTGGGTCTCGCCGGTCAACCTCTTCCGCAGGACGGCCACCGCCGACCTCACTCTCGGCGGGCAACCCGTCAAAGCCGACGACAAGGTGGTCGTGTTCTACTCCTCGGCCAACAGGGACGCCGCCGTCTTCACCGACCCCGAGACGTTCGACGTCGGCCGCAACCCGAACCCGCACATCGGCTTCGGCGGCGGAGGAGCGCACTTCTGCCTCGGCAACCATCTGGCCAAGCTGGAACTGCGGGTGCTGTTCGAGCAACTGGCCAGGAGATTCCCCCGGATACGACAGACCGGCGAGGCCCGGCGGCTGCGCTCCAACTTCATCAACGGCATCAAGGACCTTCCCGTCATCCTCTCCTGAGGACACATCCGCAGGACACGTCCGCAAGGCACGTCCTCCTGAGGGCACATCCGCAGAGCACGTCCGCAGGCGAACGCCTCCGGGTGCGCCTGACATGCCTGAAGGGCAGCTTCGGCTCGCAGAGAGGGCACATCGAGGGCAACAGGCCGGGACAGGGATACCCGGCACAGGGCACGCCGTCCACGAGCGCACCCGTCCAGCAACCATCTCCAACCGCGGCACTGGCGGCAACGGTCGAAGGTGGGATTGCGATCGAGATGAAGGCGTAGCGACGCCAGGGACCTGGAAGAGACCCCGGACGGGGGCTGGCGCGTTCTGGTCACCGGTCAGGCATGCTTCCTCGTCCGGCCTCGGTGTCCGCAGGAGCCGGCGAGCCGTCGTACGGTGTGTCATCTCCTGGGAAGAAGGCCTGCCTGACGGTAGATGCCGGGGGTGACGCCGTAGGTGCGGGTGAACCAGCGGGTCAGGTGGCTCTGGTCGGCGAACCCCGACTGGGTGGCCACCTCGGCGAGGGGAAGCCCGCGGGCGATGAGGCGCCGGGCGATCCTGAGCCTGAGCTGGCGCTGGTAGTCGCTCGGCGCGAAGCCGTACGCCGACTGGAAGGCCCGGTAGACCGTGAAACGGCTGCACCCTGCGGCCTGGGCGAGGTCGGCGGCGGTGAGATCGTCCAGCGGCGAGTCGTCGAGGCGGCGGCGGACGCGTTCGGCGATGAGCTGGGCGCCGGTTAGCGGTGTGCCGCTGGGCAGGTCCCCGGTGGTGCTGCCGCGGCGGACCATCGCGGCGACCGTGGCCCTGAGCAGTTCGTCGCGGCGCAGGGTGGAGGCGCCACCGAGGAGGGCGCGGTGGAGGGCGTGCAACGTGTGGGCAAGCACGGGGTCTTCCAGGACGGGTGCCGTGAACAGGGGCAGGCCCAGGCGGCTGCCCGTGCTGTCCTCCAGGGCGTCGGCGACCACCTCGGGGCCGATGTGGATGATCCGGTAGGTGAACCCGAACCGGTCCGCGGCGTGGCCGTCGTGGGGGTCGTCGGGGTTGAACGCCATGACCATGCCGGTGGCGCTGGTGTGGGCCGAGCCCCTGCACGTGAAGGCCTGCGCGCCGATCTCGGTGACGCCGAAGGAGTAGGTGTCGTGGCTGTGGCGGTGGTAGACGTGCTGCTCGAAGTGGGCGTGCATCGCCTCCAGCGGCCTGTCGGGAGAGCGCCAGTAGCGAGACCAGTCACGCGTCACCTTCCCATTGTGTCCGCCGCATCTGTGTCCGTCGCATCGTGTCGTCGGGGTTACGGGCGGGGGTGCCTGCTGGCTGTCCTGGTCGCGGGCGTACTCATCGGCAGGCCAGAGCAGACCGTCGGCGAGCTCGCTCCACGACTACGCACCCCGCGCCTTAGAGCCGTGGGGCTCCGGGGCCATCAGGTGGGGTGGGCTGCTACCAGCCGCCCATCAGGCCGCTTTCCCAGGCCCAGGAGACGATCTCGACCCGGTTGCGGACGCCGAGCTTGGTCAGGACGGCGGAGACGTGGCCTTTGACCGTGCTGAGCGAGATGAACAGTTCGGCGGCGATCTCCTGGTTGGTGCGGCCTCTGGCGATCGCCCTGACGATCTCGGTCTCCCGTTCCGACAGCGGCTGCGCGGAACGGCGGGCGGCAGGGGCCCCGGAGGACGTCACGTGACGCAACAACCGCAGGGTGATCGACGGGGAGATGAGCGCGTCCCCGGCATGCACCGCCCGGACGGCCTCCACCAGCAGGTCCGGTCCGGCGTCCTTGAGCACGAAGCCGACGGCGCCGCCGCGGAGCGCGCCGTAGACGTACTCGTCGAGGTCGAACGTGGTGACCACGACGACTCGCAGCGGGTCGGACACGCCGGGCCCGGCCAGAGCGCGGGTGACCTCGATGCCGTTGAGGCGGGGCATCTGGATGTCGACCAGGCACACGTCCGGGCGCAGCCGCCGGGCCAGGACGACCGCCTCGTCGCCGTCGGCGGCCTCGGCGACGACCTCGATACCGGGCTGGTCCTCGAGAATGACGCGCAGGCTGGCGCGCACCATCGCCTGATCATCGGCCAGCAGGACACTGATCGTCATGGGCCCCCTCGCCCGGTCGTCATCGCCCCTCCAGGATCGTCACGGGCACCCCCACCCCACCCTCACCAGCCCATCCACGAACGTCACAAGCGCCCGCTCCCCGACCGTCATCAGCCCTTCCGGGATGGTCATGGTCGCTCCTTGGGATGGTCATCGACGTTTCCGGCAGGCGGGCGGGTGAGCGAGCGGGTGGGCAGGGGCAGGGTGGCGAGCACCGACCAGCCGGCCTGCCCTGGGCGGGGACCGGCGCGGAGCGTGCCGCCCAGCGCCTCCAGGCGTTCGCGCATGCCGACCAGTCCGTATCCGCCGCGGCGGTAGCGCCGTTCCGGGGCGGGCGGGGCGTCGTCGGAGACCTCCACCGTGACCGTGTCGTGCTCGCGGGCGACGGTGACCTCGACGCATTGGGCGTGCGGGGCGTGGCGGGCGACGTTCGTCAGCGACTCCTGGACCACCCGGTAGACGGTGCTGCTCACCTCGGGCGGCCAGGCCGGCTCGTCCTCGCCGCCGGGCAGGCGCAGGCGTACGTCGGGTCCGTCGAAGCGCTCGACCAGGTCGGCGAGGCTCTCGCGAGGCGGCGTGGGCGGAACGGCCTCCCGAAGCAGGCCGACGAGGCGGCGGGTGGCGGCCAGCGCGTCGGAGCCGGCGGTCTCGATGTCGGACAGGGGGCCGCTCAGCCGGTCCGGCTGCTTGCGGGCGAGGACCTGGGCGGCCTGGGCCTGGAGCACGATGCCGGTGACGTGGTGGGCGACGACGTCGTGCAGTTCCCTGGCGAGTTGGAGGCGCTCGTGGCGGCGTACGTCCTCGGCCATGGCCCGGCGGCGGGCGGCCAGCAGCCGTGAGCACAGCCCGATCGCGACCCCGGCGAGCCATGCGCCGGCGTTCAGCGCCGTCACGGGCGGGAGGGGGGAGGCGGACGCGTGGGCGCTGAGCAGGCTGCTTGCGGCCACCGCCAGCCCACCGGCAGCGACGGCGCAGGCCTGGAGGACAGGAAGCGCCCTGACCGCCGACCCGACCAGCACGGACAGGGCCAGGGCCATGGCCGGGCCGGGCTCGGCCGGCAGTCCGCCGAACCGGGAGGCCAGGACGGCCGCCACCGCGACGGCCAGGCCGGCGAGGGCCGCCCACGCCCGGCCGCGCCGCCGCGCCAGGGCGAGCCCGCACACGATCGCCCCGGCCACGCACCCGAACGTCCAGTAGCCGCCGCCCCAACTGTCCGCGACCCGATAGGCCCAGAAGGCCAGCAGACCGGCGAACACGACCCCGAGCCCGGCCTCGCCCGCCACCCGCATACCTCGGACATCGGAATTGGCCACCGTCCCCACCAGGAGTCTCAGCCTCGCCCGCGATCCCACACCTCGGACGCCGGCCTCGGCCACCGTCCCGACGCCCCGGACCTCGGCCTCAGCCGCCGTCCCGACGCCCCGGACCTCGGCCTCAGCCGCCGTCGCCACACCCCGGGCGCCGGCCTCGCCCTCGGGGCGCCCGTCCAGTCGATCACGGCCGTTCACGCGCTTCAGGCTAGGCCGCCGAGCCCTTGCGCTGAACCGGCCGAAAGTACGGTCCCGCTGCCGCGAACCCTGCTTTCGACCCGTGCCGCTCCCGGACCCGGATCCGCAGGATGTGTCCTCATGTCCCGTGAAGAGTTCCACCCGTCCGATGCAGAGTTCCGCCCGCCCCAGCACGCCCGGCTTCGGCCCGGCCACCACGAGCCGGGTGGCACTGCTGCTCCCCCACCCGGGCTGTCCGAGCAGGCAGGTCGCCACGTCGCCGCCCATGGGGAGCCGCGCTCGGCCGGCCGCCCTCGCATCGCCGCGCTCGACGTCGTCCGCGGGTTCGCCCTGTGCGGAATCCTGCTGGCCAACGTCAAGCCGATCGCCCACATGGCCGACGGCGCATCGGTGACGCAGCCCATGGTGGCGGCGAGTCAGGATGACGGCGCCTGGCTGGGGCTGTTCGTCGACCAGCGCTTCTTCCCGATCTTTTCCCTGCTGTTCGGGGTCGGCTTCTCGCTGCTGCTGGACTCCGCGGGACGGAAGGTCCCGCACCCGCGGGTGCTCCTGCTGCGCCGCCTCTTGGCGCTGCTCGCCATCGGCCTGGTGCACATGTTCGTGTTGTGGCGGGGCGACATCCTGACCATCTATGCCGTCGTCGGCCTGCTGGTGCTGCTGCCCTCGACCTGGCTGCCGCGCTGGGCCGTCGCGGGACTCGCCGCGGTCCTCCTGGTGTTGCCGCCGATTCTCGGCGGCAACGGCGTGCCGTTGGTGCCCGGGTTGTTCCTGCTGGGCTCGGCGCTGACCCGGTACGGCGTGATCGACAGGATCGAGCGTGCCGTGTGGGGTCCGGCCGCGCTGGGCCTGCTCTTCGCGGCGGGGGCGGTGCCCGCCGTCCTGCTGCAGATCGAAACGCCGGCTGGTGACTCGCACCCCTGGTTCGGCCTCGCCGGGTTGCTGATCGCCGGTGCGTACGTGTGCGCTCTGCTGCTCCTGCTCAGAACGCCGCTGCGGCCGGTGCTCCAGAGGGTGTTCGCGCCGCTGGGCCGCATGGCGCTGACCAACTACCTGACCGCCACGCTCCTGGTCCTGGTGACCGCCCGTCTCATCGGCAGCTCGCCTGACGGCTGGACCTCGGCCATGGTCGTGGCGATCGCCGGCGCCATCCTCGCCGTGCAGTGGCTGTGGTCCACGCTCTGGCTGCGGAGATACCGCCAAGGTCCGCTGGAATGGCTCTGGCGCTGGGCCACCTGGGCCCGCCGCCCACCCCTGCGGGTCGGTGACGGCGGAGCGTGACCGCCGGCCGTACGCGCGGGCAGGAGGAGCCCAAGGTGCGCACGAGCGTTCAAGACCGCCTGGGCCGTGAAACGGAAGGCTGGGCGCATGCGGTTCGATACGAAGATCGGCATCGTGGTCCGCCGGGATCTCGCTGTCTGGCAGAAGCTGAACGTCACCGCCTTCCTCTCCAGCGCTGTGGCGGGTGGGGAGCCCGAGACGGTCGGGCAGCCGTACGAGGACGGGTCGGGCAACGTCTACCTGCCGATGTTCAGGCAGCCGGTGCTCGTCTACGCCGGCGACGGGGAGGACCTCGCCCGGGTGCGCGAGCGCGCCCTGGCCAGGGGGGTACGGGTGGCCGTCTACACCGAGGAGTTGTTCAAGACGGGCAACGACAACGACAACAGGGCCGCGGTGCGGGCGGTGGCGGCCGAGGACCTGCAGGTGGTGGGGTTGGCGCTCTACGGGCCCAGGAACACGGTGGACAAGGTCACCAAGGGGCTGTCGCTGCATCCGTGATCACCACCGTCGGCGGCGAGCGGTGCGCAGCCGGGCGAGGATGCGGGTGACCTCGGCCGGAGCGGGCTGCCAGCCGCATTCGATGAGGGCGTTGGCGACCTGCTCGACGAGGTCGGCGGAGCGGGCGGGGACGACGTCGCGCCTGACGGGGATGACCCGCCATCCCGCCTCTCGCAGGGCGGCGCGGCGGTTGGCGTCGCGCCGCCGGTCGGCGGGCGAGCTGTGGTGCTCGTGCCCGTCGTACTCGACGCCGAGGAAGTGCGCGGGCCAGCCGAGGTCGAGGTAGGCGAGCCGGTCACCCGGCAGGTCGACGCGGATCTGGGTGGCGGGTCTGGGCAGGCCGCCTTCGACGAGGATGACCCGCAGCCACGTCTCGCGGGGGGAGGCTGCGCCCCTGTCGGCCATGGCGAGCGTCTCCCACAGCCGCCCGAAGCCGGTGGCGCGGCGCATGAGCGCGTCGTGGTCGACGCCGCGGCGCAGGAACTGGTCGACGATGGCGACGCCGTCGCGCCGCGGGAGGTGCCGGGCGCAGTCGACGGCGGTGCGCTCGGGTGTGGTCACCCGGACGGACCTGTGCTCGGTCACGTCGGCCGGCGGCAGGCTCACCTGATGGACGGTGCACCCCGGGAGGTGCGTGGCCCGCGGTACGGCGAGCTCCACCGGCCACTCGTCCTCACTGTCGTCGAGGGCGTGCAGGCCCCAGACGTGGGCGGCGGTGCGATGGCACGCGGTGGAGCCGGGGACGAGGCCGGTGAACAGGCGGGCTCGGTCGAGGAGGGAGGCTGGCACGGGGACAGCATGCTGGGGAGGGGCGCGGGCGGCGACGACCGAACGGGTTTCTGTGGATGAGCGAGCGGCTGTCCACAGCCACGCCGCGCCAAGGCCACCGCCATGCGGGGCCGGCGAGGTCACAGCCGTCCACACCCCGTGCCGGGGGTCAGGGCCGCCTACCGCCCCCACCCGCACCAGGGGTGCAGAGCCGCCTACCGCCCGCACCCGCACCCGCACCAGGGGTCAGGGCCAGGAGCTGTCCTGGTCGGGGTCGCCCCCGTTGGAGAGCAGGCGGATGTCCGATTCGACCATCATCGCCACGAGTTCCTCGAACGACACCACGGGCTCCCACCCCAGCTGGGTGCGCGCCTTCTTCGGGTCGGCGCACAGCAGGTCCACCTCGGCCGGCCGGTGCAGCGCCTGGTCGCACACGACGTACCGCTCCCAGTCCAGGTCGGCCGCCTTGAACGCCGCCTCGACGAGTTCCCGCACCGACTGCGTGCGTCCCGTGCCGATCACGTAGTCCTCGGGCGCGTCGGCCTGCAGCATGAGGTGCATCGCCTTGACGTAGTCGCCGGCGAACCCCCAGTCGCGCCGCGCCTCGAGGTTGCCGAGCCGCAGCTCCGAGGCGAGCCCCAGCTTGATCCGGGCCACCCCGAGCGACACCTTGCGCGTGACGAACTCGGCGCCGCGTCGCGGCGACTCGTGGTTGAACAGGATCCCCGACACGGCGTACATGCCGTAGGACTCCCGGTAGTTCTGGGTGAGGAAGTGCCCGTAGGCCTTGGCCACCCCGTACGGCGAGCGCGGGTGGAAGGAGGTGCGCTCGTTCTGCGGCGTCTCGCTGACCTGCCCGAACATCTCGGAGGACGAGGCCTGGTAGAAGCGGATGGAGGCGCCGCGCGAGGAGCACACCCTGATGGCCTCGAGCATCCGCAGCACGCCCATGCCGGTGACCTCGGCCGTCAGTTCGGCCTGCTCCCACGACATCGGCACGAACGAGATCGCCCCGAGGTTGTAGACCTCGTCGGGCCGCACCTTCTCCACCGCGGAGATCAACGAGCCCTGGTCGAGCAGGTCGCCCCTGACGACCTGGACGTCGGCCAGCAGCTTGCGCATCCGGGACACCCGCGGGTTGGCCTGTCCTCTGGCCAGCCCCCACACCTCGTAGCCCAGGGAGAGCAGATGCTCGGCCAGGTAGGAACCGTCCTGCCCGGTGATGCCGGTGATCAGCGCGCGCCTGGCCAACGGGGTCCTCCATCGTTAGTCGTTGGGACGGGAATGTACAGCCAGGTCCCTGGTGAAGCAGCAACCGCCATAGAACGCGTTCCACCGAACGCCGTTCGGTCAGGCTAACTTCCCAGTTCGCGCGCCGTGAAAGCCAACCGAGGAACAATTCCACAAGAGGTCCCGCATACCTACCCAATGGTAAGGTGCGCAGACTAAGGTCATCTTTCACGGTACCGGTGGAGAAAGGGGTATCCGTGCGGATTGCGCTGCTTTCCTACCGGAGTAAGCCCACCTGTGGCGGTCAAGGCGTCTACCTCCGCCACCTCAGCAGAGAACTGGTCGCACTGGGTCACCACGTGGAGGTCTTCTCCGGCCAGCCGTACCCGGAACTGGACGAGGGCGTCATCCTCAACAAGGTCCCGAGCCTCGACCTCTACCGCGACGAAGACCCCTTCCGCACCCCGAAGCTGCACGAGTACCGCGACTGGATCGACTGGCTCGAGGTCGGGACGATGTGGACGGCCGGCTTCCCCGAGCCGCTGACCTTCACCCTGCGCGCCTACCGCGAGCTCAAGAAGCGCGTCGGCGACTTCGACGTCGTCCAGGACAACCAGACCCTCGGGTACGGCCTGCTCGGCATCCAGAAGCTGTTCCCCGTCGTGGGGACCATCCACCACCCGATCAGCGTCGACCGGCGCATCGAGCTCGAGGCGGCCACGGGCGCCAAGAAGCTGACCATGCGCAGGTGGTACGGGTTCGTCAGGATGCAGGCCAAGGTGGCGCCGAGGCTGAAGCCGATCCTCACGGTCAGCGAGTCGAGCCTGGCCGACATCCACCGCGACTTCAACGTCCCGCAGGCCAACATGCGCCTGATCCCGCTCGGCGTGGACACGCGCTACTTCCACCCGAGGCCGGACAAGCCGCGCAGGAAGGGCTCCATCGTCGCCGTGGCCTCCGCCGACTCCCCGATGAAGGGCGTCGCGACGCTGCTGCGGGCGGTCGCCAAGCTGGCCACCGAGCGCGACGTGAACCTCACCGTCGTCAGCAAACCGACCCCCGGAGGCCCCACCGAGCAGCTCGTCCAGGAGCTGTCGCTCCAGGACCGGGTCCGCTTCGTCCACGGCATCTCCGACGACGAGCTCGGCGAGCTGATCGCCACCTCGGAGATCTCCGTGGTCCCGAGCCTCTACGAGGGCTTCTCCCTGCCCGCCGTCGAGCACATGGCCTGCGCCACCCCGCTGGTCGCCAGCCGTACCGGAGCGCTGCCCGAGGTGGTCGGCGACGCGGCGGTGCAGGTGGCGCCGGGCGACCCCGAGGAGCTCGCCGCGGTGCTGCGCCGCCTGCACGACGACCCCGAGGAGCGCGAGCGGGTCGGCAAGGCGGGCTACGACCGCGTGATGGAGCGCTACACCTGGCACGTCGTCGCCAAGAAGACCGTCGAGGCCTACAGAGAGGCCATTGAGGAGTTCGGCAAGTGCTGACCGTCGACTTCACCCGGCTGCCCGTCGGACCGGGCCATCGGGTGCTGGACCTGGGCTGCGGCGGCGGCCGCCACGCCTTCGAGGTGCTGCGCAGGGGCGCGGACGTGGTCGCGTTCGACATGGACCAGGCCGAGCTCGACGGCGTGAAGTCGATGTTCGCGGCGATGGAGGAGGCCGGCGAGGCCGAGGGCACCGGCGAGACGGTCCAGGGCACCGCGCTCGACATGCCGTTCGAGGACGACAGCTTCGACCGGGTGATCGCCGCCGAGGTGCTGGAGCACATCCACGAGGACACGACCGCGATGCGGGAGATCCTGCGGGTGCTCAAGCCGGGCGGGCTGGCCGCGATCACCGTGCCCGCGTTCCTGCCCGAGCGGATCTGCTGGGCGCTGAGCGAGGCCTACCACACGGCTCCCGGCGGGCACATCAGGATCTACACGCTGGCGGAGCTGAGGGCCAAGCTGAAGGCGACGGGCTTCAGGGTGGGGCCGCACCACTACGCGCACGGCCTGCACGCGCCGTACTGGTGGATCAAGTGCGCGGTCGGCGTGAACAATGACGACCACCCGCTGGCCAAGGCGTACCACAAGCTCCTGGTCTGGGACATCATGAAGCGCCCGCGGACGACCAGGGTGGCCGAGGCCGTGCTGAACCAGGTCGTCGGCAAGAGCGTGGTGCTCTACATCAGGAAGCCTGCGTGATCACGCGGGAGCACGTCCTCCGGACAGCGCTGAGCATCTCGGCCATCCAGGAGGGCGACGGCGGCGTGCCGTGGCCCGAGGGGCACGTCGACGCGTGGAACCACGTCGAGTGCCTCATGGCCATGGCCGTGGCGGGCCTCAGGGACGAGGTCGAGCGCGGCTACGCCTGGCTGGCGGCCCACCAGCGCGAGGACGGCTCGTGGCCGATGAAGCTGGTCGCGGGCGAGGCGGTCGAGCGGGGCGGCGAGACGAACCACGCCGCCTACGTGGCCGTCGGCGCCTGGCACGACCTCCTCGTCACCGAGGACCTGGAGGCGGCGCACGGGCGCTGGGGCATGGTCAAGAAGGCCTTGGACTACGTCGTCGACCTCCAGACCCCGCGCGGCGAGATCGTCTGGGAGCGTGACGCGGAGGGCCACCCGTCCGGCTACGCGCTGCTGACCGGCTGCTCCAGCATCCACCAGGGCCTGCGCAGCGGTGTCCTGCTCGGCGAGCGGCTCGGCGACCCGCAGCCCCACTGGGAGCTGGCCGCCGACCGTCTGGCCAACGTGCTGCGGAACCATCCCGAGGCGTTCGCCGACAAGAGCCGCTTCTCGATGGACTGGTACTACCCCGTGCTCGGCGGCGCCGTCCGCGGCGACCTGGCCTTCGACCTGCTCGACAAGGAGTGGGACACCTTCGTCGTGCCCGGCCTCGGCATCCGCTGCGTGTCCGACCAGCCGTGGGTGACGGGCGCGGAGACCTGCGAGCTCGTGCTCGCCCTCGACGCCGTCGGCGACCGCGAGCGGGCCGGACGGCTGTTCGCCGACATGCAGCACCTGCGTCACGAGGACGGCTCGTACTGGACCGGCTGGCAGTTCGTGAACCGCAAGCACTTCCCGCACGAGCGCTCCGGCTACACCGCCGCCGCCGTGATCCTGGCCGCCGACGCCCTCTCCGGGTTCACCCCGGCCGCGGGCCTGTTCCGCGACATCCCCGTCTCCGGGCAGACCAGCCCCTCCCTGTACGGCGAGCGTTCCTGATCCCGCACAGCGCTTCCCGGCCGCCGGCACCCGCAAGCCGTTTTATCGCTTCTTTGCCACCGGGGGCGGAGCGCCGCCGAGGGACGCCGCGACGCGCTCACTAGGTTCGTCAGTGGCCGTTCGATGCGTCTTCGGGGGAAGAGTGGGCGACACGGGCACGCTTGCGTTGTTGGAGCAGGTCACGACCGATCCGACCGTCTCCCCTTCGGCGGGGCTCCGGCGCCTGCTGGCGAAGGACCCTGCCGAGGCCGACCTCGGCAGGCGCCGCTTCCGCCTGCGGTCGGGGCCCGCCCGGGCGGCCATCGAGCGCTCCGAGCGGTCGTACGTCTTCGGTTACAACGCGGTCCTGTCCCGCGAGACGGGCAGGATCGACGAGCTCTCACCCGAGCAGCGCGGTTTCGGGTACGCGGGCGCCGCCACGGCGTGCGCGACCCTCGACCTGCTCACCATGACCCGGGGCCGGCGCCTTCGCGAGCTACTAGCCGGCCCCGCCATACGGCACCAGCACCTCGCGTACCTCGGCGCCGGCCGGGCGTACGCGGGGCTGCGGGTCCGCCCCCTCCAGGGTCTCGGCGGCACGCATCCGCTGCTGCGCTGGCTGGCGGTCGACGGGTTCGGTTTCCAGCGCTCGCTCGCCCGCGCCGACCGGATGGTGGGTGAGCGCGCCGTTCCCCGCCTGCTCACCAGGAGCCGGCGCGCGCTGTTCGACCAGGGGCTGGGGCGCATGCTCTGGTTCCACGACTGCGCCTCGCCGGAGGACGTCTCGGCGCGCGTCGCCGAGTATCCGGCGACGCGCAGGGCGGACCTGTGGAGCGGCGTGGCGTTCGCGGCCACGTACGTGGGCGGCGCGGACCTGGACGAGCTGTGCAGGCTGACCGCCTACGCCGCCTCCGACGGCTTCCGGGCCCATCTGACGCAGGGCGCGGCCCTCGCGGCGGCCGCCATGCTCCGCGAGGGGCACCTGCCCGGCCACGCCGAGCACGCCGTCCAGCTGATGGCAGGGGCCGAGCCCGAGCAGGCCGCCGCGTGGGCGGACCGGGCGCTGATCGAGCTCGGTCACGACCCGCACAGCCCCGAGGACTTCCTCTCCTGGCAGGCCCACACCCGCCGCGCGTGGCTCCGCAGGAACCGGTGAGGGACTGCCGGCGGCGCCGCGCTCACTGAACCGGACCCGGCTCCATGAAGGCGTGCCCTGGCCGCAGGAAGGCGGGCCTGACCGCAGGAAGGCGGGCCTGACCGCAGGAAGGCGGGCCTGACCGCAGGAAGGCGGGCCTGGCCGCAGGAAGGCGGGCCTGACCGCAGGAAGGCGGGGCCGGCCGTTGGAAGGCGGGGCCGGCTAGCGCAGGCGGGTCAGGACGCGGAGCGAGCCCGTCACCGAGGTCTCCTCGAAGGCGCCGGTCTCCAGCGCGCGCAGATACACCCGGTACGGCGCCTGCCCGCCGTCGGCCGGATCAGGGTAGATGTCGTGGAAGACCAGCGCCCCGCCCACCATCACGTGCGGTGACCAGCCCTCGTAGTCGCGCGTCACCGGCTCGTCGGAGTGGCCGCCGTCGATGAACAGCATCGCCAGCGGCGTGTTCCACAGCCGCGCGACCTGCTCCGAGCGGCCCACGATCGCGATGACCTCGTCCTCGAGGCCCGCCTCCGCGATGGTCGTGCGGAAGGTCGGCAGGGAGTCCATCTTCCCGAAGCGCGGGTCGACGAGCGTGGGATCGTGGTGCTCCCAGCCCGGCTGGATCTCCTCCGATCCCCTGTGGTGGTCGACCGTCACCACGACCGAGCCGGTCAGGCGGGCGGCGGCGCCGAGGTAGACGGCCGACTTGCCGCAGTAGGTGCCGATCTCGCAGATGGGGCCGCGCGTGCCGTACCGGAGGGCGGCCCTGAACAGCGCCATGCCCTCGTCGGCGGGCATGAACCCCTTGGCGCGCTCGGCGGCCAGCAGCAGATCGGGCGGCATCTCCATGACGAGCACCTTACTCACGACTCGAACCGAACATTCCTCTTGAACGAGATTCTGGAACCTGTTCTACTTGGCACGTGAACCAGCGCGCCCGCATCGCGATGTCCGACGACGACATCGCCGCCTTCCTCCAGGAGTCGCGCAAGCTGCAGCTCGCGACCATCAACCCGGACGGCACCCCGCACCTGGTGACCATGTTCTACGCCCTGGACGCCGGCCGGATCGCCTTCTGGACCTACGGCAAGGCGCAGAAGACCCGCAACCTGGAACGCGACCCGCGGGTCAGCTGCCTGATCGAGTCGGGCGACGACTACGCCGAGCTCCGCGGCGTCCTGGTGTACGGCGTCGCCGAGCAGGTCGAGACGACCCTCGACATCGGCATGGAGATCGCCCGGCGGATGACCCCCGGCGTGCCCGACGAACTGCTCAGGGAGTACGTGGAACACACCGGGAAAAAGCGCGCCGCGTTCGTCGTGGAGCCGACCAGAGTGGTCTCATGGGACCACAGGAGGCTGTCATGAAGATCAAAGTCGATTACCTGGTCTGCGAGGCCAACGCCGTGTGCATGGGGCTCGCGCCCGAGGTCTTCGAGGTGGACGACGACGACCAGCTGCACATCCTGCTGCCTGAGCCGCCGCCGGAGATGTTGGACCGCGTCCGCCACGCGGTGCGGTCATGTCCGAAAGCCGCCCTCTCACTCGAGGAGTGACCCCCCATGCGCGCAGCGCTGCTCCACACCGTAGGAGACGACAAGCTCGACATCCGCGACGACATCACTCTCGCCCCCGTCGGCCCGGCCCAGGTGCGCGTCAAGATCAAGGCCACCGGGGTCTGTCACTCGGACCTGTCGGCGATGACCGGCGCCCTTCCGCAGCCGGTGCCGCTGGTCCCGGGCCACGAGGGCGCGGGCGAGGTCGTGGAGGTCGGTGACCACGTCACCTCGGTCCAGCCGGGCGACCACGTCATCATCAACTGGCGCCCCGCCTGCCAGGAGTGCGCGCTGTGCGTGGGGGGCCAGCCGTACCTCTGCATGAAGTACGTCGTCGAGTCCTTCACCACCGGCACCTTCCGGATGGGCGACACGATGGTGTACGGCATGGCAGGCAGCGGCACCTGGGCGGAGGAGATCGTCATCCCGTGGCAGGGAGCGATCAAGGTCGACCCCGCCGTGCCGTGGGAGGCCGCCGCCCTCATCGGCTGCGGCATCACCACCGGCGTCGGCGCGGCCGTCAACACCGCGCGCGTCCGGCCGGGCTCCACCGTCGCCGTCATCGGCTGCGGCGGCGTCGGCCTGTCGGTCATCCAGGGCGCCCGCATCTCGGGCGCGCGCACCATCCTCGCCGTCGACCCGCTCGCCGCCAAGCACGAGCTGGCGCTGAAGGTCGGCGCCACCCACGCCGTCACCCCCGACGACCTGCCGGGGGCGCTCCAGGAGCTCACCGGCGGGCAGGGCTTCGACTACGGCTTCGAGGTCGTCGGCAAGTCGGCCACCATCCAGAGCGCCTGGCAGCTCACCCGCCAGGGCGGCGACGTCATCGTGGTGGGCGCGGGCGCCATGGACGACATGGTGTCGATCTCGGCGTTCAGCCTGCTGTTCGAGGGCAAGAACCTGCTCTCCTCGCTGTACGGCGAGGCCGACGTCAGGCACGACTTCCCGTACTTCGCGGAGCTGTACAAGGCGGGCCAGCTCGACCTCGACTCGTTGATCAGCGCCCGGATCAAGCTGACCGACCTGAACGAGGCGGTGGCGGCGTTGCGCAACGGTGAGGCGCTTCGCCAGATCGTCCTGTTCGACTAGCGAGGCGGCGGGCGGCCGTGGGGGCCTCCCCCACGGCAGCCACCACGCATCCGCGAGCGCCGCTCACCTGGGCCGCCCGGGTGAGCTCGTGCGTCCGTCACTCGGCCGGCGACCTCGGGCTCCAGCCCTACGGGATCTTCGACAGATCGAGGACGACGATCTCGTCCCCGACGGGGTAGGCCATCAGCCGTTCGTCCAGCGCCGGCTGGGGGGAGGCGATGCTGTTGTCCTTGCCCATCCGGATCCCGAGGTCGGCGGCGGTGCCGGTGGCCAGGTCATGTAGCGCCATCCTGCGGGCGTTCGCGTCCCCGGCGAGCGCCGTGTGGAAACGGTCTCGCGCCGGCAGGCGGTGGAAAGTGAAGCCGCCGGGGAGCTCCCGCTCCTCGGACCCGTCGCGCAGCCGGACGAACGCTTCCCTGCCGCCGGCGCGGAGACCCATGCACGATGTCACGCCGCACCTGACGTCCCGCTCGCCGGGCCGGGTGACAGCGGTCCTGGTCTCGCCGGTCTCGACATTGCGTATCTCGCCGAACCGCACCCCTTCATCAGGGCCGTACCAGCCGCCCGGACCGATCCACGGCCCCGTCAGAACGTGCAGCCTCTCGGCGTCCGGCACCGGTTCGGTGGTGCCGCCGTCGAGTGACACCCTGAACACGCCGCCGCTGCGGAAAGAGAACGTGATCCTGCCGTTCGCGACCGCCGGCGGGTCCAGCGCGGCGTCGTTGTCGCGCTCCTCCGTCGGGACGGTGGCCTTCCGCTCGGCCACGAGCTTCGCATTGCCGCCGGTCACCGGCACCGACCAGAGCTGCGCGACGCCTTCCTTGTTCGCCGTCCACCACACGATGTGACCGTCGCCGACGGTGAAGTCGGAGGCGAACAACACCGTCCCCTCCGGTGTCGGCACGTCGGTGAGTCGGCGCGCCTCGCGCGTCTCGAGGTCGTAGGCGAACAGGGCGTCGGCCTTCTCGAAGCTCGCCTGGGTCTCGACCAGCACGGTCCGGTCGTCGATGAAGGCGACAGGCTGGAACCTGCTGCCGTCCGGCAGCCTCGCGGGGAGCTTGTGCACCGCCTGCGGCCATACCTTCTCCACCGGCTCGGGCAGCGCTCGGTCCGCCGGCGCAGGAGTGGCGACCTCGGCGCTGACTGTGGCTCGGGGATTTCCCAAGGTCGGAGCGGCCGGCCCCGGCCCGGTCAGGACGAACGTGGTGCCGCCCGCGAGCACGGCCACCGCCGCGGCCGCGAGCGCGGCCTGCGTGCGCCGCCTGCGCTGCCGATGGCGGGCCTCCACCTGGGTGGCGAGTGCGCCGAGCCGGCGTGGTGCCCGCTCGGCCGCGTGGCCGAGGGTGCTGCGCAGAGTCTCCTCGAGATCGTTCATCGCACGCTCCTCTTCTGGGCCGTCTCTGGAATCGGTAGGGCGGCGCGGAGCTTGTCCATCGCTCGCGAGGCCTGGCTGCGCACGGTCCCGGTCGAGATGCCGAGCAGGTCGGCGATCTCCGCGTCGGTCAGCTGCTCGTAGTACCGCAGCACCAGGACCGTGCGCTGCTTGCGCGGCAACTCGGCCAGCGCTTCCCACAGGGCCTGCTCGTCCCCCGTCGGCAGCGTGTCGTGATGCTCCGTCTCGGGCGGGCTCCAGACAAGGTGCTCGCGCCGCCGTCGTCGCCAGGCGGCTACGTGCAGCCTGGCCATCGTGGTACGCGTGTAGCTCTCCGGGCGGTCCTTCAGCCGTACCCGGTGCCAGGCGCCGCGCAGCTTGAGCAGCGCCTCCTGAACCAGGTCGGCGGCGTCGTGCGCGTTGCCCGTGAGCACGTAGCCGTAGCGGAGCAACGCATCACCACGCTCCGCCACGAATTCCGCGAAGCGGGAATCGGATTCCAACTACCTTCGCCTTTCGTCGTTCCTTCACGACCTTGAAGGAGTTCGGCGGCGAAGTGTTGCATCGCAGGCGCGCACGACGTCCGCCGCTGCGCGGGTGGGGCGGTGCCGGAATCGGGGTCTCGGCAAGGTGACGGCCAGGCGTCCAGGACCCGGTCCAGGCAGCGCGCACCGTACGCATGCGCGTACGGCGGGAGGACGTCAGCCGCCGGTCGCGGGGTGGGCGTAAGCCGTACGGACGATCTCCTCCAGGTGGTCGCTGTGCGCCCCGCGCCAGTAGACCTGGCCGCACTCCCCGCACTGGCCGTAGGCGTCGTAGTTGCGCCGGGTGCCGACCTCGAGCAGCGGCTCGACCTCCTCCTTGCCGACAGCGACCAGCTCGCCGTTGCACGCGGTGCAGCGCGTCCACGGGCGCAGCGGCGGGGCGAACCGTCCGAGCAGGTCGCGCAGCTGATCGTCAGCCCGCGACCCGCGCACGTACGCGCCCAGCCACAGCGCGCGGCGGCGCAGCAGCCCGCGGTCCTGGGTCAGCAGGACCCGCCGCTCGGCGTTGGCCTGGGCGACCAGCGAGGGGTCGTCCATGTCGTTGTGGTAGGCGGTGTCGATCCCCAGCAGCCGCAGCCGCCTGGCCAGGGTGCCCAGGTGCACGTCGAGCAGGAAACGCGGCCCCTCGGGCAGCCGCTGCGGGCGCGGCACCGGGGGCACCTCGATCACGTCGCCGGCGGCGGGCTGGTACGACGGCTCGACGCCGCTGTCACCGGCCCGCATCGGCCCGACCTCGGTCAGCGGGACGCCGAGCGCCTCGACCAGGTGCCCGAGCGTGGCCGTGCCGTCGAGCGGCACGTCGTGCCACTCCTGGCGGCGGGCCACCGGCAGGAACAGTCTCAGCTCTTCGGCGATGCGGAGGCGTACGACCACGTTGCCAGCATGCCATCGGGAGCGACGTGAGCGCATGCCCGTTTTCTGGCGAGGCGCATGACGCGGACATCATGCGCGCTTGCCCGCAACCGCCTGCACCGCGACTTCTGGACCACCGCCTACCAGACGATCGACGGCCGCCCGGCGCCTACTCGGCGGCGAACGCCGCGTCGAACGCCGCCGCCGGCGGGGTGATCGCGTTCATCCGCCTGATGTACGCCAGCGCCTCCGGCGCCCCGTCGAGCCGGTCCATCCCCGCGTCCTCCCACTCGATCGAGATGGGCCCTTCGTACCCGATCGAGTTCAGCGCCCTGAAGCAGTCCTCCCACGGCACGTCGCCCCGCCCCGTCGAGACGAAGTCCCAGCCGCGCCGCAGGTCGGCCCACGGCAGGTGCGACGACAACCGGCCTCTGCGCCCGTCGCCCACCCGGACCCTGGTGTCCTTGCAGTCGACGTGGTAGATCCGGTCGGCGAAGTCGAGGATGAAGCCGACCGGGTCGAGGTCCTGCCACACCATGTGGGAGGGGTCCCAGTTGAGGCCGAAGGCGGGACGATGGCCGACCGCCTCGAGGGTCCGCTGCGTGGTCACGTAGTCGTAGGCGATCTCGGACGGGTGCACCTCGTGCGCGAACCGCACGCCCACCTCGTCGAACACGTCGAGGATCGGGTTCCACCTGTCGGCGAAGTCCTGGTACCCGGCCTCGATCATGGACGGCGGGACCGGGGGGAACATGGCCACGGTGTGCCAGATGGACGACCCGGTGAACCCGACGACGGTGTCGACGCCGAGCAGCGCGGCGGCGCGCGCGGTGTTCTTCAGCTCCTCGGCGGCGGCCTGCCGTACCGACTCGGGGTCTCCCGTGCCCCAGATGCGCGCCGGCAGGATCGCCTGGTGGCGGGCGTCGATGGGGTGGTCGCACACGGCCTGTCCCGCCAGATGGTTGGAGATGGCCCAGACCTTGAGCCCGTGCTTGTCGAGCTGGGCCCGCTTGGCGGCCACGTAGGACGGGTCGGCGACGGCCTGGCCGACGTCGAAGTGGTCGCCCCAGCAGGCGATCTCCAGGCCGTCGTAGCCCCACTCGGCGGCCAGCCTGCACACCTCGTCGAACGGCAGGTCGGCCCACTGGCCCGTGAACAACGTGACTGGTCTCGTCATGAGATCTCCTTGTAGCAACCTTCGGCCGCGCTCTGTTCGACCGCCGCCAGCACCCGCTGCACCCTCAGCCCGTCGGCGAACGACGGCGACGGGTCCGTGCCGGTGCCGATCGCCTCGAGGAAGTCCTTGATCTCGTGCGTGAACGTGTGCTCGTAGCCGAGGCCGTGCCCCGGCGGCCACCACGCGCCCACGTAGGGATGGTGGGGCTCGGTGACGAGGATCCGTGTGAAGCCCTCACCACCCGACGACACCCACAGCTCGTTCATGGCCTCGAAGTCGAAGGCGAGGCTGCCGAGAGACCCGTTGACCTCCAGGCGCAGGGCGTTCTTGCGCCCGGTGGCGAACCTGGTCGCCTCGAAGGAGGCCATCGCTCCCCCGGACATCCGTCCGATGAACAGCGCCGCGTCGTCGACGGTGACCGTCCCCTTCTCCGAGGTACGGCTGCCGCCGAGCCCCGCGGAGGCCGACGCCAGCGGCCGTTCCTTGACGAAGGTCTCGGTGAGCGCCGAGACGCCCACGACGTGCTGTCCGGTGACGAACTGGGCGACGTCCACGATGTGCGCCCCGATGTCGCCGAGCGCGCCCGAGCCCGCCTTGTCCTTCTGCAGCCGCCACACCAGCGGGAAGTCGGGGTCGACGATCCAGTCCTGGAGGTACTGCGCCCTGACGTGCCTGATCTGCCCGAGTTCCCCTGCGGCGACCATCTGCCGCGCCAGCGCGACGGCGGGCACACGCCGGTAGTTGAAGGCGACCATCGACCTGCCGGAGGAGGCGGCGGCCGCCGCCGTCATCGCCTCGGCCTCCTCGACGGTGTTGGCGAGCGGCTTCTCGCAGATGACGTGCTTGCCCGCCTGGAGCGCGGCGACGGCGATCTCGGCGTGGGAGTCGCCCGGCGTGCAGATGTCGACGATCTGCACGTCGTCGCGGTTGACGAGCTCTTTCCAGTCGGTCTCGACCGCGGCCCAGCCCATCGTGGCCGCGGCGGCCGTGACGGCCTCGCGGGACCTGCCGGACAGGGCCGCCATGACCGGGGTCACCGGCAGGTCGAAGAAGGCCGCCACGTTGCGCCAGGCCTGGGAGTGGACGCGTCCCATGAACGCGTAGCCCACCATGCCGACGCCGAGGGTGGTCTGTGTCATCAGGATTCGAACCCCAGAGGTAGGTACTTCTGCACGTTCTCCTTCGTGATGGTCTCCGAAGCGAGCGTGATCGACTGCGGCACTTGGTTCTCTACGAGGTCGCTCATGCCCTTTCCCTGGGCTATCAACCTCGCCAGCCTGATGGCGGAGGAGGCCATGGTGGGGCTGTAGGTGACGGTCGCCTCAAGCACCGAGGCGCCCGACTGGATCTCCCGCATGGCGTTGGCCGAGCCGGCGCCGCCCACCATGAAGAACTCGTCGCGGCCGGCCTCCCTGATCGCCGCGAGGACGCCGACGCCCTGGTCGTCGTCGTGGTTCCACAGCGCGTCGATCTTCTTGTGCGCCTGGAGCAGGTTGGCGGCGACCTTGTTGCCCGTCTCGACCGTGAACTGGGCGTCCTGACTGGCGGTGACGTCGAAGCCGTACGTCTTGAGCGCGTCGGCGAAGCCCCTGCTGCGGTCCTGGGTCAGCGGCAGCGTGGCGATGCCCTGGATCTCCACGATGACGGGGTCGGCCACGCCCTTGGCCTTCAGCTTCCTGCCGATGTAGTGGCCGGCCGCGACGCCCATGCCGTAGTTGTCGCCGCCGATCCAGGTGCGGTAGGCGAGCTTGTCGGGGAAGATGCGGTCGAGGTTGACGACGGGGATGCCCGCGGCGGTGGCCTGGAGCGCGACCTGGTTCAGTTGCCGGCCGTCGTTGGGCAGGATGACCAGCGCGTTCACCTTGGCCGCGATCAGCGACTCGACGGCGGAGATCTGCGCGTTGATGTCGTTGGTCGGCTCGACGGGCTTGAAGTCGACGTCGGTGTACCGCTTGGCGGCGGACTCGGCGTTCTTGGCGATCGCGGCGATCCACCCGTGGTCGGCGGCGGGCGCGGAGAAGCCGATGACGACCCTCGTGCCGGGCTGGTCGTTGCCGCCGGCGGGAGCGGGAGCGGGCGCCGAGTTCTGGGCGGACGGCTGGGCGGTGGGCTGGTTGCTGGTGCATCCGGTGGCCAGCAGGACGGCCCCGCCAACGAGGAGACCTCGGCGCGCGACTTTCTCGGTCATGGTGCTCTCTCCTTGAGGTTCCGCCGCTGGAGAAGGACGGCGACGACGATGATCAGGCCCTTGGCGATCAACTGGTCGCTGGTGTTGAGCCCGTTGAGGATGAACAGGTTGGTGATCAACGTGAAGATCAGCAGGCCGAGGATGGAGCCGATGATCGTCCCCCGGCCGCCGGTGAGCAGGGTGCCGCCGATGATGACCGCGGCGATGGCGTCCAGCTCGTAGAGGTCGCCGTGGGTGGAGGAGCCGGTGGTGGTCCGCGCCATGATCAGGATGGCGGCGATCCCGCAGCAGAGCCCCGACAGCGTGTACAGCAGCATCGTGTGCCGCCGCACGTCGATTCCGGCCAGCCGGGCCGCCTCGGGGTTGCCGCCGACCGCGTACGTGCGGCGGCCGAAGGTGGTGCGGTTGAGCACGATCCAGCCGGCCGCGACCACCAGCGCGAAGATGTAGACCAGCAGGGGGATGCCGAGCACCCTGGTGGTCGACAGCGCGACGATCGCCTCGTTGCCCGGCTGGATGAGCTGCGTCTTGCGGTCCGACATCCGCTGGGCCAGGCCGCGCGCGGCCACCAGCATGGCCAGCGTGGCGATGAACGGCACGATCCGCCCGTAGGCGATCATCAGGCCGTTGACCAGGCCGGCGCCCGTGCCGACGAGGACGGCGCACAGGCCCATGACGAGCGGGCCGTACGACTGGGTGGCGAGCGTGGTGGCCCACACCGAGGCGAGCGCCATGATCGCGCCGACGGACAGGTCGATGCCGCCGCCGATGATCACGAACGTCATGCCGACGGTGATGACCCCGATGGTGGCGGCCAGCGACAGGATGCTCACCAGGTTGGCGGCGGTGGCGAAGTTCTCCGGCACGGTGACCAGGCCCACGACGGCCAGCAGCGCCAGCGCCCCCACCAGGCCCAGGTGCCGCACCTCGCCGACCCTGGCGAGGACGCCGGTTCGGCCCGTGGCCGTGGCCGCGGAAACGCCTTCGGACCTCACGCCGCGCTCCCTTCCATGATCATGTCCAGCACCGTGTGCTCGTCGAGCTCCCGCGCGGCGGCCTCGTGGATGACCCGGCCCTCGCGGACCACCAGTACGCGGTCGGCCAGCCCGAGGACCTCGGGCACCTCGCTGGAGACCAGCAGCACCCCGATGCCGTCGTCGGCCAGCTTCCTGATCACCGCGTACAGCTCGGCCCTCGCGCCGACGTCCACTCCCCTGGTGGGCTCGTCGAGCAGGAGCAGCTTGCGGTCGTTGAGCAGCCAGCGGGCCAGCACCGCCTTCTGCTGGTTACCGCCGGACAGCGTCTTGATCGGCCGTTGCGGATCGGGCGGCCGGATGTCGAGCGTCCTGACGAGCCGCCTGGCCTCGCTGTCCTCGCGCGCCCGGTCCAGCCAGCCGAACCTGGCGTAGCGGCCGAGGCTGCCGAGGGTGATGTTGGCGGTCACCGACTGGTCGAGCAGGAGCGCCTGGGCCTTGCGCTCCTCCGGGGCCAGGCCCATGCCCTGTTGCACGGCCCGGGCGGTGTCGCCCCCGACGGGCCTGCCGTCCAGGAGGACCCTGCCGGTGGCGCGGCGCGCGCCGTAGACGGCCTCGAGGATCTCCGAACGGCCCGAGCCGACCAGGCCCGCCAGGCCGACGATCTCACCGGCCCGCACGGCGAAGGAGACGCCGGTGAAGACGCCGGGCGCACTCAGGTTCTCCACGCGCAGCACCTCGGCGCCGGCGGCGCGGTCGGAGCGGGGCGGGAAGACGTACTCGACGGTGCGGCCGGTCATGAGCGAGACGATCCGCGAGGTCGGGGTCTCGCGGGCGGTCAGGCCCACGGCGACCGTCCTGCCGTCCTTGAGCACGGTGACCCGGTCGCCGATCTCCCTGATCTCCTCCAGCCGGTGGGAGATGTAGACCACGGCCACGCCCTGCGCGGTGAGCTCCCTGATGATGCGGAAGAGGTTGGCGACCTCGTCGTGGGCGAGGGCGGCCGAAGGCTCGTCCATGACGATCACGCGGGCGTCGTGGGAGAGCGCGCGGGCCATCGAGATCACCTGCTTGGCGGCCGGCGACAGCCTGCCGACCTCCGTCGACGGCCTGATCTCGCCGTGGCCGAGCCGGTGGAGGATCTCGCCGGCCCGGTTCCTGAGCGCCTTGCGGCGGGTGAAGCCGAGGCGGGTGGGTTCGTGGCCCAGCATGATGTTCTCCGCCACGCTGAGCCCGTCGACGAGGTCGAGCTCCTGGTACATGGTGGCCACGCCCAGCCTGATGGCCTCGACCGGGCTGCTCGGCGCGATGGTGGCGCCGTTGAGCTCGATGGTGCCCGCGTCGGGCCGGTGGACGCCCGCGAGCACCTTGATGAGCGTGGACTTGCCCGCACCGTTCTGTCCGAGCAGGCAGTGCACCTCGCCCGCCCGCACGTCGAGGTCGACCCCGTCCAGCGCCCGCACGCCGGGGAACTGCTTGACGATGCCTCTCATGATCAACATGCGGCGATCCCGTTGCTGGTGCCCGGAGCGAGGTTGTGGTCGTCGGGGTCCGGCCGCGTGGTGGCCGGGCCCCTGCCGATCAACGTCAGAACATCGCCCGGCGAGCCGGGGACGTCACCCGTCATGCCGCGACGATAAGAGCAGACTTATGACGAAATCAAGGGATCAAGAGCGTGTCATCCGGCCGAGATTTGCAGATCTTCTGCCGCCGATCGAGCAAAGTAGGGTCTTGACCGGCGGAACCCGGCGGTGACCATGGGTTTTCGCGCGGGTGCGCCCCGCGCGCCCGCGCGGCCGTCCGCGCCTGCCCGCCCGCCGGCCGTCCGCGCCTGCCCGCCCGCCCTGAGCGTGGCCGCCTCGCTCACCTGCTCGGGCCGCTCCCCGAGCCGCAGGCATCCGGCAGCGGCGGCCGGCACGCCGCGGAACCGGCGACGGCGGAAGCCGACACCTTGGAACGACGACGACGGAGGCCGGCACGCCGCGGAACCGACGACGGCGAAGGCTGCCGGAAGGAAGGGCTGGTCGCGGCGCTACCAGAGGGAAGGGCTGGTCGCGGTACCACCAGAGGGAAGGGGTGGCCGCGGTACTACCAGAGGGAAGGGGCTGGTCGCGGTGCTACCAGAGGGAAGGGGCGGGTCGCGGTGCTACCAAAGGGAAGGGGCGGGTCGCGGTGCTACCAGAGGGAAGGGGCGGGTCGCGGCGCTAGCAGAGGTGCTGCAGACGCCGGGCAGCAGGTCCTCGAGGGCAGGATGCCGCGCAGAGGTGGCGGCGGCCGAGGCGGCAGCCATCGCCAGGCACACCGGCTCGCGGGCGCGGGTCGAGCGGCTGGAGCCGGTGCCGGTCAGGATCGCGGCCATCGAGGGCGGCACCGGCCGGTGCCGCGAGCCGACCGGCGCGGCGGCGGACCCGGGTTCCTCGGCCTGCCCGCTGAGCCTGCTGGACCTGGGCGCCGGACGTTGAACGGGGCTCGACCGGCTGGAGACACCCTGGACGCGGCCTGGCCACTACACCGCCCTCCTCACACCGCCCTCCTCGCCGCGGCCCTCCTCGCCGCGGCAGGCGGCCCGGTGGAGGTGGAGCCCGCCGTACGGCTGGGCGCGCCGTCAGCGGGCCGCCGAGCCCCGCCGCCGGATCGATCGAGGCCTGGGCGCGAGCCGCCGACCGCCCCTGGGCCACGGCGGGCGCGTTGCGCTGCCACGCCGTAGCGACCGGCGAGGAGAAGCCCTACGCGCAGGCCGTGGAACTGCACGAGCGGGACGGCAGGCCCGTCGAACTGGGCGGCGGGCCCGTCGAACCGGGCGGCCCGTCGAACCGGGCGGCGGGCCCGTCGAGCGGGCCCGCACCGAACTGGCGCCGTTCCCGCCGCCCTGCGCCTCGCCGGCCGGTTGGTCCCCCAGGAGCTCCAGGTGGTCCGGACGGTCGCCGAGGGCCGCAGCGGCAGGGAGATGCGCGCCGCCCGCTACAGCATCGCCTTCATCGAGTCGGCGGCCGTCAGCACGTACGGCTGCTCGGCCATGATCGTCTCCCAGTTGCCGGCGATCGCCTCGGGCGACAGGTCGTCGGTCTTCCACCCCGGCCCCTCGGCCACGAACACCCGCGCCACCTTTCCCCCGCCGACGCTGAACACCTCGCCCGACGTCTCGCAGGTCTCGTGCGCGAGGAAGGCCACCAGCGCGCTCACCCGCTCGGGCGTGAACTTCGCCTCGAACTCGGCCGGAAGCAGCGCCTCGGTCATGCGCGTCCAGGCGATGGGCGCGATCGCGTTGGCCTTGATGCCGTTGCGCGCGCCCTCGATCGCCAGCGTCTTGGTCAGCCCGACCAGGCCCATCTTGGCCGTGGAGTAGTTGGCCTGGCCGAAGTTGCCGAACAGTCCGGCGGGCGAGGAGGTGTTCACGACACGCCCGTAGCCCTGCTCCTTGAGGTAGGGGTAGGCGGCCTGGCTGACCAGGTAGGAGCCGCGCACGTGCACCGCGAGCACCGCGTCGAACTCCTCGACCGTCATCTTCCCGAACGACTTGTCGCGCAGGATGCCCGCGTTGTTGATGACGATGTCGACCTTGCCGAAGGCGTCGACGGCGGACTGGACGACGGCCTTGGCGCCCTCGGGGGTGGCGACGTTGTCGGCGTTGGCGACGGCCTCGCCGCCGTTCTTCCTGATCAGCTCGACCACGTCGGCCGCCGGCCCGGCCGACGCGCCGGTGCCGTCGAGAGCGCCGCCGAGGTCGTTGACCACGACCCGCGCGCCTCGCTCGGCCAGGAGGAGCGCGTGCGAGCGGCCGAGCCCGTGCCCGGCGCCCGTGATGATCGCGACCTTGCCGTCGAACCGGAGCATGCGAACCCTCCACCGTAGGAGAACAACATTCTAGTAAGGGCACAATATCCCGGCGAAGCTGTTGCGGACAGTGATCAGTCATGCGGATTTCTGCTAGAGTTCTTGCCCCCGCTAGGGCGGCGGTCAAGGACGACACCCCTCCCTGTAACGGCCCCGCCCACCATCCGGGCTGGAGGCCTTGCATGCCCGCACAGCCGCCCCTCCGCGTGATCCAGTGGGCCACTGGCGCCGTCGGCCGTTGCGCACTGCGCAGCGTGCTCACCAGGCCCGAGTTCGAGCTCGCCGGTGTCCTCGTCTACGACCCCGACAAGGTCGGCGTCGACGCGGGAGAGCTGGCGCGGTTGCCCGAGGTGGGCGTCAGGTGCACCGACGACGTCGAGCGGATCATGGCGCTCGACGCCGACTGCGTGCTGCACATGCCGCTGCCCGCCTCCTACTTCGGCCGCGACCACAACTCCGACGTCGAGACGATCTGCGCCCTGCTCGCCTCGGGCAAGAACGTCGTCACCACCACCGGCTTCGTCTATCCGCGCTCCTACGGGCCCGGCGTCGTCGAACGCATCGAGGAGGCCTGCGAGAGGGGCGGCACGTCGCTCCACGGGACCGGGATCAACCCGGGCTTCATGAGCGACTTCCTGCCGCTGGCGCTGACCGGGCTGTCGAGCAGGGTCGACCACATCTACGTTCGCGAGTCGTCCGACTTCCGCGGCCATCCCTCCCGGCAGATCGTGGTGGACCTGGTCGGCTTCACCCGCTCGGCCAAGGACTACACCGCCGCCGTGCGCCCCTACCGGGCCTTCCAGCGCTCGCTGTTCGCGGAGAGCGTCCAGCTCGTGGCCGACGCGCTCGACGTGCGGCTGGACGAGGTGGAGGAGAGCGACGAGTTCGAGCTGGCGACGGAGGAGTTCGAGATCGCCGCCGGGCTGGTCAGCGAGGGCACCGTCTGCGCCTCGCGCTGGGTGTTCTCCGGGCTGGTGCGCGGGCGGCCCTTCATGACCATCGAATGCGTGTACAAGGCCGACGCGGCCAAGGTGCGCCGCTGGCCCGAGCCCGGGTTCGCCATCCACATCGAGGGCGTGCCGCAGATGATGGTGACCGTCGACGAGGTCTCCCACGGGCTCGCGGCGGCCGCGGCCAGAGCGGTCAACATCGTGCCCGCCCTCTGCGCGGCCCCGCCCGGCATCCGCACCATGCTCGACCTCCCGGTCCCCCGCGGCCGCCACACCGTCACCCGCCACTGACAGGCTCGCTTCCGGTACGGCGACCTCAGGGCCGCCGATCCTCGCCTCCCTGTACACCTCCCTGTACGGCAGGCCGGGTCGAGGCCACCGTGGTCACCGCTGACCGCCCGTCCATCACGCGCACTCCAGCGGGACTCCGGCGGGCCACCGTCACGTCGCCCGCACTCCGGAATCCCGGAATCCCGGAATCCCGGATGCCCGGATGCCCGGAAGCTCGACAGCCCGGAAGCCCGGATGCCTGGAAGCTCGACAGCCCGGAAGCCCGGAAGCCCGGCAGGTCGTGGCGGGTCGTGGAGGGTCGTGGCGGGTCCGTTGGGGCGCCCGGCCCCGTGCGCCCGGTGACGCGTATCCCTGGACTGGCGCCCGCCCCGTGCCAGGGGTGGCGCCCGGCCCCGCCTGCCGTACAGGGAGCACAGGAAGCAGCCTGCCGTACAGGGAGCACAGGGAGCAGCTGCCGTACAGGGAGCACAGAGAGCACAAGGAGTACAGGAAGGACAGCAGGTACGGGAGGCGGGAAGGACCGCGGGTCAGCCGGGGACGCCCTCGCGGAGGAGGATCTGCGGCGCCACCAGGTCGGCCCACGCGGCGAGCGCCTCGTCGCCCGGCAGCTCCGATTCCAGCAGCGCCAGCCCTGGCGTGGGCACGGCCGCGCCGAGCTCCACCAGCAGCGGCCGGAAGTGCGCTTCGACGGCCAGGGCGTGCCGCGGGTCGCCCATGACCAGCACCGGCAGCGCCGTCTTGCCGGACAGCGCCCGGTGCGGCAGCCGGTCGAGGAAGGCCTTGAGCAGTCCGGTGTACGTGGCCTTGTAGGTGGGACTGGCCAGCACGACCACCGACGCGCCGCGGACCAGGTCGAGCGCCACCTCCAGACCGGCGTGCGCGCCGGGGTGGAGCAGGTGGGGGGCCAGGGCCGACAGGTCGATGACGTCCCTTTCCCCTTCGTGGCCGAGCCGGGCGGCGATGGCGGCGGTGGCCGCCACCGCGGCGCTGTGGGTGCGGGATCCCGCTCGGGGGTTGCCGACGACGGTGACGATGCTCATCGCTCTCCTCTGGCCGCTGCTCAGCCGTCGCGACCGACGCTACGCATCCCGCCGGATCTAGTCAACTTTTCCTACAGGATTTACATGGAATGCCACATGTCCGGCTCGCCCTGGACACACCTGACCCGCCCCTTGTTCTCCAACCACACCAGGTGCGCGAGCGTCTCGTTGGTGGCCGCCCTGCGCATGAACGGCTGGATCGACTCCCACGGCCGCGACCAGGTCAGCCGGGTGGCGATGTCCCAGCAGGTGATGCCGTCATGGGCGGCCACCACGCCCTCGATCTCCGCCAGCCGCTCCTCATGGTGGCCGATCACGTGGTCCACCCGCTCGGCCAGTTCCATGAAGCGGTACTCGTGGGCGGGCAGCACCTCCTCCACATCCAGCTTGCGCACGGCGAGCAGCGCGTCGAGGTAGTCGGCCAGCGGGTCGGGACCCGACTGCGGGTGCACGGCGACGATCGGGGTGATCTTCGCGAGCACGTGGTCGCCCGAGAACAGCACCCTGCGCTCGCCGGAGACGAAGCACAGGTGTCCGGGCGAGTGCCCCGGCGTCCAGACCGCGCGCAGGTCCCAGCCGGGCAGGTCGAGCCGGTCACCGTCCTCGACGAGCCGGTCCGGCGGCGCCATCGTCACCATGTGCCTGATCATCATCGACGCGCCCGCCAGCTCCCCCAGCGTCCGCTCCGGCACGCCCGACCTGACCAGCAGCGCCCTCTCCCGTTCCACCAGCGACTCCACGTACTCGTCGTCGTAGCGGTCGCTCAGCAGCCGGGCGTCGGCGGGGTGGAGCGCGATCCACGCGCCCGACGCCTCACGGATGCGGCCGGCCAGGCCGTAGTGGTCGGGGTGGATGTGGGTGACGAGCACGGCCTTGACGTCAGTGATCGCGTAGCCGGCGACGGCCAGGCCCGCGGCCAGCGCCTCGTAGGCCTCGTCGGTGTTCCAGCCCGCGTCGATGATCGCGACGCCGCCGGGTAGCTCGAGGGCGTAGACCAGGACGTAGCGCAACGGGTTGACCGGGATGGGCACCGGGATCGACCACAGGCCCGGCCGTACCTTCTCGACCGAGGGAAGCGTTCCGTCCAACCAGGCGGCCCGCTGAGCCTCGTTCGCCGCCGTCACCACAAACTTCGCCATCTCGCCATTGTTCCAGAACCATGTTCGGTTCCGCCGCCCCACCTGCCTTCTCGCCGGGCACCCCAGGACGCACCCGCCCGCCCGACCCGACGGACGAGCACCCCTGCCGCGCGGGCCCGGTTCGTACGGCCCGACGAGCGCCCGTGCCGCGCGGGCCCGGGTTCGCACGGCGGGGCGCACGCCACGCCCGAGCGAAGGCCGAGACGGTTCGCACGACCCGACGAGCGCCCGTGCCGCGGGGGAACGGTTCGCACGGCGAGGCGCACGCACGCCCGAGTGAACGCCGGAACGGTTCACACCGCGAGGCGGACGCCACGCCCGGGCGAACGACGAGACGGCTCGCACGGCCCGACGAGCACCCGTACCGCGCGGGCCCCGATTCGCACGGCCTGGTCCCGTGCAGGGACGGTTCACACGGCCCGACGAGCGCCCCTCGCACGGGGGGAACGGTTCGCACGGCGAGGCGCACGCCACGCCCGGGTGGGCGCGGGGACGGAGGTCAGGGAAGGGGCGTCACGCGGCCGGTTGCTCCTCCGGGGCGGCCGGACGGACGGCGGGGAGCCTGACGAACAGCAGGGCGGAGGCCAGTACCAAAGCCGCGGCCAGCCACCACGCGGCGGCCGTGCCGAGGGCGAGCGCGAGCGCGGCCAGGCCCAGGTTGGCCAGGCCCGCGCCCGCCTGCAGCGACATGGCGGTCACGGAGGTCATCGTGGCGCGCTCGGCGGAGGTGACGCGCAGGTGGGTCAGTTCGGTGCGCAGCAGGGCGTTGATCGACAGCCCGGTGAACATCCCCGCGTAGGCGAGCCCCGCGGTCACCAGGCCGGCCGCGCCGTCCAGCCGCGCGGTGGCGGCGAGCGCGGCCAGCGACAGCGCGGTCACCACGATGCCCGCCACCGCGCCGCGCACCGAGCCGCCGAGCAGCGCCGCGATCCTGGGGGCCAGCGCGCTGCCGAGGGCGCTGCCCGCGAAGCCGATCGCGGCGACGAAGGCGTAGGCGGTGGCGCCGGTCTCCGCCTCGCCGGTGAGGGCGGCCAGCCGTACAGGGGTGAGCAGTTCGACGGCGACCAGCGCGACGCCGAAGATCACCGCGATCGGCATCAGCCGCCGCAGCACGGCGTCGAAGGCGGCCATGCGCAGCCCCGCGGCCACGGTGGCGGGCACGGCGCGCAGCACCTCGCCGAGCGTGCCGCGCGGGTGGGGCGGCTCGGGCAGCGCGAAGAGCACGACCACCAGCAGCACGACGGCGGCGACCGCGCCCATTCCCGGGGGTACGGCCAGCCCGCCGGGCACGGCCAGGGGCACGATCCCGCCGACGAGCGTGCCGCCGCACAGCGCCACCGCCTGCATCGCGTATCCGCTGGACAGCCCCGGCTTGAGATCGGCGGCGGGGCCCTCGGCGGCGTGCAGGGTGTCGACGTACCAGGCTTCGGCGGGCCCGCTGGAGAGCGCCCTCGCCGCGCCGTTGAGAACCGCGGCGGCCGCGAAGAGCACGAAGGAGTCGGCCACGACCATGAGTGACAGTCCCGCCGCCGTGAAGGCGGCCGACACCGACAGGACGACCCTGCGGCCCGCGACGTCGGCCAGGCCGCCCGTGGGCAGCTCGAGCGCGATGCTCACCGCCGAGTAGACGGCCATGGCCGCGCCGACCTCGGCGATGGTGAGGCCCCGCTCGGTCATGAGCAGCACCATCGGGGCCATCATCAGGCCGGGCGGCAGCCAGGTGAGGAGGCTGACCAGCATGTAGCGGCGGCGCGCCGAAAGCGCTGTCAGCGGTGTCCCTGGGGTCCCAATTGTCCCTTTGATCTCAAGGGTTTCCAAGCCCTCAGGGGTCTCAAAGCTCTCAGAGGTCCCGAAACTCTCAGACGTCGCCAAGCCCTCAGAGATCCCCGAGCTCTCAGGGGTTCCAGAGGGCCCCAGGGTCATCGCGTCCTCCGGGGGAAGGCCGTGGTGCCGAGGTAGACCTGTTCGGCGCCGGGCGCCGCGCCGTATCTGGCCTCCAGCTCGCGCTGCAGGTCGGCGACGCGCTCGAAGTACTCCTTGACGCCTTCGGGGGTGAGTCTGGCCAGCCGGTCGCCCATGCCCGCGGCCTCGACCCACTCCACCGGCCATTCGCCCTCCTGGAACTCCTCCATCGAGCGGGCGATCGCCTCGATCTGCCGCAGGTGCATGATCGCGACGGCCTCCTTGCCCTCGGGGGTGGCCGAGAGCTCGGCGGTGTTCCACGCGGTGAAGCGGTGCCGGGCCCGCCAGCGCCGCTCCCTGGCGTCGTCGGACGGGTCCTCCTCGATGAAGCCGTACTTGGCCAGCTCGCGCAGGTGATAGCTGGTCGAGCCGGAGCTCTCGCCCACCGTGCGCGCCAGCGAGCTGGCGGTGGCGGGCCCCTCGGCGCGAAGCAGGCCCAGCAGCCTGACCCTGAGCGAGTGGGCGACGACCTTGAGCGTGCGCGGGTCGCTGATGTGGAAGGCGTCCTCCATGCCACCAGCGTAAATCGCAAAGGGTTTTTTGCAAAGACTATTAGGCGATCGAGACGAGCACCGCGCCGAGCAGGAAGAGGATGAAGGCCAGCGGCACGAGCAGCACCCCGAGCAGCGCCAGCTGGTAGGCCAGGCCGTTCCACGGCTGGGGTGCGGGCCCGAGCGCCCCCGGCGAGAAGGACCACGCCGGCGCCCGGTACTCCACGGGCAGCGACTGGCCCGCCGCCACCCACACCTGCAGGTCGGCGGCGCCCGCCTGGGGCGGCAGGATGCCGGGCACGTGCACATGCAGGTGATGGGAGCCGGGCACCACGGGGATCACGTTGCGTCCCCATCGGACCGGTACCGGATAGCCGTTCAGCGTCACCACGGGCCGGAACAGCGCCAGGCCGAAGACGGCCCAGTGATACTTGAGATCAAGGACGAGATGGTTCATGCGAGTGTCCTTCTAAGCTGGGAAGATGATTGACGACGTTCGCGTTGACCCCGAGATCTTCGAGCTGCGGCCCGACTTCGCCGTGCTGGTGATGACCGCGTACGGCCTGCGCAACGGCCCCACGGACGACCGCTCGCGCGCCTGGCTCGAGGAGGCATCCTCGCACGCCGTCCAGCAGGACAAGATCGACCCGTGGCGGGCGGCCTACCGGGCGTTCGGCGCCAAGCCGCAGCGGACCAGACCCTCGGTCGACGCGCTGACCCGCCGCCTGCCGTTGCCCGAGATCAACCTGGTCGTCGACGCCTACAACGCCGTCAGCGTCAAGCACGTGCTGCCGATCGGCGGCGAGGACCTCGGCCACTACCAGGGCGCGGCGCACCTGCTGCGGGCCAGGGGCGACGAGCCGTCGGAGGAGGCGCTGGGCACGCCGGAGCCGGGCGAGGTCGTCTGGCGCGACGACTCCGGTGTCACGTGCAGGCGCTGGAACTGGCGGCAGGTGGCGCGCACCAGGATCACCGAGGAGACCACCGACGCGCTCTTCCTCCTGGAGCGGCTCGAACCGCTGTCGCTGGAGGAGCTGAAGGAGGCCGGGGAGGAGCTGGCCGACCTGCTGAACCGGATCACATCGGACATTAGGGTCGAAAGCCGACTCATTGTTAGCAGGAGGTAAAACCTGCACCAGATGGTCGATACCGAATGGTAACAATGGCTGCACCCCCAGGAATGACTAGGGAGGCGTGACCACTTCGAACTCTCCTGAGAGGATCAGGCGGAGTGGTGTGGCCTCAAGGGCGCACTATGCCGGTCCGGGCGAGTAGCCTTGGACAGGTTCTCTATCAATGCCGATCTGCGGAAGAGGGCGATTTCCGCCGTGTCGTCTGAGTCGTCGCGGACAAACCCGCTGGCAAGCTTCGGTCAGAACGAATGGCTTGTCGACGAGCTGTACCAGAAGTATCTCCAGGACCCCGAGTCTGTTGACCAGGCTTGGTGGAACTTCTTCGCTGACTACAACCCTGACTATGGACCGGGCAGAACCCCGGCCAGGGAGGCGGCGAACGGCACAGCGACCGCGCCCGCCCCCGCCGCACCGAAGGCCGCCGTGACTACCACCGCTACTGAGAAGCCCAAGGTCTCCACCCCCGTGCCCGCCGGCGCCGAAGAGGTCAAGCTCCGCGGCGCGGCGGCCCGCACGGCCGCGAACATGGACGCCTCGCTGGTCGTGCCGACGGCCACCAGCGTCAGGGCCATTCCCGCCAAGCTGCTCATCGACAACCGCATCGTGATCAACAATCACCTCGCGCGCGGTCGTGGCGGCAAGGTCTCCTTCACGCACCTGATCGGCTATGCCATCGTCAAGGCGCTGAAGACCATGCCGGAGATGAACCACTCCTACGCCGAGGTCGACGGCAAGCCGACGCTGGTCAAGCCCGAGCACGTCGGCTTCGGCCTGGCGATCGACGTGCAGAAGAGCAACGGCGAGCGCCAGCTCCTCGTGCCGTCCATCAAGGCCGCGGAGGGCATGGACTTCCGCCAGTTCTGGATGGCCTACGAGGAGGTCGTCCGCAAGGCGCGCGCCGGCAAGCTCGGCGTCGACGACTTCACCGGCACGACGATCTCGCTGACCAACCCGGGCACGATCGGCACCGTCCACTCCGTGCCGCGCCTCATGCCGGGCCAGGGCACGATCATCGGTGTCGGCGCGATGGAGTACCCGGCCGAGTACCAGGGCGCCTCGCCCGACACGCTGTCGCGCCTGGCCGTCTCCAAGGTGATGACCCTCACCAGCACCTACGACCACCGGATCATCCAGGGCGCCCAGTCCGGCGACTTCCTGCGCACGATCCACCGGTTGCTGCTGGGCGAGGGCGGCTTCTACGACGAGATCTTCGAGGCGCTCAGGATCCCGTACGAGCCGGTCCGCTGGACGCAGGACGTGTCGGCCTCCCACGAGGACGACGTGGCCAAGTCCGCCCGCGTGATCGAGCTCATCCACGCCTACCGGGTCCGCGGCCACCTCATGGCCGAGACCGACCCGCTGGAGTACAAGCAGCGCAAGCACCCCGACCTCGACATCCAGTCCCACGGGCTGACCCTGTGGGACCTGGAGCGCGAGTTCGCCACCGGCGGTTTCGGCGGCCGCCCGCTGATGAAGCTGCGCGAGATCCTGGGCGTCCTGCGCGACTCCTACTGCCGCACGGTCGGCATCGAGTACATGCACATCCAGAACCCCGAGGAGCGGGCCTGGATCCAGGCGCGGGTGGAAAAGCCCCACGCCAAGCCCGACCGCGAGGAGCAGCTGCACGTTCTCGCGCGCCTCAACACGGCGGAGGCGTTCGAGACCTTCCTGCAGACCAAGTTCGTCGGCCAGAAGCGCTTCTCCCTCGAGGGCGGCGAGTCGCTGATCCCGCTGCTCGACTCGGTCATCAGCGAGGCCGCGGGCGAGGGTCTCGACGAGGTCGTCATCGGCATGGCCCACCGTGGCCGCCTCAACGTGCTGGCCAACATCGTGGGCAAGTCCTACGGCCAGATCTTCGGCGAGTTCGAGGGCAACATCGACCCGCGCACCGCCCACGGCTCCGGTGACGTGAAGTACCACCTCGGCGCCACCGGCACCTTCACCGCGCCGGGCGGCAAGACCATCGTCTCCTCCGTGGTCGCCAACCCCTCCCACCTGGAGGCGGTCGACCCGGTCCTCGAGGGCGTCGTGCGCGCCAAGCAGGACCTGCTGGAGCGCGGCGAGGAGGGCTTCTCCGTCCTGCCGGTGCTCGTCCACGGCGACGCGGCCTTCGCCGGCCAGGGCGTGGTGGCCGAGACGCTCAACCTGTCGCAGCTGCGCGGCTACCGCACCGGCGGCACCGTCCACATCGTGGTCAACAACCAGGTCGGCTTCACCACCTCGCCCGCCTCGTCGCGCAGCAGCGTCTACGCGACCGACGTGGCGCGGATGATCCAGGCGCCGATCTTCCACGTCAACGGCGACGACCCCGAGGCGGTCGTCCGCGTCGGCAGGCTGGCCTTCGAGTACCGCCAGGCCTTCCGCAAGGACGTCGTCATCGACATGATCTGCTACCGCCGCCGCGGCCACAACGAGGGCGACAACCCCGCCTACACCCAGCCGCTGATGTACGACATCATCGACGCCAAGCGCTCGACCAGGAAGCTCTACACCGAGGCGCTGATCGGCCGCGGCGACATCACGGTCGAGGAGGCCGAGTCGGCGCTGCGCGACTACCAGGCGAAGCTGGAGCAGGCCTTCACCGAGGTCCGCGAGGCGGCCAAGCACCCCGCCGACGCCGGCGAGCTGCACGTGCCCGCCACCGAGGTGGTCAAGTGGTCCCACGCCGACACGCAGACGGCGATCTCCGACGAGACGCTCAAGCGCGTGGTCGACACCCAGCTCAACCTGCCCGAGGGCTTCACCCCGCACCCGCGCCTGGCGCCGATCATCCAGCGCCGCGGCCAGATGGTGGAGCAGGACAGCATCGACTGGGCCATGGGCGAGACCATCGCCTTCGGCTCGCTGCTGATCGACGGCCGCCCGGTGCGCCTGGTCGGCCAGGACTCCCGCCGCGGCACGTTCGTCCAGCGCCATGCCGTGCTGGTCGACCGCCACACCGGTGAGGACCACACGCCGCTGAAGACCTTCAACCACGACACGACCAAGTTCTACGTCTACGACTCGCTGCTGAGCGAGTACGCGGCGCTGGGCTTCGAGTACGGCTACAGCGTGGTCAGGCCCGACGCGCTGGTGGCGTGGGAGGCGCAGTTCGGCGACTTCGTCAACGGCGCCCAGACGATCATCGACGAGTTCATCTCGTCCGGTGAGCAGAAGTGGGGCCAGAAGTCCAGCGTCGTCCTGCTGCTGCCGCACGGCTACGAAGGTCAGGGTCCCGACCACTCCTCGGCCCGCATCGAGCGCTTCCTGCAGGTCTGCGCGCTCGACAACATGACCGTCGTCCAGCCGACCACGCCCGCCAACTACTTCCACCTGCTGCGCTGGCAGGTGCTGGCGGGCAGGCACAAGCCGCTGGTCGTCTTCACGCCGAAGTCGCTGCTGCGGCACAAGAAGGCCACCTCGGCCGCCGCCGAGTTCACCTCCGGCACCTTCCAGCCGGTCATCGGCGACACCACGGTCGACGCGGGCAAGGTCACCAGGGTCGTGCTGTGCTCCGGCAAGGTCTACTACGACCTCGCCGCGGCCCGCGAGAAGTCGGCCGCCGCCGACACGACGGCGATCGTCCGCATCGAGCGGCTCTACCCGTTCCCTGAGGACGAGCTCAACGCCGAGCTCGCCCGCTACAGCCCCAACGTGGAGCTGATCTGGGCGCAGGACGAGCCGGTCAACATGGGGCCGTGGCCGTACCTGACGCTGAAGCTGGCGGAGAACCCCGACCTGTTCGGTGGTCGCCGCCTGCGCAGGATCTCCCGTACGCCCAACAGCTCCCCCGCGACCGGCTCGCACGCCGCGCACGACAGGGAGCTGGAGGAGATCCAGCACGCGGTGTTCGGCTGACAGACAGCTGGCAGAACGCGCGAACGCCCCGGCCTGTGACCGACAGGCCGGGGCGTTCGGCTTTCCGGGGTGCTGCTCCTCCTCCTTCCGGCGTGCTCTTACCAGGCGAACGGCACGCCGTAGTCGGCGTAGACCTGCTGCTGGAGCTTCCACGCCTTGGGCGCGTAGGCGGCGTAGAAGTCCTTGCCGCAGCCCAGGTCCTGGAGCGCGGCCTTGATCTCCTTGTCCAGGTACGGCCTGGCCTGCGCGGGCGTCATCGCCGGGCGCACGCTCGTGGCCTCGGCCGGCGCGCTGACCCCCTGCCCGCGCGCGACCTTGGTGCGCTCGTCCAGGAAGAAGCGGCGGCCTCGCTCGGCCAGCCGCGTGGGCTTGGCGGGGTCGACCTTGAGGCAGGTGGCGAAGGACTTGCCCAGCTTGACCAGGTCGGCGGCGCCGTCCAGCTCGGTTCCGGCCAGCGTGTCGTAGGCGCTGTCGAGCTGCTCGTAGTAGTCGTCGAGCGAGCGGACGTCCTTGCCGAGCACGGTCTTGGCCGACGCGGAGAAGCACGTGTCCAGGGCCGCCTGGTAGGCCTTGTGCTGCTTCTCGGGCAGCGACATGAAGACCGCGTTGTTCGGGTGGTCCTTGTCCTCGTCGCGCTCGGGGTGGACCAGCTCGGACCAGACGCCGAAGCCCTCCGTGGCCCGCTCGGCCCGCATGGCGGCGTAGTCCCCGTTGAGCGCCTTGCGGTCGGCGGCGCTCCTGGTGGCCTTCTCGATGTCGAGGGGCCGGTATTCCAGGCCCGCCGCCTTCATGCACGACACCTGGGCCTGTTCCAGCTTGACCGCCTTGGTGTGGGCGGCGTCGTACTCGGGCGAGGGCGTGACGGCCACGGCGGCCGCCAGCAGAGCGGTAAGTACCAGCATGGTGTTGTTGTCCTTCCAGTGGGGATCTTGAGACTCAGGAGGGGACCTTGAGGCTCAGCAGGGGATCTTGAGTCGGGAAGCGTGGAGTGCCGGCTCGGGCATGGTGTCGGCCGCTTCGACGCCGAGCAGCGCGGTGCCGGTGACGGTGCCCTTCGGAATGACGAAGGTGTGGCCGCCCGGGGTCTCCGTCCTGTCCTTGGTGACGACGTGGCGGGTACCGAGGTAGCGGTAGGTGTCCTTGTCGAAGACCAGCTCGGAGCGCAGGCTGTCGTTCTCGGCCATGCCGACGGCCATGCCGGGCCTGCCCGCGGCGTCGGTCGCCTCGGCGTCGAGGCTGATGCCGTCCAGGCCGGAGGCCACCTCGAACAGCGGCGCGGCCAGGGCCGGGCGAGCGGCCGACATCCGCACCAGCCGGCTGATCGTCGTCCACAGGCGCAGGTTCACGGGTCCTGCCTCCTGTGCGGCGGCCTTCTCGATCCTGGCGCGCAGCGCGGCCACGTCGGTGGGCCAGTCGCCGAGCCGCAGGTACGACAGCTCGTCACCGGGGGTCTTGTCGCAGGACGACTCGTAGACGCTGTCCTCGACGCCACGCCGCCACGGCAGGGAGGGGAGGCGGCTGCCCGGCAGCGGGGTGGCGGCCGTCCGTTCCTCTCTGACGAGCCAGGGCCTGCCCGCCGTCGCGGGCTCCCATCTGTCCTCGGCGACCGTGAGGGCCAGGTGGTCGGCGCCGGAGCCGTCCTTGCGGCCGACCGTCAGGGTCTGCGCGGCCACGGACCTGACGTGGAGGTACTGGCCCGGCCGCAGCGTCACCTCCTTCTGTTCCGCGGCGGCGTCGGCCGCCCTTTCGAGCACGTCCTGCGCACTCGCGGGCGGCAGCGCGCCGGGGACCAGGTGGACGGCCACGCCGATCACGGCCGTGGCGCCCGCCACGGCCACCGCCCTGACCAGCAGACCTGACCGCCCGGCCCTGACCGGCAGACCTGACCGCCCGGCCTTGACCTGCAGGACCGACCGCCCGGCCTTGACCGGCAGGACCGACCGCCAGGCCGTCATGACGGGGAGCCGGCGCGGCCCCCGCGCGTGCCGGTCCGCGGTGTAGGCGCGCGCCAGGAGCGTGCGGGAACCGGCGAGGTCCTCCGCCGATCCTTCGGGCACGGTGGCCCAGAGGCGACGCAGTTCGTCCATCTCATCCATGGAGACCGTCCTTCGGTGTGGTGGTGGTGTCGTCCAGTGCCTGGCGAACCTTTTTCCTGGCCCTGTTGAGCCGCGAGCGGACCGTCCCGACCGGGATGTCCAGGGCGCGTGCGACCTCGTCGTAGCTCAGCCCCACCCACGCGATCAGCAGCAGCACGTCGCGATCGCGCCGCTTGAGCCCGGCCAGCGCGGCGACGAGCGGGCGGTTCACCGTCAGCGTGGTCACGCTGTCCTCGACGAGCCCTCCGGTGATCTCGGCCGGGTCCACGCCGCTGCGGACGTAGGCGCGGTAGCGGGACATCTCGTCCCTGCGCCGCTTGCTGATCACGTTGGAGGCGATGCCGTACAGCCAGGGCCTGGCGTCGGCGTATGCCACGTCGTAGCGGTGGCGGCTCTGGAAGGCCGCCAGGAACGTCTCGGAGACGACGTCCTCGGCGGCGTCAGGGCCGAGCCGCCGCGCCGCGTACCTGTGCAGGTGCGGGGCATGACGGTCGAAGACGGCGGCGAACATCTCGGGTTCGTGCAACGACCGCCGGATCAGCTCGGCGTCGGCGACCTCCACGGTCGCGGCGGGCTGCGGCATGCGGTGCCTTTCGGTACGAATGATCGAATGCCCGTATTTACCGGGCCGCGCGCGAAAGGTTCACGGCGGAGCACCTCGAGGCGCTCGTTAGAGTTGCTTCACGGTCGTGGGCTCGCCTCGACCGAGGGAACAGGAGAGAGATGTACTTCACCGACCGGGGGATCGAGGAGCTCGTCGAGCGTCGCGGCGAGGAGGAGGTCAGCATCCTCTGGCTGGGCGAGCGGCTGCGCGAGTTCGTGGATCTCAACCCCGACTTCGAGACGCCGATCGAGCGCCTGGCCACGTGGCTGGCCCGCCACGACTCCGACGACGACGAGTGACGCCTGGCGCCCGACGCGCCCTGACGCGATACATCTTGATGTTTCGCGAAACGCGACATATCGTGTCTTGTGGTGGACGTGTCGGCAACGAAGGACGGAACCATGTCGCAGTGGACGATCGAGCGCCCGCAGCAGCTCACCTTCGACACCGTGGCCGCGCTCAACGTGCGCGTCGTCGCGGGGAAACTGGCCGTCCTGGCCAGCGAGGGGCCACCGACGCTCGACGTGGCCGAGATCGACTCGGCGCCACTGATCGTCACCCATGACGACGACGGCACCCTCACCATCGCCTACAAGGACCTCACCTGGGACGGCCTGCTCGGCTGGCTCAAACGCTCGGGCAAGCGCGCCACCACGCTGACGATCACCGTGCCCAAGGACTGCCCGATCAGCGTCGGCGTGGTCTCCGCCTCGGCCGTCGTCGCCGGGTTCGAGCGCCGCACCAACGTCCGTAGCGTCTCCGGCGAGATCGTCCTGGACGGCGTGAGCGGCGACGTCCACGCCGAGACCGTCTCGGGCGACGTGGAGACCAGGGCGATGGAGGGCGACCTGGCGTTCAAGAGCGTCTCGGGCGACCTGGCGGTCGCGGGCGGCACGCCGCGGCGGCTGCGGGCCAACACCATCTCCGGGCGCATCACCGCCGACCTGGCCCTGCGCCCGACCGGGCACGTCACGCTGACGACCGTCTCCGGCGACATCCTGGTGCGCCTGCCGTACGACGTGGAGAGCGATGTCGCGATCCGCTCCACCACGGGCCGGCTGAACTCGGCCTTCGACGAGCTGTACAGGATCGGCGACCTCGGGGCCAAGTCGCTGTCGGGAAGGCTGGGTGGTGGAATGGCCTCGCTCACGGCCACCACCGTCTCGGCCGATGTCACGCTGCTCAAGGGGGAGAAGGAATGAGCCCGGTGTTCGGCCATGGCAGGCTTCGTCTGTACCTGCTCAAGCTGCTGGAGGAGAGCCCGCGCCACGGCTACGAGGTGATCAGGCTGCTCCAGGACCGCTTCCTCGGCGTCTACTCCCCCTCGCCGGGCACGATCTACCCGCGGCTGGCCAGGCTGGAGGAGGAGGGCCTGGTCACCCACGAGGTGATCGACGGCAAGAAGGTGTTCTCGATCACCGACAAGGGCCGCGCCGAGCTCGACTCCCGCCTGGACGAGCTGGCCGACCTCGAACAGGAGATCACCGACTCGGTGCGCGACATCGCCCGCGAGGTCAAGGAGGACGTCCGCGAGACGGTCAAGTCGCTGCGCGAAGAGCTGACCGCGATGGCCAAGGACGTCAAGAGGGGCGCCGCGCAGCAGCAGCGGGTGCACGTGCGCCGGATCAGCGAGCAGCACAAGCGCCAGTGGATGGAGCACGCCGCCCAGTGGCAGAGCGAGGGCGAGCGGCTGTCGAGGGAGTGGCGGCGCGTCTGGACCCAGGTGTGGAGCGACCTCGGCGGCCCGGCCGGCGGCCGTACCGCCGACAACGGCACGACCGACAGCAGGGCCGAACTCGACGCCGAGCTCGGCGAGCTGCTCGCCGACTTCGTCGCCAAGGTGCGCGAGGAGGCCTCCGAGAGCCGCCTGACCCGCGAGACGCTGTCGGCCTGCCAGGAGGCGCTCGAGGCCGCCGGCGAGCAGATCCGCGAGTCGCTACGCCGATAGCGGCCGGTTCCTCTCGCCGCGGCGCTACGCCGATAGCGGCCGGTTGCGCTCGCGCGCGGCCCGCCTGGCCCGGTAGGCGATCGGCAGGTAGCGGACCCGTTCGGGCAGGCGCGGCGTGAGCGCCGCCACCGCCCGCCCGATCCGCCGCAGCCTGCGCTCGTCCCTCTCCGACCACTCCAGCCCCAGCACCCCCCGTACGGCAGGCGGCAGCGTCCCCACCGTGACGAAGTGGTTGAATTCCCCCGATCCCATGCCCACCGGCCGCCAGATCCCGCGCAGCGGCTTGGGCACCATCGGCGGCGCCGGCGTGCCGCGCATGGTGGCCAGCACCTCCAGCGCGGTCGGATGCGGTTCGAGCCGGTCGGCCACCATGCGGTCGAAGTAGAGCCAGAAGTCGTCCAGCGTGGGCGGCACCTCCCGCTCGGGCACCCGCAGGATCCGGCCGAGCTGCCGCGACTCGGCGTAGAGGCGGCGCTCCATCTCCCTGGAGTACGGCGTGCCGAAGTAGCGGTTGAGCGTGACGAAGCGCTCGAAGAGCGTGAGGTGGACCCAGGCGTAGGCTTCGCCGTTCAGGGCGTGGTAGGGGCGGCCCTTGTCGTCGGTGCCGCTGATCGAGGCGTGGATCTCTCTCAGCCGCCTGCCCTCGCGCTCGGCTTCGGCGCCGCCGTACACCCAGGTCTGGACGGAGTTCAGGGTGCGGGCGAGCCGGCCCCAGGGGTCCTGCCGGTAGGTCGAGTGCTCGCCCACGGCCGCGCCCACCGCGGGGTGCATGGTCTGCAGGACGAGCGCGCTGCCGGCCACGAGAAGGTTGCGGTACTCGCCTGCGGTGTCCCAGTGAATCGTGCCCGGACGGAAGGGCTCCATGGGTCATGACCTCTCGGGTGACACACCTTCCCCTTCTTTGTATCACCCGGGAGCGCGACGGAGTAACCCCTCACTTATCGTCGAGCGTGAACACCACCTTGCCGAACAACTCGCCCTGGAGCATCGCGGCGAACCCGTCGCGTGCCTGGTCCAGGGGCATCGACCGGTCGATGAGCGGGCGCACGCCGGTCTGCTCCAGGAAGACCGCCAGCCGCGCGAGCTGGTCGCGGGTGCCCATCGTCGAGCCGACGACCGACAGCTGCAGGAAGAAGACCCGGTTGAGATCGGCGGGCGGCACCGCCCCGCTGGTCGCGCCCGACACGACGATCCGTCCCCCGGGACGCAGCGCCTTCAGCGAGTGGTCCCAGGTGGCCTGGCCGACGGTCTCCATCACCGCGTCGACCCGCTCCGGCAGCCTGGCCCCCGGCTCGAAGACCCGGTCGGCGCCGAGCCGGAGGGCCCGCTCCCGCTTCTCCTCCGAGCGGGAGGTGGCCCACACCCGGAACCCGCCCGCCCGGCCCAGCGCGATCAGCGCGGTGGCGACGCCGCCGCCGGCGCCCTGCACGAGCACGGTCGACCCCGGCTCGATGCCCGCCTTGTCGAACAGCATCCGGTAGGCGGTCAGCCACGCCGTCGGCAGGCAGGCCGCTTCCTCGAAGCTCAGCGCGGCGGGTTTGGGCACCAGGTTGCGGCGCGGCACCGCCACCTTGTCGGCGAACGTGCCGTCGTGCACCTCCGACAGCAGCGACCGCCTAGGGTCGAGCGTCTCGTCGGCGCCCTGCCCGATGACGGAGTGCACGATGACCTCGTTGCCGTCCTCGTCGACGCCTGCCGCGTCGCAGCCGAGCACGATCGGGAGCCGGTCCTGGCGGATGCCGACGCCCTTGAGCGTCCACAGGTCGTGGTGGTTGAGGGCGGCGGCCTTCACGGACACGGTGGTCCAGCCGTCGCGGGGCTCGGGGTCGGGATGCTCACCGAGCGTCAGCCCGGCCAGCGGGTTGTCGGGATCGGTCTGTGTAGCGGTAACGGCGAACATGGCCGCACCCTACTCGGTGAGCTTCACCTTGATCCCCTCCAGAGCCGCCCGCACGAACACTCCCGCGCCCGCAGCGGAGACGAAGACGTCACCCCTGCACACGCCGTCGACGTAGGTGGCGTTGCGTCGCAGCTCGGGAGGGATGCCGCTGTTGCGGTCGCAATGGGGCGTCAGCACCAGCGACACCAGCTCGTCCGGCCGGCCGAGCAACTCGCCGCCGAACAGCAACCCGGGGCCGGCGGGCTCGCCGCCGAGCCGGTCGCCCGGTTTCGACAGGTGGACGGGCTCCCTGGCCGTCAGTACGAGGTAGCCGTCGCGGGTCACCCTCCCCTTGAGCGCGCGAGCCCACTCCATCCGCTGCTCGAAGGTCAGCCCGTCGCGGCGGTCCTGCAGGGCGATCCGCCACCTGCCGAACGCGAACAGCAGCACCTGCCCCTCGCCGTCGGACCACAGAGAGACGTTGCGGGTCATGCTCCTGATCCGCGTGCCGCCCTCGGGCATCCCGCCGAGAGGCGCGTAGAGCTTGCGGAACATCGCCCGCTCGCCGCCGATCCACGCCCCCTGGTAGGGCCTGGACCCGCGCGCGGCCAGGCGCAGCTCGACCGGGTAGCGAACCTGGGCCTTGGTGCCGTCGGGGAACACCACGTCGATGCTCTCCTCGTCGCCCAGGCTGCGCGGGTAGGCGCGCAGGATGTTGGGCGCGCGGTCCCGCTGGTCCGCCGCGGGTGTCGGCGCGGCCGTCGACGGGGTCACCACGGGCGCCCGGCCGTCCGGACTCCTGCTGATCAGCAGGCTGACCGCCGGGACGGCGAGGACGGCCAGCAGGACCACGATGCCGACCCATCCCCTGCGCCGGGGGCCTGCCTCGATGACATCGCGCACACCTCCATTGAGGTGACCTCGGCCCGCCCCACGCAAGACCCCGGGCATGATCGCTTCACCAGACGGCCGTGTTGACCTTCCCCTCGGTGGCCAGGTGTACCCGCCGTCCCACCAGCTGCGTGCTCATGGCGTCGGCGAGCAGGCCGGCCCGCCGTACCCGGGCGTGGGCGCGCCCGCCGCCCGGCAGGTCCGCCACGAGCAGCCCTTCGAGGGTGACCCGTCACGCTCGTGCGCGACCGTGTATCCGGCCACCGTCGCCTCGCCCGCGTACGTGGGCACGATCGCGACAGGCGTGGCGGTCGCCTGCCGCGCCGCCGCCTCCCACAGGGACAGCGGCTCGGGGCCCGGCTGGTCACGGACGGTGAGCCGGGCGGCTCCGACATGACGCCGACATAACGAGAGCAATGTTCGGCATGTAAAGCGGGAGACACCTGGTGACAATGTTGCCAGCGATATCGAACTGCGGCGTCGACCTGCGGAAATACCATTCTTGAATACATGCGGAATGGTTATTTCAATAACGGAATGGAACCGGGCCAGACTTTTTCACGTCGTTTCCTGGCTCGCGCCTTGCGCCATTCAGTAGCGTCCTCAACGTTTTCCTGGCCCACCGGGGCACAGTTCCCCGCTCTGGGCCGCCGAGAACCGGAAGGAGCTCCATGTTTTCCCGAGCAAGGCGCCTCACCGTCGGCGTCGCGGCCATCGGCATGGCCGCGGGCCTGATGAGCGCGACCGCGGCCCAGGCCGCGGCCCCCAGCGATGTCGTCTCCAAGGACGCGGCCACCTCAGCAGCCGGCGCCATCGCGTTCTGGACGCCGGACAAGCTCCGCGCGGCCACCGACATCAACGACGATCTGTCCATGGACGTGAGGGGCGCGAAGGGCGCCAACTCCGCCCCCGATGGCCCGCCCGGATCCGTTCCCCCGATCGGCCAGGAGAAGGCCAAGGCCATCAAGACCAAGCAGGTCAACCTGCCCAACACGGTCGGCCGCATCTTCTTCACGCTGCCCGGCGCCAACGAGAACGACCGGAGGAGCTGGAAGTACTGCTCCGGCACCTCGGTGCAGGGCAAGTACCGCAACCTCGTCGCCACCTCGGCCCACTGCGTCTACGACGTCAAGCACAACGTCTTCTACGACAACTGGGTGTTCATCCCGTCGTACTGGGACGGCAACAACAAGTGGGACGGCAAGGCCCCCTACGGCATTTACGCCGCCACGACCTTCAACGCGCACGACGACTTCGTGGTGAAGGAGGACTACGACTACGACTACGCCTTCGTCAACGTCTACAACGGCTTCAAGCCGACGTGGCAGAAGGACGACAAGGGCACCTGGCAGCTGGTCAAGAAGAACGTCGGCAGGCTCGGCGACAACGTCGGCGGTCAGGGCTTCACCTGGAACCGCAACCCCAAGGCCACGGTGTTCTCCTTCGGCTACCCCGCCGGCGAGCACCCCGACGGCGACAAGCCCTTCACCGGCAAGACCATGAAGTGGTGCTACGGCACGACGGCCCCCATGCCGCCGGCGCCGAAGTTCCGCATCGAGGAGCACGTCGGCTTCAAGTGCTCCTTCACCTCCGGTGCCAGCGGCGGACCGTTCCTCTACAACTACAAGAACTCCAGCCGCACCGGCTACCTGATCGGCGTCAACAGCGTCGCCTGGGACACCGACGGCAACGACCGCTACGACCGCATCTCCTCGCCGTACTTCAACGGCGACACCTACAAGGTCTACAAGGCCGCCGCCAACCGCTGGAGCGGCAACCAGCCCGGCTGATCCGTCGCGGGCAGCACCACCGGCCCCGGTCCGTTCAGGACCGGGGCCTCCCCTTGTCCTCCAGGTAGCGCCGCTCGGGCAGGCTGGCCGTCAGCGCCGCCGCCCTCACGAAGGACGCGCGCGCCGCCTCCTCCTGCCCCGCCATCTCCAGCAGGTGCCCCCGTACGGCGTGCAGCCGGTGGTGCCCCTCCAGCCCTTCAACGGTGTCGAGCAGGGCCAGCCCTTCGCGAGGGCCGCGTGCCATCGCCACCGCCACCGCCTGGTTGAGCGTCACCATCGGCCCCGGCGCGACCCGCGCCAGCAGCTCGTACAGCGCCATGATCTGCGGCCAGTCGGTCTCGCCCTCCTCGGTGTGCACCGCCGCGATCGCCGCCTGCAACTGGTACGGCCCGAGCGGCCCCCGCGACAGCGCCGCCGTCACCAGGTCCACGCCCTCGGCGACGAGGTCCTTGTCCCACAGGGTCCGGTCCTGCTCGTCCAGCGTGATCAGCGCCCCCTCGGCGTCCGTGCGCGCCGCCCGGCGGGCGTCGGTCAGCAGCATCAACGCCAGCAGCCCCGCCACCTCGCCGTCGTCGGGCAGCAGCCGGTGCACGGTCCTGGCCAGCCGGACGGCCTCGGCGGTGAGGTCGGCGCGCTGCAGGTCGGGCCCGGACGTGGCGGTGTAGCCCTCGTTGAAGATCAGGTAGAGCACGTGCAGGACCACGTCGAGCCGGTCGGGCGTCATCTCGAAGCTGGCGCCCGCCTTCTTGATCGTCGCCTTGGCCCTGCTGATCCGCTGCGCCATCGTCGCCTCCGGCACCAGGAACGCCCCCGCGATCTCGGCGGTCGTCAGGCCGCCGACCGCGCGCAGCGTCAGCGCGATCTGCGAGGCAGGCGTCAGCGCCGGATGGCAGCACAGGAACAGCAGCGTCAGCGTGTCGTCGGTGTCGGGGACCTCGGGCGGCTCCGCCTCCAGGGCGACCTCCGCCTCCCTGCGCCGCCGCGCCTCCTCGCTGCGGATCTCGTCGATCATCCGGCGCGAGGCGACCGTCACCAGCCAGGCCTTCGGGTTGTCGGGCACGCCGTCCCTCGGCCACTGGGTCGCCGCGGCCAGCAGGGCCTCCTGCACCGCGTCCTCGCACGCGTCGAACTGCCCGTATCGTCGCACGAGCACGCCCAGCACCTGCGGGGCCAGCTCCTTGAGCAAGTCCTCCCTCATCGGCACCGGCTCCACCGTCATGCCCCGCTTTTCCACGCCATTACTGGTCATTCCTCGAAGACGGGGCGGAGCTCGATCGTGCCGCCGTAGGCGACGTCGGGCCAGCGCCTGGCGATCTCGAGCGCCCGCTCGGGCGTCTCGCAGTCGATGATGCAGTAGCCGGCCAGGTACTCCTTCGACTCCAGGAAGGGGCCGTCGGTGACGGCGACCACGCCGTTCTTCAACCTGATGGTGCGGGAGCCCGCCTGGTCGGCCAGCGCCTCGCCGCTCACCCACTCGCCCCTGGCGGTGAGCTCGGCGATGAGATCCTCCACCGTGGCCATCGCGTCGTCGATGTTCTCGTTGACGGCCTGCGCGGCGACGGCGTTCGTGTAGATCATGAGCATGTACTTCACGTCTTCGACGCTACAGGTCGAGAGGGGTGCGCCTGTTCCGGCTCGGCCGTGCCGTACTCGCCGCGCCGGCGCCGGTGCCTGGCGTGTTCCGGCTGGCCCGCGCGCACGGGAACCGGATCGGCCGTGCCGTATTCGCCGCGCCGGCGCCGGCGCCTGGCGTGTTCCGGCTCGGCCGCGCGCACGGGGAACGGTGTACTCGCCGCGTCACCGCCGGTGCCTGGCGCTCGCCGCCGTGGTGACGGGTGACACGGCCCGGGCACGCCCGTCCCGCGCGCGTGAGGAAGCCTGCCGGAGCAGGTCAGCGCGGGAGAACCGGCTCGAAGGAGAAGAGGGACCGCGTCGAGAGCCGCATCATGCACGCGTTGCCGAACGTGTGCCGGTACCTGACCATCCGGCCGTCCCAGATGCCGACGGCGGCGGCGTTGACAGGCTTGTAGTCCATGGTGCACCTGATGAGCGGGTCGGGCTCGATCTCCGCGGGATCGCCGCCGGCCGCCTCGAGCTCCGCGCACGCCTGCCGTGGCGCCGGATGGGTGGAGACGCGGTACGGCTCGCATGTCAGGAGCACCAGGCGCGACCCCTTGCTCAGCACGAGCATCCGCTTCTGGTCGACCTTCTTCAAGATCATTTCTGCCATCACGGATAGAGGGTCGGGCTCGGCCGTCGCGGGCCCCGAAGATGCGGCGAAAGCCGTACCGCAAACAACGGCCACACATGCGAGTCTTCTCATGACGAGAAGCCTCTCTTGGGCCTCTGACCTGGGACAACGACCGACGCGCGGGATATCGGGTTTTTCTAGATCACATAACGATCGCCAATCCAGGCTGCAATAACGCTTACGATCTGGAAAAATCACGCGTTACGGTCTAAGGAAGGCATTTCATGATCCCCCGCCTGAGGCAACTCGCGATCGCCGCTGTCAGCGGCGTTCTGCTGATGCTGCCCGGAATCACGGGGACGCTGCCCGGAACCACGGGGGTCGCCCACGCCGCCGCCGCGCCGCCCGACTACGTCTACTCCGAGCCGCTGGCCGCCTCCGACGCCGAGATGCGCAAGGTCGCCGAGTACTGGAAGCCCGAGAAGCTCAAGGACGCCGACAGCTACTCCCCCGCCACCCCCGGCACCAAGAGCTCCTCGCCGTCGTCGTCGCCCTCCACCTCCGCCGGATCGCTGAGCCCCCAGGCCATCGCCAGGACGCGCGCGCCGCGCGACATCGCCCCCACCACGCCTGCGAAGGGCGGTGCGGCCCGGACGATCGGCAAGGTCTACTTCCAGCTGGGCGGCAAGGAGTACTGGTGCTCGGCCAGCGCCGTCGCCGCCAGGAACCGCAGCCTCGTCGCCACCGCGGGCCACTGCGCCTGGGACCCGCGCCTCGGCAAGAGCACCAACTGGATCTTCGTCCCCAACCCCGGCAAGGACGGCGAGGCCCCCGACGGCATCTACGTCGGCTCGACGCTCCACATGCACGAGGACTGGGCCGCCATCGGAGACTACGACTACGACTACGCCTTCGTCTCGGTGCACCGCGGCTTCCGCTGGACGACCGAGAACGGCAAGCTCGCCATGAAGGACGTCGGCCGTCTGGAGGACAACATCGGCGGCCTCGGCCTGACGGTCGGCAAGAAGACCGGCAACCAGATCAGCGCCTTCGGCTACCCGGCGGGCGCCCAGCCGGACAACACCCACCCGTTCGACGGGCGCACGCTCAAGACCTGTGAGGGCACCACCAAGCGGACCGTCAACCCGACACGCAACCTGCAGTGGGGCGTGCTGCTGCCGGGCTGCGACTTCAGCACCGGCGCCAGCGGCGGGCCGTGGATGCTCGGCTACAAGTCGTCGACGCGCCTGGGCTACCTCAACGGGGTCAACAGCCTGACGTGGAACCTCGACGCGGTCGGCAAGTTCGACGCGGTGTCCTCGCCGTACTTCACGACGACGACGTTCGAGGTCTACGATCACGCCGCGAACGACTCGCTCGCCTGACTCCCCGCACAAAATGTGACCCGGATCACACGAACTCCGTGGCAACCAATTGATCACTTAGGCGTCAGAAGCCTCCTGATCAGCACAGACCACACAAGGTCACTTCATCTCAGACAGATCACGAGCGGTGTGATTCGTCCGACTTGTCCGTTGACATGATCAACGGGAAATTCCCATGACCAAACCCTCCGCTGTAAGTTCCTCGCTATCCGTTTGCTGACTCTTGGGACGCAACAGGCGTCACAGTCAGCGCAAAGGAAACCTGGAGTTATACCTTGAAGCGCATCTTCCTCCCGGCTGGTGGCGCGATCCTGGCGACCGGCCTGCTGGCCGCCGGCCTTTCCGGCACCGCCCAGGCCGCCCGCGACATCGCCTCCGACCCCATGGCGACCAGCACCAGGGACGCCTCGTCCATCGCGAGCTTCTGGTGGAAGTCGAACGGCGCCGCCCTCCGTCAGGCCAGCGCGTACTACTGGGACTCGAGCGAGGTCAAGAAGCTCGTCAGCAAGGGTGGCTACACCCCTGACGGCAAGCCCGGCATGGTCGCCCCGACCAGTAACTCCGTCAGCACCGGCACGGCCCAGAACATCAACATCCCCCGCACCATCGGCAAGGTGTTCTTCCTGGACGCCAGCGGCAGGCCCCGCTGGTGCTCGGCCACCTCCATCCAGGGCAACTACCGCAACCTGGTCGCCACCGCGGGCCACTGCGTCTACGACACCGACGGCAACTCCGACACCATGTCCAAGTGGGTCTTCGTCCCCGGCTACTACCAGGGCAAGGCTCCGTTCGGCATCTACGTCGGCAAGCAGGCCTTCACGCACTACGACTTCGACGTCTACGAGGACTACGACCGCGACTACGCGTTCGTCACCGTCTACAACGGCATCAAGTTCGACGGCTCCAAGCCGGAGGACGCGGGCCGGCTCGGCGACAACGTCGGCGGCCAGGGCTTCGCCTACAACCAGCCGACCGGCAAGATCGTGCGCACCTTCGGCTACCCGTACGCGCCCCACCCCGACGGCAGCAAGCCGTACACGGGCGTGACGCCCAAGCACTGCTACGGCGCGACCTCCGCCAAGACCGTCGGCTCGGCCGAGAAGAAGATCGAGGAGCACGTGGCGCTGAAGTGCCCCGTGACCCCCGGCTACGACGGCGGCCCCTGGCTGCTGAACTACAGCAACGGCAAGCGTCTCGGCTACGTGAACGGTGTCACCAGCACCTTCGCCGACCAGGACGGCAACGACCGCGTGGACTACATCTCCTCGCCGTACTTCGACGGTGAGACGGCCGCTGTGTACAACGCGGCCAAGAACATGGCGTCCGGTCGGATCGTCGGCCCGAACGGCGAGCTGCTCCGCTAACGGCCAGCGGTTACGAGAAAGGGCCCGGCACCTCCCTCCCGGGCCCTTTCTCATGCCCACGCTCCGCTCTTCGACCTTCCCCGCATTTCCCCGTAGCCGCACTGCGCCCGGCCCCCGCACAGCAGCCTTCACGCCGAATCCGCGCCCTCGCCTTGGAGCCCTGGCGCCCTCCCGGGTGATCCGCGCCCACGCCCTGGGAACCCCCGCCCCCTCTTCCACCGGATCCGCGCCCACACCCTGGGAACCCCCGGCCCCTCCCACCGGATCCGCGTCCACACGCCCTGGGAGCCCTGGCCCCTCTCGCCGGAGGTCACGCAGTCGCGCCTCCCGCCGCCATGCTCTTGGTGTCCCGGCCTCCGGGCGCCCTTGCGATCCCCGGCGCCTCCCTCACCCCAGGGCTCTTGACACCCCCCGCGAAGAATGCTGAAATCCCGCCTCAGCGTCGCAGTGCACCCGGCAAAGAGACCGTCGCGGGCACGGAGGCGCCGAAACACGGGAATCATGTGCCCACACCCACCGATCCGACCGGCCGCCTCCAGGCGTTCGGCACCCAGCTGATCGACGTCCACTCCTGGCTCCGTGAGGAGCTCGCCGCCCTGCGCGACAGCTTCGACGCCTTCCTCGACGGCGGCGACCACCGTCCGCGCGAGCTGCGCGCCCACTGCCTCAGCTTCTGTTCGGCGCTCGAACGCCATCACACCGGCGAGGACCGCACCGCTTTCCCCGCCCTGGCCGAGGAGTTCCCCGCCCTCCGCCCCGTCCTGGCGAAGCTCCAGGAGGACCACCACCTGGTGGCCGGCATCCTCCGCAGGATCGAGTCCCTCGCCGCCGACGTGGGCACCGACCCGGCCGACGCCCAACGGGTACGGCGCGAGCTCGACGGGCTGGCCGCCATCGTGGAGTCGCACTTCGCCTTCGAGGAGCGCCAGATCATCGCGGCGCTCGACGCGCTGAACATCCCCGCGTGGCAGGCGTCGCCCCCCGACTTCCTCGCCACCTCGGCCGAGGCCGTACCGGAACCAGAATGAACGGGACGTGGGCCGTCCGCATAAGACGGCCCACAGTCACGCCCTCCAAAGATCCAAACCAACAGTCACGAGATGACCACGTTCAGTAAAGTGATCGTCGTGCCTTCGATCGCCCACGAGACCGTCATCGATCTCTTCCGAAAGCGGCCCACGCTCGCGGCGACCCTCATCCACGGGCAGGGCGTCACCCTCGCCGGTCATGACGAGGTGCGCGTGGAGTCGGAGAACCTCGTCGACTGCAAACCCGCCGAATATCGAGCCGACGCCGTGGTCGTCCACAGGGCCGGCAGCAAGCCGGTCCTCGGTGTGGTCGTGGAGGTGCAGCTACGTCCCGACGAGGACAAGCAGTGGAGCTGGCCGGTCTACCTGGCCACCCTCCGCGCCCGCCTGCAGTGCGACACCGTGCTGCTGGTGATGTGCCTGAGCAGCAAGACAGCCAGGCACTGCGCCACCCCGATCGACATGGGACACCCAGGGTGGAGGCTCGCCCCACTGGTGATGGGCCCCGATCAACTACCCAGAATCACGGACGTCGCCCAGGCCGTGGCCGAGCCCGAACTGGCCGCGCTGTCCGTCGTCGCACACGGGCGCACGCCCGGAGCCGACGGGCAACAGGTCATGGACGCCTTCCTCAAGGCAGCGCCGCTCATGGCCGACGGGCTGGGCGAGACTTATGCTGATGTCGTACTGGCGCTGCTACCCAAGGTAGCGGCGCAGAGGTTCGTGGAGGGGCTCATGGCAGTCGGAACTGACAAGTACAAGAGCGACTACGTCCGCCAATGGGTCGCCGAAGGCGTAGCCGAAGGCAAAGCCGAAGGGAAAGCCGAAGGGAAAGCCGAAGGCGCAGCCGAGGCCCGGGCCAAGGACATCGTCCTCGCCTTCCGCACACGAGGCATCGACGTCTCACCCGAGGCCGAGAAGCGCATCCTCGACTGCTCCGACCCCGACCAGCTGAGCGCATGGTTCCCGAAGTCCATCACGGCCGACAGCGTCGAGGACCTGTTCGACAGCGAATGACATCCGCCCACATGGTCGAGTGCCCGCACCGAAGACCTCTCGCGGGTGTCGCACGGACGCTGCTACCTGAACTATCGGCGCGGAAGTTGGTGGAGGGACTCATGGCGGCCGGAACCGACAAGTACAAGAGCGACTACGTCCGCCAATGGGTCGCCGAAGGCAAAGCCGAGGGGGAAGCCAAAGGCGCAGCCGAGGCCCGGGCCAAGGACATCATCCTCGCCTTTCGCACACGAGGCATCGACGTCTCACCCGAGGCCGAGAAGCGCATCCTCGACTGCTCCGACCCCGACCAGCTGAGCGCATGGTTCCCGAAGTCCATCACGGCCGACAGCGTCGAGGAACTGTTCGACAGCGAGTGACGTCCTTCCACATGGTCGAGTGCTCACGCCCGGCCCGTCGTCACGAACCCGCTCGCCCCGGGAGCAGGTAGCCGCCGGGTCGTCGACCACGCCGAAGAGCTTTCCGCGGGTGCGGGTGTCCATCGGACCCTCGCACCCGTTTCCTTTTCCCGCGCATGAACGGCACGCCCGCGAAGTCCTTGGCGCAGCCAGCCGGCGGCCGTCCAGGACTGCGGCCCTCAACGCGCCCGGCGGCTCCCGCCCCTCTTCAAGGCGCTCACCTCGGGAGCTTCCAGGTCCGGCGGACGGGACGAAGAGGTGAGCGCGAGATCGCCCCCTCGGTTTCCTTCCCCCCAGCCGCCGGCAGCATCGCCACGGCCCGTACAGATGACTGCCGCGCGGGCGACCGTCGGCGGGCTGGACCGCACTCGTCGCGCGCGCTCCGGACGGTCGGTCAACCCAGGAACGCCACCACGCCGCGCACGTACAGCGAGCCCGCATGCAGCGTCATGCCGGCGACCGGAAAGTAGGCGCGAGGCCACTTTCCTGAAGGTTTCCTGGCAAGATCGAGTGATATTAGACGGAGCGAGAGCCGATTCGGTGCCATCAAATTTCTGTGATCTGAGTCACATCAAGCCGGTCACATAGCGTATCCCTTCACTCACCCCTCATGAGCACCATTCGCAACAACCCCGCGAGGCCCTGCGAAAACGTGTCGCGACGATCACGCTTCGCGATCATCTCTGACTGGTAACGGAAAGGTCACGCCGGTAAGGGTGGTTCTCAGATGCCGCAGAACGGCTTCCACCTGCGAAGATCACCGCGTTATGGTCCTTGCTATCCCTTTACTGACGCATGGGACGCATGTTGCGACCCACGACAGAGCAAGGAGCAGTTCCCTTGAAGCGCATCCTCCTCCCCGCCGGTGGCGCCATCCTCGCCACCGGTCTGCTGGCCGCCGGCCTGGCTGGTACCGCTCACGCCGCCCCCGACGTCGCCAGCGACCCGATGGCGAAGAACGCCGCGGCCGCCAAGTCGATCGCCGAGTACTGGGCCGCCTCCAACGGTGCTGCTCTCCGGGCGGCCAAGGAGTCGAACGTCTGGGACAGCAAGGACGTCGCCAAGCTGAAGTCGACCGGCGGTTACAACGCCGACACCAAGCCGGGTGTCGTCGCGCCGATCGGCGAAGAGAAGAAGACCGCGACCAAGTCGCAGAACGTCAACATGCCGAAGACCATCGGCAAGGTCTTCTTCGTCAACTCCAAGGGCGAGCCCCGCTGGTGCTCGGCCACCTCGATCCAGTCGCGCTACCGCAACCTGGTCTCCACGGCCGGTCACTGCGTGTACGACACGGCCGGCAACTCCGACGTCATGTCCAAGTGGGTCTTCGTCCCCGGTTACTACCAGGGCAAGGCTCCGTTCGGCATCTACGTCGGCAAGCAGGCCTTCACGCACTACGACTTCGACGTCTACGAGGACTACGACCGCGACTACGCGTTCGTCACCGTCTACAACGGCATCAACCTCAGCAGCTCGGCTCCGGCGAAGGTCACCAAGAGCGAGTTCGAGAAGCACTCCGGCCCCAAGTGGGTCGACGAGAAGGACATCACCAAGGACGAGTACGTCGCGGGTGTCGAGAAGTACGGCATCAACGGCCCGTTCCAGTCCAAGGCCCTCGACCCGCAGGTCGAGACGGTCGCCAAGCCCGATGATGTCTCCTCGAAGAACATCGAGGACTACATCCTGGGCAAGGGCCCGACCAAGGGTGTCCAGCTCACCGGTGTCGAGGTCGTCAAGTCGGTCTACGAGAACGCGACCACCGGCTGGGACAACAACGCCAAGTTCGAGCGGCTGAGCGTCAAGCTGCCGATCAGCAAGGAAGAGTACGAGAAGCTGCTGGCCGACAAGGCCGACGGCAAGTTCCTCGGCGAGCTCAGCACCACCCAGGACAAGAACGGCCAGGCCACCGCCTGGTACAAGCAGCAGTTCTTCGTCAAGAAGTGGGTAAAGACCACTGAGCGGATCCGCTACTGGGTCGAGACCTACTACGTCCAGGACGTGAAGGCTGCTGACGCTGGTCGTCTCGGCGACAACGTCGGCGGTCAGGGCTTCGCCTACAACCAGCCCACCGGCAAGTACGTCCGCGTCTTCGGCTACCCGGCCGGGGCGCACCCCGACGGTCACAAGAACTTCACCGGCATCACGCCCAAGTGGTGCTACGGCAAGACCACGGCCAAGACCGTCGGTTCGGCCGCCAAGAAGATCGAGGAGCACGTGGCACTGAAGTGCTCCATGACCGAGGGCGCCGACGGTGGCCCCTGGCTGCTCAAGTACAGCAACGCCAAGCGCCTCGGCTACGTGAACGGTGTCACCAGCACCTTCAACGACCAGGACGGCAACGACCGCGTCGACTACATCTCCAGCCCCTACTTCGACGGTGAGACCGCCTCCGTCTACAAGGCCGCTGCGAACGTGTGGTCCGGCAAGATTTTCTAACGGCGTCGCCGTAAGACCGAGCTGAGGGCTGGTTCCGCGGCTCACCGAGCAATGCCAGAGGGGCCCGACATCCGTCGGGCCCCTCTGTGTTGGCGCCTGGTTCGGAGGTGTGATCGAAATTTGCTGGCCCCTTCGACGCACCGGAGCCCGAATCGGTGCCATCGGATCAATGTGATGTACGTCACATCAACCACTAACTCACCGTGACGACCGAGCAGCAACCTCATCAGTCACACTAACAACATCCTTATGATGATCTGCGGAAACGATCCCCAAACCCCCGCAGACACCGCGTGTGCGCTTCAGCCTCTTAAACATCACAGAACGATCACGCCCGACTTGTGCGCTCTTTTCCCGCCAAAGCGGCTACCGGATTCCAAGATCGGCACTGTATGTTCCTGGCTATCCCTTTACTGACGCATGGGACGCAAGAGGCGTTCCACGACAGCGCAAGGAGTTACCTTGAAGCGCATCCTCCTCCCGGCTGGTGGGGCCATCCTGGCCACCGGTCTGCTGGCCGCCGGCCTCGCCGGCACCGCCTCGGCCACGCCCGTCCCCAACGACGAGTACCTGGCCAAGAGCGCTCAGCAGGTCTCGGACATCATCAACTTCTGGACGAAGTCCGACAACGCTGCTCTCAAGGCGGCCACGGCCTACCACTGGGACTACAAGGAAGTTAAGAAGCTCGTCTCCAAGGGCGGCTACACCGCCGACACCAAGCCGGGTGTCGTCGCGCCCATCGGCGAGGAGAAGAAGGTCGCGGCCAAGGTTCACAACGTGAACGTGCCGAAGACCCTCGGCAAGGTCTTCTTCGAGACCCGTGACGGCAAGCTGCAGTGGTGCTCCGGCACCTCGATCCAGTCCAACTACAAGAACCTGGTTGCGACTGCTGGTCACTGCGTCTACGACCTGGCCGCCAACAACGAGGTCGTGTCCCGCTGGGTCTTCGTCCCCGGTTACTACCAGGGCAAGGCTCCGTACGGCATCTACGTCGGCAAGCAGGCGTTCACGCACTACGACTTCGACGTCTACGAGGACTTCGACCGCGACTACGCGTTCGTCACCGTCTACAACGGCATTGGCGGCGGTGCGGCCGCGAAGGCCCAGGTCAGCAAGGGCGAGTACGACAAGCACGTCGGCCCCAAGTGGACCGAGCGCAAGTACTTCGACATCACTGACTCGAAGCAGAAGGCTGAGTGGGAGGCGGGCCGCGACAAGTTCGGCCCCAACGGCCCGTTCCAGTCCGAGGTTGCCGACGCCGACAAGGTCGAGCACGTTGCTCGCCCGAGCAGCGTCGACACCAAGGCCGAGTTCGAGGCCTACACCGACGCTGACGGCAGCAACGGCATCAAGGCTGTCAAGGTCTCCGTGACCGAGTCGGCCCACACCGCCGCCAAGGGCAGCGGTGTCGCCACCGGCACCAAGGGTGAGGACTTCGACAACGGCTCGAAGTGGGAGTCGAAGACCGAGGCGATCTCCAAGGAGACCTACGACCGTCTGCTCGCCGAGAAGGCCAGCGGCAAGTTCGACGGCAAGCTCGAGGAAGTCAAGAACGGTGACACCGTTGTTGGCTGGAAGAAGACCGAGTACTGGACGATCCTCTGGGTGAAGTCCACCGCGAAGGTCCTCTACTTCGCCGAGAGCTACTTCGTCCAGGACTACAAGTTCGTCGACAACGGCCGCCTCGGCGACGTCGTCGGTGGCCAGGGCTTCGCGTACAACCAGCCCACCGGCCAGGTCGTCCGCACCTGGGGTTACCCCTACGCTGAGCACCCCGACGGCTCCAAGCCGTACACCGGTGTGACGCCGAAGTGGTGCTACGGCAAGACCAGCGCCAAGCTCCAGGGCTCGGCCGCCAAGAAGATCGAGGAGCACCTGGCGCTGAAGTGCCCGGTGACCCCCGGCTACGACGGTGGCCCCTGGCTGCTCAAGTACAGCAACGCCAAGCGCCTCGGTTACGTGAACGGTGTCACCAGCACCTTCAACGACCAGGACGGCAACGACCGCGTGGACTACATCTCCAGCCCGTACTTCGACGGTGAGACCGCGACTGTCTACAAGGCTGCCGCGAACACCGCCTCGGGCCCGATGTTCCCGTTCCCGAAGCCGTAACACGCTTGACGTGAGCTCGGGGGTCCAAACCTCAGCTCGCCTGCTTCACCCGAAGGGCTCGGCTTCTGCCGGGCCCTTCGGCCTTTTCCTGGGTCTGAAGTGCTTCAGGTCCGAGCAAACACTCAGACGGATTCCCTTACGGGAGTGATCACCGGGTCGATAGGGTCTCAACACCCCTTTTGTTAACTCTGTGGAGCCTCCCGTTGAAGCGCCTGCTCATCCCCCTCGCGGCCGCCGGTCTGGCCGGCGCCGCCCTCGCCGCTCCGGCCGCCGCCGCACCTCACTGGGTCACCGACCCGCTGGCCCCCAAGCCCGCCGACGCCTACAGCACCGCCCTGTTCTGGCTGGACGCCAACGGCGCCGCGCTCAAGAAGGCCACCCAGTTCCACTGGGACAGCAAGGACGTCGCCAAGCTCGTCAGGGTCAGCGCGGACAAGCCCGATGACGGCAAGCCCGGCATCGTCGCCCCCATCGGCGCCGCGACCACCGGCGGCAAGGTGAAGAACGTCAACCTGCCGAAGACGATCGGCAAGGTCTTCTTCGTCGACCGCAAGGGCGACTACCGCTGGTGCTCGGCCACCTCGATCCAGTCCAGGCACCGCAACCTGGTCGCGACCGCGGGCCACTGCGTGTACGAGCAGGGCCATGACGTGTTCGCCAAGTGGGTCTTCGTCCCCGGCTACCACCAGGGCAAGGCGCCCTACGGCGTCTTCTCCGGCGCCTACGCCTTCACCACCTACGACCTCGACACCTACGACGACTACGACGGCGACTTCGCCTTCGTCGCCGTCCACAACGGCTTCGAGCTGACCGGGAGCCGCGAGGTCACCAAGGGCGAGTTCTCCGCGTGGGCCGGCGACAAGTGGACCAAGCACGAGGAGATCAAGGAAGACGAATACAAGACCGGTTTCGACAAGTACGGCGCGGCCGGGCCGTACTGGTCGAAGGACTTCGACGTCACCCCTGAGAAGGTCGGTCACGACTACACGGGCGAGAAGATCCTCACCAAGGTCGAGGTGACCAAGAAGCAGTACGAGGACGCCGCCATCGGCACCGCGGCCAACGTGAACGGCGAGCAGTACGAGAAGGTCGGCCCCACGGCGATCAGCAAGGAGAAGTACCAGGAGCTGAGCAAGCTCAAGGCCGACGGCAAGTTCCTCGGCCAGCTCGACGCCGATGTCAGCAACGGTGCCGAGATCGCCTGGTACGAGACCCACTACTACGTCAAGCAGTGGGTGAAGGCGGGCAAGACGGTCCGCTACTTCCGCGACCGCTACTACATCGGCGTCGCCAAGGACACCGGCAAGCTCGGTGACGCCGTGGGTGGTCAGGGCATGGCGTGGAACCAGCCGCTGAACCAGCCCGTCTTCGCCTTCGGCTACCCCGGCGACGAGCACCCCGACGGCAGCAAGCCGTACACCGGCGTCACCCCCAAGTACTGCTACGGCAAGACCGGCACGAAGTCCTACCAGATCAACACGGTCAGGGCGGAGACGCACCAGGTCCTCAAGTGCTCGATGACCGGCGGCGCGGACGGCGGCCCGTGGCTGCTGAAGTACAGCAACAGCAAGCGCCTCGGCTACGTCAACGGCGTGACCAGCGTGTTCATCGACCAGGACGGCAACGACCGGGTCGACATGATCAGCTCGCCGCTCTTCGACGGTGAGACCGCGGACGTCTACAACAAGGCGCAGTACGCGGAGACCAAGAGCATCATCGGCCCCAAGGGCGAGATGCTGAGCTGAACCTCCGGGACGGCGGGCCGGCTCGGAAAGGAACGAGCCGGCCCGCCGCACCGGCGCCGGGCTCCACGACGACCCAGTCATTGAGGGCCGGCCCCAGAGAGCCGGACCCAGCGAGGGCCCGGACCCCGGGAACCGGGCCCAGAGAGCCGACCCCAGGAGAGCGGCCGGGCCCTGAGAGCCGACCCCAGAGGAGGGCCGGGCCCTGAGAGCCGGACGCAGAGGGCCGACCCCTGTGAGGGCCGGGACTCAGACGGCCCAGCCCTAGAAGGAGCTCAGTTCCGCGACCCGCTCGTTCAGCGTGACGACCGACGGCTCCGACCGGTACGGCTCCAGCCGCCGGCGAAGGTCCAGCGCGTACGAGCGTGTCCGTACCGACTGCAGTTCGCCGGCCAGCCCCAGCGCCTCCGTCGCCGTCGTGCACGCCTCCTCCAGCTCGCCGCACTGCAGCAGCCCGGCCGACAGCAGCGAGAGGTTGAACATCCGCCCGCGCACGTACCGCCCGTCCATGTCCAGCGATCGGCGCGCGTACTGGACGGTCCGCGCCCCTTCTCCTAGATCCCGGTAGCAGTGGGCGAACTTGGCCGCCAGGTAGGCCTCGTCGAAGTACGCCAGCCAGGCCGGCTCCTCCCCCGGCGTCCGCCGGTCGAAGGCGCGCGAGGCCGCGGCGAGCGAGGCGGCGCAGGACCGCTTGTCGCCGAGCCCGGCGTGCGCGTGGGCCTCGAGGACGTGGCAGGAGGACATGAGCGTGTGGATGCCGGAGCGCAGCGCGGACTGCTGGGCGGCACGGGACAGGTCGAGGGCGTGGGCGGGCTGGCCCATGTAGAGGGCCTGGTGGCTCATCCCGGCCAGGATCTCGCCGCCGAGGCCGTCGTCGTCGGCGCCGCGGGCCATGCGGAGGGCCTGGATGAGGTAGCGCTGGGCGAGGCCGTGCTGTTCGAGGTCGTAGGCCATCCAGCCGGCCAGCCTGGTCAGTTCGGCGGCGGCGGAGGCCAGGCGCTTGCCGGTGCTCTCGCCGTACGAGCCGTCGCGCAGCAGCGGGGTGACCGCGGTGTCGAGGTACTTGACCACCGCCGAACGGACCCTGCCACCGCCGAACCTGTTGTCGAGCTCGCCGAAGGACCGGGTGACCTCATGGATGGCGGAGATGTCGGCCGTTCCGACCCTGCGCCCGCCGGCCGCCGAGGGATGGGCTTCGGGCGGGAAGGTCAGCCAGCGGATGGCGCCGACCGCGCCCGCCGCGATCGCGAAGGTCGAGTCGACGAGGAACTTGCGCCGTTCGACGTCGGCCCGCCACAGAGCCGTCGCGGTCGCGACCCCCTCCTGCCACGTGTGCGTGAACTCCTGCCCGAGGTGGAGGGGCGTCGTGATGGCCGGCATGCCGAGGTCCTCCGGCGTGACCGGACGGCCGAGGCGCAACGCGAAGATCTCCGCCAGCAGGCCGGGGACGGGGTCGCGTGGCCGTTGCCCGCCGATCCAGCGAAGGACGGAGCTGTGGTCGTATTTCAGTCCGGGCGTGCCGCGGGCCACCCCCACATCGTTGAGCCTGCGGGCGAGCCCCTTGTGGGAGAAGCCCGCTTCGGCGATGAGCGCCTTGAGCAGCCGGTTGGCCTCACGTTCCATGGGCCCCCTCGGCGGAGAGTCACATTACAGAGCGCTCTAGTAGTAGCACGGAACGTAACGCCAATATCGCCGTTCCCAAAAGGAACAGCAAACTTTCTTGGGAGTAAACCCGCGTGACAAGCCCCCGGCGCCGGGCGCCGGGGGCTTGGCTGCCGTCAGAGCCTGGCCACGCCGTCCTCACGCGCCTGGGCGGCCACGGCCGCGATGACGGCCGGAGCGACCCGCGGGTCGAACGGGCTCGGGATGACGTAGTCCTCCCGCAGCGCGTCGCCGACCACGTCCGCGAGCGCCGCGGCCGCCGCCACCTTCATGTTCTCCGTGATGGTGGTCGCGCGGACGTCCAGCGCGCCCCTGAACACCCCGGGGAAGGCGAGCACGTTGTTGATCTGGTTGGGGAAGTCGGAGCGCCCGGTCGCCACCACCCGCGCGTGGCGGCCGGCGACCGACGGGTGCACCTCGGGCGTCGGGTTGGACAGCGCGAACACGATGGAGTCGGCCGCCATGGAGGCGATGGCCTCCTCCGACACCGTCGAGCCCGACAGGCCGACGAACACGTCCGCGCCGGCCAGGGCCTCCTCGGTCGAGCCGGTGCGGCCGGCCTTGTTGGTGTCGGCCGCCAGGGCCTGCTTGAAGGGGTTCAGGTGGGAACGGCCCGCGTAGATCAGGCCTCGAGAGTCGGACACCGCGATGTCGCCGATGCCCGCGTTGAGCAGCATGCGCGTGACGGCGACGCCGGAGGCGCCGGCACCGGCCACGACGGCGCGCAGCGCGCTCAGCGGACGGCCCGTCAGCCGGGCGGCGTTCTGGAGCGCGGCCGTGACGACGATCGCCGTGCCGTGCTGGTCGTCGTGGAAGACCGGGATGTCGAGCATGGCGCGCAGCCGCTCCTCGACCTCGAAGCAGCGGGGTGCGCTGATGTCCTCGAGGTTGATGCCGCCGAAGGACGGCGCGAGCCTGGCGACGGTCTCGACGAGGGCGTCGACCGAGGTGCAGTCGAGGCAGATGGGCACCGCGTCGACCCCGCCGAACTCCTTGAACAGCAGCGCCTTGCCCTCCATGACGGGCATGGCGGCCGCGGGCCCGATGTCGCCGAGCCCGAGGACGGCGGTGCCGTCGGAGACGACCGCGACGACGTTGGACACCCAGGTGTAGTCCATGGCGAGCTCGGGGGACTCGGCGATGGCCGTGCAGACCTTGGCCACCCCCGGCGTGTAGGCGAGGGACAGGTCGTCCGCGTCGCGGACGGGGATGGTGGAGCGGACCTCGAGCTTGCCCCCGCGGTGCAGGGCGAAAGCCGGATCCAGGTCGAGGGATTCGAGAGATGCAGAAGCGGGCGTGACAGCCACAGCGACCCCAGTAGTCATCGGAATGGACACGAACCAGACGCCGCACGAGAGGTGTGAAGCAGCAGGCGTCTTCGTGAGGGGGTACGGGGGTCACCCGTTTTTTGATTCTGCCACATACTGAGACGCGCGCATGTGTAAGGAGTGTTAACAGGTTGGATCTGACCTCATACGCGGAGTTGGCCGTCCTTCTGGTCAACGGCGAGCTTCCTGATGAGAACGGCCTGCGCGAGGAGCTCACGTCCGTCTTCGCGCTCGCCGACGCGGGGAAGCACGAGGAGGCGGTCGGGCTGCTCAACGCTTTGCTCGCGCGGCACCCCGTCCATCCGCACATCTCCGCCCACGACGGGCAGGGCTGGCATCTCCACCTGGCGGAGGGCGGCCTGGTGATGGGTCTGGCCGCCGTCGTGACCGACCTGGGCGTCGACCGGCTGGGCGTGTGCAGGGCGGCGCGGTGCGCGAACGTGTTCGTCGACACCTCGTCCAACCGTTCGCGCCGCTACTGCTCCGAGCGCTGCGCCAGCAGGGCGAACGTGGCCGCCTATCGCGCCCGCCGCAGGAACGCCCCCTGACCCACCCGAGGGGCCGACTACCGAGCGCGGCACAGGAACGCCCCTGCCCCGAGGGGCCGCCTACCGAGCGCGGCGCAGGAGCGGCCAGTAGCGGAGGACGACGCGGCCCACGATGTCGTCGACGGGGCCGAAGTCCCAGCTGTCCTTGCGTCCCGAGGCGCGCTGGTTGTCGCTCTCCAGCCACCACCCGTCCGCGCCACGCCACTGGGCCCGTTTGACGATCAGCTGCGACGGGTCTCCGGGCAACCTGGCGACGACCAGGTCGCCGGGATGCACGGCGGCGCCGCGCCGTACCAGCAGCCAGTCTCCGGGCCGGAGCGCCGGCCGCATGGAGTCTCCTTCGACACGCACCCTCATGGGCTGGTGATCTCCCTACGCGATGGAATCCTCCCGTGCGTCAACGTAGCCGCCCTGACTGCCCGGCGTCATCGCGGGAGTGCTACCGATTCCGCTACGACGAGACGCCGGAAGGGCGATCGGTGAGGGGCCTTTTCGCTCACCGGCGCGTGCAGAGCGGCCCCTGATACAAGGGCGATCGGGCAGACCCGAGTAAGGTCAGTAACCGGACCAAGCTGATACAGCATCAAGGAAGGACTTTCTGATGCTCGCACGACTGATGCGACCCAAGCACGTCGCTTCGGCGCACTGCGATCTCCCTTGCGGCGTCTACGACCCTGCCCAGGCCCGTATCGAGGCCGAGTCGGTCAAGGCGATCATGGAGAAGTACGCGGCCAACGAGGACCCGGTCTTCCGCGCTCGCGCCCTCACCATCAAGGAGGAGCGCGCCGAGCTCGTCAAGCACCACCTGTGGGTCCTGTGGACCGACTACTTCAAGCCCCCGCACCTGGAGACCTACCCGCAGCTGCACCAGCTGTTCTGGGAGGCCACCAAGCTCGCCGGCGCCGCCGGCGGCAAGGGCACGGTCGACGTGGACAAGGCCGACGAGCTCCTCGGCAAGATCGACGAGATCGCCAAGATCTTCTGGGAGACGAAGGCGGCCTGAACAGCGCCGAAGGGCCCCGCACCTGCGGGGCCTTTTTCGTTGGTTGGCGCGTCTGAGGACACCAATCGCCTCCAGGTGGCGGTAAGTTGCAGAGAGCGTCCTATACGCGAGGAGGAACGTGACCGAGGACACCGAGGCGCGCGTGATCCGTGATGTGGTGAGCGTCAGGCTGCCCGCCGCGAGCGCGTACTTGTCCGTGCTGCGCACGGCCACTGCCGGCCTGGCCGCACGGCTTGACTTCACGCTCGACGAGATCGAGGACCTGCGCATCGCCGTCGACGAGGCCTGCGCCATGTTGCTGAACGAGGCCGTGCCTGGCACCGACCTGACGGCCGAATTCGAGCTGACCGGGCAGGAGATGCAGGTCAGAGTAGAGGTCGCGACCGTGGGCAGCTCGGCGCCGAAGCGCGATGACTTCGCGTGGATGGTGCTGACCGCCCTGGCCGACGACGTCGACGCGGTGACCGATTCCCCCGACCGTATGGCGATCGTCCTGCGTAAGCGCCGAGGCGCGGCGAGGCCGGCGTGACGGAAAGGACTGGAGCCATGGCCGCCAGCGACCACGCCGTGCCCGACAGGGTGCGCGCCCGCATGCTCTTCGCCGAGCTGGCCGAGCTGGGCCCCGACGATCCGCGCCGGCAGCGCATCAGGGACGAGCTGGTCGAGCTTCATCTCCCCCTGGTGGAATACCTGGCCCGTCGCTTCCGCAACAGGGGCGAGTGGCTCGACGACCTGACCCAGGTCGCCACCATCGGCCTGATCAAGTCGATCGACAGGTTCGATCTGGCGCGCGGGGTGGAGTTCTCCACGTACGCGACCCCGACGATCGTCGGCGAGATCAAGCGTCACTTCCGCGACAAGGGCTGGGCGGTGCGGGTGCCGCGCCGGCTCCAGGAGCTCAAGCTGTCGCTGACCAAGGCGATAAGCGAGCTGTCGCAGCGGGAGGGGCGCGCGCCGACGGTGGCCGAGCTGGCCGCCTACCTGAAGATGACCGAGGAGGAGGTGCTCGAGGGCCTGGAGTCGGCCAACGCCTACTCCACCGTCTCGCTCGACGCCCCCGACTCGGGCGACGACGACGCGCCGGCGGTGTCCGACTCTCTGGGCATCGTGGACGAGTCGCTCGAGGGCGTCGAGTACCGCGAGTCGCTCAAGCCGTTGCTGGAGCGGCTGCCCCCGCGTGAGAAGCGCATCCTGCTGCTGCGGTTCTTCGGCAACATGACGCAGTCGCAGATCGCCACCGAGCTCGGGATCTCGCAGATGCACGTCTCGCGCCTGCTGGCACGCACGCTCGCGCAGCTGCGCGAGGGCCTGACGGCCGAAGACTAGTCGCCGTACAACGCCTTCGTGGTCGGCGGCGCGAGCAGCGTGGCCAGTCCCGCGATGGCGACGACCAGCAGCGGTACGCCGATGGCGGGCTGGCCCGACTGGATCACCGTCACCGACACGGGGATCATGAAGATCTGGGTCAGCACGCCGGGCGCCCGCCCCCAGCGCTCGGCCCTGAGCAGTCCGCCCCATGCCACCCAGATCAGCCCGGCGCCGATGAGCAGCCCGAAGGCGGCCTCGGCGACGCCCGCGAGGGTCTCGGTCGCCTGGCCCGTGAGCGTGCCGACCGCCGCGTAGACCCCGAGCCCGAGCGCCACCAGCCCTTCGAGCGCCACGATCACGGCCGCCACCACCAAACTCCAAGGGCGCATGGTTCTGTTTCTCTCCGTACGGCAAGCGGGGTCAAGGCCAAGGCGGTCACCGGTGACCGGCCGTCTTCCACGCTACTCCAGCAGGACTTCGGCCGGCCGCCGTCACGTCGGCCCGCGGGCCGGAACGGGCCCGACCCATCATCCCGTCCTGGTCCGCCGGTCTCCCAACCGGCCACCCGACGACCCCCCGAAAGCCCATCAAAGCGATATGTAGCCCACTCATTGCCCTTATCCGGACAAGACGGACATCGATCATTGGCTACGCTGGCCGTATGCGCGCGATGCTCCTGGTCAACCCCAAGGCCACGACGACGAACCACCGCACGCGTGACGTGCTCATCCGCGCGCTCAGCGCGGCCGTCGACCTGACCGTCGAGGAGACCGGGTATCGAGGCCACGCCGCCGCGCTGGCCGGCACCGCGCACGCCAAGGGCTACGACGCCGTCGCGGTGCTCGGCGGCGACGGCACGGTCAACGAGGCGGTCAACGGCCTGCTCGAGGGCGAGGGTCACGACCAGGCCGAGCGCCCGTCGCTCATGGTGATCCCGGGAGGCAGCGCCAACGTCTTCGCCCGCGCGCTCGGCCTGCCCAACGACCCGGTCGAGGCCACCGGCGCGGTCCTGGAGGCACTGCGGGAGGGACGCCGGAGGTCGGTGGGTTTGGGCCAGGCCCTCTGGGAGGACGAGAGCCGCTACTTCACCTTCTGCTCGGGGCTCGGCTACGACGCCGAGGTGGTGCGCGCGGTCGAGGGCCTGCGCGGGGCGGGCCGCAAGGCGACCCCCGCACGCTACGTGATCACCGCGCTGCGCCACTACCTGTCCACGGACAAGCGGCATCCCGCGATGACCGTCAAGGGCCCGGGCATCCCGACCGCCGAGGGCGTCTTCATGGCGATCATCTGCAACACCTCGCCGTGGACCTACGTCGGTCCCCGCCCGGTCTCGCCGACGCCGTGGGCGAGTTTCGAGACCGGGATCGACCTGCTGGGACTCCAGCGGATGGGGCTGCCGTCGGTGGTCGGGATCATCCACCAGATCCTCACGGAACGTGACAGCCTTCCGCACGGCAGGCACCTGGTCCAGCTCCACGACGAGCCGGAGTTCACGATCTCCGCGGAGCGTCCTGTCGCCTTCCAGCTCGATGGTGACTACCTGGGGGAACGCGAGTCCGTAACGTTCCGGTCTATCCCGAACGCATTACACGTGCTGGTCTAGCTGGTTACATTCGGTCATTGTGTGATGCATCCGACATCCATATCCCCCAAAACTTCGCCCCAAACCTCTTGCGTGCACTCTGCGTGGCTGGAAGTCTCAGCAGTAGTCGGAACGTAGGACCTTTAACCCACCCAAGGGTCCTACCCCGAGACGGCGCGACCTCCCCCGGGTCCCACCAGGATTCGGGTAAAGGTTCGCGCTAGTTAGTGAAAGTCTTCACAAAGTAGACCGCACGGAGTCGGCGATCGGCGGACTCCATCTACGAAGGAGTGGACGCATGGACTGGCGCCACCGAGCTGCCTGCCGTGACGTGGACCCCGAGCTGTTCTTCCCGATCGGCAACACGGGCCCGGCCCTGATGCAGATCGAGGAGGCCAAGCAGGTGTGCCGTTCCTGCTCGGCCGTCGACGCCTGCCTGAAGTGGGCCCTGGAATCCGGACAGGACGCCGGTGTGTGGGGCGGCCTCAGCGAGGACGAGCGCCGCGCCCTCAAGCGCCGCACCGCCCGCGCCCGCGCTCGCGCGTCCGCCTGACCTTCGAACCACCCGTCTCCCCTGACGCCTGGCGCGTGAGACTTTCCCGCCAGGCCCGCTGCCCCGAGGGGTCGCGGTATCCGAGACCCGAGTCCGCGCCCCGCACGACGGGCGCGGACTGAGGTCCTTCCTGGCCCGGTGCCCTCCGGCGGGCGAGCCCCCCCGCGCCCCCGCGCGTGTGCCCGAGCGCCCGGAGTCTCCAGCAACGCCCTGGCGGGAGCACGAACCCGCAGTCTCCAGCAACGTCCCGGCCGGAGCGCGAACCCGCACTCTCCCGCGACGACACAGGCCGGAGCACGACCGCCCGCAGCCTCCCGCGACGAGACCCCCGGGCAGGTGCACGACCGCCCGCAGCCTCCCGCGACGAGACCCCCGAGTTGGCGCACGACCGCCGGGATGCCGGGCAGCCGACGTCACGAGGACGGCAGCGGGATCGACAGCGTGACCTCGGTCCCCCCGCCCTGACGCGGTTCGATCGCCAGCTTGCCCGACAGCTCCCCCTCCACCAGGGTCCGCACGATCTGCAGGCCGAGGCTGGTCGAGCTGTCCAGGTCGAAGTCCTCCGGCAGCCCCGTGCCGTCGTCCCACACCACGACGTGCAGCCGCTCGCCCCCTGCCGACACGACCACCTGCAGCCGCCGGGGCCGGCCGTGCTGGAGGGCGTTCTGGAGCAGCTCGGTCAGCGCCATCGCCAGCGGCGTGGCGATGAGCGAGGGCAGCACCCCGAAGGTGCCGACCCTGCGCGGTGTCACCGCCGCCTCGGCGGCCGACACCTCGCCGGCCATCGCGATGACCCTGTCGGCGATCTCGTCGAAGTCGACGAACTCCTCAGGCGCCATCGACAGCGTCTCGTGGACGATGGCGATCGAGCCGACCCGCCGTACCGCCTCCTCCAGCGCCTCGCGGCCCTCGGGGAGCTGCAGGCGGCGCGCCTGCAGGCGCAGCAGCGCCGCGACGGTCTGCAGGTTGTTCTTGACGCGGTGGTGGATCTCGCGGATCGTCGCGTCCTTGGTCATGAGCTCGCGCTCGCGCCGCCGCAGCTCGGTGACGTCGCGGATGAGCACCAGGGCGCCGATGCGGCCGCCGCCGACGATCAGCGGGATGGCCCGCAGCTGGACGATCGTGCCGCCCGACTCGACCTCGGTCTCCTTGGCCGCGCGACCGCTGGCCACGATCATCAGGTCTTCGTTGATCGGCTCGTCGCTGTAGCACAGCGCCGCCGTCAGCCGGCCGAGCTCGGCGCCCACCAGGTCGGCGTGCAGGCCTAGGCGGCGGTAGGCCGACAGGGCGTTCGGCGAGGCGTAGGTGACCCGGCCCGCGCGGTCGAGCCGCAGCAGGCCGTCGCCGACGCGGGGGGAACGGACGAGGATCGGCTCCTCGCCGGAGAACGGGAAGCGGCCCTCCGCCACCATCTGGGCCAGGTCGGAGGCGCTCTGCAGGTAGGTGAGCTCCAGGCGCGAAGGGGTGCGGGCCGACGACAGGTTCGTGGAGCGCTGGATCACGCCGAGGAAGCGGCCCTCGCCGCCGGGCATGGCCCGCCGTACCGGGATGGTCTCCTCGCGGACCGGCACGCCGGTGGACCAGTCGGGGTCGCCCTCGCGGCAGATGCGCCGCTCGTTCCACGCGGTGTCGATCAGGCCGCGCTCGCCCTTGGCCACGATGGTGCCGACGATGTCGTCGTGGTACACCGTGGGGCCGGTGGTCGGCCGCATCTGCGCGATGGCGATCCAGCCGCTGTCGCCGAGCGGCTGGCCCGGCTCGTCCGCGCGCCCCTCACCGGAGCCCGCGCGCGCCTCACCCGAGCCCGCGCGGTCGAGCAGCGGGGCCCACAGGATGAGGTCGGCGAACGACAGGTCGGCGAGCAGCTGCCAGTCGGAGACCAGCGAGTGCAGCCAGTCGAGGTCCGCCGCGTCGAGAGCGGTGTGGCGGACGACGAGGTCGCTGAGAGTCGGCACGAGTGCATCATGCGTGCTTTCGGCCACAACAACCAACTCGCCCCGGGCAAAGTGCAGTTGGTGCTGTTTCGGGGCATCTCACATTGTGAGAACCATCACACCGCGGAGCCCAGGAAAGTGTTCGAGGCCTTGATCCGGCGTGCCACAGCAGAGGCGGTTGTCACCGCACGCTTGGCCACGGATATCCTTCACAATCAGCCCGAGCTGCCCATACGTGCGCGTGCGAAGGCCGAACTGTTCCGGGTGCCCGCAAGCCCCTCTTGCTTGTGGTTGACCACTCGGGCCAATCTGAGTTCCGATGATCTCGCGGTGATCAGACACGCCCTCACCGCCGTGGCTGGAGTGAAGGTGAGCGCGTGACAGAAGAGTCCCCTCGCGTACCCAAGTACTACGACGTCAAACGGAGTCTGCTGGAGCTCACCAAGAGCCTCACGCCGGGCAGTTCGCTGCCGCCCGAGCGGACGCTGGCCGTGCGCTTCGAGACCTCCCGCACGACGGTCCGCCAGGCGCTGACCGAGCTGGTGGTGGAAGGCAGGCTGGTACGCATCCAGGGCAAGGGCACCTTCGTCGCCCAGCCGAAGGTGGCCCAGGTGCTGCAGCTCACCTCCTACATCGGCGACCTGCGCACCGCGGGGCTGGAACCGGACACGAAGATCCTGGACATCAGCTACATCACCGCCGACGAGGCGCTGGCCAGGCGGCTGGCGATCAACCCGGGCGGCCGGGTGCTGCGCATCCACCGGCTCCGCCTGGCCAACGGCGAACCGGTCTCCATCGACACCACCCACCTGTCGGCGCGCCGCTTCCCCAGGCTGCGGCGGGAGCTCGAGGTCCACTCGTCGCTGTACGAGACGCTGCACAACGCCTACAACGTGCGGCTGACGGACGCCGAGGAGGTCATCGAGACCGTCCTGGCGACGCCGTACGACGCGCAGATGCTGGGCGTCGACGTGGGCCTGCCGATGCTGCTGCTGACCAGGCACGCCTTCGACGCCGACGGCAACCCGGTGGAGTGGGCCCAGTCCCTCTACCGCGGCGACCGCTACAAGTTCGTCACCCGCCTGCGCCGCCCCTGAAAGGCGAGGTCTCTCCTCCGGCCCTCCCCGGGGGCTCCCGCCCCCTCTCGGCGCCCCGGCACGTGGGCGAGGTGGGACCGGCGCCTCAGGTCGCCTCGCCGTGCGGTGGGGCGGTGATGGTGCTCGCGGGCGTGCGGAAGGCCGCGCGGGCAGACCGCGACCTGGCCTGTCATGCGTGGCGCCGGTCGCCGGAGTGGGGCCGCGATCAGCATGTCGTGGATCTCGGCCCGGGGTGCGGTGGCGAGGGTGTCCGATGCCGCTGTCGCGGACGGGCCCCCTCGCCCGAGGACCTAGCAGGCCGCCTCCGGCAGCCAGCAGACCTTGCCCGCCATCTCCCTGGCGTCCTTCAGCAGCGTCCCGAACTCCTTCATGGGCAGCGAGGGAGTTGGCCACGCCGTCTCGGTGTAGACCATGACCGCCGCGCCCCTGCGGACCGCGACCTGCCTGAGCCCGCCCTCCCAGTACCTGGCCCCCACCCTGATGGCCTCGTCGCCGAGCTTGAGCGGCTTGCTGTAGTAGGTGATCCGCTCGATGCCGGCGCCCCGCGAGGCGCACGTCTTCAGCTCGGCGCGCATCGCGTCCATGGCCGCGCGGGCGCCCGCCTCGTCCCGGTAGAGCGCCAGCTGCTCGCCGCCGAGGTCGATCTCCTGCTGCCGGTAGATCGTCCTGGCCGCCACGCGCCCCTTCTCGACGCCCCCGCGCCTGTTCCAGTAGCTGTCGTGGCAGGCGTCGACCATGAGCGGCATCGAGGGCCGGTCCGACACCTCCCAGATGTCCCAGCCGCTCGACCGGTTCTCCCACAGCAGGAAGTCCTTCGGCAGCGTCGCCCCCGTGCTTCCCAGCAGCATGCTCGCGGCGGTCATGACCGCCGCCCCCGTCATCATCCCCATGCCTGGTAGACGCGGGGGTCACGACGGAAGTTCGCGACCAACAGGTATCAGGACCGTCACCCGGGAAACGGGCGGCGATGGCTAGATTGGGGCGATGCGAGAGATCGACACCAGCGTGCCGCACTCGGCCAGGATCTGGAACTACTGGCTCGGCGGCAAGGACAACTACGAGGTCGACAGGGCCGCCGGCGACGAGTTCCTGAAGATCTTCCCTGGCATGGCGGCGGGCGCCCGGGCGTCACGGGCGTTCCTGGGGCGGACGATCACCTGGCTGGCGGCCGAGGCCGGGATCCGGCAGTTCCTCGACATCGGCACCGGATTGCCCACCGCGGACAACACCCATCAGATCGCCCAGCGCATCGCGCCCGAGTCCCGCGTCGTCTACGTCGACAACGACCCGCTCGTCCTGGCCCACGCCCGCGCGTTGCTGACCGGCACGCCGGAGGGCGCCACCGACTACATCGACGCCGACGTACGCGACCCCGACACGATCCTCACGGGCGCCGCCAAGACGCTCGACTTCGGCACGCCGATCGCGCTCAACCTGAGCGGGATCATGGGTCACGTGGTCGACGACGAGGCGGCGCTGTCCATCGTCCGCAGGCTGCTCGACGCCCTTCCCTCCGGCAGCTATCTGGCGCTCAACGACGGCAGCAACGTGCACAGCGCGGCCAACAGGCAGGCCCACCAGCAGTACAACGAGAGCGGGGCGCTGCCGTACATCCAGCGCAGTCCCGAGCAGATCGCCCGGTTCTTCGACGGGCTGGAGCTGGTGGAGCCGGGGCTGGTGTCGGTGTCGAGGTGGCGTCCGGAGGGGATCACGCCGCCGGAGGTCGACGGATACGGCGCGGTCGGTCGTAAGCCCTGACCCAAGGGGCTGTTGTGGAACCTGTTTGGAACGGTGAGCGGCTGGTAGGTTCCCGGCCATGGAGTCTGCGAAGCACGCCGGCGACGCCGCAGTCGCCGTCGCCAAGGCCTACGGCATCGAGACCATGTTCACCCTGTCCGGCGGGCACGTCTTCCCCCTCTACGACGGCGCCGTGCACGAGGAGATGCGCATCCTCGACGTCCGACACGAGCAGAGCGCCGTGTTCGCCGCCGAGGCGACGGCCAGGCTGACCAGGAAGCCCGGCCTCGCCGTCCTGACCGCGGGGCCCGGCATCACCAACGGCGTCAGCGGCGTCGCCACCGCGCACTTCAACGGTTCGCCCGTCGTGGTCATGGGCGGCCGGGCGCCGCAGTCGCGCTGGGGCAGCGGGGCGCTGCAGGAGATGGACCATCCTCCGCTGCTCGAGCCGATCACCAAGCTGTCCTTCACCGCCACCGCGGCCGACTCGATCGGCCAGGACGTCGAGCTCGCCTTCCGCACGGCCATCGCCCCGCACCGGGGGCCGGTGTTCATCGACTTCTTCATGGACCACCTGTTCTCGCCCTCGCCGATGCACCAGGCCGAGACCCAGACGCCCTCCCCGCTCGAGCCCGATCCTGACGCGATCGTCCGCGTCGCGGCCCTGCTGGCCGAGGCCGAACGCCCCGTGGTGGTGCTCGGCTCCGACGTGTGGATGGACCGCGCCGAGGAGGCCGCCCGCGACTTCGTGGAGGCGTGGCGGCTGCCCGTCATCCCCAACGGCCAGGGCCGCGGCATCCTGCCCGCGGGGCACGAGCTGCTGGTCACCCGCGCCCGCGGGCTGGCCTTCGGCCAGGCCGACCTGGTGGTCGTGATCGGCACGCCGCTCGACTTCCGCCTCGGCTACGGCTGGTTCGGCGGCAAGGAGGGCGCCCCGCTGGCCCGCGTCGTCCACCTCGCCGACGCGCCGTCACAGCTGGCCACCCACATGCAGCCCGCCGCCTCGGCCGCCGGCGACCTGTCGCTGGTGTTCTGGAGCCTCGGTACGGCATGCGGCGACGCGGGCGTGAAGCCCTCGCGCTACTCCGCCTGGCTCGACACGCTCTCCCAGGCGGCCGCCAAGGCCATCGCCGGCGACGCCGACCTGCTGGCGGCCTCCGCCGACCCGATCCATCCCATGCGCATCTACGGCGAGCTGGCCAAGGTGCTCGACGACGACGCGGTGGTGATCGGCGACGGCGGCGACTTCGTCTCCTACGCGGGCAAGTACGTCGAGCCCCGCCGGCCGGGCAACTGGCTCGACCCCGGCCCCTACGGCTGCCTCGGCACGGGCCTCGGCTACTCCATCGCCGCCCGCCTGGCCCGCCCCTCCTCGCAGGTGGTGCTGCTGCTCGGCGACGGCGCCGCGGGCTTCTCGCTGATGGACGTCGACACCCTGGTCAGGCACCGGCTGCCGGTCGTCATGGTGTGCGGCAACAACGGCATGTGGGGCCTGGAGAAGCACCCCATGCAGCTGCTGTACGGCTACGACGTGGCCGCCGAGTTGCGCCCCGAGACGCGCTACGACCAGGTGGTGACCGCGCTCGGCGGCGGCGGGGAGCTGGTGACCAAGCCGTCGGAGATCGGGCCCGCGCTGCGGCGGGCGTTCGACTCCGGCGTGCCGTACCTGGTGAACATCGCCACCGACCCGCAGGTCGCCTACCCCCGCAACACCACGGGGGTCTGAACGGCTACGGCTTGGCGCTGCCCGTCGGGGAGGGCGAGCCGCCGCTGGGCGTCGGGGACGGCGACGGCGACGGGCTGGGCGACTTGCCTGGCGGGCACTGGTCGCTCACCGTCGACACCGTCACCGTCATGCCCTTGGCCAGCGGCTTGTCGGCCGCGGGCACCTGTGCCGACACCTTCGGGCAGCTCTCCGGCTCCATGACCATGACGGCCTTGACCCGGATCTTGTAGCCCGCCTTCTGCAGCTTCGCGGTGGCCTGGTCGACGAACAGGTCGACGACGTCCGGCACCAGCGGCTGCTTCTGATGGGTCGGCGTGGGCGAGCCGGTGGGCGTGACCGTCGGCTTCCTCGTCGGCGGCTGCGTGGTGGGCGGCCTGGTGGGCTCCTCCTCGGTCGGCTCGGGCTCCTCGGACGGCTCGGGCTGGTCGGTGGGTTCGGTCGACTTCGGCGGCTTGGGCTTGATCGCCTTCGTCTTGCCGCCGACCGCGACGGGCGAGGTGACCACGGGGGCCGGCTCCGGCCCGTCCATGCCGGTGAGCGCGACGGCGCCCGCGCCGACGCCCAGCACCGCCACCGCGGCGATGCCCGCCACGAGCACGCCCCTGCCGCCACCGGCCTTGGCGGCCCTGCGGGCGCCGCGCCGCGGGCCCTGGGTGGCGACCGTGGACTGGTCGGGCGGCGGGATGGCACCCGTGGCCGGAGAGGGCGTGGCCGGCGCGCCCTGGTGGGCCGCCGGCAGGTCGGTCAGCGACGGCGGAGGCGGAGAGACGGGCGGCGCGGCGTGCGGCGCCCGCACGGCCTGCCGGGCCGCCGCCGCCATGGCCGCGCCGCTGGGCCAGCGTCGCGCGGGGTCCTTCGACAGCGCCCGCTCCACCACCGACCGCACCGCGGGCGGGATGTCGGCGGGCAGCGGCGGCGGCGCCTCGCGGATGTGCTTGAGCGCGATCGTGACAGGGCTGTCGCCGTCGAACGGGCGTATGCCCGCCAGGCACTCGTAGGCCACCACGCCGAGCGCGTAGATGTCGACCGCGGGCGTGACCGGCGCGCCCTCCGCCTGCTCGGGCGCGCAGTAGGCGGCGGTGCCCAGCACCATGCCGGCGTCGGTGAGCCGGTTGGCCACGTCCTGGCGGGCGATGCCGAAGTCGGTCAGGACCAGCGTGCCGTCGCGCTGCACCATGAGGTTGCCGGGCTTGACGTCGCGGTGCACGATGCCCTGGTCATGTACGGCCTGCAGCGCCCCCGCCGCCTGGGCGATGAGCTCCATGGCCTGGTCGGGCGCGATGCGCCCCAGGCGCTGCAGTAAACGGTCGAGCGGCTCGCCGTCGACGAACTTCATCACCAGGTAGACGGTCGCCCCCGCACCCGCCACCTGGTGAACCCCGTAGTCGTAGACGTCGACCACACCGGAATGGTTGATCGTCGCCATCGCCCTCGCCTCGCCCTGGAAGCGAGCGACGAATCCCGGGTCGTCCGTGCGGCCTGGAAGCAGCACCTTGACGGCGACGGTGCGGGCGAGGACGATGTCCTCTCCACGCCATACCTCACCCATGCCGCCGGCGCCGATGCGGGTGTCCAGACGATATCGCCCCGCAAGCGTCGTCCCTTGGGCCACCATGTCTCCCCCGTTACCCCCTGTCGTCTTCAACCTCTCCGACCCCAGGGTTCTCCAACAAAGCGGATTTGTATCGCGGCGAGGTAACGCAGAGGTCACGGAATTCTGAGAAGTGTACGGCTTGTACCAATACGTCACCACAAGATTGCCGCAAGCTGTACAAACCTATCCTGGTGCCTGGTGAGGCTTTCTGTCTGTCCGGTGCCCGAGATGTGATCTCAGTAGGCTGGACGCATGACACTCGCCCCGGGGCTCCACGCGTCGCTGCTCATCATGGTCGAGAGGGAGGACCTCGCCACCAAGATCGGCAGCGGTGACGTGCCCGTGCTGGCCACCCCGAGGCTGCTGGCGCTGGCGGAGATGGCGACCGTCCAGGCCGTCAGAGACCACCTCGGGGCAGGTCAGACCTCCGTCGGCACCCGGGTCGAGCTCCACCACCTGGCCGCCAGCCCCGTCGGCGCCCACGTCGAGATCGGCGCCGAACTGACCGCGGTGGACGGCAGGCGCCTGGTGTTCACGTTCACCGCCCGCGAACGCGCCCGGGTGGTGGGCACGGGCACGATCGAGCGGACGGTGGTCGACAGGGAGAAGTTCCTCGGCCGGCTGAACCCCGAAGGGACGACGTCCGGCTAGTCGATGACGGCGATCAGGTCGCCCGCCTGCACCACGTCGCCCTCGGCCACCTTCAGCCGCGTGACCACACCGTCGTCCTCGGCGAGCACCGGGATCTCCATCTTCATGGACTCGAGGATGACGAGCGTGTCGCCCCCCACGACCGTGTCGCCCTCGGCGACGACGACCTGCCACACGTTCGCCACCATCTCGGCGCGCACCTCAGCCACACGGACTCCCCTCTTGCATGCTTGCAACTCTGTCACGGTCACCGGGCGCGCGGACGCCAGGCCGGCGTCGTGGTCGCCGCCGACGCGGGCTCAGAGCCGGTGCACAGGGGCGAGCCGGTCCACCACGCGCGCCATCGCCTCGATCACCTCGGGGTCGTACTCGCCGCCGATGCCGAGCCTGAGCCGTTCTAAAGCGGCCCCCGCCCGGTCGCGGTCGGTGGATCCGCCGACGAGGTCGTCGTAGGCGTTGGCGGCCTTGATGATACGGCTGGCCCGCGGCGGATCCTCGGCGATCGAATCGCACTGCCGCCTGACCAGATCGGCCACCCGGTCGAGCACGCCGGTCTGCCTGATCACCTCGGCGCCCAGCTCGGCGATGCGCCGGGCCTGCGCCGGATCGGTGAGCACGGTGGCCCCGCCCGGGATGGGGTCGCGCAGCGACAGCTGCCCGATGTCGTGCATCAGCGCCGCGTACTCCAGCTCCAGCAGCTCGGGCTCGGCCATGCCGAGCTCCCTGCCGATCGCCACCGCCAGCCTGCTCACCCGGCGCGAGTGGCCGGGCTCGACGTACCCGCCGACCTCGGTGACCCTCGACAGCGCCCGCACGGTCTGCAGGTAGGTGGCCCTGATGCCGGCGTACTTGCGAAAGGCCACCTGGGTGACCAGCAGGGGCGCGGCGAACACCAGCAGCGCCATGAGGTCCATGCTGTGGCAGGCGAGGGCGAGCAGCACCCCGGAGGCGGCCACGGCGGCGCCCAGCGGGAAGGCCATCCTGAGCTCGTCCCTGACGGCGACCTTGAACGCGGTGCGCACCTGCTCGGCCCTCAGCATGGCCGCGATCAGCACGTCGGCCAGGAGAGTGATCGCGATCAGCACCACCATCACCATGAGCGCGGGCCACCAGGTCTCGGTCGGCTCCTGGGTGAGGGTGTAGAGGGCAGGCGCGAGCGGCCGGAAGGCGAAGGCGAGGAGCGCGCCGGTGAGCAGCCGTCTGGCCATCGCGTCCAGCCGGGGCGGGCGGCCCACCGCCAGGTGCGGCAGCGCACCGGCGATCATCCCGACCGCGATGACCGCGACCACCTGCAGCGCGGTGTGGCCGAGCGGGACGTTGCTGAGGTCGAGCAGCAGCGTGTAGCCGAGGGCCGCGGCCGCCCCGATGGGCGCCACCTCCCTGTTGCCGGGCATCGTCAGCCTGGCGAGCTCGCCGATCGCGATGAGCGCGCCGAACCCGACCGCGATGTCGGGGCGGACCAGGCCGACGGCCGCGGTGTGGGCGACGCCGGCGACGGCCACCAGACCGGCGCCCGCGATCAGCAGCAGCTGCCCCGAGTCGAGTCCCTGGAAGGCCCGGTTCATCGTGTCCCCCTCGTACGGCCCGCCGCCGCGGGCTCCCCCGGCCCTCCGGCCCCCCGGACAGCGTTGCCGGCCGTCACCGTGTCCCCCGTCATCATGTCCCGGCCTTTCCCCCAGCCGGGCCGCGGCAGGCCGTCATGATCCGCCCACCACCTCGATCGGCATCGTCGGGTCGTCGTGGTCCTTGGTCGTCGTCTGGGCCGCGTCGGCCGGCGGCGCGTCGACCTTGCGCGGCGGCTGCCACGGCTCCCGCTCCAGCGCCTTGACGAACGCCGCCACCATCACCGGGTCGAACTGCGTGCCCGCGCCCTTGCGCAGCTCGGCCACCGCCACCTCGACCGGGCGGGCCCCCCGGTAGGAGCGGTCGGAGGTCATCGAGTCGAAGGCGTCGGCCACCGCGATGATCCGCGCGAACTCGGGGATCTCGTCACCGGCCAGCCCCATCGGGTAGCCCCTGCCGTCGTGCCGCTCGTGGTGGTGCATGATGCCCGCGAACGCCTCGTCGAGGAAGTCGATGCCGCGCACGATCTCCAGCCCGCGCATCGGGTGCAGCTGGATCGCCGCGAACTCCTCCTCGGTCAGCGGCCCGTCCTTCTGCAGCACCTTCGTCGGCACGCCGAGCTTGCCCACGTCGTGGAGCATGCCCGCGTAGCGGATGGCGCGCAGCCGCTCCACCCCCATGCCGATCTCCTGCGCGATCATCGTGGAGGCCAGCGACACGCGCGTGCAGTGCCCGCGGGTGTAGTAGTCCTTGGTCTCGACCGCCTGGCACAGCGCCGCGATCGTCGCGTCGTAGGAGCGTTGCTGCGCGTGGTACTGCCCGAGGGCCCAGCGCGCCACGAAGAGCGGCAGCAGCACCAGCACGGCCGAGATCGACTGGACGGTGGCCCACAGGCCCGCCACCAGCAGCCCGAAGGTGGCGTAGCCGAAGTAGGACAGCAGGAACTGGGTCATGCCGCTGACCGGCAACTCCTCGGCCCGCACCTGGGTCACCAGCCACACCATGGTCAGCGTGAGCACGATGTTGAGCGGGACGAACAGCGCGGCGGCCGCGGCGTAGGGCCCGATCAGCGCCTCGAAGGCGTTGACCTGCGGGACCTTCGGCACGCCGCCGAAGAACAGGTAGGCCTTGCCGGACACGTAGCCGCAGATGGCGAACTGCGCCCCGTTGAACAGCCGCTTCACCAGCGGCAGGCCGGGCCGGACACTCAGCACGGCCGTCAGGCCCACCAGCGCCGCGCCCTCGGGGCCGACCAGCACCACCGCGGCCAGCGCGGCCGAGAAGCTGACCGACACCGCGAACTGCTCGACATTGAGGAGCGTCGGCATCGACTCGCACACCAGGAAGAGCAACGCGAGCACGAGGAGCGTGCCGTAGTCGCCGGATGGGACGAGGTGCCCGGCGAGCAGGCTGTGCCCGACGAGAACGGCCGCCGCCCCGATGACGACGACCAGATAGACCTTCGCGGCCCACGGCAGTCCACGCATTGCGGCCCCCCGGGGCGATCAGGTCCAGGAGACGCCCGGCGGGACGGCCCCACCGCCGCCGACCAGGAGAATCACCGGGGCCGCCAGTGCTGTCAACATGCGCATGAGGCTCACGCTACAGAAGTCGTCAGGCGACAGGGAGGGGACTCGGGAATCGCAAGCAAAGCGTAATCAACCAACTACCGGCGGCGACTTCTGGCCCACTCCACGGTCTCCTTCAGACCCGTCGTCAGATCCGTGCGCGGCTGCCAGCCGAGACCCTCGAAGGCGGGCAGCGGATCGACGGCCATAGCGGGAAGGTCCCCCGGACGGGGCGGTGCGAAACCCGGCCGGTCGGGAGCGCCCGCCGCGGCGGCGACGAGCGTGTGCAGGTGGCGGTCGGTGGTCTGGATGCCGGTGCCGAGGTTGAACCGCCCGCCGCCGCCGGCCTCGCCGCAGGCCCTGACGAAGCCGTCGACGACGTCCTTGACGTAGACGTAGTCGCGGGTCTGGTCGCCGTCGCCATACAGGAGGGTCGGCGCGCCCGACAGCAGCGCGTCGGTGAAGATGGCCACGACGCCCGCCTCGCCGTCGGGCGACTGGCGCGGGCCGTAGACGTTGGACAGCACCAGCGAGGTGTGGTCGATGCCGTGGAGCGCCTTGAAGGCGGCCAGATAGGTCTCCCCGCTGAGCTTGCTCGCCGCGTACGGCGAGCGCGGGTCGGTGGGCGCGTCGCCGGGGACGGGGATGACCGGCGGCCTGCCGTACACCGCGACGGAGGAGGCGAAGACCACCTTGCGCGTGCCGCCGCGCTGGGCGGCGGTGAGCACCTGGACCGTGCCCTCCACGTTGACCCGCGCGTCGCGCATCGGATCGGCCACGCTCGCCCGGACGCTGATCTGGGCGGCCAGGTGGCAGATGACCTCGGGCCGCCACGCGACGGCCAGCTCGACCAGGGCGGGATCCCTGACGTCGAGCGTGTGCAGCCAGGCCTCACCGCTCAGGTTGGCCTGGCGGCCCGACGACAGGTCGTCGACGACCGCGACCTCGTGCCCCGCCTCCAGCAGGGCGTCGACGAGATGAGAACCGATGAAACCGGCGCCCCCGGTCACCAACACGCGCATGCGCGCAATGCTAGTCGCCCAGCTCCGCGCGCACCCTGGCGATGCGGTCGAGGACCTTCGAGCGCAGGTCGTCAGGCACCGGATCGCATCCGCAGTGCTTGGCGACCAGCGCCTTCACCGCTTTGTCGAGGTCGTATTCCTGCAGGCAGGGGCTGCACTCGTCGAGGTGCACCCTGATGTCGACGGACTCGCCTTCTGCGAGCTCACCGTCGAGATAGGCGTAGACCTTGTCGAGCACCTCACGACAGTCCGTCTCGTGCGGCTCACCACAGCTCATTTGGATCCCTCCGCCGGGACCAGGCCACGCTCGCGTGCGTAGTCCTCGAGATGCGTCCGCAGCTGCCTGCGTCCGCGGTGGAGTCGCGACATCACCGTGCCGATGGGCGTGCCCATGATGTCGGCGATCTCCTTGTACGGGAAGCCCTCGACGTCGGCCAGGTAGACCGCGATCCTGAACTCCTCCGGCAGCGCGGCGAGCGCTTCCTTGATGTCGCCGTCGGGCAGGTGCTCCAGGGCCTCGACCTCGGCGGACTTCAGCCCGCCCGAGGTGTGGGACTCGGCGCGCGCCAGCTGCCAGTCCTCGATCTCCTCGGTGCCGGACTGCTTCGGCTCCCGCTGCTTCTTGCGGTAGCTGTTGATGAAGGTGTTGGTGAGGATCCGGTAGAGCCAGGCCTTGAGGTTGGTGCCTTCCTGGAACTGGTGGAAGGACGCGAACGCCTTGGCGAAGGTCTCCTGCAGCAGATCCTCGGCGTCAGCCGGATTCCGGGTCATCCGGAGCGCGGCGGAGTAGAGCTGGTCGAGGTACGGCATGACGTCACGCTCGAACCGCTCGCTGCGCTGCTCCAGAGTCTCCGTGCCTGTCGCGGGCACCGGACCCACCCCCCTAAGATCGCCGGTGGCCTGCTGTGCCGGTACACCGTACTCAGGGGAGGATACCCGCTCGTCAGCGACCGGCAGGCCACCGGGGACGGGTTCGAGCAATGTGAGCATGTTCGTCTGCAACACGCCCGCGCACGCGTCTGTTCCCACAAGATGGAGGTGACGAACGACTCGGTACGGGGAAAAACAAACGTACCTTTTCCGGAACACAGGAGACGCGTGTGCTGCCCATTCCGGCCGAGGAACTGAACGGCTCAGGCACGCTCGGGCCGTACTGGACGTTCTATCGTGCAGTCGTCGCCGAGCAGCTCGATCGCTGGCTTCCCGGTCGTCCCTCCACCATCCTCGATCTTTCCGGCGGCCGCGGGCGCTGGTCGGGCCACGCCGCCAAGGCGGGCCACAAGGTGATCGAGGTCGTCGACTTCCGCCGGGCGCTCGAGGGGCAGCAGCTGCTGCGCGATGCCGACCGGGTGCGCCAGGTCCGCGCCGACGACCTGGGGTTCCTGCCTGACGGCTGCGTCGACGCGGTGGTGGCGGAGGAGCGGGCGCTGTCCATCGAGCTGATGGCCGAGTCGGCGATGGACGACGTGGTCCGCGTGCTGCGCCCCGGTGGGCGCGCCCTGGTGTGCGTCGACTCCCTGGTGCTGGGCATGGCGATACTCGCCGAGCAGAACTACTGGGCCCACCTGCGCCAGACCGGCGAGGTCATGCTGGTGCCGTGGCCCGACGGCAGCATCACCCGCTGCTTCAGCAGCGGCCAGCTGCGCGAGCTGCTCACGGGAGCGGGCCTCGAGGTGGAGTGGATCAGGCCGCGCACGGTCCTGTCCCCCTCCACCGTCGACCACGTGCTGGCCACCGACACCCGGGCGCTGGCCTGGCTGGTGCGCACGGAGCTCGACGCCCACCCCGACGACGACGACACCGTAGGCATCCACCTGGTGGCCAGCGCGCTCAAGAAGTGAGGGTCAGCGCCTTCTCTCCCGCTTCGCCTGGCACTGGACGCATCTGGCGGCTTCCGGACGGGCCTCCAGCCTTCCTTCGGGCACCGGCCTGCCGCAGTCGACGCAGTCGCCGTAGGTGCCCTCGTCGAGCCGCTTGAGCGCGGCCACGATCGCGCCACGATGGGCGGTCGCCACGGACAGCATGGCCTGGGCGCGGTCGGAGTCGGTCAGGTCGGAGCCCGCGTCGGCCGCCGAGCGGTCGGCCACGGCCACCGGGTCTCCACGCAGCACGCCGATCGACCTGTCGAGCTCGGCGAGCATGCCTTCCAGGCGCTCGCGAGCGGTCGTGTCGTCCACGTCCGCACCTCCGGGTAGGCGGGGGCAGCCGGCAGCGGAACTCCCCGGAGGTCCCGCCCGGCGTTCGGGGGGTGGTGAATGGAGCGATGACTCGCAGTTGACGAAGAGCATCGCTTTCCTCACCGGATGCCCATCAGGCGAGGTTCTTACACCGACCCGCTAGAAAAGTGCGCTTTCTTCCTCCGGTTGTTGCGGCTCGATCAGGTGCGGGCCGTTGTTGCGGACGTTGTTGACGTCGGTGGAGACGGGATAGGCGACCAGCCTGCCGGAGTCGGCGGGCACCAGCAGCCTGGAGGCCTGCTCGGTGTCGGTGAGCTTGGGGTCGAGCCATTCGGCCCAGCGCTCCCGCTCGATCATCATCGGCATCCGGTCGTGGATGTGCCCGAGGTCGTCCTCGGCCTGCGTGGTGATCACCGTGCAGGTCACCAGCCACTTCAGCGGATCGTCGGCGGCCCTGGTCGGGTCCTTCCAGAACTCGTACAGCCCGGCCATCGCGAGCACCCCGCCGTCCTCGGGGTGGATGTAGAAGGGCTGCTTCTTCTTCTTTTCGCCTTCGACGGGCATCCACTCGAAGTAGCCGTCGGCAGGCAGCAGGCACCTGCGGGAGGCGAACGCCTTCTTGAAGGCCGGCTTCTCCGCGACCGTCTCGAGCCTGGCGTTGATCATGCGGGAGCCGATGGAGGGGTCCTTGGCCCACACCGGCACCAGGCCCCACCGCAGGACGCGCAGCTGGCGCACCGCCCGGGTGGCGGCTCGCGCCTCGCCCTCCCCGCCCGAGTCGCCGCGCTCGGTGTCCTTGGGCACCCGGCTGAGCACCGCGTAGACCCGTTTGGTCGGCGCCACGTTGTAGTCGGGCGACAACTCCTCGTCGGGCGAGGCGTCCTGCTCGACCTGGAACTCCTCCAGAAGCTCGTGCTTCTTGCGCGCTGAGGCGTATCTGCCGCACATGCCTCCACCCTGCCACGCGATCGGCCGATTCGCCCACCATGTCGCCCCGCACCCCACACCGCCCGGCACCCCATCTTGCCCCGCACCCCACGCGAGGCCGGGCCCCGAGCTCCCTGGTCGTGCGCTCTGCGGGTCAGGCGCCGGCTGCCGATAGGCTTGCACCATGCCCGCTCCGCTCTGGCCGGCCCCGACGGCGTCCGCTCCGGTCTCCGCGACCGTCCCCCTGCCCGGCTCCAAGTCCGTGACCAACAGGGCGCTGCTGCTGGCCGCGCTCGCCGACGGCCCGGGCACCGTACGGCAGGCGCTGCGCAGCCGCGACGCCGACCTCATGGCCGCGGCCATGCGCGCGCTCGGCACCGACCTGACCCCGTCCAACGAGAGCGCCTCCGGCGTCGACTGGCAGGTCACGCCCGGCCCCGTCCGCGGCGGCGCGCGCATCGACGTCGGCCTGGCCGGCACGGTGATGCGCTTCGTGCCGCCCATGGCGGCGCTGGCCGACGGCGAGGTCTTCTTCGACGGCGACCCCCACGCCCGCACCCGGCCCATGGGCCCGATCCTCGCCGCCCTGCGCGCGCTCGGCGCCGAGGTCGACAACGACGCCCTGCCGTTCACGATCAGGGGCCCGATCACCGGGGGCGAGGTCACGATCGACGCCTCCGCCTCCTCCCAGCTGATCTCGGGTCTGCTGCTGACGGCCGCCAGGTTCGAGAAGGGCGTCACGATCCGCCACGAGGGCCCGCCCGTGCCGTCCATGCCGCACATCGAGATGACCGTCCAGATGCTGCGCGCCGCGGGTGTGCGGATCGACGACGGCGAGCCCGACGTGTGGCGCGTCGAGCCGGGGCCGATCACCGCCACCGACCTGGTCGTCGAGCCCGACCTGTCCAACGCCGCGCCGTTCCTGGCGGCCGCACTCATCACCGGCGGCACGGTCACCATCCCCGGCTGGCCGGCCGTGACCACCCAGCCGGGCGACCACCTCCGCCCGCTGCTCGCCGCGATGGGCGCCACCGTGTCGCTGACGGAGGACGGCCTGACGGTCACGGGCACGGGCGAGATCGCGGGCATCGACGCCGACCTCCACGAGGTGGGCGAGCTCACCCCCACGATCGCCGCCCTCGCCGCCCTGGCCACCTCGCCGAGCACGCTGCGCGGCATCGCCCACCTGCGGGGCCACGAGACCGACCGGCTCGCCGCCCTCGTCACCGAGATCAACCGGCTGGGCGGCGACGCGGAGGAGACGGCCGACGGCCTCCTCGTCCGCCCCGCCACGCTTCACGGCGGCACCTTCCACAGCTACGCCGACCACCGCATGGCCACCGCGGGCGCCGTCGTCGGCCTCGCGGTCCCCGGAGTCGAGGTGGAGGACATCGCGACGACCGGAAAGACGCTTCCGGAGTTCGCCCGGATGTGGGCGCAGATGCTGGGAAGTGAGCAGTCGTGACCGGCTTCTCGGGGCAAGGAGCGGACCGCTGAGAAAGCGGGAGTACGACGAGGACGACGTCAGGGTCAGACCGGGCAAGGGCTCCCGGCCGCGGACCAGGATCCGTCCTGCCCACGAGGACGCCGTCGAAGGCTTCGTGATCGCCGTCGACCGGGGCCGCTACACCTGCCTGGTCGAGACCGAGGGCCGCAGGAAGAAGCGCGAGCGCCGGCTCGTCACCGCGATGAAGGCCCGCGAGCTGGGCCGCAAGGGCATCATCGTGGGTGACAGGGTCGCGCTGGTCGGCGACGTCTCGGGCCGGACCGACACCCTCGCCAGGGTGGTCAGGGTCGAGCCGCGCTCCTCGATGCTGCGGCGCAGCGCCGACGACACCGACGACACCGACGGCATCGAGCGTCCGGTCGTCGCCAACGCCGAGCAGCTCGTCATCGTCACCGCGCTGGCCGACCCGCCGCCGCGGCCCAGGATGATCGACAGGATGCTGGTCGCGGCCTTCGACGCCGAGATCGACCCGCTGCTGTGCCTGACCAAGCGCGACCTCGCCCCGCCCGACGAGCTGGTCTCGCTCTACGAGCCGCTCGGGGTCCCCTACACGGTCGTCCAGAAGGGCGGCGAGCTCGACGAGCTGCGCGAGCGGCTGACCGGCCGCGTCAGCGTCCTCGTCGGCCATTCGGGCGTCGGCAAGTCCACGCTGGTCAACGCGCTGGTCCCGGACGCCAACCGGGCGGTCTCCCATGTCAACGCGGTCACCGGGCGCGGCCGCCACACCTCCACCTCGGCGGTGGCGCTGGAGCTGCCCGAGGGCGGCTGGATCATCGACACGCCGGGGGTGCGCAGCTTCGGGCTGGCCCACGTGTCCGTCGAGACCGTGCTGGCCGGCTTCCCCGACCTGGTCGAGGGCACCGTCCACTGCCCCAAGGGCTGCACCCACCGGGGCGAGGAGTGCGCGCTGGACGCGTGGGTCGCCGACGGCCACGCCGATCCGGTCCGGCTGAAGTCGCTCAGACGGCTGCTCGCCAGCCGGGAAGGCGCCCCCGACTCCGACGACTGACCGGCGGACGGTTACCGGTTGGGGCGGAGGGTCCAGCGGACGGTCAGTTCCGCGACGACGACGCCCTCCGCGTTGCGGATCTCGACCGCGACGTCGAACTCGGGCCGCTGTCCCGCGTCCAGCAGGGCGACGACCTCCTCCCTGGAGGCCTGCAACCGCGCCTCGGCCACCACCTCCCCCATCGCCACCTTGCGATAGCGGATCGTCGAGGTGGTGGGCAGCGGCACCGCCCGCGACAGCTGGTCGCCGAACGCCGACAGCGTCGCCGCCCCCGAGGCCGTCTCGGCGAGGGTGAACAGCGCGCCCGCGTGCGGACCGCCGACGTGGTTGTGCAGATCGGGGCGGTCGGGCAGGCGGCAGAGGGCCAGCCCCTCCTCCACCTTGTCGAATGAGATGTCCAGCGTGCGGGCGAACGGCACGGTCTGCAGCAGGAACTCGCCGGGGTCGAATGACATGCCGCCATGCTACTGGCGAGTAACCCACAATTGGGATGCAGCCGTTTGATGGAAGCGATGTCCGACGCGATAGCGTGGCTCTTCGTGACGGGTTACAGCGACGATCTGCGCCTCGCGCATGTCATGGCGGACGCCGCCGACGACCTGACCATGCGCCGGTTCAAGGCGGTCGACCTCAAGGTCGAGACCAAGCCCGACCTCACCCCGGTCAGCGACGCCGACCGAGCGGTGGAGGAGGCGATCAGGGGCACGCTGCGCAGGGCCAGGCCCCGTGACGCGATCGTGGGCGAGGAGTTCGGCACCACCGGTCACGGCGCCCGGTCGTGGATCGTCGACCCGATCGACGGCACCAAGAACTACGTGCGCGGGGTCCCGGTGTGGGCGACCCTGATCGCGCTCATGGACCAGGGCGAGGTCGTGGTGGGCCTCGTGTCGGCGCCCGCGCTCGGCCGCCGCTGGTGGGCGGCCCGCGACAGCGGCGCGTGGACCGGCAAGAGCCTGACCAAGGCCACCCGCATGCGGGTCTCGGCGGTCGGCAAGCTGGAGGACGCCTCCTTCTCCTACTCCGACATCGAGGAATGGGAGAAGGCCGGGCGCCTCGAGCCGTTCCTCGACCTGGGCCGCGCGTGCTGGCGTACCCGGGCCTACGGCGACTTCTGGTCGCACATGATGGTCGCCGAGGGGTCCGTGGACCTGTCGGCGGAGCCCGAGCTGTCCCCGTGGGACATCGCCGCGCTGACGGTGATCGTCGAGGAGGCGGGCGGCCGGTGGAGCGGCCTCGACGGCGGCCGCGGCCTGGACGCGGGCGGGCTGGTGTGCACCAACGGCACGCTGCACGACGAGGTCCTCACCCGCCTCACCACCCGCTGACCCCACCCGACCCCACCCGACCCCACAAGGCCTCACCCGCCGAGCGACCCGGCTGCGCTCAGAGGGCCAGCACCCGGGAGACCGCGGTCATCAACGCGTCGCGGTAGGCGGTGCCGTAGAGGCAGACGTGCACGAGCAGCGGGTGGAGCTGGTGCAACGGCACGCGTTCGCGCCAGCCCTCGGCCGGCGGCGCCTCCTCGCGGTAGGCGCCGAGGATCGTGTCCAGGTACGGCGCGCCGAACAGCGCCAGCATCGCCAGGTCGGTCTCCCTGTGCCCGCCGTGCGCCGCGGGGTCGATGAGCACCGCGCGGCCGTCCGCCCAGAGCACGTTCCCGCCCCACAGGTCGCCGTGGATCCGGGACGGCGGCTCGGCGGGCCCCGCGATCTCGGGGAACCTGGCGACCGCTCGCTCGATCAGCCGCACGTCGCCGGCCGCCAGCCGCGCCTGCCGTACGAAGGGCAGCACGCGGTCGGCGGCGTAGAAGGACGGCCAGTCGGCGGCCGGCTCGTTGGGCATGGGCAGGTCGGCGATGAACCCCGGCCAGGGGGCGCCGAAGCCGTCGGCGCCACGCAGGTGCGTCCGGGCGAGCTCGCGGCCGAAACGCTCGGCGGCGGCACGGGTGGGCGGCTCGGTGTCCACCCAGTCGAGGACCAGGCCGTCGTCGCCCGACGACACCACGGTGGCGGCGATCGGGCCCAGCCACCGTAGCCCCGCCGCCTCGGAGGTGAACAGCGGGGAAACGGGACCGTACTTGCCGAACACCGGCCTGCCGTCCAGCGTCCCCTTGCGCAGCCGCCAGGCGTGCGAGGAGCCCAGGTCCTCAGTCCAGACGATCGACAAGGTACTTCGCCAGCCCTTCGGCGGCCGCCTTCACCTGGCCGAGCACGATCTCGAAGCCGTCGCGGCCGCCGTAGTAGGGGTCGGGCACCTCGGCGCCTTCGGGCGCCGAGGGGTCGAACGAGCGGAACAGCCGCAGGTCCGTCCCCGCGGGAACGACCCTGCGCAGCGCTCTGAGGTTCTCCTTGTCCATGGCGAGGACCAGGTCATAGCGGTCGAAGTCGAACTGCCTGGCACGGTGGAGAGAACCGTCGTAGCCGTGCTGGGCGAGCATCTCGGCGGCGCGCTCGTCCATCGGGTTGCCGACGTGCCAGCCGCCCGTTCCGGCGCTGTCCAGCGCCACCTTGCCGGACAGTCCGTGCTCCTCAAGGGCCTGCCTGACCACGACCTCGGCCATCGGGGAGCGGCAGATGTTGCCCATACACACCAGAGATACGCGATACGTCATGCATCCCATCATGATGCTGACCTGGGTCGTTCACCGAACGTTCACCCCGATTCGGGAGTCGAGTCACCTTCACTGCTTAACGTCTGAGGCGACTAAGGACCAAGTGGGAGGAAACCCAACCGTGAAGTATGCAGGCCGGCTCGCCGCCGTCGCCGTCGTCGGCGCGCTCTCGCTCGCTGCGTGCGGCACCGATAACAACACTGGTGCCCCCGCGGGCACCGCGTCCGCGTCCGCCGCCGCCCCGGGCAACGACAACGCCCTTTCCGGCACGATCAACGCGGCTGGGTCCTCGGCTCAGGCCAACGCGATCGACCAGTGGAAGAAGGACTTCCAGGCCAAGAACGCGAACGTCAACCTGAACTACCAGCCGAGCGGCTCCGGCGCTGGTGTCCAGGCGTTCATCCAGGGCACGATCTCCTTCGCCGGTTCCGACTCGGCGCTGAAGGACGACAAGGGCGAGCCCGCCCAGGCCGACGCCCGCTGCAAGACCGGCAAGGCCATCAACCTCCCGATGGTGACCGGCCCCGTCGCCGTGGTCTACAACCTGCCCGGTGTCGACGGCCTGCAGCTGTCGCCCAAGACGATCGCCGGCATCTTCAACAGCCAGATCACCAAGTGGGACGACGCCGCCATCAAGGCCGACAACCCCGACGCGAAGCTGCCGTCCACCCCCATCCAGGCATTCCACCGCTCGGACGAGTCCGGCACCAGCGACAACTTCACCAAGTTCCTCAAGGCCACCGCCGAGTGGCCGTACGAGCCGGCCAAGGCGTGGCCCGCCGAGGCCAAGGGCCAAGGCGCCAAGGGCTCCGACCAGGTCGCCGCCTCGGTGAAGGGCGCCGAGGGCGCCATCGGCTACGTCGAGCTCTCCTACGCCGACAACTCCCAGCTGCAGAAGGCCAAGGTCGCCAACGGCTCGGGTGAGTTCGTCGAGCTGACCGCCGACAGCGCCGCCAAGACCGTCGAGGCCGCCGAGATCAAGGGCACCGGCAACGACCTCAAGCTGAGCATCGACTACGCCACCAAGGCCGCGGGCGCCTACCCGATCGTCCTGGTGACCTACGAGATCACCTGCGAGAAGGGCCTGCCCGCCGACCAGGTGCCGCTGGTCAAGTCCTTCCTCGGCTACACCGCGAGCGACGAGGGCCAGGCCTCCCTGAAGGACCTGGGCTACGCCCCGCTGCCCGCGGCTCTGCTCACCAAGGTTCGCGCGGCCGTCGAGGCGATCTCCTAACCCATGTCCACCGACGTTCGCACCCGAGGAGGCGACCCGGCCATGCGCCGGGCCGCCTCCCGGCGCACCCATGGTGAGGGACCCTTCCGCTACGCCTCCACCGGTGCGGGCATCGTCCTGCTGGCGATCATGGCGGCCATCGCCGTCTTCCTGATCAGCGAGGCGATCCCCGCGTTGCAGGCGAACAAGGGGAACTTCTTCACCGAGCTCATCTGGGAGCCCAACAGCAGCCAGGTCTTCGGCATCGCCGCCCTGGCGTTCGGGACCGTGCTCAGCTCTGCCCTCGCGCTGGTCATCGCGACCCCGGTCGCGGTGGGCGTCGCGCTGTTCATCTCCCACTACGCGCCCCGCCGGCTCGCGGGGCCCCTCGGCTACCTCGTCGACCTGCTCGCCGCGGTGCCCAGCGTCATCTACGGCCTGTGGGGCCTGGTCTTCCTCGTCCCCATCCTCAAGACGCCGTCCGAGTGGCTCAACGAGCACCTCGGCTGGTTCCCGCTGTTCGCCGGCGAGGGCGTCATCGGCGGCAAGACCATGCTGGCGGGCGGCATCGTCCTGGCGATCATGATCCTGCCGATCATCGCGGCGATCTCCCGCGAGGTCTTCCTGCAGGCGCCCAAGATGCACGAGGAGGCGGCACTCGCGCTCGGCGCGACCCGCTGGGAGATGATCAGGATGGCGGTGCTGCCGTTCGGCCGCCCCGGCGTCATCAGCGCGGCGATGCTCGGCCTCGGCCGGGCGATGGGCGAGACCATCGCGGTCGCGCTGATCTTCCCCGCCACCTTCGACATCAGCTTCCAGATCCTCACCCCGCACGCCAACAGCATCGCGGCCAACATCGCCAACGGCTTCGGCGAGGCCACCCCCGTCGGCCGCGGCGCGCTCATCGCCTCGGGCCTGGTGCTGTTCGTCATCACGCTGCTGGTCAACATGGGCGCCCGCATGGTGATCGCCCGCCGCAAGGAATACGCGGGGGCAGCGGCATGAGCGCCCCCATCACCCACAGCCACGTCGTGGCCAACCGACCGACGGAGGAGGTCGAATGACCACGATCCAGCACATCTCCACTGGACGGCGGGTCAAGGACCGCGTCGTCCAGGGTCTTGTGTATCTGGCCTTCGCGCTGGCCGTCGTGCCGCTGATCTCCGTCCTGTGGCTGGTCATCAAGAACGGCCTGGCCCGTCTCGACCTCGACTTCCTGACCCACTCGATGCGCGGCATCGGCGCCCGCGACGCGAACGGCGGCGCCTACCACGCCATCATCGGCACCCTTGAGCAGGTCCTGCTGGCCTCGGTCATCGCGGTGCCCATCGGCGTTCTCACCGCCATCTACCTGGTCGAGTACGGCAACGGCGGGCGGCTCAGCCGTACGATCAGCTTCTTCGTGGACGTCATGACCGGCGTCCCCTCGATCGTTTCCGGCCTGTTCGTCTTCGCCTTCTGGATCCTCTTCCTCGGCATGCCGTTCTCCGGGTTCGCCGGCGCGCTCGCGCTGTCGATCCTGATGATGCCCACAGTGGTCCGCGCGGCCGAGGAGATGCTCAAGCTGGTCCCGAACGACCTGCGCGAAGCCTCCTACGCCCTGGGCGTCCCCAAGTGGCGGACGATCGTGAAGGTCGTGCTGCCCACCGCGTTCACGGGCATCGTCACCGGTGTCATGCTCGCCATCGCCCGCGTGACGGGTGAGACCGCGCCGCTGCTGCTGACCGTGTTCTTCACCGACTCCATCAACAACGATCCGTTCAACGGGCCGCAGATGGGGCTTCCCCTCTACGTGTTCGACCAGGCGGCGCGCCCCAACGACACCGCCATCGACCGCGCGTGGGCCGGAGCCCTCACGCTCATCCTGATCGTCATGCTGCTGAACCTGGTCGCGCGCCTCATCGCCTGGTGGCGCTCGCCTTCCAGGGCCCGATAGGAGGTATCCGCTCCCATGTCCAAGCAGATCCAGGTCTCGGGCCTCGACGCGTACTACGGATCGCACAAGGCCATCGAGGACGTCTCGATGACCATCGAGCCGCGTTCGATCACCGCGTTCATCGGGCCGTCCGGATGCGGGAAGTCCACCTTCCTCCGCACGCTCAACCGCATGCACGAGGTCATCCCCGGCGCGCGTGTCGAGGGCAAGGTGCTGCTCGACGGCGAGGACCTCTACGGCCCCGGCGTCGAGCCCGTCTCGGTGCGCCGCTCCATCGGCATGGTCTTCCAGCGGCCCAACCCGTTCCCCACCATGTCGATCTACGAGAACGTGGCCGCGGGCCTCAGGCTCAACGGCCGCGTCTCCAAGTCGCAGACCGACGGCATCGTCGAGGAGTCGCTCAAGGGCGCCAACCTCTGGAACGAGGTCAAGGACCGCCTCAACAAGCCCGGCGCCGGCCTGTCGGGCGGCCAGCAGCAGCGTCTCTGCATCGCCCGCGCGATCGCGGTCAAGCCCCAGGTGCTGCTCATGGACGAGCCCTGCTCCGCGCTCGACCCGATCTCCACGCTGGCGATCGAGGACCTCATGACCAAGCTCAAGGACGAGTACACGATCGTCATCGTCACCCACAACATGCAGCAGGCCGCCCGGGTGAGCGACCGCACGGCGTTCTTCAACCTCGCCGCCCAGGGGCAGCCCGGCAAGGTGGTCGAGATGGACGACACCTCCCGGATGTTCACCAACCCCTCCCAGAAGGCCACCGAGGACTACATCACGGGGCGTTTCGGCTGATGGTCGTCGCGGCGAACGGGGACGCCCCGACAGTTCCCACCCTGCTGGTGGCCGATCCCGACCAGGACGTCATCCACGAGCTGGCGGTCGCGCTGGGGCGCGAGGGCGTCGTGGTCACCGGGGTGACCGACGGAGCCCAGGCGCTGCTGCAGGCGGGCGCGCTCCAGCCTGACGTCGTGCTCGTCGGCGCCACACTGCCGACCATCGACGCGGTGGACTTCGTGCGTGCCGTACGGCTCTCGCGGTCGGTACCCGTTCTGCTCGGCGTCGGCGAGGGGCATGCCGAACAGGCGGTCCAGGCGCTGGCCGCGGGCGCGTCGGCGTGCGTGGCCAGGCCGTACCGGGTGCTCGAGCTGCTGCCGTTCATCCAGGCGGCCTCCCACGGCGTCGAGAACCGCAAGGTGCTGACCGTGGGCGGCGTCGAGCTCGACGTCAACGCCTACCAGGTGCGGGTCGGCGGCAGGGCCGTGCACCTGCCGTTGCGGGAGTTCGAGCTGCTCCACTACCTGATGCGCAACGCCGACCGGACGGTCACGCGCGAGCAGATCATGAAGCATGTGTGGAACTCGGCCGACGGCACCTCGACCAACACCATCGCCGTGCACGTCAAGCGGTTGAGGGCGCGGCTGGGTGACGACGACGACCGGCTGATCCAGACGGTGCGCGGGGTGGGTTACCGGCTCATCACGCCGGTCGAGGGCCCCTCCTCGGCCGTCGGCTGACGGTGAGGGCCGGCCGTCGGGTGGCGCCGCGGCCCGCGTTCCCGGGGGCCACCGTTTCTCCCGGCTCGCTCCCGCTCAGGCCAGAGCGGCGATGGACTCGTCGTCGCAGGTCTCCCAGAAGGCGCCGACCACGTCCTCCAGGTGCTGCATGGACTCGGCCCGGAACAGCACGTCCTGGTACTTCGTGATGTCGTACTGGGTCTGGCCCATCATCTTCAGGTCCAGCGGCCGGATGTCCATTCCCCTGAACTCCTCGACCTCGCCGTACGAGGACAGGATGCCCGCCCCGTACGCGCGCAGCTCGCCGCTCTCGGCCATGACGCCGAACTCCAGGGTGAACCAGAAGACCTTGGAGACGAACTCCAGCGCCTCCTCGCTCTCCACGCGCCGCGCCGCGGCGCCCGCCAGCCGGTAGAGCGCCGCGAACCTGTCGTTGGCCAGCGCGTTCGCGTGGCCGATCACCTCGTGGATGACGTCGGGCTCCGGCGTGTAGAACGGCACCGAGTGGTGGCGGATGTACTGCGTGGAGTGGAAGTAGCCGTCGGCCAGCACCCCGTAGAAGTCCCTCAGCGGCACCAGACCGGCCGCGGGGAGGTACCTGAACCCGGTCAGCGGCTCCAGCAGCTCGCTGACCTCCTCCAGCTGCGGGATCCGCTCGGCGGGCAGGCCCAGCCGGGCCGCGCCGTCGAGGTACTCCGCCGTGGCGTACTTCCTGTGCTTGATCGCCAGCTCGCCGGCGACCAGGGCCCAGATCTCGTGCTCCTGCTCGGTGTACTCCGCCGCGGGGATGGGCTCGCCCCGCCGGTAGTTGACGGCCAGGGCGGCGATGGCGTTACGCCTGGCCCGGTAGACCTGGTCGGCGAACCCGGGGTGCGACGCCGCCAACTCGACCACCACGGACCCGTCGCCCTGCTCGGCGACGGGCGCGAAGTACTGCGCTTCCTCGAACATGCCTGAATGACAGCAATTCCGGCTTTCCTTGGCAAGAGTGACCAATTTTCCTGGTCGATCCGCGCACTATCGCACTGCCATACTGGCCTCAAGCTAGGCGAATCGCACAGATCACCCGGAGGGGCCATGGACGAGCTCGACGCCAGACTCCTGGTGACCATGCGTGCCCACCCACGCGTCGGCCTGACCGAGCTGGCCCGCCTGCTCGGCGTGGCCAGAGGCACCGTGCAGGCCCGCGTCGAGAAGCTGACCGCGCGCGGGGTGATCCTCGACTTCGGCCCCACGGTCTCCGCCGCCGGAGCCGGCTACCCGATCCTCGCGTTCGTCTCCCTGCAGATCGCCCAGGGCCGCCTCACCGAGGCCGTACAGGCCCTGCGGGACGTCCCGCAGATCCTCGAGGTGTACGGCACCAGCGGCCAGCACGACCTGCTCTGCCGCGTCGTCGCGCGCAGCACCGACCACCTGCAGGAGGTCATCGCGCGCGTCCTCGCCTCGCCGGGCGTCCAGCGCACGGACACCACCATCGCGCTGTCCACCCAGATCCCGTACCGCATCGAGCCGCTCCTCACCGACCGCGAACCGCCGGCCTCCTGACCTGGCCGGTCGGCCGGCACCCTGCGGGGGCCGAACGGTCGCCTGGAGCGCGCCACGCTCCCTTCACCGGCCCGTGCCGGTGCTCGAGCGACCGGTACGGCACGCCCTCGAAACAGCCCGGAAAAGCAGAAAGGGCCACCCCAACCGGGATGGCCCTTACTGTAAAGATTGCGCGGCGGCGACCTACTCTCCCACACCCCTTCGAGTGCAGT
>NZ_JBSGDV010000021.1:0-141230 GCF_053602555.1 Nonomuraea sp. NPDC004354 | reverse complement strand
ACCACCCGCACCCGCTCCACCCGCTCCAGCAGCCCGTCGGCGCGCAGCCCCCGGGCGAAGCGGTGCGCGGCCGCCATCGGCCCGCCGGTGTGCGAACTCGACGGCCCGATACCGATCTTGAAGAGGTCGAAGACGCCGATGCTCACCGCACGTACTCCGTCGCGGCGTCGAGCAGCCATTCGGCCAGGTAGGCGGCGAAGGAGGAGCGCACCAGCACGAGGAAGCCGTCCTGCTGGGGAAGCAGCACGACCTGCGTGCGCGCGAGGGTGGTCTGCGCGCACGCCCCCGGAGCGAAGGCGCTCGGGTGCAGGTCGATGGTGCAGCCGTGGGACAGCAGGTCCCGCGCCTTCGGCCCGGCGACCAGCAGCGTGGTGCGCTGGGCGGACACGTCGACCACCGAGCCCTGGCCGCCGTCCACGGCCTTGCGCAGCAGCTCTGACCGGTACCCCTCAGGACCGATCACCAGCCACTCGTCGGGGCCGAGCCAGGCCACGGTCAGCTCGCCCGACCGTACGGCGGTGCAGGGCGTGGTGGGCAGCGGCGCGCCCAGGACGGCCGCGACCTCGTCCGCGGCCGGACCGGCCGGGTCCACGCGCACGTTGACGTGGGTGAGGAACGGGATCTCGGCCAGCCTGAGCGCCCCGCTCGACGAGACGGCCTCGAACCGGCCTGCGAAGGCCGCTGCGGGACTCCTGCGTTCAGCCATCGCGGCGCGCTCCTTCCGGGTCGTACAGGACATGCGAGGTGACGGTGACGGGCACGAGGGCGCCGCCGACGGGTGCGTACAGCCGCTCGCCTACCCGGCTCTGCCCGCCCTTGACCAGGGCCAGCGCGAACGTCCGGCCGAGGGCGGCGCTGCGGTAGCTGGAGGTGACGTGGCCGAGCATGGGCACGGGCGGCGCGGGCAGCTCGGCGTCGGCGACCAGGTGCGCGCCCTCCGGCAGCAGGTAGGACGGGTCCTCCGGCAGCAGGCCGACCAGCTGCTTGCGGTCGGGCCTGGAGGTGTCGGCCCGCGCGAAGGAGCGCTTGCCGACGAAGTCGGGCTTCTTCTTGGACACCACCCACGACATGCCCAGGTCCTGCGGGGTGACGGTGCCGTCGGTGTCCTGGCCGACGATCGGGTAGCCCTTCTCGGCGCGCAGGACGTGCATGGTCTCGGTCCCGTACGGCGTGACTCGCCCGGTGTCCATGATCGCCGTCCAGAGGCGCAGGCCGTCCCACGAGGTCACGTTGATCTCGTAGGCGAGCTCGCCGGAGAAGCTGATCCGGCACACCCGGGCGGGGATGCCGGCCACCTCCGCCTCCCGCCAGGTCATGAACGGGAAGTCGGCGACGCCGACGGCCAGGTCGGGGGCGAGCTCGGCCAGCAGCTCGCGCGACCGCGGCCCGACCAGCGCGACCGTGGCCCACTGCTCGGTGACCGACGTGAGGTGGACGCGCAGCGTGGGCCACTCGGTCTGCAGCCACTCCTCCATCCAGTCGAGGACGGTGGCCGCGTTGCCGGTCGTCGTGGTGACCAGGAAGTGCTCCTCGGCCAGCCGGATGACGGTGCCGTCGTCGAAGACCATCCCGTCGGGCCTGCACATCACGCCGTAGCGGACGGCGCCGACGGCCAGCGAGCTCATCATGTTGGTGTAGAGCCGGTCGAGGAACTCGCCGGCGTCGGGGCCGATCACGTCGATCTTGCCGAGCGTGGAGGCGTCCATGGCCGCGACGCTCTCGCGGGCGGCCGCGCACTCGCGCAGGACGGCGCTCTCCATGTCCTCGCCCGCGCGCGGGTAGTACCACGGGCGCTTCCACTGGCCGACGTTCTCGAACAGCGCGCCGTTGGCGACGTGCCACTCGTGCAGGGCGGTCACCCTGATCGGGTCGTGCAGCGCGCCGCGGTCGCGGCCGGCGAGGGCGGCGAAGCTCACCGGCGCGTACGGCGCGCGGAAGGTGGTGCTGCCGAGCTCGCCGACGGTGGTGCCGAGGGCGTGGGCCACGACCGCCGTGGTGAGCAGTCCCGAGGTCTTGCCCTGGTCGTGGGCGGTGCCCGCGGTGGTGTAGCGCTTGATGTGCTCGACGGAGCGCAGGCCCGCCCCGGTCGCCCGCTGGACGTCGGCCGCGGTCACGTCGCGTTGCAGGTCGACGAAGTGGGAGCGGTAGTCGGTGGCGGGGACCAGCCAGAAGGCCTGCCCGGGGGTCGTGGGCGTCTCCACGGTGGCCCGCGGGGTCGCGGGCCGCTCGCCCACCGCCCTGCCGAGGGCCGCCTCCAGCGCGCGGTAGCCCGCGGCGGCGCCATCGGCGAGGCAGCCGCTCAGCGTGAACACGCCCTTCGCCGCCCCTGCCGCCTCGACGGCCTGGCGGGAGGCGTCGGGCACGATCGCGCCGAGCGCGTCGTCGTAGCGGAGCGTCCCGCCCGACTGGCTGAACAGGTGCACGACGGGGTTCCAGCCGCCTGACACCAGCAGCAGGTCGGCGGCCAGCTCCTGCTCTCCGACGGCGGCGCCGGCCTCGGGCCGGTGCCGGCCGACCAGCACGCTGGAGACCTGGCCGTCGCCCTGGGCGGCGGTCACCACATGCCCGGACAGCACCTGGATGCCGCGTTCGCGCGCGCCGGCCGTCCACGCCGCGCCGGGCGAGGTCCGGACGTCGACGACGGCGGCGATCTCGACGCCCGCGTCGGCCAGGTCGAGAGCGGCGGCGTAGGCGCTGTCGTTGGCGGTGAAGACGACCGCGCGGCGGCCGGGGAGCACGCCGTACCTGTTGACGTAGGCGCGGGCGGCGCCGGCCAGCATGACGCCGGGCAGGTCGTTGCCCGCGAAGGCGATCGACCGCTCGTGCGCGCCGGTGGCCAGCACGACGCGCTTGGCGCGGATGCGCCACACGCGCTCGCGCGCGACGTCCGCGGGTGCGGCGGCGCCCAGGTGGTTGGTGCGCCGTTCGACGGCGACGACGTAGTTGTCGTCGTAGTAGCCGATCGCGGTGGTCCTGCGCAGCACCCTGACCTCGGGCATGGCCTCGAGCACGGCCGCGGTCGCGGCGGCCCAGTCGGCGCCGGAGCCGACCTCCTGCGGCCCGAGCACGTCGTCCGCGCCGGGCTCGGTCACGGACTCGCGGGTGCCGAGCAGGCTGCCGCCGGGCTCGGACCGCTCGTCGACGAGGATGACGCGCGCGCCCGTGCCGGAAGCGGCGCGGGCGGCGGCCAGTCCGGCGGGACCGGCGCCGACGACCAGGACGTCGCAGTGCGCGTGGACGGCGTCGTAGCGGGCGGGGTCCGGCTCGGTGGCCAGCCTGCCCTGGCCGGGCAGGCCGGCGGCGACCAGGCCGTCGTACAGCTCGACCGTGGTGGCGGGCAGCATCGGCTCGGGGAAGGGCGCCTCGATCTGCACGACCGCGCTCGGCTCCTCGCCGCCGGCCGAGACGATGCCGCGCGGGCGGCCGAGCTTGACGCTCGTGGCGACCTGGCGCACCCCGTTGGCCAGCAACGCCGAGGCGAGGGTGTCGCCCGGGTGCCCGGTGTACTCCTGGCCGTCGAAGGTGAAGCGGAGCGTGGTGTCGCGGTCGATCCGGCCGCCGGTGTCGCGCCTCATGAGGTCACCAGCCTGGGCTCGCCCACCCGGTAGACGGCGTGGATCTCGTTGGTCGCGGTGTCGCGCACCGCGTTGAACCAGCGGCGGCAGCCGGCGGAGTGGCTCCAGCGCTCGGCGAAGCGCCCCTTGGGGTTGTCCCTGAAGAACAGGTAGCGGGCCCACTCCTCGTCGGACAGCGCCGCCGGGTTGTCCGGGTAGGCGACGTGCGCCTGCCCGCCGTAATGGAACTCGGCCTCATCGCGTGGGCCGCACCATGGACATGAGATCAGCAGCATCGTGAGGTCCTCAGTGCGCGACCGCGGCGGCGCCGTGCTCGTCGACGAGCGCCCCGGTGGTGAATCGGTCAAGGGAGAAGGGGGCGTTGAGCGGGTGCGGCTCGTCGTTGGCCACCGTGTGGGCCAGGCACCAGCCCACGCCGGGGGTCGCCTTGAAGCCGCCGGTGCCCCATCCGCAGTTGAGGTACAGGCCCTCCACCTCGGTCAGGCCGACGATCGGCGAGGCGTCGGGCGAGACGTCCACCACGCCGCCCCAGGTCCGCAGCACGTGCGCCCTGGCGAAGACGGGGAACAGCTCGAGGGCCGCGGCCATCTGCCGTTCGATGATGTGGAAGGCGCCGCGCTGGCGGTAGGAGTTGGCCGCGTCGATGCCGGCGCCCATGACCAGCTCGCCCTTGTGCGCCTGGCTGACGTACACGTGGACGGCGTTGGACATGACGACCGTCGGGTGGACGGGCTCCAGCAGCTCCGACACCAGCGCCTGCAGGGGATGGCTCTGGAGGGGCAGGTCGATGCCCGCGGTGGCGGCCACGACCGAGGTGTGCCCGGCGGCGCACAGCGCCACCCTGCCGGCCGCGATCGTGCCCTTCGTCGTCTCGACGCCGGTCACCCTGCCGTCGCGCACCTGGAGCCCGGTGACCTCGCAGTGCTCGACGAACTCGACGCCGAGCGCCGCCGCGGCCCTGGCCAGGCCCCACGCGACGTGGTCGTGCTTGGCGATGCCGGCCCTGGGCTGGAAGGTCCCGCCCAGCACGGGGTAGCGCACGTCGGGCGAGATGTTGACGATCGGGCAGACCTCCTTCACCTGGTGGGGGTCGAGCCACTCGGCGTCGACGCCGTTGAGGTTGTTGGCGTGCACCCGCCGTACGCTGTCGCGCACGTCCTGAAGGCTGTGGGCGAGGTTGAGCACGCCGCGCTGGCTGAACAGCAGCGGGTAGTCGAGCTCCTCCTCCAGGCCCTCCCACAGCTTGAGCGCGTGCTCGTAGATCCCCGCGCTCTCGTCCCACAGGTAGTTGGACCTGATGATGGTGGTGTTGCGCGCCATGTTGCCGCCGGCGAGCCAGCCGCGCTCCAGCACCGCCACGTTGGTGATGCCGTGGTTCTTGGCGAGGTAGTAGGCGGTGGCCAGGCCGTGCCCGCCGCCGCCGACGATCACGACGTCGTAGGAACGCTTCGGTTCGGCGGCGCCCCACAGCCGGTCGGGGTGCTCGGGCAGGTCGGCGCCAGGGGTGCGCGGGCTCATCGGGCCTCTCCGTAGAGCGGGTGCTTGCTTGCCAGGGCCTCGACCCTGCCGCGCAGGAACGACAGGTCGGCCTGCGGTGTCAGCGCGGTGGCGATGATGTCGGCCACCTCGGTGAAGTCGGCGGCGCCGAAGCCGCGGGTGGCGAGGGCCGGGGTGCCGATGCGCAGCCCCGAGGTGACCATCGGGGGCCGCGGGTCGAACGGCACGGCGTTGCGGTTGACCGTGATGCCGACCTCGTGCAGCCGGTCCTCGGCCTGCTTGCCGTCCAGCTCGGACGCGCGCAGGTCGACCAGGACGAGGTGCACGTCGGTGCCGCCGGTCAGCACCCGCACCCCCGCCTCGACGGCGTCGGGGGCCAGCAGCCGCTCGGCCAGGATGCGGGCGCCTTCCAGGGTGCGGCGCTGCCGGTCGCGGAACGCCTCCCCGGAGGCGATCTTGAAGGCGACCGCCTTGGCCGCGATGACGTGCTCCAGCGGGCCGCCCTGCTGCCCGGGGAAGACCGCCGAGTTGATCTTCTTGCCGAGCTCCTCGGTGGACAGGATCACCCCGCCCCTGGGCCCGCCGAGGGTCTTGTGCGTGGTGGTGGTGACGACGTGGGCGTGCGGCACGGGCGAGGGGTGCAGGCCCGCGGCCACCAGGCCGGCGAAGTGCGCCATGTCGACCATGAGGTAGGCGCCCACCTCGTCGGCGATACGGCGGAAGGCCGCGAAGTCGAGCTGCCGCGGATAGGCCGACCAGCCCGCGATGACGAGCCGGGGCCGGTGCTCGCGGGCCAGGCGCGCGACCTCCTCCATGTCGACCAGGTAGTCGCTCTCGCGCACGTGGTAGGCGGCCACCTTGTACAGGCGGCCGGAGAAGTTGATGCGCATCCCGTGGGTGAGGTGGCCGCCGTGGGCCAGGTCGAGACCGAGAATGGTGTCGCCGGGTTCGAGGAGCGCGGCCATCGCGGCGGCGTTGGCCTGGGCGCCCGAGTGCGGCTGCACGTTGGCCGCCTGCGCGCCGAACAGCGCCTTCACCCTGTCGATGGCGAGCTGCTCGACGACGTCGACGTGCTCGCAGCCGCCGTAGTACCGCTTGCCCGGGTAGCCCTCGGCGTACTTGTTGGTGAGGACCGAGCCCTGGGCGGCCATGACGGCGGCGGGCGCGAAGTTCTCCGAGGCGATCATCTCCAGCGTCGAGCGCTGGCGGGCGAGCTCGTCGCCGATGGCGGCGTGGACCTCGGGGTCCACCACGTCCAGCGGGGTGTCGATCATCTGGGGTCCTTTCTAACCGCGCAGGCGCTGCATCGCCGGGTCGAACAGGGGCTCCTCGGCGACCACGGCCTTGACTCTCCGGTCGAAGTAGCCGATGTCCACCGGCTGTCCCGGGGTCGCCAGCGCGGCCGGCAGCCACGCGTAGGCGATCCCCTTGCCGATGGTGTATCCGTAGGCGGCGCTGGTGACGTAGCCGGCGACGTTCTCACCGTCGTAGACGGGCTCCTTGCCCATGACGACCTCGTCGGTGAGCAGGCAGGTGAGCTTGCGCCGCACCGACTCCTTGCGGGCGAGCAGGGCCTCGCGGCCGAGGAAGTCGCCCTTGTCCAGCTTGACGGCGAAGCCGAGGCCCGCCTCGTAGGGGTCGTGCTCGAAGGTCATGTCGGTGCCGAAGGAGCGGTAGCCCTTCTCCAGGCGCAGGCTGGTGAAGGCGCCGCGGCCGCCGGCGACGACGCCGTGGTCCTGACCGGCCTCCCACAGGGTGTCCCAGAGCTTGAGCCCCATGTCGGCGGTGGTGTAGATCTCCCAGCCGAGCTCGCCGACGTAGGACAGGCGCAGCATCGTGACCGGCACGTTGCCGATGTAGGCGCGGGTGCCGCGGAAGTAGCGCAGCGCCGTCAGGTCGGTCGTGGTCAGCGGCTGGGCCAGGTCGCGGGCCCGCGGCCCCCAGAGGCCGACGCAGCAGGTGCCCGCGGTGATGTCGCGCACCTGCACCGAGCCGTCGCGGGGGCGGTGCCGGTCGAACCAGTCGAGGTCGAGGTTGCCGTTGGCGCCGACCTGGAACTCCTCGGCCCCGAGGCGGGCGACGGTGACGTCGCTGCGGATGCCGCCGTCGGTGTCGAGCAGCAGGCAGTAGGTCACCGAGCCGACCGACTTGTCCACGTCCCCCGTGGTGAGGGACTGCAGGAAGGCCACGGCGCCGGGGCCGCTGACCTCCAGGCGCTTGAGGGCGGTCATGTCGTACATCGCGACGGACTCGCGGGTGGCCTGGGCCTCGGCGCCCACGATCGGGGACCAGTACTGCGCGGCCCAGTCACCGGGGGTGGGGATGTCCCTGCCCTTGAGCAGACCCGCGTTGGCGCCGTACCACTGGGGCCGCTCCCACCCGGAGGCCTCGAGGAAGACCGCGCCGAGCTCCTGCTGGCGAGGGTGGAAGGGGCTGGTGCGCAGCGGGCGGGGCTCCTCCATCGGCTGGAGGGGGTGGATGATGTCGTAGACCTCGACGTAGTTCTGGCAGCCTCGGGCCAGCACGTAGTCGGGGGCGATCTGGTGCGGCTCGAACCTGTTGACGTCGCACTCGTGCAGGTCGAAGGAGGAGCAGTGGCCGTCGACGAGCCATTCGGCCATCGCCAGGCCGACGCCCGCCGAGTGGGTGACCCAGACGGCCTCGGCCACCCAGAAGCCCTTGACCTCCCGCGACTCGCCCATGAGCGGCAGGTGGTCGGTGGTGAAGGAGAACAGCCCGTTGATGCCCTCCTCGACCTTGGCCGACTGGGTGGCGGGAAGCAGGTCCTGGGTCGCGGTCCACGCCTCGGCGAAGTCGTCGGGGGTGAAGGTGAGCACCGAGGGCATCACCTCGGCCGCGTCGACCGACAGGATGTCGTCGGCGCTGATCGGCATCGGCCGGTGGCCGTAGTAGCCGATGCCCAGCGTGTCGAAGCGCTCGCGGTAGTAGAGGTCGGCGTCCTGGTGGCGCAGGATCGGCCGGGTGGCCTCCTCGGTCGCTCCGGCCAGGTCAGGCACCTGCCCCGTCCACGCCAGCTGGTGGGCCAGCGGCGTGAGGGGAAGGTTCATGCCCACCATGCGGGCCACCTTCGGCCCCCAGATGCCGGCGCAGCAGACCACGATCTCGGCGGGGATCTCGCCCTGGTCGGTGACCACCGCGGCGACCCTGCCGTTCTCGGTCCTGATGTCGAGGACCTCGTGCCTGGGCAGCACCCGCACGCCGCGCTCGCGCGCCCTGGCGAGCTGGGCGTCGACCGCCTTGACCGCCTTGGCCAGGCCGTCGGTCGGCAGGAACAGGCCGCCGAGGACCTTGGCGCCGTCGAGGAGGGAGTGCTTGGCCACGCACTCCTCGGGGGAGAGCAGGTGCGCCTCGATCCCCCACGCCACCGCCCAGCCGTACCTGCGGTGCAGTTCGGCCAGCCGCTCGGGGGTGGTGGCCACTTCGAGCCCGCCGACCTGGAAGAAGCTGTCGAGTGCGACGAACTTCTCGACCGTGTAGCGGGCCATCTCGGTCATGGTCTTCGACCCGTTGGTCTGGAACACCAGTCCGGGGGCGTGTGAGGATGAGCCGCCGGTGGCGGGCACGTCTCCCTGATCGACCACGGTGACATCGGTCCAGCCTCGGGCGGACAACTCGTCGGCGAGGGCGGCGCCGACCACGCCCGCCCCGATGATGACGACGCTCGGGCCCGTCATAGCCACCTCCGTTGTTGCGATATATGCAACCAAACGCGTTTTCCGCAACAAGCGTCGCTCGCCGCATTGCGGGTGTCAAGGGGCGTTCTGTCTTATTCCGTACGGCTTCGCGGCGGATTAGAACGTTCCAATCTCGCACAAGCACCAGCCCGATCGCGGGGTCAGGCGATCGGGCTGGTGAGACCTCAGCTCTGGGGGACCCAGGCCTTGACCTTGTCGGCGTTGTCGGCCACCCACTTGGCGGCCGCGTCCTCGGGCGTCATCTTGTCCTCGGAGATGTACTTGGCCACGAGGTTCTGGTCGTCGTTGGTCCAGGTGAAGTTCTTGACCAGCGCGTAGGCGGGACTGCCGGAGTCGGCGAACTTCTTGCTCACGATCTTGTCGAGCTCGTACGGCGGGTAGTCGCAGGCCACCTTGGCCGGGTCCGCGTCACAGCCCTCGGTGTACTGCGGCAGGTTCACCTTGACCAGCTTGAGCTCCGACAGGAACCACTGCGGCTCGTAGAAGTAGCCGATGATGGGCTTCTGCTGCTTCTCCGACTGCCGGAAGGCCGTGATGAGCGCGGTCTCGCTGCCGGCGTAGACGACCTTGTAGTCCAGCTTCAGGTTCTTGACCAGGGCCGCGTCGTTGGTGACGAACGAGGGGTCGCCGTCGAGCAGCTGCCCCTTGCCTTCGGACTCGGAGGTCTTGAACAGGTCGGCGTACTTGTTGAGGTTCTTCCAGTCGGTGATGTCGGGATACTTCTGGGCCATCCACGGCGCCACGTACCAGCCGATCACGCCCTTGTTGCCCGTCGGGCCCGCCGACACGGCGACCTTCTGGTCCTCGATGTACTTCTTCTTGAGGTCGTCGTGGGCCCAGTTCTCCACGACCGCGTCGACCTCGCCGGTGGCGAAGCCCTGCCAGGCCACCTCCTCCTTGAGGTCCTTCTTCACCACCTTGCAGCCGAGGTTCTTCTCCGCCACGTGGGCGATGACCGCGGCGTTCGCCTCGTAGCCCACCCATGGGTTGACGGCGAGGTTGAAGGTGCCGCAGCTCTTGCCTCCCTGTCCGCCGGCCGCGGGCTGCTGCGTCTCGCCGACCTTCGCCCCGCCGCACGCGGTGAGCAGGAGGCCGGTGCCGGTCACGAGCGCGATCGCCCTGACCCTTCCACTCCTCGTCAAAGCCACCTGGTCCTCCAGAGTTCTCACTAGCCGGTTATCGGTTACTTGTGGGTGACACCGCCGTGCGCGGCCACGTCGGCCCGCCGGGTGGCGGCGCTCATGACGCGGTCGAGCACGATGCCGAGCACGACGATCGCGAGCCCGGCGGCCAGCCCCTTGCCGCGGAGCTGGTGCTGCGAGAAGCCGGCCACGACGTCGTAGCCGAGGGCTCCGGCTCCCACCAGGCCGCCGACGACCACCATCGACAGCACGTAGATCAGTCCCTGGCTGGCCGCCAGCGTCACGCCGCTGCGGGCCATCGGGAGCTGGACCTTGGAGATGAGCTGCCACGTTCCCGTGCCCGCCGAGACGGCGGCCTCCACGGTCGTGGGCGAGACCCGCCTGATGCCCTCGGCCACCAGCTTGATGGCGATGGGCGCGGCGAAGACGACGGCCGCGATGATCGCGGTGAACCGCGTCGGGCCGAACAGGCCGAGGATCGGCACCAGGTAGACGAAGGCGGGCATCGTCTGCCCCGCGTCCAGGACCGGCCGCAGCATCGTGTCGGCCCGGTCGCTGCGGCCCATCCAGACGCCCAGCACCACGCCGAGCACCATGACCAGGATCGTCGCGACGAGCGTCGAGGCCAGCGTCACCATGCTGTCCTGCCAGAGTCCCAGCAGCACGAGCACGAGCAGGCCCGCGGCGGTCACCAGCGCGGCCCGCACGCTGCCCACCAGCAGGGCGACGGCGACGACCACGCCGAAGACGAGCCACCACGGCGAGCCGGTCAGCAGCGCCTCGAAGGGGTTGAGCAGCGTGTTGGTGAGCACGTTCTTCAGCGCGTCGGTGGTGGCGGCGAGGCTGTCCTGCACCCACAGGCTGGCCGCGTCGGCGGCCTGGCGCACGTAGTGGCCGAGCTCGGCCTGGACGGGGAACTCCGCGGCCCAGACGTAGGTGTAGGACAGGTAGCCGAGGACCGCCACCACGCCGAACGTGCCGGCCAGCTCCAGCCGGCGCCTTCGCGTGGTGCGCAGCCGGCCGGCGCGCCGTTCGGCCTCCACCCGCCGGCTGGCGGCCGAGGTCACCCGGTCCAGCACGACGGCCATGATGACGATGGCCAGGCCCGCGTTGAACGCGGTGCCCACGTCGAGCGTCTGCAGCGCCTTCAGCACCGTCTTGCCCAGGCCGGGCGCGTCGATGAGCGCCGCGATCGTCGCCATGGACAGCGCCGCCATGATGGTCTGGTTGACGCCGACGATGATCGTCTGCTTGGCCATCGGGAGCCGCACGTGGCGCAGCGCCTGCGCGGAGGTGGCGCCGAGCGAGGCGCCCGCCTCCAGCGTGTCCGGCGAGACCTGCCTGATGCCGTGCGCGGTGATGCGGATGGCCGGCGGGATCGCGTAGATCATCGTGGCGATGGTGGCGCTGGCCGGGCCGATGAGGAAGAACAGCGTCAGCGGCGCCAGATAGACGAACGTCGGCATCGTCTGCATGAAGTCCAGCACCGGCGTCACCACCCGGTGGAACCGGTCGCTCAGCCCCGCCCAGACGCCGAGCGGGATCCCGACGGCCAGCGAGAGCGCGACCGCGGTCAGCGTGAGAGCGAGGGTGTCCATGCTCTCCTGCCACAGGCCCAGCACGCCGAAGGAGAGGAAACCGGCGGCGGTGAGCAGCGCCACCTTCCCGTTGCCCCACAGCCACGCGATGGCGGTGGCGAGCCCGGCCACGCCGAGCCAACCGAGGACCGGGACGGGCCGGCCGAAGGACGCCTGGCTGATCAGCGCCTGGACGAACGTCACCGACTCGTCGAGGAAGAGCCGAATGTAGTTGATGAAGTACAGGAAGAACGGATTGCTGTTGCGGCCGTCGTCGATCGCGTCCATGCCCTCGTTGAGCGAGGTGTGCAGGGGCGTCAGCTCCGCGCCGCCGAGGGCGAGGGTGTCGCGGCCGTTGAACAGCGCCCAGCCGAGCACCCATACGGCGAGCACCACCAGGAGCAGGTATCTGCGGGCCGGCAGCCTGGCGGCCACCACCGCCACGGTGGTCATCGTTCCTGCCCTCCCGCGATCACCTCGAGGATCTCGGCGCTGGTGACCACCCCGAGCAGCGTGTCCCCGTCCGTCACGCGCACCGGCCGGTCGGCCGAGAGCACGGTGTGCACGGCGTCGCGGATGACGACGTCGGGGCCGAGCTCCGGGCCGTCCAGCGACTCGTCCATCAGGGGCTGGCGCATGATCCAGCGCAGCGTGAGGACGTGGGAGCGCGGGACGTCGCTGACGAAGTCCCTGACGTAGTCGTCGGCGGGTGCGCCCACCACCTGGTCCGGCGTGCCGACCTGGACCAGCTCGCCGTCGCGCATGATGAGGATCCGGTCGCCCAGCTTCAGCGCCTCGCTGAGGTCGTGGGTGATGAAGATCATCGTCTTGCCGACCTCGTGGTGCAGGCGGATGACCTCGTTCTGCATCTCCCGCCTGATCAGCGGGTCGAGCGCGGAGAACGGCTCGTCGAACAGCAGCACCTCGGGGTCGGCGGCCAGCGCGCGGGCCAGGCCCACCCGTTGCTGCATGCCGCCGGACAGCTGGTCGGGATAGGAGTTCTCGAAGCCGTTGAGCCCGACCAGGCCGACGACCTCGCGGGCGCGGGCGTAGCGGTCCTGCTTGGGGACGCCGCGGATCTCCAGGCCGAAGGCGACGTTGTCCAGCACGCACCGGTGCGGCAACAGGCCGAAGTGCTGGAAGACCATGGCCATGCGGTGCCTGCGCAGCTCGCGCAGCCTGCGGTCGTCGGCCTTGCGGATGTCCTCGCCGTCGAGGACGACCTCGCCTGCCGTGGGCTCGATGAGCCTGGTCAGGCAGCGGACGAGGGTGGACTTGCCCGAGCCCGACAGGCCCATGACGACGAACACCTCGCCCCGGCGTACCTCGAAGGAGACGTCGCGCACGGCGGCGACGCAGCCGGTCCGCTCCTTCAGTTCCTTACGGCTGAGCGTGGTACCGACGACCGCCTCGGCCTTGGGGCCGAACACCTTCCACAGCCCCCTGACATCGAGGATGGGCACGGTTTCGGTGTCGAGCGGACTACGTTCGGTCAGTGACGGCACGGTCATGACCACCTCTTGGGAGTCTCGGAGCGTCAGTTCGCTGGGAACCACCGCTGGGGGCGCGGGCGGGTGTTCTGCCACACATGCTTGATCTCGCGGTACTCGTCGAGTCCGGTCGGCCCGAGTTCGCGGCCGATGCCGGACTGCTTGAAACCACCCCACTCGGCCTGCGGCACGTAGGGGTGGTAGTCGTTGATCCACACCGTGCCGTGGCGGAGCCGTCCCGCGACCCGCTGCGCCTTGCCGGCGTCCTGGGTCCAGACCGCGCCGGCCAGGCCGTACTCGGTGTCGTTGGCGAGGAGGACGGCCTCCTCCTCGGTGGTGAAACGCTCGACGGTCAGCACGGGGCCGAAGGACTCCTCCCGCACCACGCGCATGCCCTGCTTGCAGTCGTCGAGGACGGTGGGCGGGAAGAAGAAGCCGGGGCCGTCGAGCCGGCGACCGCCGCAGCGCAGGGTCGCGCCCTCGGCCAGGCCCGCGGCCACGTACTCCTCGACCTTGGCCAGGTGCGCGGCGGAGATGAGCGGGCCCGCCTGCGCCTCGGGGTCGAAGGGGCCGCCCAGGCGGATGCGCTCCGCCCTTCTGACCACCTCGTCGACGAAGGCGTCGTGCAGGGAGTCCTCCACCAGCAGCCGCGCGCCCGCCGAGCAGACCTGGCCTGAGTGCAGGAACACGGCGGTGAGCGCGAAGTCGACGGCGGTCTCGAAGTCGGCGTCGGCGAAGACGATGTTGGGGTTCTTGCCGCCGAGCTCGAGCGCGACGCGCTTGACCGTGGCCGCGGCCGCGGCCATGATCCGCCGTCCCGTGGCCAGGCCGCCGGTGAAGGAGACCAGGTCGACGTCGGGGTCCTCGGCCAGCGGCGCGCCCACCTCGGGTCCTGCGCCGAGCACGAGGTTGGCCACGCCCTTGGGCAGGCCGGCCTCCTCCAGGGCGCGGACGAGCAGGATGGCCGTGCTCGGGGTGAGCTCGCTGGGCTTCAGCACGAAGGTGTTGCCCGCGGCCAGCGCGGGCGCCACCTTCCAGGTGGTCTGCAGCAGCGGGTAGTTCCAGGGCGTGATCAGGCCGCAGACGCCGACGGGTTCGTAGACGACCTTGCTGATCGCGTCGTCGCGGCCGGTGTCGATGACGCGGCCCGCGTCGGTTCCGGCCACGCCGGCGAAGTAACGTAGGCAGGCGATGGAGTCGTCGACGTCGTACTCGCTCTCGACCAGGCGCTTGCCGGTGTCGCCCGACTCCGCGCGGGCGAAGGCGTCGCGGTCACGTTCCACCAGGCCGGCGACCGCGTAGAGCAGCGCGCCGCGCTCCCTGGCGGGAGTGGTGGGCCATGGACCGCGGTCGAAGGCGTGCCGCGCGGCCCTGATGGCGGCCACGGTGTCGGCCGCTGTGGCTTCGGCGACCGTGGTCACGAGGCTGCCGTCGGCGGGCGAAAGGATGTTCCGCTGTCCGCCGGCGACCGGCCTGGTCCACGTGCCGCCGATGGAGAGATGGGTCATCGGCATACCCCTGATCGTTGCGTATGGCGCAAGGCAATGCTCAGTGAGGAACAGAATTGACCCGTCACCCTCCGTTCGTCAAGGCTTTGAGGGAATCACTGGGCGAATACATACGTTGTGATTCCGTTTACTCCCTGGTAGCCCTCTTGACGGGTGGGCGGTCGCACGGCCACGCTGTTGCGTATACATCACCATTTTGCGTATTACGCAACACAAGGAGGTGTGATGTCTCCTCGTCCCGGCCCAGGCCGCGAGTTCATCCTCACCGTCTCCTGCTCGGACAAGCCTGGCATCGTGTACGCGGTGAGCAGCTTCCTCGTGCAGCACCGCGGTGACATGTTGCAGAGCAAGCAGTTCAACGACAGAAGAGGCGGCGGCTTCTTCATGCGCGTGCACTTCGCCGCCCAGGACGGGCTGGAAGAGCTGCGTGAGGGCTTCGCCTACGTCGCCGAGTCGTTCCAGATGACGTGGCAGCTCAATGACGCCGCGACGCCCACGCGGGCGCTCGTCATGGTGTCGAAGTTCGGCCACTGCATGAACGACCTGCTCTTCCGCCGGCAGGTCGGCGGCCTCAACATCGACGTCCCCGCCGTCGTCTCCAACCATCCCGACCTGGAGCCGCTCGCGGCCTCCTACGGCGTGCCGTTCCACCACGTCCCCGTCACGCCGGACGGAAAGGAGGAGGCAGAGGCCAGGATCCTCGAGCTCGTCGCGGAGTACGAGGCGGACCTGGTGGTGCTGGCGCGCTACATGCAGATCCTGTCCGACGACATGTGCAAGCGCCTGGAAGGCCGCGCCATCAACATCCACCACTCGTTCCTGCCAGGGTTCAAGGGCGCCAAGCCCTACCACCAGGCGCACGAGCGCGGGGTGAAGCTCATCGGCGCGACCGCGCACTACGTCACGGCCGACCTCGACGAGGGCCCCATCATCGAGCAGGACGTGGCCAGGGTGGACCACGAGCTCGACCCGGAGGACCTGGTCGCGGCGGGCAGGGATGTGGAGGCTCAGGTGCTCGCCAGGGCCGTCAAGTGGCACAGCGAGCACCGGGTGCTGCTCAACGGGGACCGCACGGTCGTCTTCCGCTGAGCCGGACACCCAAGAACGAGGCGGTGGGGGTACTGCGCCCCCCACCGCCTCTCTTGTTGTGTCCCAGGCCCTCGCGCGCGGTCCGGCTCAGGCGCGGTGCCGGTAGAAGTCCACCGGCTCGGGCGGCAGCGGCGTGTTGCCGAGGATGAGGTCGGCCGCCTTCTCCGCCAGCATCATGACCGGCGCGTAGATGTTGCCGTTGGTGACGTACGGCATGACCGAGGCGTCCACCACGCGCAGGCCGTCGAGGCCGTGCACCCGCATGCTCTCGGGGTCGGTGACCGACATGTCGTCCACGCCCATCCTGGCCGTGCAGGAGGGGTGCAGGGCCGTCTCGCCGTCCTTGGCCACCCAGTCGAGGATCTCCTCGTCGGTCTCCACGGAAGGACCGGGCGAGATCTCGCCGGTGCTGTACTCACCCAGCGCGGGCTGGCCGAGGATCCTGCGGGCCACCCTGACGGCCTCCACCCATTCCCGCCTGTCCTGGTCGGTGGACAGGTAGTTGAAGCGCAGGGCGGGATGCTGGCGCGGATCGGTGCTCTTGATCTTGACCGAGCCGCGGGCGTCGGAGTACATCGGCCCGACGTGCACCTGGTACCCGTGCCCGCCCGAGGGCGCCGAGCCGTCGTAGCGCACGGCGATGGGCAGGAAGTGGAACATCAGGTTGGGGTAGTCGACCTCGTCGTTGCTGCGGACGAAGCCGCCGGCCTCGAAGTGGTTGGTCGCGCCGGGCCCCTTGCGCAGGAACAGCCACTGCGCGCCGATCCACGGGTGGCGCCACTTCTGCAGGTTCGGCTGCATGGAGACGGGCTTGCCGCAGCCGTGCTGGATGTAGACCTCCAGGTGGTCCTGGAGGTTCTCCCCCACCCCCGGCAGGTCGTGCACCACGTCGACGCCGAGCTCGCCCAGCTCGCGCGCGTTGCCGACGCCGGACAGCTGCAGGAGCTGGGGCGAGTTGATCGCCCCGCCGCACAGGATGACCTCGCCCGCGCGGACGGTGCCGCCGTCGTACTCGACGCCGACGGCGCGCGTGCCCTCGAAGAGGATGCGCGTCACCAGCGCCCGCGTCCTGACCGTCAGGTTCGGCCGCTTCATCACCGGATGCAGGTAGGCGCGGGCCGCGCTCAGCCTGCGGCCGCGCCTGATGTTGCGGTCGAAGCGGGCGAAGCCCTCCTGCCGGTAGCCGTTGACGTCGTCGGTGAGGGGGTATCCGGCCTCCTGCACGGCCGCGAAGAAGGCGTCGTAGAGCGGCGTGCCGGCCGCTCCCCTCTCCAGCGCCAGCGGCCCGTCGTGGCCGCGGAAGGGGGTGCCGGGGTCGGCCAGGCAGTTCTCCATCCTCTTGAAGTACGGCAGGCAGTGGGCGTAGTCCCAGGTCTTCATCCCGGGGTCGGCGCCCCACCTCTCGTAGTCGAGGGGGTTGCCGCGCTGGAAGATCATGCCGTTGATGCTGCTGGAGCCGCCGAGCACCTTCCCGCGGGCGTGGTAGATGCGCCTGCCGTGCATGTGCGGCTCGGGCTCCGACTCGTACTTCCAGTCGTAGAAGCGGTTGCCGATCGGGAAGGGGAGCGCGGCCGGCATGTGGATGAAGACGTCCCACAGATAGTCGGGCCGGCCGGCCTCGAGGACCAGCACCCGCGTAGCGGGGTCCGCGGAGAGCCGGTTGGCCAGGGCGCTGCCCGCCGAGCCGCCTCCGACGATGACGAAGTCGTACTGCTGTGACGTCATGTTGCCTCGTCTCGCTCGCGCGTTTCACCGAATCGTATCGCTATACGCATTGTGTTGCACTAGTCGCAACAAGAGATCTTTTGGTGTTGTGTTCGACGCGGTTCCCTTCAGCACTTACAGTTTCGCTATGAGCAACGACTCGAGCAGCGGGGGCGTCCAGTCGGTCGACCGGGCGATCAGCGTGCTGGAGATCCTTTCGCGCCGCGGCGAGGCCGGGGTCAGCGAGGTCGCCGCCGAGATCGACGTGCACAAGTCGACGGCCTTCCGGCTGCTCGGCGCGCTGGAGGCACGCGGCCTCGTGGAGCAGGCCGAGGACAGAGGCAAGTACCGGCTCGGCTTCGGCATCATCAGGCTCGCCGGCGGCGTCAACACCCAGATGGACATCACCCAGCGCGGGCGGGCGGTCTGCCAGCGGCTGGCGCAGGAGATCGGCGAGACGGTCAACATCGCCGTGCTCCGCTCCTCCTACGCCGTCAACCTCGACCAGGTCAGGGGCCCCTCGGCGGTCACCGCCTACAACTGGGTCGGCCAGGTGACCCCGCTCCACGCCACCTCCAGCGGCAAGGTGCTGCTGGCCCACCTCGACGACAGGCAGCGCGCCCGGCTGCTGTCCGACGGGAAGCTGGAGGGCTACACCCCCAAGACCATCACCTCCGTCGACGAGCTGGAGCAGCAGCTGGCCCTGACGCGGACGGCGGGCTACGCCTACTGCCTGGAGGAGCTGGAGGACGGCCTCAACGCCATGGCCGCGCCCATCCGCTCCTACCACGGAGAGGTGGTCGCGGCCGTCAGCGCCTCGGGTCCCGCCTACCGGTTCAGCGCCGAGCGCATGCACGAGCTGGCCCCCGTCCTGATGGAGGGCGCCGACGAGATCAGCCGCCGCCTGGGCTACGCCGGCTGAGCCCGCTCCAGCCGTACCACCACGCTCTTGGAGGTCGGCGTGTTGGACGTCTCGGCCACCGAGTCCAGCGGCACCAGCACGTTGGTCTCGGGGAAGTAGGCCGCGCAGCAGCCGCGGGCCGTCGGGTAGGCGATCACCCTGAACCCGTCGGCCCTGCGCTCGCCGTCCGGCCACTCGCTGACCAGATCCACCAGGTCGCCGTCGGCGAGGTCGCGCTCGGCCAGGTCGTCCTGATGGACGAAGACCACCCTGCGGCCCGCCTTGACCCCGCGGTAGCGGTCGTCGAGGCCGTAGATCGTGGTGTTGTACTGGTCGTGGCTCCTGACCGTCTGCAGCAGCAGCCGCCCTGGCGGGACGCGCAGCACCTCCAGCTCGTTGACGGTGAAGTTGGCCTTGCCCGTGGCCGTGGGGAACCTGCGCTCGTCCCTGGGTGCGTTGGGCAGCGCGAAGCCCTCCGGCGCGCGGGCGTTGAAGTCCTCGAAACCGGGGATCACCCGTGACACGCGGTCCCTGATCACGCCGTAGTCGCGCGCGAAGTCGGCCCACGGCACGTACGGATCGTCGCCGAACAGCGCGGCGGCCAGCCCGCAGACGATCGCCACCTCGGGCCGCAGCTCCGCCGAGGCCGGCGCGAGCCGGCCGCGCGAGGCGTGCACCAGCCCCATCGAGTCCTCGACGGTGACGTAGCCGCCCGCGTCGCGTTCGGTACGGCCCAGCGTCGGCAGGATGAGCGCCTCCGCGCCGCACACCGCGTGGGAGCGGTTGAGCTTGGTGGAGATCTGCACCGTCAGCCGGGTACGGCGCAGCGCCGCCTCGGTGACGTCGCTGTCGGGCGTGGCCCTGACGAAGTTTCCGCCCATCCCGACGAACACCTTGGCCGTCCCGTCGCGCATGGCGCGGATCGCCTCGACGGTGTCGAAACCGTGGTGGCGGGGCGGCGAGAAGCCGAACTCCTTGCCCAGGGCGTCGAGGAAGGCCGCGGCCGGCTTCTCGTAGATGCCCATCGTCCGGTCGCCCTGCACGTTGGAGTGGCCGCGTACGGGGCAGACGCCCGCGCCGCTCCTGCCGACGTTGCCGCGCAGCAGCAGGAAGTTGACCACCTCCCTGATGGTGGCCACCGAGTTGCGATGCTGGGTCAGGCCCATCGCCCAGCACACGATGACCGACCCGGCCGCGCGCACCTCCTCGGCCGTCGCCTCCAGCTCGGCCCTGGTCAGCCCGGTGGCCTCCAGCACCTGGTCCCAGTCGAGGGCGCGCAGGTGCCGCTCCCACTCCTCGAACCCGTGCGTGTGCCGGTCGACGAACTCCTTGTCGGCCGAGTCGAGCAGCAGCAGCGACAGCGCCTGGAAGAGCGCCATGTCGCCGTTGAGGCGGATCTGCAGGAACCGGTCGGCCAGCGCGGTGCCCTTGCCGAGGCCCGAGGGCCGCTGCGGGTTCTTGAAACGCAGCAGGCCCGCCTCGGGCAGCGGGTTGACCGCGACGATCCGCGCGCCCGCGCGCTTGGCCCGCTCCAGCGCGGTCAGCATGCGGGGGTGGTTGGTGCCGGGGTTCTGGCCCACCACGAAGATGAGCTCCGCGCGGTGCAGGTCCTCCAGCGACACCGTGCCCTTGCCGATGCCGAGCGTCTCGTTGAGCGCCGACCCGCTCGACTCGTGGCACATGTTGGAGCAGTCGGGCAGGTTGTTGGTGCCGAAGCGGCGCACGAGCAGCTGGTAGGCGAAGGCGGCCTCGTTGGAGGTGCGGCCCGAGGTGTAGAAGACCGCCTCGTCCGGGCCGCCGAGCGCGCGCAGCTCCCTGGCGATGATCTCGAAGGCGCGCTCCCACGAGATCGGCACGTAGTGGTCGGCCCCCGCGGGCTTGTGCATCGGCTCGGTGAGCCTGCCCTGCTGGCCGAGCCAGTGGTCACTGCGGACGGCCAGCTCGCTCACCGGGTGGGCGGCGAAGAAGTCACGCCCGATCCTGCGTGTCGTGGCCTCCTCCGCCACCGCCTTGGCGCCGTTCTCGCAGAACTCGGCGGGGCTGCGGTGCTCCCCCTCGGGCCAGGCGCACCCAGGGCAGTCGAAACCGCGTTTCTGGTTGACCTGGAGCAGTGTCAGCGCGGTGCGGCCCACCCCCATCTGGCGGTAGGCGGTCCGCATCGCGTGCCCGACGGCGGGCAGCCCGCCCGCCCAGTCCTTGGGCGGGCGGACCCGCATGTCCTCGTCACCGGCGTCGTCGCGCGGCGCCTTTCGAACCACTGTCAGCCGATCCTGTCCTGTACCCATTCGTGGAAGACGCCGATGTGGTGCTCGCTGGGCACGAGCACGCCGCCCTTGGCGTACGTGCGCGAGCCCATCGTGGGCTGGCAGCGCTCGCACGCCTCGAAGTCCTGCTCGTTGACACGATGGAAGAGTTCCACGGACTTGTCCAGGTCCTTGCCGCTCTCCACCACGCCCCGCAGGTAGAGCCAATCACACTCGACGACGGTCCTGTCCACCGCCAGGGGGAACATCCGGTGCACGATGACGTGGTCGGGCACCAGGTTGATGAAGACCTGGGGCTTGATCGTGATCGCGTAGTAGCGCCGGTCCTGGTCCTCGCTCACGCCGGGGATGCGGTCGAGCCCCGCGGAGCCGTCCACGGTGAAGCCCTTGATCTCCTCGCCGAACTCGGCGCCGTGGCCGACGAAGTACTGCGCGGCGTACCCGTCGGCGAACTCCGGCAGCACCTCGGTCAGCTCGGGGTGGATCGTGGCACAGTGGTAGCACTCCATGAAGTTCTCGATGATGAGCTTCCAGTTGGCCTTCACGTCGTAGACGATCCTGCGGCCGACCTCGAGCCCCGCCACGTCGTAGTTGTCGATCAGCTCCAGGGCGCCGAGCCGTTCGGTCACGGCGCCCATCACGTCGTCCTCGAAGGAGGGAGGCTCATCGGCCAGGCAGACCCACACGTAGCCGAGCCACTCCCTGACGTGCACGTTGATCAGGCCGTACTGGACGCGGTCGAGGTCGGCCATCTTGGTGAGGTTGGGCGCGGCGACCAGCTTGCCGTCCAGGCCGTAGGTCCAGGCGTGGTAGGGGCACTGGAAGGCGCGCGCGACCTCGCCCGACTCCTCGGTGCACAGCTGTGCGCCGCGGTGCCGGCAGACGTTGAAGAAGGCGCGCACGGACCTGTCGCGCGCCCTGGTGACCAGGATGCTCTCGCTGCCGACCTGGACCGTCTTGAACGAGCCCGGCTTGGGGATGTCGGACGAGCGCACCACGCAGAACCACATCGCCTCGAAGATGTTCTTCTGCTCCCGCGCGAAGAGCGCCTGATCGGTGTAGTAGTGGCCGGGCAGGGTGGGGATCACGCTGGAGGTGGGGGCGGTGCTGGAGGTGGTCACGGGAGTACTCCTCTGATACGGGCCGGGTCAGTGTCCTCGGCGGATCCAGTCCTCGAGCTGCGGAGCCTCGGCCCCGATGCTGGTGTCGTCGCCGTGCCCGGTGTGGACCACGGTCTCGGCCGGCAGGGTGAGCAGCGTCTGGCTGATCGACGAGATGATCGTCGGGAAGTCGCTGAACGACCTGCCCGTCGCCCCTGGACCGCCCTGGAAGAGCGTGTCGCCGGAGAACAGGACGCCCAGCTCGGGCACGTACAGGCAGACCGCGCCCGGAGCGTGCCCTGGGGTGTGCAGGACATGGACGGCGCTGTCGCCGACCCTGATGATCTGCCCGTTCGCCAGCGCCCTGTCGGGGGCGGCGACCGGGTGGGTGAGCTTCCACAGCACCTGGTCGTCAGGGTGCAGGAAGACGGGCGCGCCGGTGCGGGCGGCCAGCAGCGGGGCGGCGTTCACGTGGTCGTCGTGGGCGTGCGTGCACACGATGCCCACCACCCCGCGGTCGCCGACGGCCGCCGCGATCGCGTCGGCGTCGTGGGCCGCGTCGACGACCAGCACCTGGTCGTCGTCGCCGAGGAGCCACACGTTGTTGTCGACGTCCCAGGTGCCGCCGTCGAGGCTGAACGTCCCCGAGGTGACCAGGCGTTCGACGCGCACGGTGCCTGCCATCACAGCACCACCACCGAGCGCAGCACGTCGCCGTGGTGCATCTTGGCGAAGGCGTCCTCGACCTGGTCGAGGCCGATGGTCTCGGTGACGAAGGCGTCGAGGTCGAAGCGGCCCTGCAGGTAGAGGGAGATCAGCATGGGGAAGTCGCGGCTGGGCAGGCAGTCGCCGTACCAGCTGGACTTCAGCGCGCCGCCGCGGCCGAAGACGTCGAGGAGCGGCAGCTCCAGCGTCATCTCGGGGGTGGGCACGCCGACGAGCACGGCGGTCCCGGCCAGGTCTCGGGCGTAGAAGGCCTGCTTGAAGGTCTCCGGACGGCCGACCGCGTCGATCACCACGTCCGCGCCGAAGCCGCCGGTGAGCTCCCTGACAGCCTCGACCGGGTCGCTCTCCTTGGCGTTGACCGTGTGGGTGGCGCCGAAGTCGCGGGCCCAGGCGAGCTTGCGGTCGTCGACGTCCACCGCGATGATCGTGGTGGCCCCGACCAGCCGCGATCCGGCGATCGCCGCGTTGCCGACACCGCCGCAGCCGATCACCGCCACCGAGTCGCCGCGGCTGACCGCGCCGGTGTTCACGGCGGCGCCGAGGCCCGCCATCACGCCGCAGCCGAGCAGGCCCGCCGCGGCGGGGGCGGCGGCCGGGTCGACCTTGGTGCACTGCCCGGCGGCCACCAGCGTCTTCTCGGCGAAGGCGCCGATGCCGAGCGCGGGGCTGAGCGGGGTGCCGTCCCGCAACGTCATCTTCTGCGTGGCGTTGTGGGTGGCGAAGCAGTACTGCGGGCGGCCCCGCAGGCAGGCGCGGCAGGAGCCGCACACCGCCCGCCAGTTGAGGATGACGAAGTCGCCCACGGCGACGTCCTTGACGTCCGGGCCGACGGCCTCCACCACGCCCGCGGCCTCGTGGCCGAGCAGGAAGGGGAAGTCGTCGCTGATGCCGCCCTCACGGTAGTGCAGGTCGGTGTGACAGACGCCGCACGCCTGCACCTTCACCAACGCCTCGCCGGGGCCCGGCTCCGGCACCAGGATCGTCTCCAGGCTTACCGGCTTGCCCTTGCCCGTCGCGACCACGCCGCGTACTTCATGAGCCATGATTCACTCCTGTCTCAGCCGGCCTGGACCGGCGCGGTCTCCAGATGGCGGCGCCAGCGGGTGAACAGCCTGACCTGGTTGACCCCCAGCACCGCGACGGGGCGCTCGCCCTGCCGGTAGACGGCCAGGAAGCTGTGGTCGGCCGGGTCGCCCTCCTCCACGGTCACCGAGTCGGCGTCCCTGGCGTGCCCGATGAACTGGATCTTGATGTCGAACTGGTCGGACCAGAAGTAGGCCGGGCGCGCCGGCTCGGGCCTGGCGGTGCCGCCCGACAGCAGCGTGGCCGCCGCGACGGCGGCCCGCTGCCTGGCGCCCGTCCAGTGCTCGATCCGGCGGTGGCCGCCCTGGGCGGGATCGAACCAGGCCGCGCAGTCGCCGACCGCGACGATGCCGGGCACGCGGGTGCCGCCGCCCTCGTCGCAGACGACGCCGTCACCGAGCTCGAGGCCGCTGCCCTCCAGCCACGCGATGTTGGGCGTCGCGCCGATGCCCACGACGACGACGTCGGCGGGCAGGTGCGTGCCGTCGGCCAGCCGTACGCCGTCGACCCTGCCGTCGCCGGTCAGCTCGGTGACGTACGCGCCGCGTACCAGGCGCACGCCGCGCCGCTCGTGCAGCGTGGCGATCGTCTCCGCCATCGCGGCGCCGAGGACGCCGGCCAGCGGCGCGCTGCCCGACTCCACGAGCGTGACCTCCAGGCCGAGGTCTCTGGCCGTCGCGGCCACCTCGGCGCCGATGAAGCCGCCGCCGATCACGACGACGCGTCCGGCGCGCTCCAGGTCGCCGCGCAGCGCGCGGGCGTCGTCCAGCGTGCGCAGCGTGTGCACGCCGGCCAGGCTCCGCGCGCCCGGCAGCTCGCGCGCGGAGGCGCCGGTGGCGATCACGATGCCGTCGGCCTTGACCGAGGTGCCGTCGCTCAGGATGACGCGGCGGGCGACCGGGTCGAGCGCGGTCGCGGCGACCCCGAGCCGCCATTCGGCGTCGAGCTCCTCGCCGTCGCCCTCCAGCGCGAGGTCGGCCTCGCCGATGGCGCCCTTGAGGAAGTCCTTGGACAGGGGCGGCCGGTCGTAGGGGCGGTGCCGCTCCTCGCCGACGAGGACGAGGCGGCCGGTGTAGCCCTGGCCGCGCAACGCCCTGGCGGTCAGGAGCCCGGCCAGCGAGGCGCCGACGACGCAGACGGTGTTCACGCCTGCCCCTTGAGCGTGACGCCGGGCGGCAGGTTCGGCTCCTCGTCGGAGGGCACGACGTAGATGACGTCGTCCTCGACGACGACCTGGTGGGTGCGCACCGGCCGTTTGGCGGGGGGCGCGTCGACCTGGCCGGTGCGCAGGTCGAACCGCGAGGCGTGCAGCGGGCATTCGATCTCGCAGCCCTCGAGCCAGCCGTCGGCCAACGAGGCATCCTGATGCGTACAGGTGTCGTCGATGGCGAAGATCTCGCCGTCCTCGGTATGGAAGACGGCGATGGGCGGGTCGGCCTCGACCCGGAGGGCCTCGCCTCGCGGCAGTGATGCAAGTGGGCACGCTGGGATCATCGTGTCACACCTCGGTTTCGCAAAGAGAAACATCTCGCGCTATACGCAACAGAGTGCGGGTGTGGATTGCGGATGTCAAGACCGGTTTTGTGCAAGTGATCCCGCTTCGCCCCGTCTGGCGGGCAGCGCCTTCCGGGGGTGCTGGTCGCCACACCTGTGCGGCGATTGATTCATCGCTTGGTGAATTCTGCGGGCAGGGCCGTCCCCCCGTGGCGACCGCGCGTGCCGGGGTGATGGCCCGGGCCCCGCCCCAGCGCGCCGCCTCAGAACATCTCGTCCAGCAACCGGTAGTAGTCGAGGCGCCACCGGTCGACCTCCGCCAGGCCGTAGGCGGCCAGGAAGTCGGCGACGGCCGACTCGCCGTAGTCCTCGCCGAGGTCGCGCAGCGCGATGGCGAGGTCCAGGTAGCGGTCGGCCACACCGAGACCGCCCACGTCGATCAGCACCGGCCCTCCCGTGGCCGAGACCAGCACGTTGCCGGGGGTGTAGTCGCCGTGGGCGACGACCAGGTCCTCGCGCGCGGGCCGTTCGGCCAGCAGCCGGTCGTAGACCTGCGCCGCCGTCAGGCCGACGTGGTCGTCGTCGAAGTCGTCCGGGTCGACCAGCCCGGCCCGCAGCCGCTCGCCCGCGCGGGCGAGCCTGACCTCCAGCCCCTCGTCGAAGGGGCACTCCCCGACCGGTACGGCATGCAGCTCGCGGAGCACGCCTCCCATGATCGTGCCGATGTCCGCCGGCGCCCCGCGCTCCAGGCTGGGCCATCCCACGTCGGCCAGCACGAGCGCGTCCTCGTCGAAGGCCACGACGTCGGGGACCGGCATCCAGTGCTTCAACCAGCGCAGCCGTTCGTACTCCTCGCGGGCCACGGGACCGTGCTTGACGTAGAAGACCCCCGCCGCGCTGGTCACCCGCGACAGGTGACCGCTCATGCCCTCGTGGTCGTCCGACCAGACGGCATCCTCGCCGAACAGATCCAGAACTCGTTCAGAAAACCGCACGATGCCCGAGCATAGGCGGGCATCGTGATCTTCGGCTGCTGGTTTTCGGCGCCTTCCCGCCGGTCGTCCGCCGCCATGGGAACGCCCGCGGCCGTCCCGTCAGGTCAGCGCCCGCACCACGGCCGTGAACAGGGCGGGAAGCCGGGCGGCCGCGGGCACGACCAGGCGGGCCGTACCCGGCCTGCGGGCGACGCCCAGCAACGCCTCGGTGAGCAGCCGGTGCCGCCGGGACAGCCGCCGCCACTCCCGCTCGTAGTCGTGGGGGCGGCCGGCCACGAGACAGTCCACGAGCGCCCGCGCGGACAGGACGGCCAGGCTGACCCCCTCACCGGTGATCGCGTCGGTGTATCCGGCGGCGTCACCGACGAGCAGGACCCGCCCGGCCACCCTGCTCCTGACCCGCTGGCGCAGCGGGCCCGCCCCGCGCACCGGCGTCACGGCGGGACCGGTGAGCCTGCGCGTCAGGCCGGGAAAGGCGGCCAGGTGCTCGTCGTAGCCGCCGCGCCGCGCGCTCAGGATCGCCACCCCGACGAGGTCGTCGCCCACCGGGGTCACGTACGCCTCCCCCACCTCCGACCAGTGCACCTCGACGAAGTCGGACCACGGCGCCATGCGGTAGTGCCTGCGCAGGCCGTACCTGTGGGGGCGCGGGTCGCGCACGCCCAGGCGCAGCGACGTGCGCAGCGGGGAGTGCAGCCCGTCGGCGGCCACCAGCCAGCGGGCGCTCAGGCCGCCCGCCACCACCCCTCGCGCGTCCTGGCGGACGCGCGTGATCCTGCCGGTGACGACGGGGACGCCCAGCTCCGCGGCCCGCGCCGACATGGCCGCGTGCAACGAGGTACGGCGCACGCCGCAGCCCGGCTCGGCGGCGAAACCGGCCCGCGCGCGGGTCTCCCCCCGCACGTAGTCGATGCCCAGCAGCGGATGCCCGCCGGCCGCCACCCCCATCGCCCGCAGCGCGGCGACGCCGCCGGGCATCAGCCCCTCGCCGCACGCCTTGTCGACCGGCGCGCGCCGCGGCTCGACGACCACGACGCTCATCCCGGCGAGGGCGGCGTGGATCGCGGTGGCCAGCCCGGCCGGCCCGCCCCCCGCCACCAGCACGTCGATCATGCCGGGAGGGCGGCCAGCGCCGTGTTCTCGCAGCGGATCCGCACCGCCATCAGGACGGCGTTGGCCAAGGTGAAGACCAGCGCGGTGATCCAGGCCGAGTGGACGAGCGGGAGCGCGGCGCCCTCGACGGCCACCGCCACGTAGTTCGGGTGGCGCAGCCAGGCCAGCCGGTACGGCCCGCGCCGCACCAGCGGCAGCCCCGGCACCACGATGACCCGCGTGTTCCAGCGCGGCCCCAGCGCGGCGACGCACCACCACCGCAGCGCCTGCGCGGCCAGCACGAGGGCCAGCATCGGCCAGCCGAGCGCGGGAACGAACGGCCTGCCGGCCAGATACACCTCCAGCAGGCAACCGGCGAGCAGCCCGGTGTGCAGGGCCACCATCCACGGGTAGTGGCCCTGGCCGTACTCCCGCCCGCCGCGCGCCATGCTCCAGCGGGCGTTACGGCGGGCGACGACCAGCTCGGCCAGGCGTTCCACGCCCACGAGCAGCACGAGCAGCGAATACCACGGCATCGGCGGCTACCAGCGCAGCAGGACGAGCTCGGAGCAGAACCCCGGGCCCATCGCGATGAGCAGCCCGGCGGTACCGGGACGCGGTGGACGCAGGCGCAGCGTGTCACGCAGCACGTGCAGGACGGAGGCCGACGACAGGTTGCCGTTGGCGGCCAGCGAGCGCCAGGTCAGGTCGAGCGCGCCCGGCGGCAGGTCGAGGGCCTCGGCCACCGCTTCCAGCACCTTCGGCCCGCCCGGGTGGCACACCCACGCCGCCACCTCGCCGATGTTCAGGCCGTGGTCGGCCAGGAAACCGCGCACGTCGCCGGCGAGGTGGGCGCGCACGACCTCGGGGACGCCCGCGTCGAGCACCACGCCGAAGCCGCCGTCCCTGACCTCCCAGCCCATGACCTGCTCGGTGCCGGGATACAGGTGGCTGCGCGTGGCCAGCACGCAGGGCCCTTTCCCCTCTCGCGCCGACCCGCACGCCACCACCGCGGCGGCGCCGTCGCCGAACAGCGAGCTGGCCACCAGGCTGGCCGTGGAGGCGTCGCCACGCTGCAAGGTGAGCGAGCACAACTCCACCGACAGCAGCACGGCGACGTCGCCTGGCCGGCCCAGCAGGTAGTCGTGCAGCCTGGCGATCCCCGCCGCGCCCGCCACGCAGCCCAGGCCGAAGACCGGGATGCGCTTGACGTCGGGCCGCATCCCGAGGCGGACCGCCACCCTGGCCTCCACCGAGGGCGCGGCGACACCGGTGACGGAGGTGAACATGATGAGGTCCACGTCGCCGGGCGCCAGGCCCGCCTCGTCCAGCGCCGCGCCGACCGCCTCGGCGCCGAGCTCGACGGCCGCCGAGACGAACGCCTCGTTGGCGGCGCCGAAGCCGTCGAGCTTGCCGTACTGGTCCAGCGGGAGGGCGAGATGCCGGTACTCGACCCTGGCGCTCGTGTGCAGCCGGTCGAGCAGCCGGCGGTCGGCGCCTGCCGGCAGGAAGGTGCGGGCGGCCAGATCGGTGAGCTCGCCCTGCGGGTAGCGGTTGGGGGGCAGCACGCCATGGACGGCTGCGATCCAGGTCATCGGCACCCCTCCGGTAGACACTTGTCCGGGAGGCTGCCCTGCCCGCTGGCTACTATGCCCATGAGACGGCATGGATTCGGCTGCCAATGATCGGCTGGTGTGACGGGCGGTGAGGTCGGCGCGGGTGCTCAGAGGGCTGGCCGGCAGCTGCCATCCCGGCCCGACCGTCGCGGTCACGTTCCTGGTCACCGTGCTGGCCGTGGCCAGCGGGCGGGACGCCGCGGGGTGCGCGCTGGTCGGCGCCGCCGTCCTGACCGGGCAGCTGTCGATCGGATGGTGCAACGACGCCGTCGACGCCCGCCGCGACACGGCCGCCGGACGCGCCGGCAAGCCGATCGTGGCCGGAACGGTGCGCGCCCGCACCGTGCGCGCCGCCGCGCTCGTCGCGCTGGGGCTGTGCGTCCCGCTGTCGCTGGCCTCGGGCTGGCAGGCAGGCACCGTGCACCTGGCGGGCGTCGGGGCCGCGTGGGCCTACGACCTCGGCGTCAAGGCGACGGTGTGGTCCTGGCTGCCCTACGCGGTGGGGTTCGGCGCGCTGCCGGCCTTCGTGACGCTGGGCCTGCCCGGACGGCCGTGGCCCGCCTGGTGGGCGGTCCTGGCCGCCGCGCTGCTGGGGGTCGGCGCGCACCTGGCCAACGTGCTGCCCGACATCCGGGCCGACCTGGCGGCGGGCGTGCGCGGCCTGCCGCAGCGACTGGGCCGCCCCACCGTCTCCCTGCTGGTCCCGCTGCCGCTGCTGGCGGCCACGGCGCTGCTGGCCTTCGGCCCGTACGGCGCGGCGGGCCCGGCCGCCTGGATCGCGCTCGTCGTGGCCACCGGCATCGCCGCCGCGGGCGTGGCGCTGGGACGTCGTCTGCCGAAGGCGCCCTTCGCCGCGTCGATCCTGGTGGCCGCGATCGACGTCGCCCTCCTGGTCGCCAACGGCGCCCACCTCACCGCCTGACGGACGGCCCGGCTCTCCCCCGGTCGTCCGCCTCACCGCCCATCTGACGGCCACCGGCTCTCCCCGGCCGTCCCACCCCACCGCAGTGCCGGCAGCCACCGGCTCTCCCCGGCCGTCCCGCCTCAGTGCCGGCGGCCGCCGGTGTCGTCGGCCGTCCGGCGCGTCTCAGCCCTCTCGGCGCAGGCTGCGTGCCAGCCAGCGGCGTACCACCGCCCACATCAGCGGGACGGGCACCGTACCCGCGCCCAGACCCACCTCCACCAGCAGGTCGAACACCTCGGTCCGGCGCGCGGCCGTCTCGATCGCCGCGTCGATGAACCCCGGCGACTGCGCCACGCGGGCCAGCACGTCGGTCGTCAGCAGGTGCCGTCCGAGCGCGCCGCGCAGGGCGCGCCGGTAGGCGGCCAGCGGGTCGCCGGTCGAGGTGACGGCCGCCTCGCCGGCGAGCCTGCCCGACAGCAGCGCGTAGTAGATGCCCTCGCCGGTGAGCGGGTTGACGAGACCGGCGGCGTCGCCGGCGAGCAGCACCCTGCCCGCACCAGGCTGCGGGCGGCCCGGCGACAGCGGCAGGTGGTGGGCGCGCAGGTCGCGGGCGGGCAGGTCGGGCAGCAGCTCGGCGAGCCTGCCGTGCAGCACCTGCCGGCCGGGCAGGCCGGTCGCCCGCAGCCGGGGCAGCAGCATGCCGAACCCCACGTTCACGGTGCCGTCGCCGATGGGGAACGACCACGCGTACGCCGGCCACCCGGCCCGCTGCATGGCGATGAGCTGGGCGTCGTCGGCGCCGGGCAGGTCCGCGTAGCCGCGCACCGCGATCGCGGTGTGCCTGTCGGGCGCCGGCCGCACGCCGAGCACGCGGCGCACGGTGGAGTGCGCGCCGTCCGCCGCGACGACCGTGCGGGCGCGCACCTCGCCGTCGACGACCACGTGGCCGTCGGCGGCGCCCAGCGAGCGGACGCGGTGGCGGCGCACCTCGACGCCCCGCGCGCGGGCCGCCGCGACGAGGCGGGCGTCGAACACCATGCGGGGCACGACATGGTTGGGCCTGGCCACCGTGGCCGAGACGCGCACGCCGCCGGGCGAGACCACCGACAGGCGCCGCGTCGGCCGGTAGTCGGCGATGAGGTCGGGCAGGCCCAGCAGGGCCAGCTCGTCGCCGCCGTGCGCGGCGATGCCGTCGCCGCACGCCTTGTCGCGGGGGAAGTCGTCCCTGTCGAGCAGCAGGACGCGCGCGGCGGGGTCGAGCTGCTTGGCGCGCAGGGCCGCCGCCGACCCCGCGGGCCCGCCGCCGACCACCACCAGGTCCCACACGGTTGCCATCCAGGACACCTGCCACGCCACCCTCCCGGCGAAACGTCCCCGGGACCCCGTGCCCGGTTCGAGGACCGGCCACGGAGGTCGGGAGATCGCGCGTCAGGGGTGTGCGTCAGGGCGCGGTGAGCGCCACCATGACCGCCCAGCCGATGTAGGCGGCGTTGACCACCAGCCGGGCCACCGCGCCCGCCGGACGGTCCAGCAGCCGCGGCCGGTCGCGGTGCGCGTGCCGGAGCGCGTCGACGTGCGAGGCGAGGTAGGCGGTGATGAGCGCGGCGGCGGCCCACCCTCCCGCCGCCCTGCCGCCGGGGACGGCGAGCAGCACGCCCAGGAGGATCTCCGCCACCCCGCCGGCCACGACGGCAGGCCCCGGCCACGGGAACCAGCCGGGCACGAGCGTGCGGAAGTAGCCGGGGAAGACGAAGTGGGAGATCCCCACGGCGGCCAGGAAGAGGGCCAGGGCGATGGCGGCGGTATCGTGCATGACGCCATGCTGACCCCCGCGCCCGCGCGAGCGCTTGAACGAAACGATCGCCGGTTGGCGTTCGCCCCCGGCGGCGGGCTGACCGTGTTCGAGGAGAACGGCCCGGCGGCCGTCGCCCGCCACCTGCACCCGGTGTGGAAGGTCGTCCTTCCCGAGCGGGGGACCGCCGTGGCGGGGCGCGTCCGGGGGGCGGGGCTGCTCGTGCCGCCCCAGCTGGCCCACACCGCCGCGGTGACCTCGGCCTACACGGCGCTGTTCGTCGATCCGTGGCTGCTGGGCGCGCCACGGGAGATGACGGCGCTCGACGGGCATGCCGTACGGCGGCTGCGGGACGCTCTGGCCCGCGGCGCCGCCCTGCCCGAGCTCGTGGCGCTGGCCGGGCCCGGCCCGGCGCTCGACCCCCGCGTGGCCCACGCGCTGGCCCTGGCCACCGCCTCCCCGCCCGCCGCCGCCCCCGGCCCGCGCGTCCACACCACCACCATCGCCCCCGGCCTGCCCGTCCACACCGCCACCACCGCCCCCGGCCTGCCCGTCCACACCGCCGACGCTGTCGCCCCCGGGCTGCCCGTCCATGCGATGGCCGCCGTTCCCCCCGGACTGCCCGTGCATGCCATCGCCGCCGATCTCGGGCTGCCCGTCCATGCGATGGCCGTCGATTCCCCCGAACTGCCCGTCCATGCCATCGCCGCCGAGGTCGGGCTGTCCGTGCCGCGGCTGCGCGCCCTGGTCCGCGCGTCCGTCGGGATCCCGCTGGTACGGCTGCGCCAGTGGGCACGCCTGCGCGCGGCCGTCGCCCAGCTCGCCCGCTCCTCGGTGGCGTCGGCCGCGGCGACAGCCGGATTCGCCGACCAGGCCCATCTGGCCCGCACCGCCCGCGCCATGCTCGGCCGCACCCCCGTCTCCCTCTCGACCCACCCCGTGCCGGGCCGCCCCGCGTCCCCGTCCCCCGGCCTACCGGACCCCACCCCGACCGGGTCTCCCGCCGCTTCGGACCCCACCCCCACCAGACCTCCCGCCGCACCGAACCCCACTCCGTCCTCATCCCCTGCCGTATCGGATCTCGCCCCGTCCCCGTCTCCCCGCGAAGCGCCGGGGGCGGCTGCCCGCTCGCGCTGAGGACACCACGCGGCGCCGGGTGACGATCCCGGAAGGCCCTCGGGGGGTCCCGCACGCCGGGTTGCGTTCGAGGGCGCGCCGGCTCCAACCCTTCTGCCGCGGAAACGCCCCCGCGATCCCGGCACCCGGCCGCGGGCCGCTGGGGCACCCGCCGGGGCGGCGGGCCCGGCTCTCGCGGGAGGCCGGCACTCGGCCAGGTGGTCAGCGGGAGCGGAGGAAGGTGAGGGCGGCGAGCACCCTGCGGTGGTCGTCTCCGTCGAGCCCGAGGCCGAGCTTGGTGTACACGCCGGTGACGTGCTTGGCCACGGCCGCCTCCGACACGTGGAGCCGCTGGGCGATCGCGCTGTTGGAGCGGCCCTCGGCGACCAGCGCGAGCACCTCGCGTTCGCGCGGCGACAGCGTGTCGAGCGGGTCGTGGGCCCGGCGGTGGGCGAACAGCTGGTGGATCACGTCCGGGTCGAGGACCGTGCCGCCGGAGGCGACCGCCTCGGCGTCCGCCACGAACTGGGTGATCGCCCCGATCCTGTCCTTGAGCAGGTAGCCGATGCCGCGCGTTCCCGCCGCCATGAGCTCGCCCGCCGCCGCCTCCTCGACGATCTGCGACAGCACCAGGACGCCGAGCCCCGGATGGTCGCCGCGCAGCGCGATGGCCGCCCTCAGCCCCTCGTCGCGGAAGGTCGGCGGCATGCGGACGTCCACCACGACGAGGTCGGGCACCTCGCGGGCGACGGCGTGCAGCAGCTCGCCCGCGCTGCCGACGGCGGCGACGACCTCGTGCCCGAACCTGGCGAAGATGCCGGTCAGTCCCTCCCTGAGCAGCACCGAGTCTTCGGCGATCATCAATCGCATGGGATGCACACCCTGAGCGTCGTCGGCCCTCCAGGGGGGCTGCTGAGCGAGAGGGTCCCGTCGAGCACGCCGACCCGGTCGGCCAGCCCGCTGATCCCGCTGCCGGCCGCGGGATCGGCCGAGCCGGCGCCGTCGTCGCTCACCTCGACGACGAGCCGGCCGTCCGACAGCGTGGCGCTGACGGCGGCCTGGCGGGCCCCGCTGTGTTTGATCACGTTGGTGAGGGCCTCGGAGACGCAGAAGTAGGCCGCCGCCTCCACCCCGGGCGGCGGGCGCACGGGCAGGTCCAGGTCGAGCGTCACGGGCACCGGGCAGTGGCGGGCCAGTTCGGTGACGGCCACCGCGAGTCCCCGGTCGGCGAGCGCCGACGGATGCATGCCCCGCACGACGCGGCGCAGCTCGTCCAGCGCGGCCTGCGCGTGGCCGTAGGCCAGGTCGATGGCCTGCGCCGCACGGTCGGCGTCGGTTCCGACGTCGAGCCTGGCGAGGCCGAGCTGCATGAGCACGGCGGTCAGCTGGTGCTGGGTGCCGTCGTGCAGGTCCCGCTCGATACGCCGCCGCTCGGCCTCGAACGCGTCGACCAGCCTGGCCCTCGACCTGGTCAGCTCGATCATCCTGGCTTCGGCAGGCGCGGTGAGCATGCTGCGCGCCAGCGCCCCCTGCGCCACGGCCATCAGCGTGACCAGGTAGGCGCAGGCCGCCAGCCAGACCAGCGTGGCGAGCGTGCCGAGCGCGTCGGCCACGGGCCCGGCGTCCAGCCGGCCGGCCAGCCAGGAATGGAACGAGCCGACCAGCGAGGTCACGGTCAGCCCGGCGAGGATCAGGACGACCAGGTTGACCGTGGGCAGGACCGTCGCCATCAGGAGCGCGTACCCGATCTGCCGCCAGAGGACGCTCGCGGTCGCCGGCCGCGGCGCGCGCGCCTCGACCGGGTCGATCAGCCGTAGCCGTCTGCGTTCCAGATCCGCGATCAGGCCGCTGAGCGCCCCCACGGCGACAATCAGGATGATCGCGCCGACCACCAGTGCGGCCTGCTCGCCCAGGAACCACAGGAAGGCCACACCGGCGATGCCCGGCAGGCCGGTCACCAGGTAGGCGAGCGCCCGCCAGGGCCACGCCGACGCGAGGAAGCGCAGCGGGTTGCCCGGTATCGCCGGCCATGGCATCACGACTGTGGTCATCAGCCCTTGATCGTCCTGGTGATCTCGCCCCTGGCGTTCAGGAACTGGATCCGCGGGCTGCCGTCCTCGCCGACCCGGAGCACGATACGCGGCTTCCCCTTCCCGTCGGCGAGCGTCAGCCCCACCGACCTGTCGCGGTTCTTGCCGAAGAAGGCCCGCTGCGGAGCAGGATACTTCTCCTTGAACTCCGCCATCGCCTTGTCGCGCTCGGGGCCCGGCGGCATCTCCTGGATCTTCTTGTACTCCTCGTACATGGCCGACAGCGGGGTGTCGGGCCGGTCCTTGACCTCCAGGCCGACGCTCCGCTCGCCCTGGCCCTCCGCGTACCGCAGGACCAGCGTCTGGTCCTGCTTGTACTGGTCGAAGGCCAGCTGCCCGAACGCCTCCGGCTTGCCGTCGACCAGGCCGCTGTGCAGCCCGAGGCCGCCGCTCTCGTCGCCTGCGGAGTTGTAGAACATCATGCCCGGCCGCAGCCCCCCGTTGCCCAGGTCGACGCCGTCGACGACGGCGCCCGGCGACTTCACCCTGTTGGTCAGGACCAGGCGGGGCTTGCCGTCCGGCTCGACGACGTTGATCCGCTGGACGTCGATCTCCTCGAACCTGGCCCTGCCGCCCGCGTCGTCGGCGGTGGCGGCCTGCCCGCCGCCGCCGACGACCACGCCGAGCGCCATCGCCGCCACCACTGCTCCCACCGCGTGGACCCGCGGCCTGATCGTCACTGTTCTCACGCGAGCGATGATCGTCATCGCTCGCGTGAAGGGCAGTAAGGTTGGCGCCCGATCGCGGGTAGAGGTTTCTCTACCTCGATCGGCGGTTCAGGCCGGCTTGCGGGCCTCGATGAGCACCCGCGACGCGTGGGCGACGAACGAGCCGTCCTTGGCGATCCGCTCGTGCAGGTCGCGCAGCCGGTCGCGGTGGGCCTCGACGGTGAAACCGGGGACGATCCAGATCACCTTGCGCAGGAAGTAGACGACGGCGCCGATGTCGAAGAACTCCATCCGCAGCCGTTCCATGCGCACGTCGAGGATCCGCAGGCCGGCCGCCACGGCGTCGGCGGTCTCGACGGCGGGATGGCGCTTGCTGCGCGCCTCGAACTGCGGGCCGAGGAAATACTCGGTCACCTCGAACACGCTGCCGGGTCCGACGTGCTGGGCGAAGTAGGTGCCGCCCGGCCGGAGCACCCTGGCGATCTCGCTCCACCACACGGTCACCGGATGCCGGCTGGTCACCAGGTCGAAGGCCTCGTCGGCGAACGGAAACGGCGGTTCGCCGGAGGTGGCGACGACGACCGCGCCCAGGGGATGCAGCAGCCTGGTCGCTCTGACGATGTTGGGCGGCCACGACTCGGTGGCCACCATGGTGCGCGGCAGCCTCCGCGCTCCCGCCAGCACCTCGCCCCCGCCGGTCTCGACGTCGAGCGCGGCCCCGGCCGTGGCGAGCCTGTCGCTCATCATGCGCTGGTAACCCCAGGACGGGCGCTCCTCGGTCGCCCGCCCTTCGAGCCAGGAGAAGTCCCAGCCGGCGACCGGTACGGCGGCGGCCTCGGCCACCAGGTCGTCGAACGATCGTGTCATGCCTCGATCGTCACACGCTCCCGCAGGTCGCGACGACACTGGCCCATGACTGACCTCCGGTGCCGGCGCGAGCGCCTTGACAAGATCTGCGGGATGCGCCTGTAATGACCTTCGCGTCGCGTGCCGCCGCCCGGGAGGACGGCGGAGGCATGGAGGCGCCGTATCAGGGGGATGATGTCGTGACTTCTCACACTGTCGAGCGCGGTTAACCGCCACGACCCTCCCGCGCGCCTCCCCACGCCCGGCGCCGCGTACTCCCGGTACTCCTGTACTCCTGGGATTCCTTTCACGCCGTCCGTCGGCGTCTTCTGCCCTGTGCGGGCCGTTCCCCGACTTTCCAACGATCTTCATCCACGCCTGGAGCGAACACACGCATGACCAACGACTTCAACCAGCAGATCATCGACGAGTTCCGCGCCAACGCCGGCCAGGTCGGCGCCTTCGAGGGAGCGCGGCTGCTCCTGCTCACGACCACGGGGGCCAGGACGGGCGCCCGCCGTACGACGCCGCTCGGTTACCTGCCCGACGGTGACCGGATGCTCGTCATCGCCTCGGCCATGGGCGCGCCCACCCATCCCGCCTGGTACCACAACCTCCTCGCCCACCCGCGCGTCACCGTCGAGGACGGCGTCTTCACCTACGAGGCCGACGCCGTGGTGCTGGAGGGCGAGGAGCGGGACCGGCTGTTCGACCGCGCGGTGGAAGCCGACCCCGGCTGGGGCGAGTACCAGGCCAGGACGAGCAGGGTCATTCCCGTCGTCGCGCTCCACCCCGTCCACGACGGCCCGCCGGCGGGGCCGATGGGCGAGGTGCTCAGGAAGATCCACGGCTCCTTCCGCAGGGAGCTGGCCCTGATCCGCAAGGAGGTCGCCGCGTCGGGTCCCGGCATCGGGGCGCAGCTGCGCGTCAACTGTCTGTCGCTGTGCCAGGGGCTGCACCACCACCACATGGGCGAGGACACGATGATGTTCCCCTCCCTGGAGGCGAGGCATCCGGAGCTCGCCCCCGCCATGAAGCGCCTGCGTGAGGAGCACGAGGTGGTCGCGCGGCTGCTGGCCCGGCTGCAGGAGCTGCTCGCGGACGACGGGCTCGACCGGGACACCCTCGTGGCCGGGGTCGACGAGCTGACCAAGGAGGTCGAGGCGCACCTCGACTACGAGGAGGAGCAGCTGATCCCGATCCTGAACGGCGGGGTCCGCTGAACGGCCCGTCCCGCTGAACGGCAGGGCCGCTCCCCGATCGCCGGGAAGCGGCCCTTTCCCACGGATCAGCGGGTCAGCCGCGGCCAGCGGAAGACGCGCGGATCAGCCGATGCACCGCGGACCAGCCGGTGCACCGCAGCTCAACCGGTGCACCGCGGATCAGCCGATGCACCGCGGATCAGCCGGTGGACCGTAGGGGGCGGAAGAAGTCCCGCAGCTCCCTGGCCACCTGCTCGGGCTCCTCGTGCGCCATGAAGTGCCCTCCGCGGTCGGGGGTGCTCCAGTGGCGCAGGTCGGCGTAGAGGCGTTCGGCCATGCTCCTGGGAAAGCCCGCGAAGGCGGGCTCGTTGCTCAGCGTGACGGCGGCCGGCACGCCGATCGTGGGGACCGGCTCGTTGAGCCCGTAGTCGTAGTACTGCCGGAAGGACGAGCCGATGGTGCCGGTCGCCCAGTAGAGGGTGGCCACCGTCAGGAGCGTGTCCTTGTCCCAGCGCTTCTCCAGGTCGCCGCCGCAGTCGCTCCAGTCGCGGTACTTGTCGGCGATCCAGGCCAGCAGTCCCGCGGGAGAGTCCATGAGGGCGGCGGCGATCGTGTCGGGCCTGCTCCACATGATCTCGCTGTAGCCCTGGTCGGTGACGTCGTAGGCGGCGAGGGCGTCGAGGAAGGCCTGTTCCTGGGGAGTCGGCGGGACGTCGGTGAAGTCGGAGGTCACGACCGCCGAGGTGATGTGGACGCCGGCGACCTCGTCCGGGTAGAGCGCGCCGAGCCACTGGGTGACCCCGCCGCCGATGTCGCCGCCGAAGGCGCCGAAGCGGCGGTAGCCGAGGGTCCGCGTCATGAGCGCGTGCCAGGTCCGCGCGACGCCCTTGCGGGTGAACCGCTCGCGCGGCAGCTCGGAGAACAGGAAGCCGGGCAGCGAGGGGACGACCACGTCGAAGGCGTCCGCGGGATCGCCGCCGTGGGCGGCGGGGTCGGCCAGCAGGGGCGCGACGCGCAGCATCTCCACGAAGCTGCTCGGCCAGCCGTGCGTCAGGACCAGCGGCAGCGGCTCCGGCGCCCCCTCCACCCGCGTGCCGCGCATGAGCACGAAGTGGACCCGCCGGCCGTCGACCTCGGCCACGTGGTGGGGGAAGGCGTTGAGCGCCGACTCGACCGCGCTCCAGTCGAACCCGTCGGCCCAGTAGGAGACGAGCTCGCGCAGGTAGTCGGGGTCGACCCCGGCCGCCCAGAAGGCGGGGTCGGACGCGGTCGTGAACCGGGTGCGGGTCAGGCGCTCGCGCAGGTCGGTCAGGACGTCATCGGAAACGGTGATGCGAAAAGACTCGAGTGTCATGGTTCCTTCGTTCAGGAGTGACGCGGACGGGCGCGCTCCTGGACGCGGATCAGGCGAACGCGGCGACCAGGAGGGCCCGGGCAGGACGGAAGAACGTCGTCATCAGGCTCACCTCCTCGTATCGTGCGACGCGCGCGACTATACAGGGATACGACCAGTCTGTGCGTGATCGCCAGGCCGGAGGCGGAGTTCGCGCCGGGACCGGCGCGCCTACGGCATGGAGGGGGCTCAGCCCTCGCTGATCACGTATCCGCGCGCCTCCAGCGCCTTCCACGCCCGCCGCAGGTCGGCCGTCCGCACCAGAAGGTAGTCGGTGTCGTACGTCGACAGCGCGAACACCGACACGCCCGCCTCGGCCAGCGGCGCGGTGAGCGACGACAGGACGCCGATGAGCGAGAAGTCCAGCTCGCCCGCCACCCGCAGCGCGCTCCAGCCGCTCTCCACCTGGGCGCCCGGCGGCTCCTCGCCCGTGGCGCAGACGACGGAGACCTCGTCGGCCGTCACCGTCAGGCCGTACAGCTCGGCCGACGGCGGCGGGGCCGGTACGGCGGTGCCCGCCGGCAGCCGGCAGACGGAGTACGCGCGGGAAAGGAGGCGGAGCTCCACGTCCATCACCTCTGAACAGCGTCGGGTAGTTCGGCCACGACGGGCGACAGGGCTTCGAGCGCCTGGGACAGGTGGCCGGTGTCCATTCCGATGGTGATCCTGAACCGCCCTTCGCGTCCGAAGAACACGCCGGGGGCGACGAGAACGCTCGCCTTCCGCCGGAAAAGGTCGCCCGCCTCGACGGAGAACCGGCCGCCCGTACGGCGGGCGGGCCGCCTGCCGTACGGGCGGCGTTTCGGGCCTGACGCTCCGCAGCGGCACCGCTACGGGCGCACCGGCGCCTGCGCGCCGGCCGGGCGGGCGAGTGCCGCGCTGCGGTGCGCGGGAAGCCTCGGGAGCGCGTCGCGGAGCCGCACCCGGCCCGGGATTTGCGGACGATCCCCACCGAGGGGAGATCTGACACAATCCACTGAGGATCTTGAGCGAGATTTGTCCGATCGCTAGGGTGTGCCGAGTGCCACATTCCCCTGGTGTGCGACAAACGCGGTCATCTCGCGGCCTTGACAAGGCCTCGGAGGCCCGCAGCAAACACCGGCGATGGCGGGCAACCCGGGTCCGTAGCAAGATCGTCGCGATGCTGGTCTCCCTGGTGGCCCTGTGGGCGTTCAGCGCGTGGGTCACCGTCTCCGACAGCATCAACCTGCTGTGGGTCACCACGGTCGACGGCAACCTCGTCCAGCCGAGCGAACCCCTGTTATGGGGCCTGCAACGCGAACGGCGCCTGACCATCGGCTCGCTCGGCTCCGGATCGGTGGCCGGCCAGCAGCTGCGCGCGCAGCGCGCGGACAACGACCGGCTGCGGGTGGCGTTCGACGAGTCCGCACGCGCCACCCTCACGCGGTGGGCCGCCTCCGACTCGCTCAACGTCCGCGCCCAGGAGGTGGTCCGGCAGCTGGCCACCCTGCCCGAGCTGCGCTCGGGCGTCGACGCGGGACAGCAGGACCGCCGGCAGGCACAGGCGGCCTACGACGCGCTGATCGACAGCTTCTACGACATGTACGACGCGGCGGCGGCCGTCGACGACGACGAGATCGCCAAGCACGCCAGGTCGCTCAGCGCGATGAGCGTCTCCCGCGAGCTGCTGTCCCGCGAGGACGCGCTGGTCAGCGGCGTCCTGGCCGGCGGTAGCCTCACCCGCGACGACCAGTCCGAGATCGTCAGGGCGAGCACCATCGCCACCTACACCCTGGAGCAGGCCGCCTCCGCGCTGCCCGCCGAGGACCAGCGGGCCTTCCGCGAGTGGCGAGCGAGCGCGCCGGTGACCCGGCTGCGCGCGCTGGAGCACGCCTTGGCCGAGGCCGATCCCACCGGGAGCGCGGCGCCGGTCACCGCCCAGCAGTGGCGCAGCGCCGCCGACGGCGCGCTGTCCGGCCTCAACGCGGTGATCCAGGACGGCGGCGACCGCGTGGTCCAGCAGGCGGTCCCGGTCGCCGTCGGCGTGCTGGTCCGCCTCCTGATCGCCGGTGGGCTCGGCCTGGTGGCGGTCGTCGCCTCGATCGTGCTCGCGGTCACCACCACCAGGGCCCTGCTGGCGCAGCTGAACCGGCTGCGGGCGGCCGCCCTGGACCTGGCCGAGCACCGGCTGCCCGGCGTGGTCGAACGCGTCAGCCACGGCCAGGACGTCGACCTGACCGAGGAGGCGCCGCCGCTGGCTTTCGGGCCCGACGAGATCGGCGAGGTGGCGCGCGCCTTCAACACCGTGCAGGAGACCGCGATCAGGGTCTCGGTCGAGCAGGCGGAGCTGCGGCTGAGCACCCGCAACACGCTGACCAGCCTGGCCCGCCGGACCCAGGGGCTGGTCAAGCGGCAGCTCGACGCGCTCGACGCCATGCAGCGCCGCGCCACCACCCCGCAGGAGCTGACCGACCTGTACACGCTCGACCACCTGGCCGTCAGGACCCGGCGGGCGGCCGAGAACCTGCTGGTGCTGGCGGGCGCCACCCCCGCGCGTACGTGGCGGCGCTCGGTCCCGCTGCTCGACGTGGTGCGCGGCGCGCTGGCCGAGGTCGAGGACTACGCCAGGGTCTCCATCACCCCGCTCGACGACAGCCACCTGCTCGGCAGGGCCGTCGGTGACCTGACCCACCTGCTGGCCGAGCTCATCGACAACGCCGTGTCGTTCTCCCCGCCCTCCACGACCGTCACGGTCAGCGGGCAGCACGTCGCCAACGGGTACGCGCTGGAGATCGAGGACCGCGGCCTCGGCATGTCCGCCGAGGAGCTGGCGGAGGCCAACCGGCGGATCGCCGACCCGCCGGAATTCAAGATCACCGGTACGGCGGCGCGGCTCGGCTTCTACGTCGTCAGCAGGCTCGCGGCCAGGCACGACATCTCCGTGACGCTCAAGTCCTCGCCGTACGGCGGGGTGGCCGCCGTGGTGCTGGTGCCGCGGGAGCTGCTGCAGGAGCCGGAGCACGGCGATCTGTTCACGCCCGCCGCGGCGCACCCGCAGCGGACCGCCCCCGCCACTGCCCTGCCGCAACGGCAGCGCCCCGCACCGCCCACATCGGCACCGCCCACACCGGCGCTCTCCACATCGGCACCGCCGGCTATCGGGGCACGGCCCGCTCCCGGGACACCGGCTGCTCCCGTCCCACGGCCCGCTCCCGTGACGCCGTCGGCGCCGCTGCCCGCGCCCGCACCGGCGTTCGCCGTCGCGTCCGTCCCGGCCCGTCCACCGACCCCGGCCCCGGTGCCGGGAGCCGTACCCGCTTCACGCCCCGGCCAGGCGACGCCTGCCCGGAGCACCGGCCAGCCGCACTTCACACCCGGAGGTCTCCCCCTGCGCGTGCCCCAGACCAGCCTCGTTCCCGAACTGCGCCAGCACCCCGCCCCCTCCGCCGCCGGCCCGCCGCCCGACGAGCACGTGCCGCACATCGCGGATGACGAGCACGAGCTGCGCACCCGCTTGGCGGCCCTGCAACGGGGCACCGTCCGCGGTCGCGCCGCCGCCGAGCGCCTGCTCGGCGGTCGCGACCACCACGGCGATCAGGAGTCGACATGACCACGGCACAACTGAACTGGCTGCTCAACGACCTGGTCACCCGGGTCTCCGACATCCGGCACGCGATCGTCCTCAGCAGCGACGGGCTGCTGCTCGCCACCTCGGACGGGCTCGAACCCGACGACGCCGACAGGCTGTCGGCCGTCGCCGCCAGCCTGCAGAGCCTCGCCGCGGCCGCCGCCGACTACGCGGGCGGCGGCCAGATCAAGCAGACACTCGTGGAGTGGCAACAGCTGATCCTGCGCGTGACGATCGCGGGCCACGGAGCCCGGCTGGCCGCGCTCACCACCCATGACGCCGACCTCGGCCTGCTGGCCTACGAGATGGAGATGCTCATCGCCAAGGTCGGCCAGCACCTGTCGACCAGCGCCCGCCTCACGCCGGCCGACGCCGCCGACCTGAGGGCAGGTGAGGTCGCTTGACGACCCGTCCAGGCACGCCCGAGCACGAGGTCGATCCGAGCCTGCTGCGCCCCTTCGTGATCACCAGGGGACGCACCCAGCCGGCCCGCGGCGCCTTCGCCCTGATCACCCAGGCGATCGCGGTGGCCGAGGTGGCCGACCGGCCGGCTCCCGGGCTCGACCCCGAGCACGCGGCGATCCTGCGCCTGTCCAGGGCGCCGATCGCGGTGGCCGAACTGGCCTCCCACCTGGACCTGCCGCCGGGGGCGATCTGCGTCCTGCTCGGCGACCTCCTGGAACACGATCTGATCGACGTGCAGCATCCCCACCCCGACAGCGACATCCACGACCCACGGGTCTACAAGGCGGTACTCGATGGTCTTCGCTCTCTCTGAACGGCGCCGCATGCCCAACGCGGTCAAGATCCTGATCGCGGGCGGTTTCGGGGCGGGCAAGACCACCATGGTCAGCGCCGTCTCGGAGACGCGGACGCTGCGTACCGAGGAACTGCTCACCGAACGCGGCGTCGGCGTGGACGACGTCTACGGCGTCTCGGCCAAACGCTCCACCACCGTGGCGATGGACTTCGGGCGCATCACGCTGAACACCGACTACGTGCTCTACCTGTTCGGCACCCCTGGCCAGGAGCGTTTCTGGTTCCTCTGGGACGAGCTGGCGCTGGGCGCGCTCGGCGCGGTCGTCCTGGCCGACACCCGCAGGCTGGGCGACTGCTTCGCCGCCGTCGACTACTTCGAACGGCGCGGCACGCCCTTCATCGTCGCGGTCAACTGCTTCGACGGCGCCGAGCAGTTCGAGGTCGAGGAGATCAGGCTCGCGCTCCAGCTCGACGCGGCCATCCCGATCCTGCTGTGCGACGCCCGTGACCGCGGTTCCAGCCGCGACATGCTCATCGGCCTGATCGACCACGCGCTCCAGCGCCGCCTGCTGTACTCGGCGCCCTGACGGCGCCGCCTTCCTCGCGCTTCATCCGCCTTTCATCTCCGCCCCCCACACTGTCACGGACAGACCGACGCAAGGGCGTGGGAAAGGCCGAGGCAAGGGGTTCGGGTGAGCATCACCGCCGAGAAGGGTCTTCAGGCGCCTGGGACGGTGCCGCGGCGCGCGCGCAGGCGGTGGCTGTCGTGGCTGGTGGCGACGGCGCTCGTGGCGTGGGCGGTCGTGCGGGTCTTCGGGCTGGAGACCGGCTCGTTCCTGACCCAGCTGATGACGCTCACGCCGTACGGGCTGGCGCTCGGCGCGGTCGCGGCGGTGACGCTGGCCGTACGCAGGAGGGCCGCGGCCGTGCCGGCGCTGGCCGCGTGCGTGGCGCTGGCCGCCACCGTGCTGCCGCGTGCCTTTCCCGAGCCGCTCACGGCGCGGGGGCCCGCGCTCAAGGTGCTGTCGATCAACCTGTTCTCCCGGGCCGACGCGGAGGCCGTGGTCGCGCTGGTGCGGGAGTACGACCCTGACGTGTTCAGCGCGCTCGAACTGGGGCCCGAGACGGTCAGGCGGCTGGACGCGGCGGGGCTGGACAGGCTCATGCCGTACCGGGTGCTGCAGCCGGCCTGGGGCGCGACCGGCAGCGGCCTGTTCGCCAAGCACCCGCTGACCGAGGAGAAGGGGCTGTTCACGCCGATCGGCCACAACATGCCCGCCGCCACCGTGACGCTGCCGTCGGGGGCCAGGGCGCAGGTGGTGGCGATCCACCCGAACCCGCCGCTCGGGCCGATGGTGACCGAGTGGAACGCCTCCCTGAAGGCGATGCCCGCGCCGTCGCCCGACGTGGTGCGGGTGCTCGCGGGCGACTTCAACGCCAGCCTCGACCACCGGGCGCTGCGCGACCTGCTGGCGAAGGGGTACGTCGACGCCGCGACGGCGGTGGGCAGGGGGCTGACCCCGACGTGGCCGCACGGGCGGCTGCTCCCGCCGCTGATCGCCATCGACCACGTGCTGGCGGACCGGCGGGTGGGCGTGGCCAGGGTCGAGGTGCGCGACGTGCCCCGCACCGACCATCGGGCGGTCTTCGCCGAGCTCCGCCTCCCCTGACCGGGCCGGCGGCGCCGCTCGCCGGTACCGTCAGCGCCGGGTGAAGGTGCCCAGCCCGTTCTGGTCGAGATGCTGGACGGTCACCGCGGTGGCCCTGCCGCTCTCCCCCACGGCGAACCGTGCACCGGACCATCCGGCGGCGTTCTCGCCCCGGGTGAGGAAGGCGAAGGTGTCGCCGTCGTAGTGGCGCAGCGGGAAGGCCATCCCTTTGGGCCCCTCGGGGCCGAGCCGCATCACCAGCCCGCCGTGCTCGGCGGCCACCCGCATCGGCCCGTAGTAGGCGTTGCCGTAGGTGCCCGTGTAGGCGCCGGCCGGACGTGCCGGCCTGGGGGCGGCGGGAGGCTTGGCGTAGTCGATCGGCGATCGCTCTTCCTGCTCCATGGCGGTGAAGAGCCGGCCGAAGAAGGCGAGCCAGTCGACCGTCGGCCTGCCGTGCTGGGCGATGTCGAAGAAGGTCGCGGCGACGGCCTCGGGCAGGCCCACCGGTTGGCCGTTGGTGAGCACCACGATCCCGAGGCTCTCGGTCGGCAGCAGCGTCGCCGTGGTCGCCGCCCCCAGGGCGAAGGCGCCCGAGTGGTTGAGCCGCAGCCGTCCCAGCTCGTCGTACATCACGTTCCAGCCGAGGCCGTAGAACCCGGGCTCGCCGTACGGAGCGCGGGGCGGGAGGGAGACGATCTGCGGCAGGTGCGTCCGCTGGAGCGCGGCCGGGTCGACGACCGTCCTGCCGCCGAGCTTGCCGTCGCCGAGTTGCAGCCGCATCCACGCGACCAGGTCGCGGGCGGTGGAGCTCGCCCCGCCGGCGGGCGACTGCGCCTGGGCGTCGCGGGTGTACCTGGCCGTCCAGCGGCCGTCCACCCTGACGTGGAGGGCGGCCCGGTCGGGCGCCGTGGCGTAGGCGGAGAAGAGCGAGCTGGTGGAGGTCATGCCCAGCGGCCGGTACAGCACCTGGGACGACAGCTCCTCCCAGGTGACGCCGCGGGCCTTCGCCGCCGCCTCCGCCGCCGCGGTGAAGCCGAAGTTGGTGTAGGCGTAGCTCGCCCGGAACGGCGCCAGCGGCTCGTAGCGCAGGTGGCCGAGGATGTACGGCCGGCCGTAGCCGAGGTCCTCGAGCAGGTCGCCCGCGTGGTCGGGCAGGCCGCTGCGGTGGGCGAACAGGTCGGCCAGGGTGACGTGCCGGCTCACCCATGGGTCCTTGAGCGCGAAGCCCGGCAGGTGCTTGACCACGGGGTCGTCCCAGGTGACCGTCCTGCCGCCCACCACCCCGGCCACCACGGTCGAGGCCAGCGGCTTGGAGAGGGAGGCGAGCTGGAAGACCGTGTCGGGGCCGACGGGTCGCGGGTCGCCGACCCGGCGGACGCCGTACCCCTTCAGGAACACCGTGCGGTCCTGGCGGACGACGGCGGCCGACAGCCCCGGCACGCCTGTCCTGGCCATCATGTCGCGGATGACACCGTCGAGGCGGGAGACGGCGAGATCGACCCGCGCCCGGGTGAGCGAGGGCGCCGGCTGGGCGGGCGGCGCCGCCGACAGCGTCGGCGCGGGGGCCGGCGGCGTGACGCGGGCCGGATGGCCCGCGTCACCGGCGCCGCACGCGGTGACGGCCAGCGCCCCCGCTGCCGCCAGGCCCGCGCACCGTCGCGTCAGTGTCACTCCACAAAGCGTAGCCAGGCGGTGTTTCCGCAGATCGCACCGGGTCACCGCCTACCTGCGCGCTACAGCGGAATCGCCCCGGTGATGGTCGTGCCGGCGCCGTGGACGTCGTTGACGGTCAGCTTGCCGCGCAGCGCCGCGAACCGTGCCATGGGCGCGGCGAAGCGGTCGGCGGCCGGTTCGGGCGAGCCCGCGCCGTCATGGCTGATGGTCAGCCTGAGCCCGTAGTCCCCCGACGTGACGGCGATGGAGACCCTCCGTGTCCCCTGGCGGCCCTCGAGCTGGCGGAGCACCGTGGTGATGGTGTTCCGCACCGCCTCCGCGGCCTCGCCGGTGACCGGCGATCGGGGCAGCGCCCAGATCTCGACCGCGACGCCGGTTCGTGCCGACCAGTCCCGCGCCGACGCCTCGAGCGTCGGCCCGAGGGCGTCCGGCTCGGCCAGGTACAGCTGCATCGCCATGCGTCCCCCTGTTCCGCTGCCCGGTGGACGGGCAGCCCCCGTTGCGCGAACCCCTCGGCGGGCGTTCGCGCTCACCCCGAGTCTGGCGCTCCGTCGTGTCCCGCGCGACAAGATCGAACGAGCTCGTCGGTGCTTCGTCCGACCGGGTGCCTCCTCGGCCGCGCCGTGCGGGCGATCACACCGGGCGGTCCGGAAACGCATGATACGGGCCTGACATTACGGGGGCAGCAGGGTTTCGGAACCCCGGTGAGTCAACGTGTCAGGGCTTCACGCGGACCGCCACCTCCACGCCCACCGGCTGCCCGTCCTCCAGCAGCCCGATCTGGCGGACCTGCGACAGCGACACGTCCACCCCCTCGCTCTCCACCGCCGCCAGCAGGGCGAGCACGGCCGGGTGCGCCGCCCCGTCCACGACCGGGACGTCCTGCTCGAACCTCCACCGGACCACCATCTCCTCGCCGGGCTCGATGGTGCCGCGCTCCACGTCGGCCCAGTCGGCGGGCGGCGGCTCGGCGACCGGCCAGCAGCACACCACCTCCGTCTCGGTCTCGCTCCCCCGCGCGGCCCTGATCGTGGTCCAGAACGCCCCCGTCGGCGGGTTGCCCGCGGCCGACAGCCGGCGCCACAGCCCGGCGAACAGCTCGTCGGCCTGCTCGTCGTCGACCACGTCGGCCGGAAGGGTCACGCCGGCCCAGTGCTGCCGCCGCGCCTGCCGTACCTCGGTCCGCCATCGCACCGGACCCGCCAGCAGCCGGTCGAGGGCGGCGAGGGCGGCGTCCTGGCGGTCGCGCTCGGCGGCCAGCCTGGCGCGGTGGGCGGCCAGCGTCGCCGCCGCCGTCTCGGGGTCGCCGAGCAGCGCCGGCGCCTCGGCCAGCGGCAGGCCGGCCGAGCGGGCCGCCCTGAGCCGGAGCGCCGTGTCGAACTGCGCGGCGCTGTAGCGGCGGTGCCGCGACCACTCGTCGACGGAGGCGGGCGGCAGCAGGCCCTGCTCGCCGTAGAGGCGCAACGCCTTCAGGCTCAGACCGGTCAGCTCGGCGAATTCCCCGATGTTCATCATGCGCCCAGTGTGTGACCTTCCCCTGGGGCAGGTTCAACTCAGGCGGGCGCGTCCGGCGGGGAAGGCGGTGCCCGTACGGCGCACCCTCGGCGTACGGCCGAGCGAACATCGAGCCCGAGCCCGGCTGCCCGCCTGAGCGAGCGGCTGCCGGGGGCGCCGGCCGGGGGCGCCTGCGGATGCCGGGGCGCCATGCGGGATGCTGTCCCCGCAACCGGATCTTGGGAGGCGGGCGCCCATGGGCGAGCGCGGACGTCTGACCCTGCGCGTGCTGCGCGGCGCGGCCCTGACCGTCGTGGGCTTCGCGCTCCCCACCGCGGGCGTATGGCTGGGCGTGCGCACCGGCCTGTGGGACCTCGCGGTGATCATGTCCACGCTCGGCGGCTTCTGCCTCATCGCCGGTCCGGTCTGGCACGCGCCGACCCAGCCGCGGAAGGCCCAGGCCGCGGTCGCCCTGCTGGCGCTGGGCGTGCCGGTGCTGCCGGCCTACTGCCTGACCCTGAAGGAGGATCTCGCCTTCGGCGACCTCATCAGGTACGGCACGGCCGCCGTCTGCCAGGTCAGGAGCGCGACCGTCAGGAAGGTCGACGAGGAGGTCACGAGCTCCGGGGCGCCCGTCCGTGACTACGTGCTGGCATGCCCCGGCGGCCAGGTCGAGCACAGCAGTACCAGCTCCCCTTCGGCCGACAGGACGCTGAAGATCCGCTACGACCCCGAAGGGCGTACCACCGCCGTGATGACCGACTGGGACTACCGCGACCACGCGGACAGGCAGCGGGTCCTGCCGTGGTACCTGGCGGGCCTGGTGGCGGCGACGGGGCTCTCCTGGGCGCTGGCCGCCCGCTCCCCTGACCGCGTCCGCCGACGCCACCACCCCTGACCCCGAACCCCACCACCTCCGCCACGACCCGCCCACCCGTTCAAGACGCCTCCCCCGAACCCCGCCCAGGCCACCCCACCCACCGTGATTCTCCCGAACCCACTCAGGCCGCCCCACCCACCCCCCACCCGCCACGGGTGACCGGGGCCGCACCAAAGAAAAAGGACGACCCTGGCCGCGGGGGCGCGGGCCAGGGTCGTCCCGGATGGGGGACGACCGTGGCCGGCGGAGCACGGCCACGGTCGTCCTGCGGACAGTCCTGGGCCGCGGGGCTTCGGCCAGGACCGTCCTGGGGTTATGGCTTGGGGTGGGCCATGAAGAAGTCCCACGAGATGCGTGAGGCGTCGGGCCCGAGCGGGTCACCGTACCGGCTGCACGTGCAGCCGCTGGGCCACCGGTGGCCCATGCCTTCGACGAAGTAGGCCTCGATCACCGACTCGCCCGTGTCGGCCTGGTTGTAGGTGTAGTGGGTGAAGGCGCGGCCGTTCTCCGTGGCCTGCCTGGTGGTGTCGGCGACGGCGTCGACGTCGTCGTCGTCCACGCCGCCGTCGAGCGCGAGGTCGTCGGTCTGCGCCCACTGGGTGACGGTGTCGCGGCCGAGCTGCGCGTCCACGGTGGTGTCGGCCAGGCCGTGGAGCACGAAGGCGGGCACCTTGCGGGCGTAGGCGCCCATCGCCTGGTAGGCGTAGAGGCCGTTCTGCTCGGGTGTCGCGTTCTGGTCGCCCGGGAACGGGCCACCCGCCACGCTGCCGATGGCGGCGTACACGTCGGGGTAGGTCGCCCCCATGATCACGGACATGGCCGCACCGGAGGAGGCGCCGATGACGTAGGTCCTGCGCGTGTCGACCGTGTACTGCGAGCGGACCTTCGCGGTGATGCCGGCGATGATCGAAGGTTCGCCCTTGTCACGTATGTGGTTGCCGGCGGGGGCGAAGTTCCAGCAGCGCAGCAGGTTGGCCAGGATCGACTGCTCGGGGTAGACCACGATGAAGCCGCGGGCCTCGGCCAGCTCGTTGTATCGGGTGAGGTCCTCCATGTCCTTGGCGCTCATGTTGCAGCCGTGCAGGGCGACCAGCAGCGGCATCGGCGTTCCGGGCTGGTAGGAGGACGGGACGTAGCCGCGGTAGCCCCTGATGCCCGCCGCGTTGGTGTAGGTGCCGGTGAAGGTGGTACCCGCCGCATGCGCGGGGGTCGCGACCAGCGTGGCGGCCGCGAGAGCGAGCGCGACGGCGATGGCGAAACGTTTCAATCGTGCCTCCGTGGGGTGGGGTGGCCGAGGCTTAGGGGAGATCGTGGGCCAGCGGGGTCGCGAAGTCGATGGGCCGGCGCAACCGACCCGCGCCTTCGGGCTGTGCCGGAGCACAGGATCGCCCGCTCACGACGCGGCTGTGCCCGGGCACACGATCCCCGTTCACCACCGCGTCGCCGTATCCGCCCGCGCCCGAGTTCCCCCAGCGCGACCCTCGGCGCCGCCACCCGGGCGCCCGCCACACCATGCCAGACCGCCAGCGCGGCCCCACCACCGTCACCCCATGCCAGACCCCCAGCGCGGCGCCGTCGCCTGCGCGGCCGTCACGTCACTCATGGCCGGGGGAAAGATGTCCTCGCCGGTGGCGCGACGCTCCAGGAACGGGAGGGGGACGGCCGGCCGGTGCGCTCAGGTCTGGCGGCGTTGCCGCATCTCGGCCTCGTGGACGTGCCGCCTGCCGCCGAGCAGTTGGGTGCGGGCCTGCCGTTCCAGCTCCTTGAACGTCTGGTAGTAGCCGTCGTCGTACTCCTCGACGATCTGGAAGGTCCACCGGCCGGGCAGGACCTCGCGGCCGAGCAGTTCCGTGCGGATGCGCCGGGCCAGTTCGTCGCAGCCCGCCGACTCCAGCAGGTCGACCACGTCATCGAGGGTCCGGTCGGCGGTGCCGGTGAGCTGGTGGAAGGAGTAGAGGTGCCCGCGGGCGCGCTCGGTCGTCTCCAGCGCCTCCGACAGGCGGCCGAGGCCCTCGACGACCGCGTCGCCGGCGCCTTCGGGGCGACGGTGGTCAGGGTCGGGTGTGTACGGCATGGTTGCCGGATACCCGTCCGGGAGAGATCGATGCGTCCGGCCACGGCGGCCGATCTCCCCGCCCCGTCCCTGACGCCTCTCATGAACGGCAGGACACCACATGCCCAAAAAGCCCCCAAACCATCCCAAATGACGACTTCAAGGAAGGGGGTGGGGGCAGGACTCACCGCGGACATCGACCCACTCACACGATGCGGAGTTCTTCGCCCATGGCCCAGAACGCGGCCCGGAACGAGGTGGCGGTCCTGGAACCCGCGGCCCAGCAGTTCGCTGACGCCGACGCCAAGGAACCGTTCATCTCACCAGCCCCCGACCGAGGAGGGTCGCGGGATCCTCGAAGACCTGCAGTCCGACCCCAGCGTGCCCAAGCCCGACGTCACCGATGAGTGGATCAGGGTGAAGGGCGGGCCGACGGGGACCGGCCCGGCCCGCGTCGTCAGGCCGGCCGGCGCCCGGGGGACGCTGCCCGTGATCCTCTACATCCACGGCGCCGGCTGGGTGTTCGGCAGCGTCGACACCCACGACCGACTCGCGCGCGAGCCGCCGGGCACCGGCTGACCCACGCTCGTGGGGCTTGTGATCACGGGGCAAGCCCCACGTCAAGGCGGCCCGGCATGGCCTCACCTACCCCTGGCGGGGGCCGCGGCGGCGGCTCCTACGACCGCCCGCCGGCCAGGGTCAGGCCGAACATGCCGACGGTCGCGCTCCTCCACGACGGCGAGTTGGAGGCGGCCTTCAGCCTGATCGAGCCGGTGCGGGTTCAGCGGGTGACCGTCCGCAGTGATTCCACGAAGCCGGCGAGAAGGCGGGCGAACTCGGCGCGGTCGGCGGCCGGCCAGTCGTTCATGGCCTCGGCGTAGATCCGCTGCCGGAAACCGTGGATCTCGGCCGACAGGCGGCGCCCGGCCGGCGTTCGTACGAGCAGGGCGCGGCGGCCGTCCGCCTGGTCGGCCTCACGTCGCACCAGGCCTGCCGCCACGGCCGCGGCGACCAGCTTGCTGGCGCGCGGCTGGTCGATGTTCAAAGCAGTGGCCACGCTGGTGACGGTCGCGGCGTCGCCTGCCTCCTCTGCTTCCTCGATGACGTCCAGCACCTCGGTGCCGGCTCCCGGCGCGGTGCTCGCCGCCATCTCACGGCCGCCGCCCGAACCGGCCATCTCACGGCCGCCGCCCGAACCGGTCGTCTCACGGCCGTCCGAACCGGTCGTCTCACGGCCGTCCGAGCCGGTCGTCTCACGGCCGTCCGAGCCGGTCGTCTCATGGCCGTCGCCCGAGCCGGTCGCCTGGCGGCCTGCGGCGAGCCGTGCCAGGGTGCGCCGGCTCTGGCTGCGGCGGATGGCCACCATGGCGCGTTCGATCGTCTCGATGTGCTCATCACCGTTGCGTTCCATGATCTGCAAGTATATGCTCCCGAACACTTACTTGTTATATGACATCTATATGGAAAAGGACATGATGATGGAACGCCCCATCGGCTACTGGCTCAAGCACCTCGACCGTCTCATCGAAGCCACGGCTGAGCGTGTCTTCGCCGACCAGCAGCTCACCCGGAGGCACTGGCAGATCATGAACGTCCTGCATCAGTCTCCGCGGACCGCCGCCGACCTTGCCGAGGCGTTGCGGCCCTTCTGGACACCCGGCGCGGTCCCCCTGGAAGACGTCACCGGCGAGCTCACGCGTCGCGGCTGGCTCGCCCAGGACGACGCGGGCCGCTACACGCTGACAGCGACAGGCCAGGCCGGGCACGCCGCGGTGCACGAGAAGGTGAACGGCATCCGCTCCACCTTCCTCACCGGCCTCACCGAAGAGGAGTACCGCCGAACCATAGACGTCCTCCAGCGCATGGCCGGCAACCTGGAGCGTGCCGCCGCCGAGTAGCGATCGCGGCCGGCGGCGCAAGGCGTCTGGCGACCGACTCGCCGGCGCTGATCGCCCTGGTGAGCCTCGCCGCGTCGCTGACACCGGCTCCGACCCCAGGCACGGCATCCCCTACCTGCCCGCCGCAGCCCTCGTCTCCCCCGGACCGCTGGCACGGCATCCCCTATCTGCCCGCCGCAGCCCCCGTCTCCCCCGGCACCGGGAAGTCCGCCGGCAGGGCCGTCCCCGGAAAGCGGGAAAGGCCGACGCGGGTGCGGCGAAGGGAGGGTGAGAGCCGATCGCAGGAGGATGACCGAACGTGACGACCGAGACACGCGAGCAAGCGGGCGACGATGAGCTCGTCGCCCGCTTTCGGCTGGACGCGGAGGAGTTCACGGCCGTCTACGACCGTTACTTCCACGACGTGTACCTGTATGCGGCCGGCCGGCTGGACACCCAGGCCGGGGAGGACATCGCGGCGGAGACCTTCTGCCTGGCCTTCCGCGACCGCGGGCGCTTCGATACCGCCCGCGGAGGGCTGCGGCCGTGGCTGTTCGGCATCGCCACCAACCTGATCGCCCGCCACCGGCGCAAAGAGGCACGTCACTACCGGGCGCTGGCCAAGGCGGGTCTTGAGCCACCTGCCGGCAGCCACGAGGCTCGCGTGGTCGACTCGGTGGCCGCCCAACACATGAGACCCGGTCTGGCGAGGGCCTTGGCCGCGCTCAACCGGGGCGAGCGTGACGTCGTGCTGCTGGTCAGCCTGGCCGACCTGACGCACCACGAAGTCGCCGAAGCGCTCGGCATCTCCTACGGCACTGTCGGTTCCCGGCTCAGCCGCGCCCGCAAGAAGATCCACAAGACGATGGCCCAGGAGGGCAATCATGGATGACCTGCACGAGATTCGGACATTGCTCGCCAAGCCGGACCCGTCGCCCGACGTGGTCGCTCGGCGCCGGCAGGAGCTTCGCCGCAGCATGCGCCGCCGTACCCCCGGGATCGAACTCCGGTGGGTGCTGGTACCCGCGGCCGCCGCGGCCGTCGCAGCCGCTCTGGTGATCGTTCCGGGACACGTCGGGAACTCCCCGCCGGCCTCTGGCGCGCGAGACGTCCTCCTCGTCGCGGCCACCACCGCGGAACGCGCCCCCGAGGGGTCAGGGACGTACTGGCACATCACCATCACCCAGGAGGGAAAGCCGCGGCAGGAGTACTGGTACAAGAAGGACGGCCGGTTCTGGCTGAGGGGAGAAGGGCTCAAGGGCGAAGGCAAGCTGACACAGTTCGCCGACAAGCCCCAGCCGTTCGCGATAGGACCTCTGCGGATGACCTTCGAGGCGCTGCGGCAGCTCCCCACCGACGCGAACGGCCTGTACGAGAAGCTGAAGTCGGCGGTCGCGGACGGCGGTCTGCGCACCAGCGCCGGCAAGCTGAGCGACGAACAGCAGGAGGGCGCCACCATCGAATCCCTCCTGTCCCTGATCAGCGAGGCCCCGGTCTCACCCGAGGTTCGCGCCGCCGCCTACCGGGCACTCGCCGCCCGGCCCGGTGTCCAGGACCTCGGCGATGCCGACGGCGGACGGCGGCTCCAAGTGCCGGTGCTCGACGGTCAGGAAACGCTCACCATTGACCCGGAGACCGGACAGCTCCGGAACACCTCCGTCTGGGCGCCGCTCACCGGAGGCACCGCGCACTCCAGCGGCCCCGTCACGATCGCCACCGAGTGGACCGACCGACTGCCCGACTGACCCGCCAGGCGTGGCCGGGGCGTCGGACGGCTCCATGGCCAAAGCGGCAGGCCACGCAGGAGCAGCAGGTTTTCGCCGGAGGGGTGGCAGCGGAGGCGGACACCGGCGCGAGACCTTCCGGTACGGCAGGGCACGAACAACGCCGTTGCCACCGGAAGGCCACTCCGCGCAGAAGGCGTTTCGCTGGGTCTCCTCACGCCGCGATCATCTTGTTCGTTCGCGGGCACTAAGCTGACCGCCATATGAGAAGCGTCATCCCGGCCGTCGTCACCGGCCTCCTCGCTCTGGGCGCCACCCCCACCGCCCATGCCGCCAAGCCGGCCGACGTCTACAGCAACTATGCCGAGCTGGCCGCGCACGAGACCGAGGGCAAGGACTACCGGCGCGTCCAGCGCCTGCCCAGGAAGGCCACGGTGGCGCACATCGCCATCCACGGCGGCGCGATCGAGGCGCCGACGACCCAGCTGGCCGACCACGCGGCGGGCGGCAGGCACGCCTTCTACTCCTTCGAGGGCATCAAGCCCTCGGACAACGGCGACCTGCACATCACCTCCACCCGTTTCGACGAGCCGCGAGCGCGCGCGCTGGTCGCCGCGGTCGACTACACCGTCTCCTGGCACGCCGCCGCCGGCGCCGAGGCGACCACCTACGTCGGCGGTCGCGACAGGAAGCTGGCCAAGAAGATCACCACCGCGCTGCGCGCCGCGGGGTTCACCGTCGCGGCGTCGACGCCGGAAGAGATCAACGGCGACAGCCCCGCCAACATCGCGAACCGCAACCGCAGAGGCATGGGGGTGCAGCTGGAGCTGAGCCGCGGGCAGCGCAAGCAGTTCTTCGCCGGGGGCAACCTGAGCCGCGCCTGGATCGAGGACCCCGCCCACCGCACCAAGGCCTTCTACCGGTACGTCGCCGCGGTCGACAGCGCGCTCTCCTGACCGGGACGGGAGCGGCATCGGTGGCCTGACCGGCGTGAAGCGGCCGGCCGAGGGTAGCTGCACCGCAGGACCTCGTCCCCGAGGAGGGTCTCATGGACACGCGGCGCAAACCCGTCACCCGATCTCCGGTGCAGCTGGCCGCGCTCGTCGTCGGCGCGGTGTTCCTGCTCGTCGGCGTACTCGGCTTCATCCCCGGCATCACCACGCACTATCACGCGCTGGCCGTCGCCGGACCCGGGTCGGGCGCGCTGCTGCTCGGCCTCTTCCAGGTGTCGGTCCTGCACAACGTCGTCCACCTGCTGTTCGGCGTCGCGGGCATCCTGCTGGCCCGGACCTGGGCGGGCGCGCGCGGCTACCTGATCGTCGGCGGCGTGGTCTACCTGCTGCTGTGGGTGTACGGGCTGCTCATCGGTCACCACAGCCCGGCCAACTTCGTGCCCGTCAACATGGCGGACAACTGGCTGCACCTCTTCCTGGGGCTCGGCATGGTCGCCCTGGGCTTCCTGCTGACGCGCGACCGTGTGACCGCCTCGCGGTAGCGCGGCAAGCGCGACCGCCCCACGCTGCCGCGGGACGTGCGGCCGGCCCGCGGCAGCCCGACAAGCGTGACCGCCTGGCGTGGCGCGGGGTGGTCACGTGTCCATCCGTCCCTCTCGCTGGCGGCCGTTCTCCGCGCCGGCCATCCACGCGCCCCCGCCGTTCGCCGCGTCGTAGCGGGCGTTGGGGCTGTAGTAGCGCCGCAGCCAGGCCGCGAGGCCGTCCAACCCGGGCAGCAGGATCCGTTCGGTGACGTTCGCCTGGTCGAGCCAGCCCCTGATGTCCGCCTTGACCCGGCGGGGGATCAGCCAGCCCCACCACAGGTCCGGATGCTCACCCAGCCAGCGCTCCAGCTGCACCACGGGGCTGGACAGCGCCGACAGCACCGACGACTGGTTGACCACCCGATCGTCCATCGAGGGCGGCTCGAAGTAGGCCAGGAACGGCCGCTCCCGGCCGAGCGCGTCGAAGCACGCCAGGTCGCGGGCCCGTTCGGCCAGCATCTCGGTGGAGAAGACCAGGGCCCCCTCCCGGTCGAGCACTGCGCGCAGCGGCTCGGGCAGCAGCCGGTGGGCGCCCGAGCAGTCCACCGCCATCAGCACGGCGTCGTCCTCCGGCCATGAGGCGGTGGCGAAGTGCAGCGCCACCAGCGGCGAGAACGTCCAGTCCAGCAGGCGCGTGGGCAGGCCGTGGTGCTGTCCGAGGGCCAGCCAGTCCCACAGCGTCGGGCCGGGTGCCCTGGTGTGGGCGTACTTGCGGAAGTTGCGGATCAGGTGCGGTTCGAGGGCGGCGTAGTCGCCCTCCAGCCGGGCCAGTCCCGACACGTGCGAGTAGGCGCTGCGCGCCAGGCCGCGGTAGACCAGGGTCGAGTGCGCGTGCTCCTGCCCGCACCGCTGCCCCACCTCGCGGATGGCGTCGTCCAGCTGCCGCCACGACGCCACCTCAGTCATCGTCATACGGCTCCGCTGCCCCCTGCCGCCCCGCTCCACACCTGCGTGACCTGCCGCTATGCGCGGACGTCCCCGCTCTGAGCTGGTACGACACGGACACCACCGGACGGCTACGACTCGTAGTTGTCGGTGACAGTGGGTGAAACAGTGTGAGTCGTGACAACCGGAACCCCGGGTGAGACCGTCGAAACAGTGACACGCGCTGCGCATGGGGGCTGGTTTGGTTCCGGGTTACCGCGAAGTACGTCAGCTGGGCGCCGGCCGTACGGGCCGGGTCTTCCTCGCCACCTACCAGTCCACCGGCGCCTATGTGGCGATCAAGTACCTGAACGCCACCCTGCGCAGGGACGCCGAGTTCATGGAGCGGTTCAGGGCGGAGACGCCGGGCCTGGTGGAGATCGACGACCCGAACGTCGTGCGCTTCTACGAGTACGTCGAGACGCCCACCAGGACCGCCGTGGTGATGGAGCTGGTCGACGGGGTGTCGTTGCGGGCCATCCTGGCCGAGCACCGCAGGACCAGTCCGGAGGCGGCGCTGGCCGTGCTGAAGGGGACGCTGCTCGGGCTGGCGGCGGCGCACGAGCGGGGCATCGCGCATCGCGACGTGAAGCCGGACAACGTGCTGGTCCAGGCGGACGGGACGAGCAAGCTGGCCGATTTCGGCCTGGCCGTCCACGTGGAGGAGCCGGGGGTGCCGGCGGGCAGCCCGCCGTACATGGCGCCCGAGCTGTGGACCGCGGGCACGGCCAGCGTGCTGACCGACCTGTACGCGGCGACCTGTGTGCTGTTCGAGTGCGTCACGGGGCGGCAGCCCTACCGGGCGCCCGACGTGGCGGCGCTGCGCGACAAGCACCTGGTGGAGCCGGTACCGGTGGAGGTGGTGCCCGACGCGGTCCGCGAGCTGTTACGGCGCGGGCTGGCGAAGGATCCCGCGGGCCGGCCGCGCTCGGCCAGGGAGTTCGCGGCCGAGCTGGAGGTGGCGGCGGTCGCCGGGTTCGGCGGGGAGTGGGAGAAGCGGGGCCGCAGGCATCTGGGCGAGCTGGCCACGCTGCTCGCGCTGCGCTATCCGCTGGCCAATCCGGGCTCGCCCCAGGAGACGCAGGCGAGGGGATCGCTGGTGCGGGAGCGGCGGGCGCCGAGGCTGCCGCCGCACCTGTGGATCGCGGGCGGGGCGCTGGTCGCGACGCTGGTCGCGCTGCTGGTCAGCGGGGGACGGCTGCCGCCGGGGCCCGGCACCTTCCTCGCGCCCCCGCCCAAGTCGCCCTTCGAGCTGGGCGCCACGCCGGTCGACTCGAAACCGACGACCGGGAGGACGACGCACCGGCCCGCGGCGTCCAGGACGAGTGCCTCCACGAGCACCGCGCCGGTGAGCCGGCCGCCGGGCACGGGGGTGACGTCCCCGCCGACGACGAGACCGCCGGCACCCCCGAAACCGCCGACACTGCCGGCGACACAGCCGCCGGGCCGCCCGTCCGGCTCGCCCGCGCCGCCCACGAGCGCGCCGCCGAGGGCGGGCGTGCTGCCGCCCGCCGTCAAGTCCGCCGGCATCCTCACCTGGAGCGGGTCGGCGGGGACGGTGAAGGTCGCGACCGAGGGCCCCGGCCCCGTACGGCTGCGCGTCAGCTACACCCGCAGGGAGGGCGACGGGCCGGCCCGCACGGTCCACGAGGACGTGAAGGAGCTGAAGGGCAGCACCGCCTACACCGTGCCGGTGGCGCGCGACCTCGGTGCGGTGGCCTGCGGGAGGCGGGTCTACCTCGGGGTGATCGTGCAGACCGAGCGGGCGGCGGCGAACGGCCCGCAGATCAGCGAGATCCCGGTGGACGGGCCGCCGTGCGCGTCGTCGCCCACGCGGGCCTCCCCGACCGGCACGCCGTCCGCGGGCGTCTCCTCCACGGCCACCTCGCCCACCGCCTCCTCGACGACAGCGGGGGCGACGTCCTCCTCCACCAGCGTGCCCGCCGGCGCTCCTGACCCGGACGCGCCGGAGCCGAGGGTCACCTCGGAGCCGCCGGCGCAGGAGGCCGAACCCGGCGACGACGGCCCGTGGCCGGACGGCGAGGCCGCCCTGGCGCCGTCGGAGGAGTCGTGAGCGAGCGCCTGGTCCGCCCGCCGGCGACGCCCTTGTGAGTGAACCAAGCGTGCGCTAGCTTGGCAGTCGATGGACACCTACTGGGCCGCCTGCGCGCGCGGCGAGTTGGTCATTCAGCGATGCGCGGACTGCGAGCGGCGGGTCCACCTGCCCGCCCCCGCGTGCCCGTGGTGCGGCGGAGGCGAGCTCGCCTTCGAGCCGGTCTCCGGCGACGGCGTGGTGCACACCTTCACCGTGGTGCACCGCTCGTTCGTCCCCGAGTTCCGCGGGCGGGAGCCGTACGTGCTGGCCTGGGTGGACCTGCCGGAGGGGGCGCGCGCATTCGGCCGAGTGGTGGAGTGCCCACCCGACCAGGTGCGCATCGGGATGCCGGTGCGGGTGACGTTCAGCGACGAACTGCCGCAATGGAGGCCCAGGTGAACGTTTTCATCCCCGTGGAGGACGTCGGCAAGGCGATCGCCTTCTACGGGCTTCCGGTGAGGTTCCAGGACGGCGACAGGTTCGCGCTGCTGGAAGGCGGGATCGGGCTCGCCGGCCCGGCCGAGCAGCTCACCGGCGCGACGGCGTTCTGCCTCAAGGTGGACGACCTGGAGCAGGCCGTACGGGACTTCCTCGACAGGGGCGGCGCGGTGGCGAGGGAGCCCGAGGCGGGGCCGCACGAGACGCGCGCGGTCATGCGCGACCCCTCAGGAAACCTCTTCGTGCTCTACTCCCCCGGAGGTTCTCGATGACGCCCTACGGCAACTACGCCTACGCGATCCTGACGGCCAACGCGCTGCGTACCCCCGACCGGGTCGCGCTCACCTACTGCGGCGAGCGGAGCCTCACCTACGACGAGCTGAACAGGGCGGTCAACCGGCGCGCGCACGCGCTGCTCGCGGCGGGCGTACTGCCGGGACAGCGGGTCGCGGCGCTGCTCAACGAGACGCTGACGGTGGCGGAGGTCTACCTCGCGCAGGCCAAGGTGGGAGCCGTCACGGCGGCGCTCAACCCCTACTGGCCGGTGGAGACGCTGCGGGAGGTGGTCGCCGCCTCGGGGTGCACGGCGTTCGTCCACGACGCCACCGTCGCGCGGATCGTCGAGGAGATCAGGCCCGCGCTGCCGCAGATCACCACGTGGATCGACGCGGCCGGGCTGACCTCGCCGGAGGAGGGCGAGCCGCCGCTCGGCGCCGGCTTCGACGACCCGCTGGCGCTGTACTACACCTCCGGCACGACCGGCCTGCCCAAGCCGGTCGTCCACACGCACGCCTCCAGCCTGGCCACCGCCCAGATCTGGCTCGACGTCCCGCGCGCGCCCGACTCGGTCTTCGGCACCGGCGCGATCATCTGGGGCATCGGCTTCCCCGCGATCGTCGGGCCCGCCCTCCACGCAGGGATGCGCCTGGTCCTCGAGCAGGACTGGGGGCCGGCCAACTTCCTGAAGGTCGTCCCGAGGGAGAAGGTCACCCACGTCTCGCAGATCCCCTCCTTCTACGCGGCGCTGCTCGGCTCGCCCGAGCACGAGCAGGTCGACCTGTCGTCGATCAGCGTCATCATGCTCGGCGGCGAGCCGCTGACCGCCTCGCTGCTGTCGAGGATCAAGCAGCGGTTACCCGGCGCGGGCGTCTACTCCTACTACGGCCAGACCGAGGCCCCCTACACCTGCGTGGGCCGGGTCGACGACGGCTCGACCCCGCTCGGCACCTCGGGCAGGGCCCGCACCGGCTGCGCCGTCGCGATCACCGACCCGTCGGGCGCGCGCGTCGTCGACACCGTCGGCGAGATCAACCTGGCCGGGCCGCACCGGATGGCGGGCTACGACCGGCTGCCCGACACGACCGCCGAGGTGCTGCGCGGCGAGTGGTACGTCGGCGGCGACCTCGGCACCCTGTCGGCCGACGGCGTGCTGCAGGTGCTCGGGCGGCGCGAGGACGCGATCCTCAAGGGCGGCGTCTGGACCCAGCCCTCCACCGTCGAGGAGGCGGCCACGGCGCTCGACGCGGTGGCCGAGGCGGGCGCGGTCGGGGTCGGCGACGGCCGGATCCTGCTCGCGGTGGTGCCGGTCACCGGGGAGACGCTCGACTCGTCCAAGATCGCGCTCGCGCTGGCGGACATCCTGCCGCCACACCAGCGGCCCGACGCGATCGTGGTCACCGAGTCGCTCCCGCACGCCGCGGACGCCTCCGGCGGCCCCGGCAAGCTGCTGCGGCGCGAGATCCGAGAGACGTACCGGCACCTTGTGGACTGAACACCAGGTCAAGGAGCTGCTCAGGCAGGCCGGCATCCCGGTGCCGCGCGGGGTCACCGACCCCGCGCTCGCCGGGACGCTGACCCCGCCGCTGGTCCTCAAGGCCGCGGGCCTGCTGCACAAGTCCGACGCGGGAGGGGTACGGCTCGGCCTGACCCACGACACGCTCGGCCCCGCCGTCACCGAGATGCGCGAGCGGCTCGGCGCCGGCTTCCTGATCGAGGAGCAGGCCCCGCCGGGGGTCGAGCTGATCGTCGGGCTGGTGCGCGACCCCGGGTTCGGCCCCGTCCTGCTGGCGGGGCTCGGCGGGGTGTGGACCGAGGTGCTGCACGACACCGCGCTGCGCCTGTGCCCCGTCTCCGAGGCCGACGCGCGGCGCATGCTGGCGTCGCTGCGCGGCTCCGCCCTCCTGGACGGCTACCGCGGCGCGCCGCCCGCCGACGTGGACGCGGTCGTGAAGCTCCTGCTGGCGATCGGCGGGCACGGGGGGCTCTGGGAACGGCTGGAGCTGGGCGAGTTCGAGCTCAACCCGGTGATCGCCGGCCCCTCCGGCGTGATCGCCGTGGACGCCCGCTACCTGCCCTCCGCCGCTCCGTCCTTCGTCCCGCCCGTCGCGCGGGACTTCACCGCCCTGTTCGAGCCGCGCCGGGTCGCCGTGGTGGGGGCGTCGTCGAGCAAGCCCACCTTCGGCAACATGTTCCTGGAGTTCTACCTGGCGGCGGGCGCGGACGTGGTGGCCGTCCACCCCACGGCCGCCGCGGTCGGCGGGGTGCCCGCGGTGCCCTCGCTGGCGGCGGCCGGCGCGGACTACGCGCTGGTGGCGGTGCCCGCGCCGCGCTGCGCCGAGGTGGTACGGCAGGCGCGCGGCGTGCCGTACACGCAGGTCATGAGCGGCGGGTTCGGCGAGGCGGGCCGCGCGGACCTGGAGGCGGCGCTGGTCGCGGCGGCCCGCGAGGCGGGGACGCGGCTGCTCGGGCCCAACTGCATGGGCGTCTACTGCCCGCGGGGGCGGCAGACGTTCGTCGGCGGCGGGCTCGGACCGGCGGGCACGGTCGCGCTGATCTCGCAGAGCGGCGGGCTGGCCGGTGAGGTGATCAAGGTGGGCGAGCGGCGGGGGCTGGCCTTCAGCCGGGTCGCCACGGTCGGGAACGCGGCCGACGTGACGCCCGCCGAGCTGCTGCGCTGGCTGTCCGACGACCCGTCGACCGCCGTCGTCGGGCTCTACCTGGAGGATCCGCGCGACGGGCGCGCGCTGTTCTCGGCGCTGGCGGGCTGTCCGCTGCCGGTCGTGATGCTGGTGGGCGGGCGCAGCGGCCAGGGGCGCAGGGCGGCCGCCTCGCACACCGGGGGGATGGTGACCGACTCCCGGATCTGGCAGGCCCTGGCCGACCAGACCGGCGCCACGCTCGTCACCACCCAGGACGCCCTGATCGGCGCCCTGGCCTACTTCCAGTCCCACGCCCCCCGCCTCCCCTCCCGCCGCACCCCCACCGACCCAGGCCCCGCGATCCCGGCCCCTCCCACCCCGCAAGACCCCGGCCCCGCGACCACCCGCCGCACGCCCGCCGACTTCGGCCCCGCGACCGGCTCGGGGTCCCTCCCCGGGGTGCTGGTGGTGGGCCCCAGCGGCGGCGCCGGTGTGCTCGCCGCCGACGCCTTCGACGGCGCGGGCCTCACCCTCGACCCCCTCCCCGCCGACGTGCTCGACGACCTCAGGGCGCTCGGCCTGGGCGTGGGAAGCTCGCTGGCCAACCCCCTCGAGGTCCCGGTCGGCCCCCGCGGCAGGCCCGACCTGGTCAAGCAGGTGATCACCACGATCGTCCGCCGCCTGCCGTACCAGGACGTCGTCGCCCACGTGAACGTGCAGAGCTTCTTCACCTACGGCACCAGCGCCGACCCCCTGCGCGCCTACGCCCGCCACCTGGGCGAGGTCGAAGGCGTCAGGGTCACGCTCGTCACCAGGAACGGCGAATTCGCCCCGCCGGGTGTCGAGGACGAGATCAGGGCGATCGCCGCCGAGGCGGGTATACCCGTCTACCGAACCATGGAGGCGGCCGCGATCGCCGTCGCCGCCGGTCAACGTTTCTGTGGAGGCACCGATGGGACTGCTTGACGGCAAGATCGCGCTGATCACCGGCGGCGCGCGCGGCATGGGCGAGGCGCACGTGCGCCTGTTCGTGGAGGAGGGCGCCCGGGTCGTCTTCGGTGACGTGCTCGACGACGAGGGGAAGCAGCTGGCCGAGGCGACCGGCGCCACGTTCGTCCATCACGACGTGACGAACCCCGCCGAGTGGGAGCGCGCCGTCGGCACCGCGGTCGACACCCATGGCAGGCTCGACATCCTCGTCAACAACGCTGGGATCCTGAAATATGGCCGTATCAGTGATATGTCGCTGGAGGATTTCCAGCGGGTCGTCGGCGTCAACCTCACGGGGACCTGGCTGGGGATCAAGTCGGTCATCGACGCCATGAAGGCGGCCGGACGCGGCTCGATCGTGAACATCTCCTCCATCGAGGGGTTCATCGGCGCGGCGGGGCTGTCGGCCTATGCCGCCTCCAAGTTCGGCGTGCGCGGCGTGACCAAGGCGGCGGCGCGCGAGCTCGCCCCGTTCAAGATCCGCGTCAACTCCGTCCACCCCGGCGCGATCAACACCCCGATGGCCACCGACCCGGACCTGATGGCCGAGGTCGACGGCGAGGCGTTCGTGAAGTCGATGGTCATCAAGCGCTTCGCCAAACCGGTCGAGGTCTCGCACGTGGTGGCGTTCCTGGCCTCGGACCGGTCCAGTTACTGCACCGGCAGCGAGTTCACCGTGGACGGCGGCCTGCTGACGGGCGCCGGCTACTGACCGGGACCCCCGCCCGTGGAGAGCGAGGCGAGCGCGGCCGTGGTGAGGGCGCCCGGCGCGATCAGGGCGGCGAGCGCGACACCCGCCGCGAGCATCCGGCCGGTCATCGCTGCACCGCCATGAACAGCGCGCCGTCGTCGGTCCACCCCGGCAGCCGGTAGCTGTCCACCGTGCGTGTCGCACCCGTCGCCGGGTCGACGGCCAGCACCTGGACGTTCCATCGGTTCTCCGCGCCGTGCGCGCCGACCTTCACCGTCAGCTCACCCGCCCGCCACGCCAGGCCGTACGCCGAGGGGCCCAGCGACACCTCCCCTGCCAGCCACTGCCCGGCCGCGAGGTCGTAGCGGCGCAGCCTGCCCTGCTCCAGCGTGACCAGCGTGCCGCCGTCGGCCGACAGCGCGAGGTCGGCCGGCACGACGTCCCGCGGCGGGACCCAGGCGGCCGACGTGCCGTCCGTCCGGTGCGCCGACACCTGGACGGTGTCGTCCTTCAGCTGCCGCCTGGACAGCACCTCGTCCCCGTCCGCGCTGAAACCCGCGGGCTCGCCGCCCACGGGCAGCGACACGGTACGGCCCGAGCCGACCTCGACGAGCAGGTCGGCGGTGTCGCTGGCGCGCCGTCCGTCGCCGAGCCGCTCGTCGTAGTGGTCGATGAGCAGGCGGCTGCCGTCCTCGCTCAGCCACATGGCCCTGACGTGCGCGCCGGACGGCCCGACGAAGCTCTCGCCGCCCGCCATCGAGGCGACGACCACGCGCCGGTCGCTCGTGCGGACGTAAGCCAGGTGCAGGCCGTCGCCGCTGATGGCGACCGGGGCGGCGTCCCCCGGGGTGGTCGCGGCTCGCGCCACCGAGAGGTTCTTCCGCTTGCCGTCGGCGAACTCGAGCTGCCACGTGCCGGTCGGCACCTCGCCGTCGTTGGTCGGCCTCGCCTGCAGCCACGCGGCTCGAAGAGGTGTCGGGCCCGACGCGAAGCCGCCGCTGAGCACCTGGGCCAGCAGGACGAACGCGAACGTGCCGTACAAGATCTTCACATCGGGTTGGACCCGGAAGACTCACCCCCGGTTGACAACGAATCGATAACGCTCACTGTGCGTGACGATCTTCCGGCCAGGTCAGGGCCGTCGCGGACCGCTTCGGGGTCAGAGGCCCAGCCACGCCGCGGGGGTGATGAACAGGCCCGTGGCCTCCACCAGCGTCTCGCCGCCCGGCAGCGCGATGCGGCCCTCCGCCCATGTCTTGCGGCCCTCGGTGCGGGTGTACTCGGCGGTGGCGACCAGCGCCGTGCCGTACGGCACCGGGCTGCGGTAGCGGACGGTCAGCGTGCCCGTCATCCCCGCCGAGCCCGCGGTGGCGACGGCCTGGCCGAGCATGTGGTCGAGGATCATGGCGCTAATGCCGCCGTGGACGCCGTTCGGCGGGCCCTCGTGCATCGGCTTGAAGATCACGTCAGCCCGCACGCCGCCGTCGAAGACCTCGATGACCAGGGGCAGCGCGTGCGGGTTCGCGGCGCCGGTGACGGCGTTGCCGAGGTGCCGCAGCGTGCCGTCGGGGGCGATCTCGAACGGCTGGGGCGTCTGGCGGACGGTGGCGCGCAGGCGCTCGGTGACCGCGGCCAGGGCGGCGGTGGCGGCGACCAGATCGGCCTCGGCGACGTCGGTCAGCGCGACCGCGTCCATCAGCTCACGGGTCTGCTGGGTAAGGGCACAGAGGGCGGCGAGGCGGGTTTCCTCGGTTCCTAGTTCGACCGACATGCGGCACACCTTACCGAACCCCATTCGGTAGATCTTTTTGGGATATGTCGGTTTTCTGGAGAAAATCCTGAATCGCTCTTGACCTGGGGTTTCACCTTCCGGGATCGCCCGGGCCGCGGTTGGGACGTGCTTGACCTGCTCTTTCCCAAGGTAGCCTCCAACCTCACGAGCCCCATCGTGCACGGAAGGTTTCCCCATACTTCCATGACCCCAGAGACAGACAAGCTCATCAAGCTCCTCGAGAGCGAACTCGGCTACTCCGAGGGCAAAGGCGCGTACACCAAGTTCGGCGACTGGTACGGCAAGACGGTCGAGTTCGACGCCGACTACAGCGGCGCTCCCTGGTGTGACATGTTCCTGTCCTGGGCGGCCCACAAGCTCGGCTACGAGGAGTGGGTCGGGCAGTTCGCCTATACCGTCGCGCACGCCAAGTGGTTCAAGGAGAACGACGCCTGGGGTCACCAGCCGAAGCCGGGCGCCCTGGTCTTCTACGACTGGAGCGGCTCCAACAAGATCGACAACATCGACCACGTGGGCATCGTCACCAGGGTCGAAGGGGACACGATCTTCACGATCGAGGGCAACATCGACGGCGGCATCGCCAAGCGCAAGGAGCGCGACCAGAGCAAGGTCGCGGGCTACGGCTATCCGGAGAAGATCAAGAAGCGGCTCGACGCGGCCAAGCTGAAGGAGGCCGAGGTCGACGGGTCACTGGCGCCCGACACCGAGCCCAGCCAGGTCGACCGGCTCCAGCTGCCGGCGCAGACCGAGACGACGAGCGTCACCGCGCTCATCCCCAGGCACGAGGCCCCCTCGACGGCCCCCTCGGTGTCCGTGGCCGGCCGCGAGCACGCCGTCTCGCCCGCCGCCCCACTCTCCACCTCCCCGCTCTCCACCTCTGCGGTCTCCCCTTCCTCCAGCTCCCCCAGCTCCCCCAGCCCGTCGCCCGGCACCTCGACCGGCACCTCGATCGGCACCTCGCCCGGCACCTCGCCCGGCACTTCGATCGGCACCTCGCGGCCCGCCGAGGCGCCCGTGGCGACCGCCGCGCGGCAGCCCGGCACCAACGCACAGCAGCCGGGCACCAAGAAGGGCAAGCACGCCAAGCCCGCCACCGCCGACACCGAGGCCACCACCCGCGAACCCGTCACGGCCTTCAAGGACGCCTCGTCCACGACGCCGGCGCCCGGCCTCGGCTCCCCCGCGATCATCGGGCCCGTGCTGCTGGCCGCCCTCGGGTTGCTGGCCGTGGCCCGCACCCGCCAGCTGCGGGTACGGCCCGCCGCCCCGGCCCCGTCCCGCACGACGCGCCGGCCAGGGCGCCGTTCCGCCGGAACGCGCCGCCGCGCTCCGGGGCAGGCGCGTCCCGAGCCGCTGTTCGCCGCCACGACGACGACCACCCCCGAACTGGCGCCCCCCACGGCGACCCCGTTCTCCGTCACCGGCCTTCCCTCGGCCGCGCCCCTGCTCACCGGCCTGCCCTCGGTCGCGGACGCGTCCCTCGCCCTCAGCGCCTCGGCCGCTGCGGCGGCGTCGTCGACGGTCGCCGCCACCGGCCCGGCCGCGCTCGACGCGCTCTCGCATGCCCGGCAGTCCGACCTCGACGCGGCCGCCGCACTCGCCGCGGGCCTCGAGGCGTCGAACGCGGTCCTGGCCGAGCTGGAGTCCTCGACCACGGCGCCGTTCGACGCCTTCAGCGCGGCCCGCCAGGGCGACGTCCTGAGCACCGACCTCAACCTCTTCGGCGCCGGCGGCAACCCGTTCAGGGACGACGACGCCATCCTGGGCACGGACCTCAACCTGTTCGGCGGCCCCAGCCCCTTCAGGGACGAAGACGCCACCCTCAGCACCGACCTCGACCTGTTCGGCGGCCCGAGCCCCTTCAGGGACGAAGACGCCACCCTCAGCACCGACCTCGACCTGTTCGGCGGCCCGAGCCCGCTGAGGGACGACCTCTTCGGCGCCTCGCACGGGCAAGCGGCGCCCGCCTCCTGGGAGGGCTCCGCCTTCGCCGCCGCCCAGGAGTCCAGGTCGCTGGGCGGCTACCGGGGCAGGCGCCGCCGCCGGGAGCACCCGGTGGAGGAGAGCACCACGTTCCGTCCCGACCTCCCGGCCCGTGGCCGCCGGCACCGCACCACCGAGAACGTCCGCCCCCACCGCGCCACCTCCACGGGCGCCCCCGCCACCGCGTTCTCCCCCGACGCCCCGCTCCGGGGCCGCCGTCACCGCCCCACGCCCGTACCGGCCCACCCGAGCCCGGCCTCGTCAAACGGCCCCACCCGCACCGCCGCCGTCCACCCGAGCACGGCGCATGCGGCCCTCACCCACACGGGCGCCACCCACCCGAGCACAGCGCATACCGGCCCCACTCACACGGGCGCCACCCACCCAAGCACAGCGCATACCGGCCCCACTCACACGGGCGCCACCCACCCAAGCACAGCGCACGCCGGCCTCACCCACACCGCCACCGCCGACCTGAGCCCAGCCAGCTCAAACCCGGGTCAGGAGCACGCGGGTCCGGTCCTTCCGGGTTCGTTCCGCACGCTCATCGAGCCGCTCCCGGCGCACCGCCCCCTCTTCCAGAGCCCGGTCGTCCCGACCCCCGAGCCATGGGACACCCTGTGGGAGGCCGTCGCGAAGGAACCCGTGCTCACCGGCGCGGCCCCCTCCCGCGACACCTCCGCCGACACCGGTTCCGACGCCGCAGGCCGTACCTCCGCCCGGAACCGCAGGGGCCGCCACCGCGCCTGACCCCGCCGCCGCGCCCGCGCCCTCCTACTGCCCCCCACCACCCCGCCCGGGCCTCCCGCCCGGGCACTCCACGACCCCGCCGGACGCCTCCCGCACTGGCTCCCGCGACCCAGCCCGCGCTTCCAGCCCGGGGGCATCCCACGACCCGCCGGGCGCCTTCCGCCCCAGGCTCCCGCGACCCGGCCCGCGCCTCCCGCCCGCGCCTCTCGCGCCCAAGGCCGCAGGGGCCGCTGCGCCTGGGCCCGCCACCATGCCAGGGCGGCGGAGGTCGGCGCGGCTGACCGCGCTGGGGTCGCAAGGCCAACCGGCGTGGGCGATCAGATGCCGTGGTCCGCGGCGAAGGCGGTCAGGCGGGCGACGGCGTCCCGTGTCCGGGTCCACGGGCGGACGATCAGGCGGTCCACGCCCATCGCCGCCCACGCGTCCACCTCCCGGGGCGACTCCAGCGAGGAGGCGTGGACGGTGACCGAGAAGGGCCGCCCGTCGCGCAACCGGGCCAGCCGTTCCAGCTGGGGCGCCGCCGACTCCAGCGTGTGGGGCATGCTGATCCAGCCGTCGCACAGCGTGGCGGCCCTGCGCAGCGCCGCCGCCGACTCGCCGCCGGCGAGGATGGGCAGCGGGCGCTGGACGGGTTTCGGCTCGAAGGCCACCTCGGGGAAGGTGAAGAACCGGCCGTGGTGGGCCACCGACCGCTCCGACCACAGGCGGCGGGTGACGGTGATGGCCTCGTCGAGGCGCGGGCCGCGGGTGGCGAAGTCGATTCCGGCGGCCACCCACTCGCTCTGGTACCAGCCCGCGCCGACCCCGCAGACGGCCCGCCCGCCGGAGACGATGTCGAGGGTGGCGAAGGCGCGGGCGGAGACGAAGGGGTGGCGCAGGGCGAAGAGGTGCACCGCCGTACCGAGCCTGATCCTGGAGGTGAGGCCCGCCAGCCAGCACAGGTAGGCGGGCGCGTCGAACAGCGGCGTGTGCGGGGTGATGCCGGGCGAGGACGTGCCCGGGTAGCGGGCCAGTGACAGGTCGGTGGCGAACACCAGGTGTTCGGGTATCCACAGCGACTCGAAGCCGAGCTCGTCGGCGGCGACGGCGACGTCCTTCCACGCGGCGGGGTGGAGGAGCCCGAGCGGGACGCCGAACCTCACGCGCCGAACACCGCCTCTGTGACCCTGGCCCGGTGGGCGGCGGTGGTGCCGTAGGCGGCGGTGAGCGACCAGGTCCTGGCCAGCCAGAAGCGCAGGTCGAGCTCGTCGGTGTAGCCGATGGCGCCGTGCACCTGGAGCGCGGCGCGGGCGGCGAGCGCGGCGGCCTCTCCGGCGGCGACCTTGGCGGCGCTCACGTCCCGATCGACGTTCTGCCGGGAACCGGCGCGGTCCACCGACAGGGCCGCCCGGTGGACCAGGGGCGCGGCGAACTCCACCGCGATCGCCACGTCCGCGAGCCGGTGCTTGACCGCCTGGAACGCCCCGATCGGCTGTCCGAACTGGGTGCGGGTCTTCGCGTACTCGACCGACCTGGCCAGCAGTTCCCTGGCCACCCCGACGAGCTGCGCGGACACGCCGACCGTGACCCGCCGCAGGAGCGGCCCCGTCACGCCGGGCCCGGCGGCCACGGCGAGCGGGGCTTCCCGGACGGGGTCCGCGGTGAGCGGCGCCTGCCCCGGGCCGACAGCGGCCGGCCGTTCCCCGACGGGGTCCGCCATGGGCGGCACCCGCCCCGGGCCGACAGCGGCCGGCCGTTCCTGGACGGGGGCCACCGTGCGCTCCCGGTCGACGGCGAACGGCACCCGCCCGGGGTCCACGGCGGCCAGCGGCTCCAGGACGCAGTCCGCCGGCGCGCCGCCGGTGGCGTCCAGCACCACGTCGGCCAGGTCGGCGTCCAGCGCCACCCCGTCCACCAGGAGGGCGATCCGCCCCGCCCCCGGCGCGTACGGCGCGGCGGCCAGCGTCTCGACGACCGGCCCCGGCATGGCCGCCCGCCCGGTCTCCTCGACGGCGGGGATGACGTCGATCAGCGCGAGGCCGAGCCCGCCCGCCTCCTCGTCCACCAGCGCGGTGAAGAAGCCCAGCTCGGCCAGCTGTTTCCAGCCCGATCCGCGGTCGGAGGGGTGGCAGTGGTCGCGCAGCGCCTGCCGTACGGCGGCGCCGAGGGAGAGCTGCTCCTCGGTGAAGGTGAAGTTCATCGGGGCAGCCCCAGGACGCGTTCGGCGATGATGTTGCGCTGGATCTCGTTGGTGCCCGCGTAGATCGGGCCCGCGAGGGAGAACAGGTACGCGTCGAACCACGGCGTGGATGCGGCGCGCGGCCCGAGGAGTTCCATGGCGAGGGTGTGCATGCGCACGTCCAGCTCGGACCAGAAGACCTTGCCGAGGCTGGTGGTCGCGCCGAGCTCGCCCATGACGGCCGCGAAGGTGTGCAGCCGGTAGGCCTCGGCGTCGATCAGGCATCGGGCCGCCCGCTCGCGCGGCACGGGTCCGGCGTCCCTGGCGAGGGAGACGAGCCGGTTCGCGGTGGCGAGGAAGCGTCCGGGGCTGCGCAGGGTGAGACCGCGCTCGGACGAGGTGGTGGCCATCGCGATCTTCCAGCCCTGTCCGACCTCGCCCAGCACCATGTCGTCGGGCACGAAGACGCCGTCGAAGAAGAGTTCGGCGAAGCCGTGCGTGCCGTCGAGCTGGGCGACGGGCCGGACGAGCACGTCGTCCAGCGGGAAGAGGAAGTAGGTCAGTCCCTGGTGGCGCGATCCGGAGGTCCTGAACAGGCCGAAGCCGTGGGAGGCGAACGCGGCGCGGGAGCTCCACGTCTTGTGCCCGTACAGGAGCCAGCCGCCGTCGACCTGGACCGCTCGCGAGGCGAGCGCGGCCAGGTCGCTGCCGGCTCCGGGCTCGGACCAGGCCTGGGCCCAGACGTCCTCGGCCCGCGCCATCCTGGGCAGCAGCGTGGCCCGCTGCTCGGGCGTGCCGAAGGCGAACAGGGTGGGCGCGAGCAGGAAGATGCCGTTCTGGCTGACCCTGCCGGGGGCGCCGCAGGCCCAGTACTCCTCTTCGAAGATCAGCCACTCGATCGGGGAGGCGGCCCGCCCGCCGTACTCCTCGGGCCAGGAGACCACTGACAGGCGCGCGCCGGCCAGGGTCGCCTCCCACGCGCGGTGCGCCTCGAATCCTTCGCGCGTGTCCATGGAGGGCAAGCGCGCGGGCACGTGAGCGGCCAGCCAGTCGCGTACCTCGGCGCGGAAGTCCTCCTCGGCGGGGGTGAAGTCGAGATCCACTCACCCAACCTAGCGCACGCTTGGTTACTTGAGAAGGTCGGCCACGCGTTCGGCGAGCGGGGTGGCGCTGGCCGGGTTCTGCCCCGTGGCCAGGCGGCCGTCGACCACGACCTGGGGCTGCCAGTCGGGCGCGGGCACGTGCGTCGCACCCTGGGCGACCAGGGCGTCGGCCAGCAGGAACGGCACGACGTGGTCCACCCCCGCGGCCTTCTCCTCGGCGTTGGTGAACCCCGCCACCCGCTTGCCCGACACCAGGGGGGTGCCGTCGGACAGCGTCAGGTTCACCAGGGCGGCGGGACCGTGGCAGACCGCGGCCACCACGCCGCCGTTCTCGTAGACCTCGCGGCCGACGCGGGCGACGTCGGGGTCGTTCGGGAAGTCCCACATCGTGCCGTGGCCGCCGGCGAACAGGACCGCGTCGAAGTCGCGGCCGTCGAGGTCGGCCAGCCTGCCCGCGTCGCGCAGCTCGCCTGAGGCGAGGAAGGCGGACTGCGCGGCGTCCTCGGGGTCGTAGCCGTCCTGCGGCGGCTGCCCGCCGAGGACGCTGGCCACCCGCACCTCGAACCCGGCCTCGCGGAAGACGTGCCACGGATGGGCGGCCTCGGAGACGTAGTATCCGGTCTTTCGCACCCCGCCCAGGTCGTCATGACTGGTCAGGGCGATCAGAATGCGCTTGCTCATGCCTCGATGATGCGCGGCGCCCGCCATCGGCCACAAATCGCCGAACCTGCTATCAAGCATCAGAATGCTGATATGTCGCTCTCGCTGGACCTCCTCAGGACCTTTCTCGCCGTGCACCGGACGGGCTCCATCACGGCCGCCGCGCAGACGCTCGGGCTGTCGCAGCCCGCGGTCACCGCGCAGGTGCGGGCGCTGGAGGCAGCGATGGACCGGCCGCTGTTCGACAGGCTGCCGCGGGGCGTCGCCCCGACCGCCGCCGCCGACGAGCTGGCCAGGCGGGTGGCGGGCGCCCTCGACGAGCTCGCCGAGGTCGTGGGGGCGGAGCTGCCCGCGCAGCAGAGCGTGCATCTCGGCGGGCCGGCCGAGTTCGTGTGCGTGGAGGTCGTGCCGGTGCTCGCGCCGCTGGTCGCCGAGGGGCTGGTGCTGCGCACCACGTTCGGGCTGACCGACGACCTGCTGGCCGAGCTGGCGGCGGGCCGGCTCGACCTGGTGGTCTCCACGGTACGGCCGCGCGTGCGGGGCGTGCAGGCCGAGGCGCTCTACGACGAGGAGTTCGTGCTGGTGGCGGCGCCAGGCGTGACGAGGGACGCGCCGATCATCGCCTACGCGGAGGACCTGCCGATCATCAGGCGCTACTGGCGGACGGTCTTCGGCCGGCGGGCCGGCATGACGGCGGGGGCCATCATCCCCGACCTGCGCGGCGTGCTGGCCGCGGTGCGCGCCGGAGCCGGCGTCTCGGTGCTGCCCGCCTACCTGTGCGCCGCCGACCTGGCGGCAGGACGCCTGGTCGCGCTCGCCGCGCCGGAGATCCCGCCGCTCAACACCGGCTACCTCGCGGTGCGCGCGGGCGGGCTGGCCAGGCCCGCGGTGGCGCGGGTGTACCGGCACCTGCTCGGGGAGTTCCGCGGCAGGCTGCTGCCGGAGTCCTAGCCGGTGAAGCGGGCGGCGAGGGCGTCGAGCTCGGCGACCACCTCGGTGGAGACGGCGCGGCGGGGCAGCCGGGAGGCGAGCGCCGTACCGAAGCCGACCATCCTGACGGTGTCGTCGATGAACCCGTCGAGGTCCTCGGGCCACGGGAAGGACGGCTGGCTGATCAGCAGCGACGCGCACCCGTGCGCGGCCGACCACACCCCCAGGGCGAGCGCCTGCGGGTCGCCGCGGAGCACCCCGGCCACCACGCACGCCGAGACCGCCGTCACCATGTAGCCGAAGCACGCCTCGGCGGCCGAGCCCGAGCCCTGCCGCATCATCAGCACCCGGTACTGCACGGGGTGGTCGAGCGCGAAGCGCACGTAGACCCGCCCGCACCTGCCGAGCGCCATGAACGGGTGGCCGACGTCGCGCGTGGCCTCGCGCATCCGCCGTTCGAGCTCGTTCCAGGCGCGCAGGCAGACCGCCTCGATGAGCGCGTCCTTGTCGGCGAAGTGCAGGTAGACCGACGGGGTCGACACCCCGGTACGGCCCGCGACCGCGCGCAGCGTCAGCGCCGCCTCGCTGCCCGTCTCGACCAGGAGCGCCTCGGCCGCCGCGAGGATCTCCTCGCGCAGCCGTTCGCCGTGGCCCGGATTGGCCCGCACCCGTTTCATCCCATCAGGTTGACACCGTCAGGTTGACGCCGTCAATGTGACCATATGACGACATTTGGGGAAGCGACCGCTGTGGTGCCGCGCGCGGACGGTGGTTTCGACGCCACGCTGGACGAGACGTGGAGCGTCGGCGGCAAAGCGCACGGCGGCTACCTGCTGGCCGTCATGGGCAGGGCCGCCGTGGAGAGCGCGGGCCATGACCATCCGCACGTGACCGCGGTGAGCGGCGCGTTCGTCTCGCCCCCTGCCTTCGGACCCGCGCGGGTCGAGGTGGAGACGCTGCGGCAGGGCAAGGCCGTCACCCAGGTGCGCGCCCGCCTGTCGCAGGACGGCGCCCCGCTGGTCGAGGCGCTGATCACGCTCGGCCGCCTCACGGAGGAGGACCCGTGGTGGTCGGACCTGGAGCCGGTGGACCTGCCCGACGAGCAGGAGTGCTGGCTGTCGCCGACCGAGCCGCCCGGCGCGGGGATGCGGGTGCCGCTGATGGAGGTCATCGAGCAGCGGCTCAACCCCGCCCACCTCGCCTTCGCCTTCGGCGAGCCGTCCCGCAGGGGAGTGATCTCGGGCTGGCAGCGTCTGGCCGACGGCTCCGACTGGGACCCGCTGTCGCTGCTGGTCGCCATGGACCCGGTGCCGCCGGTCTCCTTCGACCTCGGCGCGACCGGGTGGGTGCCCACCATCCAGCTGTCGGCCTACATCAGGCGGCTGCCCGCCCCCGGCCCGCTGAGGGTACGGCTGACCGCCTCCGACGTGACCGGCGAGCGGATGGACGAGACCGCGCACGCCTGGGACGCCAAGGGCCGCCTCGTCGCCCAGGCCACGCAGCTCGCCGCCGTCCGCACCCCCGCCCGGCCCTGAACGTGAAGTCCTCATGAGGCCGGCGAGCCGGGACCGCGGGCGGCCCCGCGGCGGCCCGACCGGCGCCGCGCTCCCGCTCGATCCGGTCCGCCGCCTGGCCGATGTAGCCCTCGACCACCCGCGCCCTGAACGCCGCGAACTCGGGGTCCTCGCCCAGCAGTTGGACGGCTCCGACGCCTCCGTCACCGCCGAGGTCGGCCTCGGCGGCATCGGGGAGGGCCGGTTCGGCCTGGAGGTGACGCTCAGGGTGGAACTGCCCGACGAGCTCCACGGCGAGAGCGGGCAGCGGCTCGTCGAGGCCACCCACCAGGTCTGCCCCTACTCCAACGCCACCCGCGGCAACATCCCCGTCGAGCTCGTCATCGAGTGACTCCGCGCGCCGGACGGCGCTCAGCCGAGGTAGGCGGCGCGGACCACGGGATCGGCCCGGACCGACGACGGCGGACCCGTCGCGATGACCTTGCCGAGGTCGAGGACGACCAGACGGTCACAGGTGTCCATGACGAATCCCATGTCGTGTTCGACCAGCAGCACGGTGGTGTCGAGCGCGGCGATGACCGCGCGCAGCCGGGCGGTCTGGTCGGCGTCCAGGCCCGAGGTCGGCTCGTCCAGCAGGAGGACCGAGGGGCGGTCGGCCAGCGCGCGGGCCAGCTCGACCAGCCGCCGCTGTCCCACGGGGAGCGCGGCGGCGTAGGCGTCGCGCAGCGGCAGCAGGCCGCACAGCTCCAGCACCTCGGCGGCCCGCTCGCGCCGGGCCGCCTCCAGGGCGCGCCTGCCGGGCAGGCCCGCCAGGTCGGCGAGCACGCCGCCCCCTCCGCCGCGCCACTCCATGGCGGCCAGGACGTTGTCGGCCACGGTGAGCCGGCCGAAGACCTGCGTGCGCTGGAAGGTACGGCGCAGCCCCGCCCGTGCCCGCCGTACCGCCGGGACGCCGGTCACGTCGGCGCCCGCGACCAGCACCCGCCCCGACTGGGGACGGCGCAGGCCGGAGACGACGTCGAACAGGGTGGTCTTGCCCGCGCCGTTCGGGCCGATCACGCCGCAGACCTGCCCCTCGGGCACGGTTAAGGAGACCTCGGACAGGGCGCGGACCCCGCCGAAGGCCACGCAGACGCCCTCGACGGCCAACGCGGGCTCGGTCATGGTGACACCCCCAGGTAGGCGGCGGTCAGGCGGTCGGCGTCCACGTCGGCGCGAGGGCCCGTCCAGGTGACGTGGCCCAGGCGCATGAAGGCGACCCGGTCGGCGAGCGCCAGCGCCTCGGTGGCCTTCTCCTCCACCAGCAGCAGCGCCACGCCGCGCTCGCGCAGCTCGGCGAACACGGCGAAGACCTGCTCGACGACCAGCGGGGCCAGGCCGAGCGAGGGCTCGTCGGCGATCAGCACGCGGGGCGGCCTGACCAGGGCGGGCGCGAGCGCGAGCAGCTGCTGCTCGCCGCCCGACAGCGCTCCGGCCGGCACGGTACGGCGGGCGGCCAGCTGCGGCATCCGCTCGTAGACCTGGTCGGGCGCCTCCAGCCAGGTCCGCAGGTTCTCCTCGACGGTCAGCCCGGGGAAGACGCCGCGTCCCTCGGGCGCCAGGAACACCCCCGCGCGGGCACGCCGGTGCGCGGGCCGGCCGGTGACGTCGTGACCGTCGAGCAGCACCCGTCCCGTGGTGACCGGCACGTCCCCGGCGGCGACGGCGCAGGTGGTGGACTTGCCCGCGCCGTTCGCGCCGAGCAGGGCGACGACCTCGCCCGGCCTGATCTCCAGGTCGACGCCCCGCAGGACGGTCACGTCGCCGTAGCCCGCGACGACGCCGTCGAGCGCGAGCACTGGGACGGGATCGGGCACCCCTTCCCGCCTGACCTCCTCGCGGGGACGCGCGGAGGGAGCCGGCCGCGCCGCCCCGGAGGCGAGCCAGGACCGCGCCGCGGAGGCATCCCCGGACGACCCGTTGGGCGGTGGCGCGGAGGGATCCTCGGGCGGCCCGCCGGGCGGTGCCGCCAACGCGGCGGTGCCGGCGGTGCTCACGGTGCCGGCAGTGCTGACCGTGCCGGCAGTGCTGACCGTGCCGGCGGTGCTAGTGCCGGCGGTGCTAGCGCCGGCGGAGCGGGCGGTGCGGCGGCGGTGGCGGGCCTCGGCGAGCTGGGCGAGGACACCGTCGGGATGCCGGGCGAGGATCATCCCGCCCGTCCCGAACAGGATCGCCCCGACGTGCGCGGAGATCTCCCAGCCGGCGAGCAGCTCGGGGAAGATCGCCGCGATCAGCCCGCCGAGCACCGCGCCGCCGATCCTGCGCACGCCCTGCAGCACCACGACGGCCAGCCACACGAACCCGGCGAACGCCGGCAGGTCCGTCGCCGTGATCGACCCCTTCGACGTCGCGTACAGCACCCCGCCGAGGCCGGCGATCGCCGACGCCAGCGCGAACAGCATGACCTTCGTCCGCGGCCCCGACACCCCGACCGTCGCCGCCGCGGCGGGCGCCGACCTGACGGCCAGGATCGCCCGGCCGGACACCGACCGTTCCAGGTTGCGGACCACCAGCCCGGCCAGCCCGATGAGCGCCAGCAGCAGCACGACCCGCACGCGCGGATCGGTGGTGTCGGCCACGCCGAAGGACAGGGCGGGCAGCGGCCAGCCGATGGTCCCGTTGCTGAAGGCGTCGACCTGGAAGAGCACCTGGTCGGCGAGCAGCGCCAGGGCGAGCGTGGCGAGTGTGAGGATCCTGCCGCCGAGCCGGAGCGCGGGCAGGGCCACCAGCACCCCGACGGCCGTGGCCGCCAGCACCCCGACCAGGATGGCCACGGGCAACGGCCAGCCGGAGGCGAAGGCCCACCCGCAGGTGAGCGCGGCCATCGCGGCGAAGGCCGCCTGCGCGAGGTTCACCATGCCGCCGATGCCCGTCACGACCACGAACGAGCAGAAGATCAGCGCCAGCACCAGCCCCTGCGCCACCACGCCGACGTAGAAGTCGTCCGCGGGCCTGGTGAACGTCCACACCAGCAGCGCCGCCAGGCCGGCCAGCCACGGCAGCCGGCGCCGCCAGACGGGCAGGTCGGCCAGGTGGTCGGGCGGCGGTGCGTCCTGGGCGGCGCTGCCGGCCACCCGTTCCCGCGACCTGTTCAGCAGCACGAGCCCCACGAACAGCAGGATCACCGGGACGGCCGTGCGCAGCCCGGTGATCTCGGCCGCGAAGTCCGCGTAGCCGGCGACCAGGTTCTGCACCACGCCCAGCCCGAGGCCCGCGGCGAACGTCCACGGGATCGAGCGCAACCGGCCGAACACCGACGCCGTCGCCGAGGCGAACAGCAGCACGGTGAACGCCCCCGAGTCCAGCCCCACCACCGGCAGGGCCAGCACGCCTGCCAGGCCCGCCAGCCCGGAGCTGAGCGTCCACGCCAGCGCGGAGGTCGCGTCGGCGTCGATCCCGCGCAGCGTGGCCAGGCCGCGCCGGTCGACCGCGGCCCGCATCCGCAGCCCGTACGGCGTGTGCCGCATGAACAGCCACAGCCCCGCCGCCACCAGCGCCGCCACGCAGAAGGTGATGACCTGGTCGGAGTCGAAGCTCATCCCGCCGAGCGAGACCTGCGCCGCCGGATAGGGGCCGGCGCCGTGCGGCAGGGCGGTGGCGTCGGCGGGCGGCAGGCCGAGCGGCTCGTCCAGCAGGTCGGCGACGAGCAGCCCGAGCGCGGGCAGCGCGATGGTCAGCCCGATCGTCGCCACGATCTGCGCGGTCTCTCCCGCGTGGGCCAGGCCCCTGAACATCGCCTTGTGCAGGCCGTAGCCGAGCAGCGGGGCGAACCCGGCGACGGCGAGCAGGGCCGCGGCCCATCCAGGCCAGCCCAGACCGACGTTGAGCTCGAAGAAGACCAGCGCGGTCAGGAAGCCGACCGCCCCGTGGGCGAAGTTGAACACGCCGGTGGCGGCGTACGAGAGGGTCAGGCCCGACGCCATCACGGCGAAGACGGCGCCGGTGACCAGCCCGCTCAGGACGTAGGCGAGCATCTACTTGAGCGGGACGTTGTCGAAGCACTTCATGTTCTTGGCCACCTGGTAGGCCCCGGCCTGGAGCCTGACCAGGGCGCCGCAGCCGTTGGGCTCGTCGTGGTCCTTGGGGTAGCGGATCCTGCCGAATCCGGCGTTCTCGTAGCTGAACGAGCCGTTGCCCGTGGCCAGGAACTTCTCGCGGGTGAGGTCCTTGCCGGTCTGTTCGAGCATCTTCAGGAAGATGTCGGCCGACCAGTACCCGATGGCCAGGTGCTGGGTGAGCGCGGTGCCGGGGGCGATCTTCTCCACGTCCTGCCTGAGCTGGGCGATCTCGGGGGCGCTCGATTCGAAGGGCTCGAACATGGGGGCGGCGATCACGCCCTCGAGGGCCTGGGCCGTGGCGGCGTCCTTGAGGATGGCCGCGTCGTAGCTGGTGGCGTCGCTGAGCACGCCCTTGTAGCCGGCCTTCTTCAGCGCGGAGTAGAGGCCGACGTTGAACTTGGTGCCGGCGATGATCGACACCACGATGTCGGGTGGCCCGCCGCCGTCCGAGGTCATGATCTTGTCGACGTAGGGCAGCCAGTCGGCGGGCGGCGCGGCGGCCGGCAACGCCGAGTTGAGCCCGACGAGCTCGAAGCCCGCGGCCTGGAAGGACTGGGAGATGGTCTTGCCGCCGTACTTGCTGCCGCTGGAGTCGGAGGTCTGCACGTAGACGGTCTTGCCCGCGGCGCCGCCGAGCAGGTCGGCCATCTGGTTGCCCCACCAGGTCTGGGAGCCCGCGCCCGGCTTGGGCGCCAGGCAGCCGTTGTATCCGAAGCCGGTCCTGGTGCCGCACCACTGCGGGCCGGTCGCCCAGCCGAACCACGGCACGCCCTGCTGCTCGAGGAAGACCGCGCCGCCGAAGTTGGGGGCGTGGACGGGGACGAGGGCGAACACCTTGTCCTTCTGGACGAGCTTCTTGGCCGCCGCGTCGCCCTTGGCGGCGTCCTGGGTGTCGTCCTCGGCGCCGATGAACTCGATCTTCCGGCCGTGGACGCCTCCGGCCGCGTTCGCCCGCTCGAATCTGGCCCTGGCGCCGATCTCGGCGTCCTTGGTGGAGTAGCCGCTGGCGCTGGTCTTGGTGAGCACACCGCCGACCCGCACCGTCGTGTCGGTCACCCCCGGGGTCTGCCCGCCCGGAGCCGCCGCCTTCTGTTGCGCCGCGCATCCCGCGATCGCCATCACCGTTGCCAGCACCACGAGTTCTCGCCGCAACCCAGCCTCCGCTTTTTGGCCTAGCGCTCGCTTGGTTTTGCGTCAGAGTAGGTTCGGGCCGAATAGGTGTCAACGCTTCTCAACCAAGCATGTGCTTGCTACGGTTCGGGCATGCTGATGCGCGCCGCCGTCCTGACCGGATTCCACCGGCCGATGGAGATCCGCGAGGTGGAGATCGCCGATCCCGGCCCGGGCGAGGTGCGCGTCCAGATCAAGGCCTCCGGCGTGTGCGGGTCCGACCTCAAGGCCATCGACGGCAAGAGCCCCGTGGTCCGGCAGCCGCCGTTCATCCTCGGCCACGAGAGCGCGGGCATCGTGGAGAGCGTCGGCGAGGGCGTGACCGCGGTCGCGCCGGGCGACCACGTGATCATCTCCATGAGCGGCCCGTGCGGGAAGTGCCGGCAGTGCGGGGCCGGCCGCTTCCACCTGTGCTCGGGCCCCGCCAGGATGACCGCGATCATGGGCGGCGAGCCCAGGGTCACCATGGACGGGCAGGAGACGCGGCGGTTCATCGGCATCGGCGCCTTCGCCGAGTACGCCGTCGTCAGGGAGGCGATGTGCGTGAAGATCGCCCCCGACGCGCCGTTCGACGCCATGTGCCTGCTGGCGTGCGGCGTCATCACCGGGGTCGGCGCCGTCCTGAACGTCGCCCGGGCCGGCCAGGGCTCCAGCGTGCTGGTCGTCGGCTGCGGCGGCGTCGGGCTCAACGTCGTCCAGGGGGCGGTGCTGGCGGGCGCCACCACGATCATCGCCGCCGACGTCGTCGAGCAGAAGCTCAAGCTCGCCGCCCGCTTCGGCGCCACCCACACCCTGCTCGCCGGCGACCTCCCCCGGCAGGTCGGCGAGATCGTGCGCGGCGGCGTCGACCACGCCTTCGACGCCACGGGCGTCGCCGGCGTCCTCGGCCAGGCCTTCGCCGCCACCCAGCCGGGCGGCACCACGGTCATGGTCGGCAGCCCCGCCGCCGGCACCCCCCTGACCATCGAGCCCGGCCTGCTGTTCGCCTCCCGCCGCCTCATGGGCACCCAGGGCGGCGACGCGGCCCCCCACCGCGACCTGCCCATGCTGGCCGCGCAGTACCAGCGCGGCCGACTCGATCTCGACGGCCTGATCACCGAACGCCTCCCCCTGGCCGACATCGGCCAGGCCGTCGCGCACGTCCGCCAGGGCAGCGTCGCCCGCTCCGTGATCGTCTTCTAGCCCGCCGTCCGCCACGGCGCCGCCCGGCCCTACGATGGTGTGATCATTGGCGACGGCCCCGGGCGGAAGCGGGACGATGACCACACTCGAGCAGGGACGCGACACCCGCACCAGGATCCTGGCCGCCGCCCGCACGCTGTTCGCCGAGCGCGGCTACGCCGCCACGTCGCTGGCCGACATCGCCGCCGCGGTCGGGCTGACCAAGACGGCCGTCGCCTACCACTTCCACCCCAAGGACACGCTGGCCGCCGAGCTGATCGCGCCCTGCGCCGACGACATGCTCGACCTGCTGGGCACCGACTTCGCCGACCGGCGCGCGCTCGTGACGGCGCTGGCGGCCTTCACCGTACGGCACCGCGCGGTGATCAGGCTGGTCATGGAGGACCTGGGCGGTGCCGACGACGCGCCCGCCGGATCGCCGGGCGAGGCCATCAGGACCTTCCGCGACGAGATCTTCACCAAGCTCGTCGGCCCCGAACCGACGCGGGAGACGCGGGTACGCGGGTGGGCGGTGCTCGGCGCGCTCCAGTGGGGCGTCGTGCAGACGATGGACCTGCCCGAGGAGAGCGTGCTGCCCGTGCTCACCGCGGCCGCCCTCGCCATCTGAGGAGGGGGCGGCCGGACGGTCGTCAGTCCGCGGGCGATCCAGCGCCGGAGGTCGGCGCGGGAGTCGGCTCGGGGTCGGTGCCCGCGGGCGGATCGACGTCGGGTGGCGTGCTCGGCTCGCCAGGGTCGGGGAACGACTGACCCGCCACGCCGACCGTGATCACGATCGGCTGTCCAGGCGCGGCGCACGTGCCGGGCGACACGCTCTGCCCGAGCACCGAGTCCACCTGGCCGATCTCGCCGACGATCTGGGGCCGCTGCCGTACCGCGAGGCCCGCGTCTCCCAGCACGGCCCGGGCCTCACGCCTGGACAGCCCCACCACCTGCGGCACCCGCACGCCGTGCCGGGCCACCGTCAGCGCGACCGCACGGCCCGCCGTCACGCGCGCGCCCGCCGCCGGCCTGCTGCTGATCACCTGGTCGTCGGGCAGGTCGGAGCAGCTCGTGCCGATCCTGCCCACCTTCAGTCCCGCCGTCTTCAGCGCCGCCTCGGCGGCCTCGCGCGACATCCCCGTCAGCGCGGGCACCTCGACGCCGCCCGCCGACACCTTCAGGTCGACCCTGGTGCCCCTGGCCACCCTCGCTCCCGGTCCAGGCGTGCTCCCCAGCACCTCGCCCGACGGCCGTGAGGATTCGCTCGAACGCACCGACCCCACGACGAGCCCCGCGCCCTCGATCGCCCTGATCGCCGCGGAACGGTCCAGTCCCACGACGCCAGGCACCGCGTACAGGACCGGCTGAGCGGGCACCGTGAGCGGCGGACGCTCGACCGTCGCGGGGCTGTCGCTGATCCCGCCCGAGCCCTGCTGGACCGTCGCCGGGGTGGGCGTCCCGGTCACGACCGCGGACCTGGGCGCGGCGGCGGCCGGTGTCCTGGCGCTCTGCAGGGCCGGCACCAGGACGGCGACCAGCACCGCGGCGCTGATCAGCAGCGCGGAGGAGACCGCCAGCGAGACGCGGTTGGCGGCGGGCCCCGCCCAGCGGCCTGGATGGGTGGCCTCCGGTGTCCAGCCCGCGGGTCCCGGCCACGAGGGATGGCCTTCCCCCACGTCGCCCACCGAATGCGCCCGCCGGGGGCCCGCCGGATCCGCCGGATCCCCCGACGTCCAACGGCCCGCCGGATCCGCCGAATCCCCCGCTGTCCGGGGGCCCGCGGGATCCCCCGCCGGCCAGGGGTTCGAGGGATCCGCCGTCGGCCGGGGGCCCGCCGGACGTCTGGCGGGCGCCGCGCCCGAGCCGGAGGCCCGGACCGCTTCCCTCAGCCGGGCGCCCGCGACCGGCTCGGCGCCGCGCTGCGCCGGGATCTCCGGCAGCAGGTAGCCGCCCGAGGCCCCGGTCGCCTCCGGCTCGGCCAGCGGGTCCGGATCCACGCGCAGGATGTGCGGCGCGGGCGAGCGCAGCACCTCCGCCGGCACGCCCCCACCCGCGCCCAGCAGCGCCAGCAACAGCTCCCCGCTGGCCGGCCGGTTGCGCGGGTCCTTGTCCAGGCAGCAGGCGACCAGGCCGCGCAGCCGCCCGTCGAGCCGCCCCAGCTCGGGCTGCGCGGTCAGGATGCGGTGCAGCACCGGCGCCACCGAGTCCTGTCCGAACGGCGCGGCGGCGTTGGCCGCGAAGCACATCGTCGCGCCCCACGCGAAGACGTCCACCGCCCCGGTGATCGCCGAGGCGGTGATCTGCTCGGGCGCCATGTAGGCGGGCGTGCCCACGCCCCTGCCGCTCACGGTCGCCGCCGCGTCCAGCACCTTGGCCAGGCCGAAGTCGATCACGCGGGGGCCGTCGGAACCGAGCAGCACGTTCTGCGGTTTGAAGTCACGGTGCACGATGCCGGCGCGGTGGATGGCGGCCAGCGCGGTGGCGGTGCCGACCGCGAGCCGTTCGAGGGCGCCGCCGCCGCGCGGGCCCTCGAGTGCCACGTCCCTGGCCAGCGAGGGTCCTTCGACGTACTCGCTGACGATGTACGGCCTGCCGTCGTCCAGCCCGGCGTCCACCACCTGCGCCGTGCAGAACCGCGCGACCTGCTTGGCCAGCTCGACCTCGCGCAGGAAAGCCGCCGGCTCCTCGCCCACGGGTCCGTGCAGCAACTTGATCGCGAAAGAGTTCGCGCCTAACTCGCCGAGGTAGACGATCCCCTGACCGCCCTCCCCCAGCCGCCCGGACAGTTCGTAGTCGCCCAGTCGCTGAGGGTCCCCCGCCCGGAGCGGTTTCGGCACGGGCGCCTCCCCTCGCCGCCCACCGGTTACCTCTCTACTGAAGTCGAGGGATCGCGGCGCGTCAACGGACCGTGACGCCGTTGTGATGTCCTATTTCTGGATACTTCCTGTGTAGCGAGGGGTGTCCTCGCCCGCTCTGATCACCTGAAACGTGTACCCGCGCGTGTCCTCCGCGGCGAACACCACCCGGCCGGGATGGCATCCCTCACCCCTGACCTGCGACAGGTCGTAGGTGGCCGGGTCGACTCTGGCCAGGACGCCGTCACAGTGGAGGCTCTGGCCCCACCGCATGGTGCCCCCGGCCGCGTCGCCCCGTAGGCTCAGCCGTATCGGGAAGGTGACCTTCGAGCTAGGGTGATGGGCCGCGCCGGACCACTCGCCGGCGAGCGGCGGCGGATCGCCGCGCCACGGGCTCGCCAGCGCGAGCGCGCCCGCCGCCAGCGCCAGCGCGCCGGCCACCGCCGCCGCGATCCACCACCACCGCCACGGCCACCGCCCGGCACGGCTCGGCCGTGCCGGGTGCTCCGCGGCCACGAGCGTGCCCTCGTCGGTGCGGCTCGCGGCTGCGCGCTCGGCCACCGAGACCGGTGGGCGCCCCGGCGCCGCCGCCCCATGGACCGAGCGGGGCGCGGGCGGAGAGGCCACGGGCGGAACGGCGCCGGGCAGAGTGGCGGCGGACGAGGCGCCGGCGGACAGGGTGGCGGCGGGCGGGGTGGCGGCGGGCCCGCCGAGCAGGACGGCCAGCGCCTCCTCCGCCGTGGGCCGCTCCTGCGGCGCCCTGGCCAGGCACGCCACCACCAGCTCCCGCAGCGTTCCCGACAACTGCCCGAGGTCCGGCGTGCCGTACAGGATCCTGCCGAGCACCGCGGGATAGGAGTCGGCGGCGAACGCGGCCCGCCCGCTGGAGGCGAACGACATGGTCAGCCCCCACGCGAACAGGTCCACCGGCGTGCCCGCGGGCTCCCCGCTGATCTGCTCGGGGGCCAGGTAGGCGGGCGTGCCGACCGGTTGGGCGCCGACGGTGCTGGTGGAGTCGATCAGCCGCGCGATCCCGAAGTCGATCACCCGTGGCCCCTCCGGGCCGAGCAGCACGTTCTGCGGCTTGAAGTCGCGGTGGACCACGCCCGCACGGTGGATCGCCGCCAGCGCGGTCATCGTGCCCACCGCGAGCCGGTCGAGGGCGCCGCCCGTGCGCGGCCCCTCCCGTGTGACGAGCACGTGCAGCGACTCGCCTTCGACCAGCTCGCTGACGACGTACGGCCTGCCGTCCGTCACCCCCGCGTCGAGCACCTGCGCCGTGCAGAACGGGGCCACCCTGCGGATGCTCTCGAGCTCCGCCCGCAGCCGCCGCTCGGTGCGCAGGCCCTGCGCGTCGTCGGAGCGGGCGTGCAGCCACTTGACCGCCACGCGCTTCCCGCCGGGCGACAGCGCCTCGTAGACCACGCCCTGGCCGCCCTGGCCGAGCCGGGCGAGGACGCGGTATCCCTGAAGGTCCTGCGGATCGCCCGGTTGGAGGGGGCTCAACGGCATGCCGACAACTATAGGAAGGCGGCGTACCGGTCGAGAACCGGCAGCACCTCGTCGGCCGTCCCGCTGGGCAGCGACAGCACGGTCTCCTCGATGCCGAGCGCGGCGTAGTAGTCGAGCTTGCCGCGGGTGGGCAGGGTGCCGAACGGGATCACCTTCGCCGTCGCCGACGCCTCCCGCAACGCAGGCAGCGCCGCCTTGATGCCCTTGCCGCCGATCGGCATCCAGCCGTCGGCGTACTCGGCGACGTGCGCGAACAGGGTGGGTCCCGCGGCTCCGCCCACGTAGACCGGCGGCCCCGAGGCCGGCTTGGGCCACGACCACGACGGCTCGACGCCGTCGAAGGCCGCCACCTCCCGGCTCCACAGGGCCTTCATCGCCAGCACGTGGCGCCTGGCCACCTGCCGCCGCTCCCGGTACGGCACGCCGTGGTTCTCGATCTCCTCCACGTTCCAGCCGAAGCCGACGCCGATCACCACGCGCCCGCCCGACAGGTGGTCCAGCGTGGCGATCGCCTTGGCGGTGACGATGGGCTCGCGCTGGGCGGCCAGCAGGATGCCGGTGCCGAGCGTGATCGTCGAGGTCACGGCCGCCGCCGACGCGAGGGCGACCAGGGGGTCGAGCGTGCGCCGGTACTCCTCGGCGAGCTGCGGCGTACCGGTGGGCGGCGGGGTGCGGCGGGACACCGGGATGTGGGTGTGCTCGGGCAGGTAGAGGGAGGAGAAGCCGCGTTCCTCAGCCGCCCTGGCCAGGTCGGCGACGGGCATCGCCAGGTCGGTGCTGAACATCGTGACGCCAAGCCGCATGACCGCTCCTTAACCAAGCGATTGCTCGGGACCGGTTCTTAGAGTAGCTTGCCGCTCATGGGATTCGCTGCGGTCGCGGGCGTGCGGCTGTTCTACACCGACGACGGCTCAGGCGACACGACGCTGCTGCTCGTCCACGGCTGGGGCGCCGACTCCCATCAGTGGGCGCGACACATCCCCACCCTCGCCGGCAGGCACCGGGTCATCGCGGTTGACCTGCGCGGGCACGGCTACTCTTCGGCGGAGGACAAGGGCAACAACCCCGTCCGCATGAGCGAGGACCTCGTCGACCTGCTCGACCTGCTCGACGTCGAGCGGTGCGTGATCGTCGGCCACTCCATGGGCGCGGTGATCGCCTCCCGCCTGGCCGTCGAGCACCCCGCGCGCGTCACCGCCGTCATCGGCGTGGACCCCGGCTACGGACGTCCCGACGAGGTCGTGGCCATGGCGGTCGCGATGCGGGAGGCCCCGGCCGTCCAGATCGACCAGTGGTGCTACACCCCCGCCTCCCCCGGCTGGCTGCGCGAGTGGCACCGGCGGCGGCTGCTGGCGACACCGCCGCACGTGCTGGCCGAGGCGTACGACGGGCTGTGGTCGGGAGAGGAGGCGATCGGCTCGCGCGGCGCGGCCGAGCCGTACCTGTCTCGCCGGACCTGCCCCGTGCTCACGTTCTGGACCGACCCCGCGCAGGCGGCGTGGGAGACGGGCCTGTTCACCCACCCCGCCTCGCGCACGGTCTGCTGGCAGGGCAGCGGACACCGGCTGCACGAGGAGCGGCCCGCCGAGTTCTTGCTCGTGGTCAACCAATGGCTGAAGGAGATCTCCCGGTGAAGTTCGCCATCTTTCTGAACCCCCAGATCCCCGGCTCGGGGTACGCGGCCGAGGAGAACGCGCGGGCCAAGCGGCCGATCGGACGGGACACCGAGTCGTACCAGAGGCTGCTGCACGAGGTGCGGGAGATCGCGGTGCACGCCGACCGGATCGGCTTCGACGCGCTCATGATGACCGAGCACCACTTCCACTCGGAAGGGATGGAGTTCTCGGTCAACCCGCTGATGTTCCTGACCGACCTGGCCGCGCGAACCGAGCGCATCCTGCTGGCGCCGCTCGGACTCGTGCTGCCCGCCTGGGATCCGATCAGGGCGGCGGAGGACGTGGCGCTGCTCGACCAGTTCTCCAAGGGACGGCTGCGGCTGGGCGTGGCGCGCGGCTACCAGAACCGGTGGATGAACGTCCTGGGCCAGCGCTGGCACGCGGCGGCGGCCAGGTCGGACGGCTCGTCGAGCGACAACCGCAACTTCGACGTCTTCGGCGAGATCCTCAAGATCATGAAGATGGCCTGGACGCAGGAGACCCTCCGCTACAAGTCCGACGTCCTCGACTACCAGGTGCCGTATCCCTTCGAAGGGATCGAGGGGTGGCCCGCCACGGAGTGGACGCGGACCTTCGGCGCGCCCGGCGAGCTCGACGACGAGGACCGGGTCCAGGCGGTCAGCGTCTGCCCCCGGCCGTACCAGAACCCGCACCCCGAGCTGTGGCAGCCGTTCACGATCTCCGACCGCTCGGTCATCAGGGCGGCGCAGGAGGACATCCTGCCGTGGATGTTCACCCCCAACCCCGACGACCACGCCGCGAAGGCCAAGCTCTACCAGGAGGAGTCGGCCAAGCAGGGCCGTCACTACAAGCTGGGCGAGCACACCGGCATCCTCAAGATCGTCGGGATCGCGGACACCACCGAGGAGGCGATCAACACCTACGGCAGGAACATCCCCAAGGACTTCGCCGCCTTCTTCGGACCGTTCGGCTACCTCGAGGTGCTGCGCAAGAAGGAGGACGACAAGCACCGGCCGATCTCGCCGGAGAAGGGCGACGTGCGGCGGATGAACGACGTCGAGATGGCGCTGTTCGGCTCACCCGACGACGTCAAGCGCGGCATCCAGCGCATGCTCGACCGCATGCCCGACCTGGAGTGGTTCGGCCTGTACATGCAGGGCCAGCAGGGCGTGCTCCCACTCGACACGGTCAAGCGCAACCTCGAACTGTTCGCCACCAAGGTCATCCCGGAGTTTCAGTGAAGTTCTGGCTCGGCGCCTCCTTCTGCGACACCTCCGAGTTCCTCGACCTGGCGGTGGCCGCCGAACGCTGCGGGTTCGACACCTTCACGCTGTCGGACCACCTGTTCTTCGCCGACTTCAGCACGCCGTACCCCTACGGCAGGATGCGCTGGACGGCAGAGACGCACTGGCCGGACGTGTGGGTGACGATCGGCGCGATGGCGGCGGTGACCACGCGGCTGCGCTTCTCGCCCAACGTCTACATCGCGCCGGCGCGCGACCTGATCACCGTGGCCAAGCAGGTGTCGACGGCCGCCGTCCTGTCCGGCGACCGGGTGAGCTTCGGGGTGGGCGTCGGCTGGTGCAAGGAGGAGTTCGTCGCCACCGGACAGGACTTCCACACGCGCGGGCGCAGGCTGGACGAGATGATCCCCCGCCTGCGGGAGCTGTGGTCGGGCGAGCAGGTGGACCTGCCGGGGTTGCCGCCGCTGTCGATGTCGCCCGTGCCCGCCGCGCCCGTCCCGATCTACGTCGGCGGCGACAGCGAGGCGGCGCTGCGCAGGGCGGCCAGGGTCGGTGACGGCTGGATCGGCAACCGGATCTACACCGAGGAGCAGATCGACGCCGTCCTCGCCGACCTGCGCCGCTACCTGAAGGAGTACGGCAGGCAGGAGGACGCGCTCGAGATCATCGCCCCGCTGGCGGTGCTCCCGGAGGCGGCCACCTACCGGCGCTTCGCCGACAAGGGCATCACCGGCACGATGGCCGCGCCGTGGTGGCTGTCGCCCGAAGAGCCCAAGGTCGACACGATGGAGCGCTTCGCCGAGGAGGTCATCGCCAGGATGTGAGACGTGCCGGGGGCCCGGTCGGCGGCGGGCGTCCCGGGGGCGTGGTCGGGCGGGCGGCGCGGGGCCGATAGCCTCGACGCATGCTGGAAGAGATCATGGCGACCCGCTATGTGACCCCGTTGCGGGAGGGTGGGTCGCTGCCGGGGGTGGTCGAGGCCGACGACCTCGGCACCTACGTCGTGAAGTTCCGTGGCGCCGGGCAGGGGCCCAAGGTGCTCGTCGCCGAGATCATCTGCGCCGAGCTGGCCAGGCGGCTCGGCCTGCGCACCCCCGAGCTCAAGCTCGTCGACCTCGACCCGCAGATCGGCCTGCGCGAGCCTGACTTCGAGATCCAGGCGCTGCTGCAGGCCAGCGCCGGGCGTAACGTCGCGATCGACTTCCTGCCCGGCGCCCTCGGCTTCGACCCCCTGTCCTGGCGTCCCGACGCGGGCTTCGCCGCCGAGGTGCTGTGGTTCGACGGCCTGATCCACAACGTCGACAGGACGTGGCGCAACCCCAACCTGCTGGTCTGGCACCACGACACCTGGCTCATCGACCACGGCGCGGCGTTGTGGTTCCACTACAGCTGGAAGAGCGCCGACCCGCAGCGGCCCTTCGACGCCGCGGACCATGTCCTGGCGCCGTTCGCGGCCGACGTGTCCCTGGCGGGCGACCGGCTCGCCGCGAAGATCACCAGGGAGCTGCTGGCCGAGGTGACCGCGCTCGTGCCCGACGAGTGGCTGGAGGGCGAGCAGGGCTTCGAGTCGGCGCAGGCCGTACGCGACGCGTATGTCGACCACCTGCTGGCCCGCGCCCACGGCCCGCGCGAGTGGCTGACGGTCGCGGCGAAGGCCGCGCCGAAGAGCGGGCCGGGCTCGGTCGGCGCTTTCTGGAAGCAGGGAGACAAGTGATGGGACGCGACGTCTACGAGTACGCCGTCATCCGTGTCATCCCGCAGATGGAGCGCGGCGAGCAGATCAACGTCGGGATCCTGCTGTACTGCCAGCCGCGCGACTACCTGTGCGCCCGCGTGGAGCTCGACGAGGACCGCCTGCGCGCCCTCGACCCCTCCGCCGACCCCGGCGAGGTACGGCTCGCGCTGGCGGGCTACGAGCTGGCCTGCGGTGAGGCGGCGGGGCCGTTGGAGCGCGAGTCGCTGGGCAGCAGGTTCCGCTGGCTGACCGCGCCCCGCAGCACGGTCGTCCAGACCTCCCCGGTCCACGCGGGGCTGACCACGGACCCGGAGGGCGAGCTCACCCGCCTGTTCGACCGTCTCGTCCGCCTCTGAGGGCGGCGGGCCGGACGCCAGGCTCACGACACCGACCATGAGGAGCCCTCGATGACCGTTCGCCGCGTCGTGCCCAACCTGACCTCCGCCGCCTTCGACGACAGCAGGGACTTCTACCGGCTGCTCGGCTTCGAGGAGGTGATGAACCACGGCTGGATCATGACCCTCGCCTCCCCCGGTCAGCCCACCGCCCAGATCAGCGTCATGACCACCGACCTGACGGGTCCGGTGAACCCGGACCTGAGCGTCGAGGTCGACGACGTGGACGCCGCCTACGCGGCCGTGGTGAAGAGCGGCGCCGAGATCGTGCACCCGCTGAGCGACGAGGAGTGGGGCGTGCGCCGGTTCTTCGTCCGCGACCCCGGCGGCCGCGTGATCAACGTCCTGGGCCACCGCTAGCCGGGCGGGCGGGGGCTGGTCCGCCGGGTCGCCGGAGCGTTACCGTTGAAGAAAGACTGCTCCGTCCCCCAGCGGTGGCCGATCGGTGCGCTCGACAGCGCCGGAGGTGCCCATGAACGACTACCCGCCGATCGCGGACCACGGCATAGTCGGGGATCTGCAAACCGCCGCCCTCGTCTCCGGCACGGGCACCATCGACTGGTGGTGCACGCCCCGCTTCGACTCCCCGAGCCTGTTCGCCTCCATCCTGGACAGCGATCGCGGGGGGCACTGCCGGCTCGCCGCCGACCTGGACGGCGTCTCCGAGGCGACGGTCCGGCAGCTCTATCTGCCGGACACCGCGGTCCTGGTCACCCGCTTCATGGCGCCCGGCGGGGTCGGGGAGGTCGCCGACTTCATGGAGCCGGACACCTCCGCCACCCCGTCCGACCGGCACCGCCTGGTGCGGGCGATCCGGATGGTTCGCGGCAGCCTGCCCTTCGAGCTGGTCTGCCGTCCCCGCTTCGACTACGGCCGGACGCAGCACACCCTCGCCTTCCTCGACGACGGGTCGGCTCTCTTCCACGGTCCTGGCACGGACCTCCACCTGCAGGCCAGCTTCCCTCTCACCCTGCATCCGGACGGCAACGACGTCACCGCCCGCTTCACCCTCCAGGCCGGCGACGTGGTCGCCATCACGCTGACGAGCGACCGCAGCGGCCGGCCCACGACCCCGCTGACCGGCGACGACGTCCTTCGCAGTTTCGAGGCCTGCACGGGCTTCTGGCTCGGCTGGCTGCGCGCGTCGCGCTACCGCGGCCGCTGGCAGGACATGGTGAACCGGGCGGCGATCACTCTCAAGCTGCTCACCTACGCGCCCACCGGCGCGCCGATCGCCGCGGCCACCATGGGCCTGCCCGAGCAGATCGGCGGCGAGCGCAACTGGGACTACCGCTACACCTGGGTCCGTGACGCCTCTCTGTCGGTCAGGGCGCTGATCGACCTCGGCTTCGTCGAGGAGGCCCACGCCTTCCGCCGGTGGCTGCGTGACCGTCTGCTCGACGGCGGCACCACCTCGGGCGAGCCGCTGCAGATCATGTATCGGATCGACGGCGACCCGCACCTGACCGAGGAGATCCTGCCCCACCTGGAGGGCTACCGGAAGTCGGCGCCGGTCCGGGCCGGCAACGCCGCCGCCGGCCAGATCCAGCTCGACATCTACGGCGAGGCCGCCGACGCCCTGGCGCAGACCCGTAACGTGGGGGGCATCCGCGGCTGGCAGGCCCTCGCGGGGCTGCTCGACTGGCTGTCCGACAACTGGGACCGCCCCGACGAGGGGATCTGGGAGACCCGCGGCGGGCAGCAGGAGTTCACCTTCAGCCGCCTGATGACGTGGGTCGCCTTCGACCGCGGCATCCGCATGGCCACCACGCACTCCCGCCCGGCCGGCCTGGCCCGCTGGCTGAACGCCCGCGACGCCGTCTTCGACCAGATCGTCACGCGCGGCTGGAACGCGGACCGGCGGGCGTTCGTCCAGCACTACGCCACCGACGTCCTGGACGCCTCGCTCCTGCTCATGCCGCGCGTCGGGTTCCTCGATCCCCGTGACCCCGACTGGCTGAGCACTCTCGACGCCATGGACAGGGAGCTGGTCAGCGACAGCCTCGTCTACCGCTACGACCCGGCCGCCTCCCCTGACGGGCTGCGCGGCTCGGAGGGCACCTTCAACCTGTGCAGCTTCCTCTACGTGGAGGCCCTGGCCCGCTCAGGGCGGCTGCGGCAGGCCCGCTACGCCTTCGACAAGATGCTCACCTACGCCAACCACGTCGGCCTGTTCGCCGAGGAGATCGGCCCGTCGGGCGAGCAGCTCGGCAACTTCCCGCAGGCCTTCACCCATCTGGCGCTCGTCGCCGCGGCCATGGCCCTGGACGAGGAGCTCGACCGCGCGCACCAGTAGGGCCGCCGTGCGCCTCGCGGCTAGGGGCGGGCGTCGATCTGCCGGGCCAGGCCGTCCAGCAGCATGTCCAGCCCGAAGCGGAAGGCGCCTTCGGGGTCGCTGGCCATGCCGGTGGCCTCGCCGAGGCTCGTCGAGACCCGCCGCGCGACCGGATAGGAGGTGCCCGCCGTCGCCGCGGCCAGGGCGGGGGCGACGCCTTCCCACCACTGCACGTCGGTGAGCGCGCTCTCCTCCCTGATGCGCCGCAGCGAGATCACCCAGCGTGCCGCGCTGGAGACCAGCCCGAGGATCGCCGTGAGCGCCCGGTCCATCTCGATGTCGCTCAGCCCCAGCCCGTCGAGGGCCGAAAGCTCGGCCTCGTACTTGCCGGACACCCCGGGGCCTGGCACCGGACGGCCGGGCGCGGCCTCCACCGTCCACGGATGGGCCATGTGGTGGTCCCAGTTGGCCTGCGCGATGCGCTCGGCCCTGGCTCGCCACGGTCCGGCCTGCGCGGGCGGCGGTCCCTCGGCGTAGACCGCCGCGGCGACGGCGTCGAGCATGAGCTCGATGAGTTCCGAGCGGCCCGCGATGTAGGGGTAGAGGGCCATCGGGCTGACGCCGAGGTCGCCGGCCACCCTGCGGATGGTGAGCGCGTCGAGCCCCTCCTGGTCGGCCACGGCGATCGCGGCGTCCGTGATGCGTTTGGGGGTGAGCCCTGATCGGCTCACCGCCTCGGCGGGCCGCCACAGCAGCCCGATCAGCTTGATCGGGTCTCCCGGCCGCTCGGCTCTCTTCGCCACCGTCAACTCCCTTCGGTTTACGCTGTACTATACATTGTCCGAAACGATGGGAGGGCACGTGAACAGCGAAATGACCGTTCCTACCCCGATCCAGGTGAAGGGGGTGCGCAAGCGGTTCCCCGGCACCGAACGTCCCGCGCTCGACGGCGTCGACCTCACGGTGGCGACGGGCCGGATCTGCGCGTTGCTCGGCGGCAACGGCGCGGGCAAGACCACGATGGTCAGGATCCTGGCCACCCTGACCAGGGCGGACGCGGGCACCGTCCACGTCGCCGGCTGGGACGTGGACAAGGCGGCGACACGGGTGCGGGCCGCGATCGGGCTCGTCGGCCAGTACGCGGCGCTGGACGAGCTGCTGAGCGCCCGGGAGAACCTCGAACTGTTCGGCAGGCTGGCGGGCCTGGACCGGCGCCGCGCCCGCGCACGGGCCGGCGAGCTGCTCGACAAGGCGGGGCTGACCGAGGCGGGCGGACGAGCGGTGGGCGCCTTCTCCGGCGGGATGCGCAGGCGCCTCGACCTGGTGACCTCCCTCATCACCACGCCGAGCGTGCTCTTCGTCGACGAGCCCACCACGGGCCTCGACCCGCAGGCGCGGCGCGACCTGTGGAGCTCGGTGCGCGCCCTCGCCCAGGCGGGCACCACCGTCCTGCTGACCACCCAGTACCTCGAGGAGGCCGACGCGCTGGCCGACGACGTGGTGATCCTGCGCGAGGGAAGGGTCATCGCCCAGGGCACGCCCGAAGACCTCAAGAAGCTCGTCGGCGAGCCCCGCATGGAGCTGCGCGCGCCGACCCTCGAAGACGTCTACCTCCACCTGTACGCCACCTCACCCGCCGGAGCGCCCTCATGACGACCATCCCTCTGGCAGGCTCCACGGCGGCGCCGGTGCGGACGCGCCTGTGGCGCGAGGCGACCATCCTGGCGGGCCGTACCATCAGGCACTGGCGGGCCAGGCCGGCCGCCTTCGCGGTCCAGCTGCTGTTCCCCGTGCTCGTCATCCTCATGATGGGCGGCCTGCTCGGCGGCGCGATCGCGGGAAGCGCGGGGGGCTACATCCTGTTCGTCATCCCGGGTGTCCTGGCGTTCACGATGCTGTTCGGCGTCGAGACGACGATGATCGCGGTGACGACCGACGCGGCCAAGACGGTGACCGACCGGTTCCGCTCCATGCCCATCTCGCGGGGCTCGGTCCTGCTCGGCCGCGTGCTCGCCGACATGCTGACCTCGGTCGTGGAGGTCGTCGTGATCACGCTGGCCGGCCTGGCCCTCGGATGGCGGTGGGAGAACGGCGTCCTGCCCGCCCTGGCCGCCTACGGGCTGCTGCTCTGGTTGCGCTTCGGCCTGCTGTGGGTGGGGGTGTGGGCCGGGCTGACGGTGGGCTCGCCGGAGGCGGTGAGCGCCGCGCAGCTGCTGGCCTGGCCGATCGGCTTCCTGTCGACCGTGTTCGTCCAGCCGGTCACGATGCCGGTCTGGCTCGGCGCGATCGCCGAGGCGAACCCGCTGTCGGCCACGGCGACCGCCGTCCGCGAGCTGTTCACCGGTGTCCACCAGCCGGGGCTGACGTGGGCGGCCGGGCACCCGCTCGTCATCGCGCTGGCCGCGCCGCTCCTGCTCACCGCGGTCTTCGGGCCCCTGGCGGTGCGCGCGTTCAAGGGGCTGGGCCGATGAGCCCCTACGACGAGGTGATCCGCGTCCGCGGCGCGCGGGAGAACAGCCTCAAGAACGTCGATGTCGACATCCCCAAGCGCCGGCTCACCGTCGTCACCGGCGTCTCGGGATCGGGCAAGTCGTCGCTGGTCTTCGACACGCTCGCGGCCGAGTCCGGACGGCAGCTCAACGAGACCTTCACGGCCTTCGCGCAGGGGCGGCTGCCCAGCTACGGCCAGCCCGACGTCGACCACCTGGAGAACCTGTCCGCGGTGATCATCGTGGACCAGAAGCGGCTGTCGGGCGGCCCCCGCTCCACCGTGGGCACCGCGACCGACATCGGCGCCCGCCTGCGGCTGCTGTTCTCCAGGCTCGGCGAGCCCCCGGCCGGCTACTCCAACGCCTACAGCTTCAACGACCCGGCGGGCATGTGCCCGAACTGCCAGGGCCTGGGCGTGGCCGCCACGGTCGTCGAGTCCGAGCTCGTCGACGACGACCGGTCGCTGGCCGAGGGCGCGATCACGTTCCCGGCGTTCGCGCCCGGCCAGTGGATGTGGAAGGCGTACGCCCGGTCGGGCTTCTTCGACGTCGACAAGAAGATCCGCGACTACACCGCCGAGGAACGCGACATCCTCCTGCACGCTCCCCCCGACACGCTGAAACCGCCCGCGGGCATGGACGCCGTCGGCACCGCCTACGAAGGGGTGCTGTCCCGGTTCTCGCGCATCTACCTGCAACGGGAACCCGAGTCGTTCAAGGGGGCGCAGCGGGAGGCGTTCGAGCGGATCGTGGCCAGGCGCCGCTGCCCGGAATGCGACGGCTCCCGCCTGGCCGCGCCCGCCCGCGCCAGCCTCATCGGCGGCCACTCCATCGCCGACTGCAACGCGATGCAGGTGGACGACCTGCTGGAGACGATCGGCGCCGTCGACCGCCCCGAGGTCGCGCCGCTGCTGTCGGTGCTGCGCGAGCACCTGCGCCGCATGGTCACCCTGGGGCTGGGATACCTCAGTCTCGACCGCGCCACCTCGACCCTCTCGGGCGGCGAGTCGCAGCGCGTCAAGATGGTGCGCCATCTCGGCAGCGCCCTCACCGACATGCTGTACGTCTTCGACGAACCCACCGTCGGCCTGCACCCGCGCGACGTGGACACGCTCGGCGAGATGCTCCTCGCCCTGCGCGACCGCGGCAACACGGTGATCGTCGTCGAGCACGCCCCCGAGGTCATGGCGATCGCCGACCACTGCGTCGACATGGGGCCGGGAGCGGGGGCCGCGGGCGGCCGCGTCGTCTTCGAGGGCGCCTACGCCGAGCTCCGCCGGGCCGACACCCCCACCGGCGCGGGGCTGCGAGCCGACCGGGCCAAGCGCGGCGACCCGCGGCCGGCGACCGGCTGGACGGTGATCGAGCACGCCCGCTCGAACAACCTGCGCGACGTCACCGTGCGCGTCCCGCGCGACGTCATGACGGTGGTCACGGGGGTCGCCGGGTCCGGCAAGAGCAGCCTCGTCCTCGGCCACCTGCCCGCCGCCGAGCCGGACGCGGTCGTGATCGACCAGCGGCCCATCCGCGGCTCCCGCCGCTCCAGCCCGGCGACCTTCACCGGGCTGCTGGACTCCGTCCGCCAGATCTTCGCCAGGGCCACCCGCCGGCCGGTCGGCCTGTTCACCCCCAACTCGACCGGCGGGTGCCCGGCCTGCGAGGGGACCGGCCTGATCTACACCGACCTGGCGTTCATGGAGGGCGTCACCACCCGCTGCGAGTCCTGCCGGGGCAGGCGCTTCACGGCCGAGGCGCAGCGGCACGCGGTCAACGGGCGCACGATCGCCGACGTCTTCGAGATGAGCGTCAACGACGCCCAGGCCTTCTTCACCCAGAAACCCGTCAGGGAGGTCCTCGACCGCCTCGACGCCGTCGGTCTCGGCTACCTCACCCTCGGCCAGCCGCTCACCTCCCTGTCCGGCGGGGAACGCCAGCGGCTCAAGCTCGCCACTGAGCTGGCCGCCCCCGGCCGGACCATCATCCTCGACGAGCCGACGACGGGGCTGCACATCGCCGACGTCGAACGGCTCGTCGGCCTCCTCGACCGGATGGTGGACTCCGGCTCGACCGTCGTCGTGATCGAGCACAACCTCGACGTGATCCGCGCCGCCGACTGGATCATCGACCTCGGGCCTGAGGCCGGGCACGACGGCGGCCGGATCGTCTTCGAGGGCACGCCGCGGGACATGGTCGCCACCTCCTCGACCCACACCGCCCGGCACCTGCGCCGGCACCTGGAGGCCAGCGGTCTCGCCTGAGGGCCGGGCGCGGCCGGGACCGGGTGACCCGGCTCACGCCCGGCGGCCGCGGGCCGAGCCGGCGGGCCGGGCGCCCGCCACCCCTCGGGGGAGGCCCACCGGCTCTCAGGGTGGTTTCAGGGTCGTCCCTGAAGGCGAGTCCCCGCGGGTGTAGGAACGTAAGATCCGTGAAGACGAAAAAGATGATCGTGATGGCGGGGCTGCTGGGCCTCGGCGTGCTGACGACAGGCTGCGGCGTCGTGGGCGCCGAGCAGCGCGAGAACTCCTCCTACGACGTCACCGACAAGGTGTCGGGCGTCAGGATCGAGGGCGACGCGGGCAACGTGGTGGTGACCGAGTCCGACCGCGAGGGCATCCACGTGTCGGAGACCCTCATGTGGCGTAACACCAAGCCGACGGCCACGCACACGGTGCGGGGCGACACGCTGGTGCTGACGTTCTCCTGCCCGCCCGCGGTCGGGATCATCAGCTGCGACGTCGACTACGAGGTCGAGGTGCCGCGCGGCCTCAAGATCAAGGCCATGGTCGACTCCGGCGACGTGACGCTGCGCGCGCTGTCCGGCGAGGTCGAGGCGACCAGCGACTCCGGCACCATCGAGGCCAGCGACCTGACGGCCAAGCGCGTGACGGCCGAGAGCGACTCGGGCGACCTGAACCTCGCGTTCACCGCGCAGCCCGACCGGGTCAAGACGACGACGGACTCAGGGACGACCGAGGTGCGCGTGCCGCAGGGGCCGTACAAGGTCATGGCGAAGACCGGCTCGGGGGACAAGAAGGTGAACACCGAGACCGACGCGTCGGCCACCCGGGTGATCGACATGCGCAGCGACTCGGGCGACGTCGAGGTCGTCACCCCGTAGCGGGCGCCAGCTCACCGCCCGCCGACGGCGCCCGGCGCGATACGGGTGCCGCCGCCGACCGGCGGACAGCGGCGGCGCGGGACCGGCGAGGGGGTACGCCTGGCCCTCGTGCCCGTCGGCGCCCTCGGAAACCCCGCTCCGGCCGCGGGTCAGTGCTCGACGGTCACCACGATCTTGCCGATCTGCGCGTTCGACTCCAGGTACCGGTGGGCCTCGACGATCTGGCCCAGCTCGAAGGTACGGTCCACGACGGGCCGGAAGGCGCCCGAACGCAGCCCGGAGGCCACGAAGGCCGCCGCCCTGCGCATCCGCTCAGGCTGCCGGGCCGTCTCGAGCATGGTGTACGTACGCATGTTCACGGCAGGCATGCCGAGCTCGATCGCCGGATAGGGGGTCGGCTCGCCGCTCAGCGCCCCGTACACGAGGAGCGTGCCGTCGGCGGCGACCACCCTGGCCAGGTCACGCACGCCGGGACCGGCGACGGCGTCGAAGACGAACTCGGCGCCCCGGCCGCCGGTGGCTGCCAGCACCCGCTCGACCGCGTCCTCCGACTCGGTGACGATCACCTCCGCCGCGCCCTCCTTCAGCAGGGCCTCCTTCTTGGCGGCGGTACGGGTGAGGGCGATGGGCGTCGCGCCGACACGCTCGGCGACGTGGATGGCGGCCAGCCCCACGCTGCTGGACGCGGCGTTCAGCACGACCGTGTCGCCGGGCCGCATCCCGCCGACCTCCACCAGCGCGCCGTAGGCCGTCACGTACGGCATCCACACCGCCGCGCCCTCGACCGCGCCCAGCCCCTCGGGACGGGACACCACCGCCGACGCGGGCACGATCGCCCGCTCGGCGTAGACGCCGTAGTCGTTCTGCGAGAAGGCGGGCACGGTGCTGACGGGCTGCCCCGGCGTGAACCCGGTGACGCCCTCCCCGACCGCCTCGATCACGCCGGCGGCCTCGGAACCCAGCCTGGCGGGGAAGCGCCGCACCGGCTCGATGTAGTGGCCGGTGCGGAACAGCACCTCGGCCCTGTTCAGCCCGATCGCGTCCACCCGGATGCGCACCTCGCCCGGACCCGGCTCACCGGCCTCCACGTCCTCCAGCCGCATCACCTCGGGGCCGCCGAGCTCGTGGAACAGCACCGTCCTGGCCATCACGCCATCCTTTCGCCGTGGGAACGATGGTCCACTCAACCCTGGAAGTACGACGACTGTCAAACTTCGATGGCTGTCGTACAATGGCGGGCATGGAAGACGATCGCATCCCACCGCACCCCGACGTCCGGACGATCACGCTTCAGCAGGTCCTCGAGGCCCTCGTCGACCCGGTACGGCGGAGCATCGTCACGCAGCTCCACGACGCCACCACCGACGTCCGGTGCGGCGGGTTCGACCTGCGCGTGAGCAATTCCACGGCCACACACCACTTCCGGGTCCTGCGCGAGGCCGGCCTCATCCGGCAGTACTACGTCGGCACCTCGCGGATGAACGCGCTGAGGCGCGAGGAGTTCGGCGCGGCCTTCCCCGGCCTGCTCGACGCCGTCGTCACCGCCGAGCGCGCCGCCACGCCACCGGCGCACGATGCCGCCGGCCGCGGGCGAGCCGTCTAGAACAGGACGGACATGAAGGTGTCGACCTCGCGGAAGCCGACCTTGCGGTAGACGGCCCGGGCCGCGTGGTTGTAGTCGTTGACGTAGAGCGACACCACCGGCGCGAAGCAGGACAGCGCCGCCTCCACCACCGCCGCCATCCCCGCCACGGCGTGGCCGTGACCGCGCAGCGCGGGGTTGACCCACACGCCCTGGATCTGGCACGCCTGCGGGGTGACCGCCCCGATCTCGGCCTTGAAGACCACCGCGCCGTCGTCGATGCGGGCGTAGGAGCGGCCGATGCGGATCAGCTCGGCCACCCGCGTGCGGTAGAGCGCGCCGCCGTCGCCGCCGTTGGGCGAGACACCCACCTCCTCGGTGAACATCGCCACGCAGGCCGGCAGCAGGATGTCGAACTCCTCGGGCCGCACCCGCCGTACCAGCGGGTCGGCGGGCACCGGCGGCTTCTGGGAGGTCGCCATCACCGGCTGCGACCAGCGGATCGCCCTGGCCTGCCCCCAGTACGGCTCCAGCCGCTCCCACAACATCTCGACCGCGGTGGCCGGGCCCACGATCGACGAGCACCTGCGCCCCTGCTTGCGGGCCCGCTCGGCGAAGGCGTGCACGGCCTCGGGGCCGGCGTTGACCGGCACGAGGTTGGCTCCGGCGTAGCAGAGCGAGGTGAGCGCGCCACGCGGCCCGAACCCCCACATCTGCCCGCCCAGGCGCGTCGGGTGCAACCCGACGCTCCGCACCCTGGAGGCGACGAAGACGTTCGCGACAGGATCGGTGTCGAGAAGTGCGAGCACTTCGTCCCTGTCGCTGTCATCGAGCACGCGCGACGCCGATGTCCGCAGCATCACACCGGCCAGCCTACGCGACCTGCCCCCTTTTGACAGGAACCAGCGCACCTATCGGACGCCGAGCAGCCCCGGCAGCGGCGCCGGCGCGGTCTCCTCCGCCGCCATGCGGTTGGTGACGACCGGCGCGGGGCGGCCCCGGCAGGAGGTGTCGGCCGCCGGGAGGGTGCCGTCCTGCAGGTAGCGGACCAGATGCGCGTCGACACAGCTGTTGCCGGCCAGCGAGACGCCGTGGTTGCCGCCCGGCTCGACGACCATGCGGGCGCTGGGGAAGCGCCGCCGCAGGTGCATGGCCCCCTCGTACGGCGTGGCCGCGTCGCGGCGCGACTGGAGCATCAGGATCGGCGGCAGCGCGGGGTCCGCCTTGACGGTGACGGGCGTGCCCCCCGGCTCGGCCCAGAACGCGCACGGCGCGTTGTACCAGGCGTTCGGCCAGGTCATGAAGGGCGCGACGCGGTGCATCCTGGTCATGTCGGCGTGCCACCTGGACCAGTCGCGTGGCCACGCCGCGTCGCGGCACTGCACGCCCAGGTAGACCGCGTAGGAGTTCTCGTCCTCGGCGTCCTGGACGGCGTGCTGGCGCCAGGCGGCGACCAGGTCCTGCACGTCGCCCTGCCGGACGTAACGCGACCACGCCCCGGCCAGCTGCGGCCAGACCGCGTTGGCGTAGCCGCCCACGGTGAACAGGTCGTCGAGCTCGCTCGGGCCGACCACGCCGCCCGCGGGCCTGGCGGCCAGCCGCCGGCGCATGGAGTAGTAGGCGAAGGAGGTCTGCCTCGTCGTGCGGCCCAGGCCGTAGACGTTGTTGTGCCTGGCCGTCCAGTCCAGGAAGTCGCGGTGGCGTCGCTCGAACGCCGTGTTCTGGGCGAGGTTGGTCTGGTACCAGTTGCCGCCGGGGTCGACCGAACTGTCGAGGACCAGGCGCTTGACCCTGCCGGGGAACAGGGTGGCGTAGACCGCGCCGAGGTAGGTGCCGTAGGAGTAGCCGAGGTAGCTGATGCGGTCCTCGTCCAGCGCGGCCCTGATGCGGTCGAGGTCGCGCGCGGAGTTCTCGGTGGTCAGGTACGGCAGCATCCAGGCCCACAGGTTGCCGCAGCGGTCGGCGTAGTCCTTGGCCCTGCCGAGCAGCGCCTGCTCGGCGGCCGGCCCGCTCGGCACCTGGTCGGGGCGCGGCGCGGCGAAGTAGCGCTCCGGGTCCACGCAGCGCAGCGCGGGCTCGCTCTTGCCCACCCCGCGCGGGTCGAAGCCGATGACGTCGAAGCGGCCGGCCAGCTGCGGCGGCAGGCTCGCGGCGACGTGCTTGGCCATGTCCTGGCCCGACGCGCCGGGCCCGCCGGGGTTGACCAGCAGGACGCCGAGGTGGTTGGCGTCGCGGGAGACCGAGCCCTTGATCCGGTTGAGCGCCAGCGTGATGTGCTGGCCGTACGGGTCGCGGTAGTCGAGGGGCACCCTGACCTGCCCGCACTCCACACCCGGCTGCTCCGGCTCGACCGCCGCCGGCGGGGTGATCCCCACCCCGCCGAGCACCCGGTCGGTGACCGAGGTCTGCTTCCCGCACGGCCCCCAGACCACCTGGCCGGCGATCGCCCTTGTCTGGGCGTCCGCGGCACCGTTGACTCCTGTGGCCAGCAGCGCCAATACCGCACCGATCCCGACAACCCGCTTCACCCGGCTGCACTCCCTCTGCTCAATGGGACGAAGCGATGATGCCGTGAGCGACCAGACGAACACGCAGCGTATCCAGGATTGATTACCAACCTGTAACGTTCTTCTTGCTCTCCGTACGCATGGGGCTCGCGGCCTCCGAGGAGGGCGCGGGGCGGGCCAGGACGATCACGCAGACGGTCGCGACGGCGGCGAGACAGGCCAGCGCCAGGCACACCGTGTGGAGCGCGCCGGTGAAGGCCTCCCCCTCCAGCCGCCCGCCGCTGAGCGCGGCCAGCATCGCCCCGGCACCCGCCAGCATCACGGTCTCGATCGCCAGCCGCGCGGTGTTGAACAGCCCGGCCGCCGCGCCGACCCGCTCGCGCGGCAGCTCCGCGATCGCCAGGCCGTCCAGCACGCCGTTCGACAGCCCGACCCCGACCCCGACGAGCGCGAACGGCGCCAGCATCCCCACCGGCGCGCTGTCAGGTCCCACGGTGACCATCAACAGCGCGCCGAGGCCGCTGGTCGCCACGGAGGCCGCCACGGTCGTCACGGGCCACGCCCGCGCCAGCGCCGCGCCGGCGGGGGGCAGCACCACGGCGGGGACGGTGAGCATCAGCAGCCACAGCCCGGCCTGCCCGGGCTCCACGCCGACGACGGAGATCAGGTAGGAGGGCAGGTAGACCACGAGCGGCACCAGGATCCCCATGAGCGCCCCCGCCGCCAGCGCGAACGCCAGGAAGCGGCGGTCCGCCAGCAGGTCGAGCTGGACCATGGGGTCGGCCGAACGCCGTTCCACGACCACGAACAGCGAGGCGAGCAGCACCGCGGCCGCCAGAGCGCCGACGACGAGCGGGCTGCCGAACCCCAGCGCGGGCCCCTCGTCGAGGGCGAAGATCAGCAACAGGAGCGAGGTGGTGAACAGCGCCGCGCCCGGCCAGTCGACGGTACGGCCCTCGCCGCCGCCGAACCTGGGCAGCACGCGCACCAGCGACAGGACGACGGCGGAGATCGCCGCGGGCAGGGCGAAAACCGCCCGCCAGCCCAGCCACTCCACCAGCAGCCCGCCGACCGTGGGCCCGAAGGCCAGCCCGGCGCCGAGCACCGTGCCCAGCAGGCCGAAGGCCCGCGCCCGCGCCCGGCCGTCGAAGGCCGCGGCCAGGATCGACGAGCCGCCGGTCGTGGCCGCCGCGGCGCCGATGCCGCCCAGGGCGCGTACCAGGTTGAGGACGACGATGTCGCCCGCCAGAGCCCCGGCCAGGCTGCTGACGCCGAACAGCGCCACGCCGCAGGCGAAGACGCGCCGCCTGCCGAGCACGTCCGTCAGCGAGCCCGCGAACACCAGGAAAGCGGCGAAGCAGGCGTTGTAGCCGTTGACCACCCACTGGGTCGCGGCCAGGCCCGCGCCCAGCTCGGCCCTGATGCCGGGCAACGCGACCGAGGCCCCGGTGATCGTCAGGGGGATGGTGAGGAAGGAGACAAGAACGATGAGAAGGGTTTTGCGCACCGCGCGCTCCGCAGATCAAGAAGGGAGCCGGGGCAGCATTGACGGCCGCACCGGCGAACTGACGGGCTGATGCGGCGGCTCAGAAACGGGTTGACGCCGCCGCTAGAGGCGGCGGGCTCTGTCCGAGATGGGCACGGTCCATCTCTACCGATGATCGCGTCGCGCGTCAAAACCTTTTCGGCGGACCGAAGCCACCCCCGACACCCCCGGCGCCCCAGCGCCCCGCCTCGCCCTGCCGCCTCGCCCTGCCGCCTCGCCCTGCCGCCTCGCCCCGCCCTGCCTTGCTGCCCCGCCCTGCCTTGCTGCCCCGCCCTGCCTTGCTGCCCCGCCCTGCCTTGGTGCCGTGCCTCGCCTCGCAGGCGACGTCCAGTCTTACGGGCAGCACCCGGCCCACCACACCCGGTCTCACGGGCAGCACCCGGCGCGCGGTAGTGGCCACCGAGCGGCGGCCACCGGCCTTCGTGACACCGAGCGGCGCCTCCCCCCACCGGGCGGCACCTCCAACCGCCCGACAGCTCCGCGGACGGCACCTCCAACCGCGCGACAACCCCGCGGACGGCGCTTCCAACCGCGCGACAACCCCGCCGGGCGGCACCTCCATCCGCCCGACCCGTGGGCGCCGGAGGCAGGCGTCCGACCGGCATCCCGAGGTGGCCGGGAGCAAGCCGCCGGGGCGGCCCGACGGCGTTCCCCCGCGCATGGACCACACCGGTCGCGGCGCGCTTCAGGCTCTGCGGTCGCGGCGTCCGTACCTGGCCACGCGCCAAGCCCCGCGGTCGCGGCATGCGCCGCACCCGCGGCGATTCAAGCACCACAGCCGCGCCGCACGCCAAGCTCGGGACGACGGGTATGGCGGGTACGACCGGTACGGCGGGCGGAACGCCGGAGGTCAGCCGACGGTGACCCGCACGCCCGCGTCTTCGTCGTCGTCGAGGTCGACCTCCACGCCCATGTCCTCGGCGATGCGCAGCGCCTCCTCGATCAGCGTCTCGACGATCTGCGACTCGGGGACGGTCTTGATGACCTCTCCCTTCACGAAGATCTGCCCCTTGCCGTTGCCGGAGGCCACGCCGAGGTCGGCCTCGCGCGCCTCGCCGGGCCCGTTGACGACGCAGCCCATGACCGCGACGCGCAGCGGCACCTTCAGACCCTCGAGCCCGGCCTGGACCTGCTCGGCCAGGGTGTAGACGTCGACCTGGGCGCGACCGCACGACGGGCAGGAGACGATCTCCAGGCCGCGCTCGCGCAGGCCGAGCGACTCCAGGATCTGGGTGCCGACCTTGACCTCCTCGACGGGAGGGGCCGACAGGGAGACGCGGATGGTGTCGCCGATGCCCTCGGCCAGCAGCGCGCCGAAGGCCACGGCGGACTTGATGGTGCCCTGGAAGGCGGGGCCCGCCTCGGTGACGCCGAGGTGGAGCGGGTAGTCGCACTGCCGGGCGAGCTGCCGGTAGGCGTTGATCATCACGACCGGGTCGTTGTGCTTGACCGAGATCTTGATGTCGCGGAAGTCGTGCTCCTCGAACAGCGAGCACTCCCACAGCGCGGACTCCACCAGCGCCTCGGGGGTGGCCTTGCCGTACTTCTGGAGCAGGCGGGGGTCGAGGGAGCCGGCGTTGACGCCGATGCGGATCGGCACGCCGTGGTCCTTGGCCGCCCTGGCGATCTCGCCGACCTTGTCGTCGAACTTCTTGATGTTGCCCGGGTTGACGCGGACGGCCGCGCAGCCGGCCTCGATGGCGGCGAAGACGTACTTCGGCTGGAAGTGGATGTCGGCGATGACGGGGATCTGCGACTTCTTCGCGATGATCGGCAGCGCGTCGGCGTCGTCCTGGGACGGCACGGCGACCCGCACGATCTGGCAGCCTGAGGCGGTCAGCTCGGCGATCTGCTGCAGGGTGGCGTTGATGTCGGCCGTCACCGTCGTGGTCATCGACTGGACCGAGACCGGCGCGTCGCCGCCCACCGGCACGTTGCCGACCATGATCTGGCGGGAGTGGCGCCGCTCGGCCAGCGGCTTGGGACGGACCGACGGAATGCCCAGTGCTACGGAAGTCACGTCCCCCAGTCTAGGCAGCGATACGGACCGGCCGGTGCCGTGGTTCAGAACATCCCTTTAGCGGTACTCCGCGCCCATGCGTCAGCGGCGAGGACTTCGTCCACGGATGTGGCCGGCGTCGTGACGTGCCGTTCGACCACCTTCGCGATGGTGTCGACGATCCCGAGGAAGGAGAGCCTGCCCTGCTGGAAAGCCTCGACGCACACCTCGTTGGCGGCGTTGTAGACGGCCGGGGCGGTGCCGCCCTCGACGCCGACGTGCCTGGCGAGGGCGACCGCGGGGAAGGCCTCGTCGTCGAGCGGCTCGAAGGTCCAGGTGTGCGCCCTGGTCCAGTCGACGGCCGGGGCGGCGCCCGCCACACGGCCGGGGTGGCCGAGCGCCAGCGCGATGGGCAGCCGCATGTCGGGCGGGCTGGCCTGGGCGATCGTGGAGCCGTCGACGAACTCCACCATGGAGTGGATGATCGACTGCGGGTGGACGACGACCTCGATCCTGTCGAAGCCGATGTCGAACAGCAGGTGCGCCTCGATCACCTCCAGGCCCTTGTTGACCAGGGTGGCCGAGTTGATCGTGATCACCGGCCCCATGGACCAGGTGGGGTGCGCCATCGCCATCTCGGGCGTCACGTCGGCCAGCTCCGACCGCGTGCGCCCGCGGAACGGCCCGCCGCTGGCGGTGACGACGAGCCGCCTGACCACCTCGGGGTCGTAGCCGCTTCCCGGCGGAGCCGCCGCCCACAGGCTCTGCTGCAGCGCCGAGTGCTCGGAGTCGACCGGCAGGAGCTGCCCCGGCTTGGCCAGCCGCTTGACCAGCGGCCCTCCGATGATCAGTGACTCCTTGTTGGCCAGGGCGAGCGTGCGGCCGGCCTCCAGCGCGGCCAGCGTGGAGGTCAGCCCGAGCGCGCCGGTGATCCCGTTCAGCACGACGTCGGACTCCATGGCCGCCACCTCGGCGACCCCTTCGGGCCCGCCGAGCACCGTGACCCCCGGCAGCGCTTCCTTGAGAGCGGGTACGGCGGCCGCGTCGGCCACCGCGACCGTCTTGGCCCCGGTCCGGACGGCCTGTTCGATCAGCAGGTCGACCCGCCCTCCCCCCGCGGCCAGCGCGGTGACGCCGAACCGCCCGGGGGTGCGGTCGATGACGTCGAGGGCCTGGGTGCCGATGGATCCGGTCGATCCGAGCACGGTCACGGAGCGGGAGAGGTCTGAGTCCACGGCCCCATTGTTCCGCATGCCCGCAACTCCCGTTAACCAGGTGAATTCAAGTAAATAAATGTCCGAATAACGCTATATCCGTCTGAGCAAATCTTGAGAAATCTGGATATTGGTGCCGCTAACTTCCAACCTCAGTTCCGGTCAATGGAGGTACGCATGCACCGCAGACTCGCTCTGCTTTCCATCCTCACCCTCGCCGCCGGCGCCACCGCCCTGCCGGCGGCGTCGGCACAGGCGGGAGCGGGACCGAAGCCGGTTACCGAGGAGGCCGCCGAGACCAAGACCGAGCAGAAGGCGGTCGCGCGGTACTGGACCCCGCAGAAGATGGAGGACGCCCAGCCGCTCAACCCGCCCGCCCCCCGCTCGCGCGCCGCGTTCGGCGTGCCCGGCGAGCCCACCACCGGCATCCCGTGGGAGGCCCCGCCGACGAGCGCGGCGCCCACCGACCCGCAGGCGGCGCAGGCGAGCTCGGGCAGCGCGTGGACCGGCGGCGGCGCGATCACCAAGACCGCCGGCCGGGTGTTCTTCACCTACCAGGGCCGCAACGCCTCCTGCTCGGGCAACGCGGTGACCAGTGCCAACAAGAGCGTGGTGCTGACCGCCGGGCACTGCGTGAAGATGGGCGGCGCCTTCCACACCAACTGGGTGTTCGTGCCGGGCTACGACAAGGGCGCCAGGCCGTACGGCACGTGGGTGGCCACCAAGCTGCTGACCACCCCGCAGTGGGACGCCCGCGAGGACATCAACCACGACGTCGCCGCCGTCGTGGTCGCGCCGCTGCAGGGCAGGGCGCTGACGGACGTCGTGGGCGGGCAGGGCGTGGCCTTCAACCAGGGACGGCGCCAGCAGATGCACTCCTTCGGCTACCCGGCCGCCGCGCCGTACGACGGGTCGAGGCTGATCTACTGCAGCGGCAGGACCTTCGACGACTTCCTGATGTCCAAGGACCACGGGCTGACCTGCAACATGACCGGCGGCTCGAGCGGCGGTCCGTGGTTCGTCGGCTTCGACGAGAAGACCGGGCTCGGCACCCAGAATTCGGTGAACAGCTTCAAGTACAATTTCGCGCCCAACTGGATGTTCGGCCCGTATTTCGGCGCCGAGGCGCAGGCCGTCTACAACGCCGCCCAGAACACCGACGCCCTCTGAGCCGATTTACCGAAAGTAACCACAAGGACACATCTTGTAGTGCAGACTCGGGGCTCATGACTTCGAGCCTCCCCCTGCTTGCGTCCGCGCCGCTCGTCGCGGGCATGATGGGCGCGGCACTGATCGGCGCCGCGCCCGTCCACCACCCGTCGAAGCAGGACGCCGCCGGCGCGCGACGGCCGGCGGACGTCGTCGAGCACGTGGCCGCGCGCAGCACCGTCGAGCAGCGCCGCGTGCTCGACTACTGGACACCGCAACGGATGTCGCGGGCGCTGCCCATCGGCCTGCTCGACAGCGTGGCCAAGGGCGCGCTCGACAAGGACGCGCTGACCAGGGGCTCGCTCACCAGGGGCGCGGCGGCGGAGGGTGCACTGCCCAAGGAGGTGCTTCCCAAGGAGGTGCTTCCCAAGGAGGTGCTTCCCAAGGGCGTGCTGCCCCAGGGAGTGCTGCCCAAGGACGGCGGGCTGCTCAGCGGGCTCAGCAACAGGGCGGGCCTGGCCACCGCCCCCGACCTGTCCGGCGCCACGGGCTCGGTGGCCGCGCCGCGCCGGCAGAACAGCCGCCCGTCCGCGACCACCAGCGGCTCCCGGTGGATGACGGGAGGCGCGGTCACCCGCACGACGGGGCGGGTGTTCCTGACGATGGACGGCGTCGACTTCGTCTGCTCGGCCAGCACGATCAGGAGCGCCAACAAGGACGTCGTCGTCACCGCCGGCCACTGCGTCAAGGACGGCACCGGCAGCTGGGCGGCCAACTGGACGTTCGTGCCGGGCTACGAGGCCGGTGGCGGCCGGCCGTACGGGACCTTCACCGCCCGCCGCATGTTCGTGGCCGGCCCGTGGTCGCGGTCCGGCGACGACAGCTACGACCTCGGCATGGTCGCGCTCAACACCGCGGGCGGGCGGCACGTCACCGACGCGGTCGGCATGCAGGAGATCGCCTTCAATCCCACCCGCGGCGGGCAGACCTACGGCTTCGGCTTCCCCGCCGACCCGCCCTTCGACGGCGAGCGGCTCATCTACTGCGCCGGCCGGGTCGCCGAGGACCCCCACGGGCAGACCCGCGACCAGGGCCTGCGTTGCGACATGACCGCGGGTTCCAGCGGCGGCCCGTGGCTGACCTCGTTCGACGCGGTCACCGGGCGCGGCATGGTGACCTCGGTGAGCAGCTTCAAGTACAGCGACGACCGCGGCACCATGTACGGCCCCTACTTCGGCGACTCCGCCAAGGCCCTGTACGCGAGCGCGGAACGGGCCTGACCGGCGCGGCGCCCGGGCTCCTGCCCGGAGGAGGGCGGCGGAACGGGCCTGACCGGCGCGCCGCCCGGGCTCCTGCCCGGAGGAGGGCGGCGGAGCGGTGAGAGCGATGACACACGGGTGAAACACCGCTCCCGTTAGCCTCCTGTCCATGCAGGTCACCAGAGTTCCCGCGGAGTCGCCGCGGATCGTCGAGTTGTGCGCCGAGCAGCAGGCCGAGCTGGCCTGGCGGCAGCGTGCGGTCGTCGACGACACGCCCAAGCACCTCGACCCCCGCATCTCCTTCCTGCTGCTGCACGAGGGAGAGGAGGTGGCGGGCTGCGCGGGGCTCCAGCCGCTGGAGCCGGGGGTGGGCGAGCTGAAGCGCATGTACGTCCGCCCGGACCACCGCGGGCGCGGTCACGCGCGCCTGCTGCTGACCGAGATCGAGAAGCTCGCGGTCGAGTACGGCATGCGCACGCTCCGCCTGGAGACCGGCCGCCTGTTCGACGAGGCGATCGGGCTCTACACCTCCTGCGGCTACCGCCCCATCCCCCGCTTCGGCCCCTACGCCGAGTGCGCCGAGAGCGTCTGCTTCGAGAAGAGCGTCTGACACCACACCCCCACACCTCTGTTCTCCAGGGCTTTCGCTCGATATTTGGCTGAATGACCAGTCAGTGGGTAGGGTTCGCGGCATGAGAATCCTGCTTGTGGGAGCCGGCGGCGTCGGCTCCGCCGTGGTGCCCATCGCCGCCCGCCGACAATTCTTCGAACACATCGTGGTGGCCGACTCCAAACAGAACCGGGCGGCCGAGGCCGTCGCCCAGGTGAACGACCCCCGGTTCAGCGCCATCCAGCTCGACGCCGCCGACCGTGCCCAGGTCGCCGCGGCCCTGCGCGAGCACCGCTGCGACGTGCTGTTCAACGCCGTGGACCCGCGCTTCACCATGCCCCTGTTCGAGGCCGCGCTCGAGGCCGGCGCCCACTACCTCGACATGGCCATGTCCCTGTCCAGGCCGCACCCCCGCAGGCCGTACGAGCTGACGGGCGTGAAGCTCGGCGACGAGCAGTTCGCGCGCGACGCCGAGTGGCGCGCGAACGGCAGGCTCGCGCTGGTCGGGATGGGCGTGGAGCCCGGCCTGGCGGACGTGTTCGCCAGGTACGCCGCCGACCACCTGTTCTCCAGCATCGACGAGGTGGGCATCAGGGACGGCTCCAACCTCGTCGTCGAGGGCTACGACTTCGCGCCGACCTTCTCCATCTGGACGACGATCGAGGAGTGCCTCAACCCGCCGGTGGTGTGGGAGGACGGCGACTGGCGCACGACCGAGCCGTTCAGCGAGCCGGAGGTGTTCGACTTCCCCGAGGGCATCGGCCCGGTGGAGTGCGTGAACGTCGAGCACGAGGAGGTCCTGCTGGTCCCGCGGTGGATTGACGCCAGGAGGGTGACGTTCAAGTACGGCCTGGGCGAGGAGTTCATCGGCGTGCTGAAGACGCTCCACAAGCTCGGCCTCGACGGCACCGACAAGGTCAGGGTCGGCGACAAGGAGGTGGCGCCGCGCGACGTGGTCGCCGCCAGGCTGCCCGACCCCGCGACGCTCGGCGACAGGATGCGCGGCAAGACCTGCGCGGGCACTTGGGTCAAGGGCGTCGGCAAGGACGGCCGCCCGCGCGAGGTCTACCTGTACCACGTGGTCGACAACGCCTGGTCGATGCGGGAGTACGGCGCGCAGGCCGTGGTGTGGCAGACCGCCATCCACCCCGTGGTCGCCCTGGAACTCGTCGCGCGGGGCGTGTGGAAGGGCGAGGGGGTGCTCGGTCCCGAGGCGTTCGACGCCGTGCCGTTCCTCGACCTGCTCAGCGAGTACGGCTCGCCGTGGGGCATGAGGGACCAGTCGGAGGACCGGGCCGCCTAGCTGTACCTGGCGCCCGGGAAGGCCACCACCTCGGCCGGAACGATCGGGAACAACGCCTCCGCGCAGTCGGCGCACGCCATCACGCGGGAGTCGTCGGGGAGCCGGCCGACATGCACCCTGGGGCGCGGCCAGCGCTTGTGGCAGACGACGCACGCTTCACCGTCGCGTTGCGCCTCACTCATGCCGTCGGCGTCGAAGGTCACCAAGCCGGGCCAGTCCATCACGCTCCTCGCGCTTCGCCGCTGGGGGGTGCACCGGAACCGTTATAGCTCGGTGATCGTTTAGCGCGTTGCCAAGCGAGAGTGAAAACTCGGCGATGGCCATACGCAAAAACGGGCATCCAGCGCAAGCCGGATGCCCGTTTTTCGCGTCGTTATGCGGACAGCGCCTTTTCGAGGATGCCGAGGCCCTCTTCCAGCAGGTGCTCGGGGATGACGAGCGGCGGCAGGAAGCGCAGCACGTTGCCGTAGGTGCCCGCGGTCAGCACGAGCAGGCCCTCGGCGTGGCACCTGCGGACGACCTCGGCCACCGCCTCGGGGTTCGGCTCCTTGGTGCCGGGCTTGACCAGCTCGATCGCGATCATCGCGCCGCGGCCGCGGACGTCGCCGATGATGTCGTGGCGCTCCTGCATGGCGCGCAGCCTGGGCAGCATGATCTCGCCGATGCGGCGGGCCTTGCCGACCAGGTCCTCGGCCTCGATGGTCTCCAGGACGCCGAGCGCGGCCTCGCAGGCCAGCGGGTTGCCGCCGTAGGTGCCGCCGAGGCCGCCCACGTGCACCTTGTCCAGCAGCTCGGCGCGGCCGGTCACCGCGGCCAGCGGCAGGCCGCCGGCGATGCCCTTGGCGGTGGCGATGATGTCGGGCACGACGCCCTCGTCCTCGCAGGCGAACAGGTGTCCCGTACGGGCGAAGCCGGTCTGCACCTCGTCGGCGATGAAGACGATCCCGTTCTCGCGGCAGAACTCGGCGATGCGGGGCAGGAAGCCCTTGGCCGGCTCGATGAAGCCGCCCTCGCCGGCGATCGGCTCGATGACGACGGCGGCCACGTTGCTGGCGCCGATCTGCTTGGTGATCGCGTCGATGGCCTGGGCGGCGGCTTCCTCGGCGCAGTTCTCGGGCCCGGTCGGCCAGCGGTACGGGTAGGCCAGCGGCACCCGGTAGACCTCGGGCGCGAACGGCCCGAAGCCCTGCTTGTAGGGCAGGTTCTTGGCGGTGAGCGTCATCGTCAGCAGCGTGCGCCCGTGGTAGCCGTGGTCGAAGACGACGACGGCCTGCCTGCCGGTGGCCAGGCGCGCGACCTTGACCGCGTTCTCGACGGCCTCGGCGCCGCTGTTGACCAGGAACGAGCGCTTCTCGTGGTCGCCGGGCGTGAGGCTGTTGAGCTTCTCGCACACCTCGACGTACGACTCGTAGGGCGTGACCATGAAGCAGGTGTGGGTGAAGTCGGCGACCTGCTTGCCGACCCGCTCGACCACGCGCGGCGCGGAGTTGCCCACGCTGGTGACGGCGATGCCCGAGCCGAAGTCGATCAGGGAGTTGCCGTCGATGTCGACGACCACGCCGCCACCGGCCTGCGTCACGAAGACCGGCAGCGTCGTGCCGATGCCGGGCGGGACGGCCGCCTGCTTGCGCGCGAGCAGCTCCCGCGACTTCGGGCCTGGGATCTCGGTGACGAGGCGGCGTTCCTGCGGAAGCGCCGGACCTCCCTGCTGGTTACTCATGCTTGTGACGCTACGGCGGGCGGCGCCGTGTGCCGATGTGTCGCGATGGCACAATGGGCCTAGCTCGCTTTGCCGGAATGGACAAACACTCGATGGCGCCTTCTCTGCAGACAGTGGTGCGCCGCATGCGCCTGATCCCGCTGGCCGGTTCGCTCGACCGCCCCGTGCGCTGGGTCGCGGTCAGCGAGCTCGAGGATCCGACGCCCTTCCTGGAGGGCGGCGAGCTCGTGCTCACCACGGGGATGCGCCTGACGACCGGCTTCGCGCCGTACGTCGGCAGGCTGGTGGAGCGCGGGGTGGCGGGCCTCGGCTTCGCCGTCGGGCTGACCCACGAGCACGTGCCCGCCGAGCTGGTCGAGGCGGCCGCCGCGGCGGGGCTGCCGCTCCTGGAGGTACCGCGCGAGACGCCGTTCATCGCCATCGGCAAGACGGTCAGCGACCTGCTGGCGGCCGAGCAGTACGAGGAGATCAGCAGGGCGTTCGCCGCCCAGGGCAGGCTGACACGGGCCGCGCTGCGGCCCGAGGGCACCCACGCGGTGATCGACAGGCTGGCCAGGGAGGTCGACGGCTGGGCCGTGCTGCTCGGCGAGTCGGGCGACGTCGAGCACGCCACGCCGGACGCCCGTCTCGGCGCCGTCCTGCCGGTCCTCCACCGGTTGCGCCGCGCCTCGAAGGACGGTGCGACCGGTGCGGGCCCCGCCGAGCGGCCGCTGGCCAGCGTGGCGCTGTCGTCGCCGGGCGAGCACGTGATCGTGCAGCCGATCGGGGGCGCCTCCAGGCGCATCCGGGGCTTCTTCGCCGTCGGCGCGCCGCACCCCTTCTCCCCCGTCGCGCACACCGTCGTCAACGCGGCGGGCTCGCTGCTCACGCTCGCCCTGGAGCAGGGCCGGACGTTGGTGGCGGCCGAGCGCGGGGTGCGCGCGGCCGTCCTGACGTTGCTGCTGGCCGGCGAGGTCGACCAGGCCCGCGCGGCACTGGCCCCGCTCGGCGCGGTGCTGCCCGAGGAGCCCTTCACCGTGCTGGCGGCCGACGCGGAGACCCTGGAGCCGCTGGAGCCGCACACGTTCACCAGCGGCGGCATCGCGCTGGTCGAGCAGGTTCCCCCGCTGGGCGAGGCGCCCGCCGGGGTGAGCGCGCCGGTGCCGTACGCCGACCTGGACAGCGGCATCGACCAGGCGGGCCGCGCGCTGGAGGCGGCGCGCAAGGCGGGCGGCACGGTGCGGTTCGCCGACCTCGCGGGGCAGGGCCTGCTGGCGCTGCTCGATCCCGCGGCCGCCGGCGCGTTCGCCGCGGCTCTGCTCGCGCCGCTCAACGAGTACGGCTCGCGGGCCGACCTCATCGAGTCGCTGCGGGCCTACCTGACGGCCAACGGCCACTGGGACGCGGCGGCGCAACGGCTCGGCGTGCACCGGCACACGCTGCGCTACCGGATGAAGCGCGTGTCCGAGCTGCTCGGCCGCGACCTCGACGATCCAGGGGTGCGCGCGGAGCTGTGGGTCGCGCTCAACTCTTCGGGGCCAGGTAGCCGGAGATCGTCGCGGTCGTGACGGCCTCGTAGGTGCGGCCGTCGCGCAGGTGGCCGGCGCGCTCGAGGCTGATGGCGCCCTGCGCGGCCGCCCAGAGCGCGTCGGCGATCTTGCGCGGCTGGGTGGGGACGAGGTAGCCGGCCGAGATGCAGTCGGAGATCACCCTGTCGAGGATGTTGAGCGCGGCGCGGGCCAGGGTCCTGGCGCGCTCGCTGGGCTCGAAGCCCGGGATGGCCTTCTCGAACATCAGCGGGTAGAAGCCCGGCTCGGCCATGCACGCCTCGCGGTAGGCGGGGCCGAGGGCGCTGAGGTACTCGAAGGGGTCCTTCCTGGCGGGCACCGCTTCGAGGAAGCGGCGGAACCGCTCGAACCCCTCCAGGTAGAGCGCCTCGGCCAGCCCCTCCCTGCTGCCGAACATGGTGTAGACGACCGTGGTGGAGCAGCCCGCCTCGGTGGCGATCCGGCGCATCGACAGGCCGTCGGCGCCCTCGGCGGTCAGCAGGTTGGCGGCGACGTCGAGGAGACGGCCACGCAGCTCGTCGTGGGATGTCCGCTCGCCCAGCAGATAGGCACCCTGAAGCCCCAGCGGCGCAGTGGAGGTCATGGGGCTTGGCCTTTCACGCTCGGGGGAACCGCACCAAGAGGACTTAGCCAGGACGGAGATCCCTCAAACCACTCGACAACCTAAACATCCCGAAATAGCACTACTTCCGTTACACAATCGGGAAGGAGAGTTTGTTCGTAACGGCCTGCTCCCTCCTCGCTGTTGTGCAACGTGGAGAACTTACCCGCCTCGGGTTCTGGCATAGCGTCGAGGTATGGACGTGCGCACCTTCTGGCTCGCTGGACGCCCCGCCAAGGGGGACACCGAGCTCACCGTTACCAACTCCCACGACGGTCGCGTGGTCGGCATCTACTCGGTGCCCACCGAGGCTCAGGTCGAGGAGGCGATCGCCGCGGCGGCCGCCGTACAGAAGGAGGCCGCGGCGCTGCCGGTGCACGTACGCGCCGAGGCCCTGGCCCACGTGGCCAAGCGGCTGGCCGAGCGGGCCGAGGAGATCGCCCAGCTGATCACCGGCGAGAACGGCAAGCCCATCTTCTGGGCGCGCGGCGAGGTCAACCGCGCGATCTCCACCTTCCGCTTCGCGGCCGAGGAGGCCAGGCGCTGGTCGGGCGACGTGCAGCGGCTCGACACCGAGCCGGCCGCCACCGGCCGCCTCGGCTACGTCACCAGGCAGCCGCGCGGACCCGTGCTGGCGATCACGCCGTTCAACTTCCCGCTGAACCTCGTCGCGCACAAGGTCGCTCCCGCCATCGCCGTCGGCGCCCCCGTCATCGTCAAGCCCGCCCCCGCCACGCCGCTGTCGTCGCTGGTGCTGGGCGAGATCCTGGCCGAGACGGACCTTCCGGCCGGCATGTTCTCGGTCCTGCCCGTCGAGAACGAGCGCGCCGCCGCGCTGGTGCAGGACCCGCGCCTGCCCGTGGTGTCCTTCACCGGATCGGGACCGGTCGGCTTCGCGATCATGGACCAGGTGCCGCGCAAGCACGTGACGCTGGAGCTCGGCGGCAACGCCGCGGCCGTCGTGCTCGCCGACGCCGACCTCGACTGGGCGGCCTCACGCGTGGCGCTGTTCTCCAACTACCAGGCGGGCCAGAGCTGCATCGCCGTCCAGCGGGTCATCGTCGAGGAGTCGGTGCGCGAGGCGTTCGAGGAGAAGCTGCTCGCGGCGGTCTCCACCCTGGTCACCGGCGACCCGCTCGACGAGAAGACCCAGGTGGGACCGCTGGTCTCGCTGGCCGCCGCCGAGCGCGTGTCCGCGTGGGTGGACGAGGCCGTCGCCGCCGGCGCCCGCGTGCTGGCGGGCGGCACCCGCGACGGCGCCACCGTCACGCCGACCGTCCTCACCGACGTGGCGGAGGACTCGAAGGTCTCCTGCGAGGAGGTCTTCGGCCCGGTCATGATCCTCAAGTCGGTGGCGTCGGTGGACGAGGCGTTCGCCGAGGTCAACAACTCCAGGTTCGGCCTGCAGGCGGGCGTGTTCACCCGCTCGCTCGACACGGCCTTCCGTGCCAACCGCGAGCTGGAGGTCGGCGGCGTGATCATCGGCGACGTCCCGTCGTACCGGGCCGACCAGATGCCCTACGGCGGCGTCAAGGAGTCCGGTGTCGGCCGCGAGGGCGTCCGCTCGGCGATGGAGGACCTCACCTACGAGAAGGTCATGGTCCTCACGGGCCTGTCCCTCTGACCGTTCGCGAGCCTGCGGGACGGCTGCCGTCCCGCAGGCTCGACGCCTGGTCAAGGCCGCAGCGCTGCCAGCTGCTGTTCGAACGGCACGACCTCGTCGTCCTCCCGGATGACGGGCCGCGCCCCGCCCACCAGGCCGGCCAGTTCGGCGGCCGCGCGCTCGACGCGTTCGGGCAGCCCCTCGGCGCCCCAGTCCTCCGACGCCGCGTAGACGGCCGTCGGCACCACGATCGCCCGCAGGTAGGCGAACATCGGCCGCAGCGCGTGCTCCAGCGCCAGGGAGTGCCTGGCCGTACCGCCGGTCGCGGCGATCAGCACCGGCTTGCCGGCGAGGGCGTCGTTCTCGATCACGTCGAAGAACGACTTGAACAGGCCGCTGTAGGAGGCGGTGAAGATCGGCGTGACGGCGATCAGGCCGTCGGCCGAGGTGACCGCCTCGACGGCGCGGCGCAGCTTGGCGCCGGGGAACCCGGTGACCAGGTTGTTGGCGATGTCGACGGCCAGGTCGCGCAGCTCGATGACCTCGATCTCCGCCCCGGGCAGCCGCGCGGCGCTCGCCGCCGCCAGGCGGTCGGCGAGCAGGCGGGTCGAGGACGGCTGGCTGAGACCGGCCGAGACGACGGCGAGCTTCATGGGTCACACTCCTACGGCAGCGGTGGCCTTGGCCAGCAGCGACTGGTGGGTGGGGGCGTCGGGCACGTTGGCCGGACGGCCGACGGCGAACTCCTTGCGGAGCACGGGCACGACCTCCTCGCCCAGGATGTCGAGCTGCTCCAGCACGGTCTTCAGCGGCAGGCCGGCGTGGTCCATCAGGAACAGCTGGCGCTGGTAGTCGCCGAAGTACTCCCTGAACTTGAGCGTCCGCTCGATGACCTGGTCGGGGCTGCCGACCGTGAGCGGGGTCTCGGCCATGAACTCCTCGAGCGAGGGGCCGTGGCCGTACACGGGGGCGTTGTCGAAGTACGGGCGGAACTCGCGGATCGCGTCCTGGGAGTTCTTCCGCATGAACACCTGGCCGCCGAGCCCGACGATGGCCTCCTCGGGCAGGCCGTGGCCGTAGTGCGCGTAACGCCGCCGGTACAGGCTGATCAGCCGCTGGTAGTGCTCCTTCGGCCAGAAGATGTTGTTGGCGAAGAAGCCGTCACCGTAGTAGGCGGCCTGCTCGGCGATCTCGGGGCTGCGGATGGAGCCGTGCCAGACGAACGGCGGCACGCCGTCGAGCGGCGCCGGCGTCGAGGTGTAGCCCTGCAGCGGGGTGCGGAAGCGGCCCTCCCAGTCGACGACCGGCTCGCGCCACAGCCGGTGCAGCAGCGAGTAGTTCTCGATGGCGAGCGGGATGCCGTCGCGGATGTCCTTGCCGAACCAGGGGTAGACGGGTCCGGTGTTGCCGCGGCCCATCATGAGGTCCACCCGGCCGTCGGACAGGTGCTGCAGCATCGCGAAGTCCTCGGCGATCTTCACCGGGTCGTTGGTGGTGATCAGCGTCGTGGACGTCGACAGGATGAGCCGCTCGGTCCTGGCCGCGATGTAGCCGAGCATCGTCGTGGGCGACGAGGCGACGAACGGCGGGTTGTGGTGCTCACCGGTCGCGAAGACGTCGAGGCCGACCTCCTCGGCCTTGAGGGCGATCGTGACCATCGCCTTGATCCGCTCGGCCTCGGTCGGCGTCCTGCCGGTGGTCGGGTCGGTGGTGACGTCGCTGACCGTGAAGATACCGAACTGCATGGCGATCTCCGCTCCTTCATGTTGAAGTTTCAATCGTCATGAACAGTGACCACTCGCAGGATATTCCACCCGGCAGGACGTGGCAACGGGGGGTAAAAGAAAGGAGCGCCCCGGGGTCGGGGGAAACACCCGGGACGCCCCTGGCGAGCGTCGCCCAGCGGGGGGACGGGCACGCCCGCGGCATGGTCAAGCGAAGGTCGACAGGCCCCCGATCAACCCACCAGTTCACTCCACCGTTTGGTCCAGGTGGCGTAGTCAGTGCATTCCCCGTCCCGGGGTTTGCAATCCCCCGGTGGGCGTACCGCAAAGATGATCTTTTTCAGCTTCGCCGGGTCGTCGGCTTCGTAGGCCGCGCAGATCCGCTTCGCCCGTCCCTTGCACGCCGCGGGGTTGGCGGGGGCCAGGCCCGCCCACGCCGCGGCGTCGCGCTGGGTCTCGGCCGTGGCCGTCAGGCTCAGCCAGCGGTAGGCGCAGTCGAGGCTGGGCGTGTTCGCGTTCAGCATCCAGGAGTCGACCCAGCCCGTGGTCGGGGCGCCCAGCGCCCTGACGTCCCTGCCCGCCTTCTGCAACAGCATCCTGAAGTACGGCGTCGCCTGCGCGATCTCGACCTCGCCCGTGGCGAACGCCCGCACCAGCGAGATCGGCTCCCGCCAGTAGAGCCGGTGCTTGTTCTTGCCCAGCAGCGTCACGGCCTCGTCGAGCTGCTCGGTCGTCAGCTCGTAGGGGTGGGCGACCTCGTCCGCCACCGCCGCGTCGGCCAGGCTCAGCGGGCTGTCGGGCACCGCCGACCGCTGGCTGTCGTAGAGGGCGAGCCGGTCGCGGGGCTTGATCTTCGCGGCGTCGTAGACGATCTCGTTGACCCCCCACAGGTACGGCACGCCGTACACCTTGCCACCGACCACGCTCTGCTCGCGCAGTTCCTCGGCCAGCTCGTCGTACCCGGTGACCTTGGCGGTGTCGATGGGCTGCACCTGGCCGGCGGCGATCAGGCTCGCGGCCACCTCGGGGCCCGCCGAGATCACGTCGTAGACGCGCTCGCCCACCTTGGCCTGCATCTCCTGCGCGGTCTGCACCACGTCCAGCCTGGCGATGCGGCAGCCCGTCCTGCTCTCGAACTCCGCCACCCAGTTCTTGCCGCCCCCGCCCCACTCGGCATGCCCCTTGTAGGTGAGGATCTGCAGGGTGCCGTCGCTCTGCGGCGCGCTCGCCGTGGCCGTGGGCGTGGTGGTGGCCGTGGTGGTAGGTGTGGTGGTGGGTGTGGGCTTGGCCGAGGGGGTGGGGCTCGCGGTGGGGGCGACCCGCACCGAGGTGGTCCGGCCGGCGGTCGCGTCCGCGCACCCGATCAACGTCAGGCACGCCACGCCGGCGACCGCCATGGCAGGTATGCGGTGCTTCACGAAGTCCCCCTTGTCCAGCCTGGAGCTTACCGGGGACGGCAGGCGGCGGCGCGCCGGTCGCACCAGGCCGGTGACGCCCGCGGGCCCGGACGGCCGCGGACACCCCGGCGCCTCCCCGGCCGGACGCCCGCGGACACGCGAACGCCCCGCGGGCACGGTGCCCGCGGGGCGTGACGCGCCGTGCGCGGCCCTGACTACTTGTTGGTCGGGAACCCGAGGTTCACGCCGCCGTGCGACGGGTCGAGCCAGCGGGAGGTGACGACCTTGCCGCGCGTGTAGAAGTGCACGCCCTCGGCACCGTGGACGTGGGTGTCGCCGAACAGCGACGCCTTCCATCCGCCGAAGCTGTAGAAGGCCATCGGCACGGGGATCGGCACGTTGATGCCGACCATGCCGACCTCCACCTCGTTCTGGAAGCGCCGGGCGGCGCCGCCGTCGTTGGTGAAGACGGCGGTGCCGTTGCCGTACTCGCCGCCGTTGATCAGCTTCACGCCCTCCTCGTAGGAGGAGACGCGCACGATCGACAGAACGGGGCCGAAGATCTCCTCGGTGTGGACGCGCGAGCCCGCGGGCACGTGGTCGAGGATCGTCGGGCCGAGCCAGAAGCCCGGCGTGTCGGCCGCCTTGCCGCCGCCGAGCACCGGCGTCTCCCTGCCGTCCACCACGAGCTTGGCGCCCTCGGACAGGCCCAGGTCGAGGTAGGAGGCCACCTTGTCGCGGTGCGCCTCGGTGACCAGCGGGCCCATCTCGGAGCGCGCGTCGTCGCCGGGGCCGATGGTCAGCTTGGCGACCCTTTCGACGATCTTGTTCACCAGTTCGTCGCCGACAGGGTCGACGGCCAGGACGACCGAGATCGCCATGCACCGCTCACCCGCCGAGCCGAAGCCGGCCGAGACCGCCGAGTCGGCGACCAGGTCGAGATCGGCGTCGGGCAGGACCAGCATGTGGTTCTTCGCGCCGCCGAGCGCCTGGACCCGCTTGCCGTGCGCGGTGCCGGTCTCGTAGACGTAGCGGGCGATCGGGGTCGAGCCGACGAAGGAGACGGCCTTGACGTCCTCGTGCTCCAGCAGGCGGTCGACCGCCACCTTGTCGCCCTGGACGACGTTGAAGACGCCGTCGGGCAGCCCCGCCTCCTGCCACAGCCGCGCCATGAGCAGCGAGGCCGAGGGGTCCCTCTCCGACGGCTTGAGGATGAAGGCGTTGCCGCAGGCGATGGCGATGGGGTACATCCACATCGGCACCATCGCGGGGAAGTTGAACGGCGTGATGCCCGCCACCACGCCGAGCGGCTGGCGGATGGAGTAGGAGTCGACCCGGGTCGAGACCCCTTCCGAGAAGCCGCCCTTGAGCAGGTGCGGGATCCCGCAGGCGAACTCCACGACCTCCAGGCCCCTGGCCACCTCGCCGAGCGCGTCGGAGTGCACCTTGCCGTGCTCGGCGGAGATCAGCGCGGCGAGCTCGTCGCGGTGGGCGTACATCAGCTCGCGGAAGCGGAAGAGCACCTGCGACCGCTTGACGAGCGAGGCGTCGCGCCAGGCGGGGAAGGCCCCGACCGCGGCGGCGACGGCGGCGTCCACGTCGGCGGCCGAGGCCATCGCGACCTTGCCGCTGACCTCACCCGTCGCCGGGTTGAAGATCTCGGTCGTGCGGCTGTCGCCGTCGACCCGAGAGCCGTTGATCCAGTGGTTAACGAACTTCATCGTTGATGGTCTCCAGAGCGTTGACGATGATGCCGAGGCCCTCTGCCGCCTCGTCCATCGTCAGGGTGAGCGGGGGCGCCATGCGGATCGCCGTGCCGTACAGGCCGCCCTTGCCCGCGAGCAGACCGAGCTTCTTGGACTCCTCCATGAACCTGGCGGCGAGCTCGGAGCTGGCCAGCTCCACCGCGAACATCAGGCCCTTGCCGCGGACGGAGGTGACGATCGGCAGCCGCTTGGCGGCCTCGCGCAGCCCGTCGATGATGAGGGCGCCCGTCCTGGCCGCGTTGGCCTGCAGGTCGTGGTCGAGGACGTAGTCGAGCGTGGCGTTGGCGGCGGCCATCGAGATCGGGTTGCCGCCGAAGGTGGCCAGGCCCACCGCGTGCAGGTTGTCGAGCAGGTCGCCGCGGGCCACGATGCCGCCGACCGCGAACCCGTTGCCCAGGCCCTTGGCGAAGGTCATCATGTCGGGGGTCACGCCGTGGTTCTGGATCCCGAAGAAGGCCGAGCCCGTCCGGCCCCAGCCGGTCTGCACCTCGTCGGAGATGAACAGGATCCCCTCCTCGTCGAGCACCTCCTTGTAGGCGGCGAACAGCCCGTCGGGGGCCATCGTGAAGCCGCCCACGCCCTGGATCGGCTCGGCGATGAGCGCGGCGACGTCGTTGGAGACGCCGGTGGCCAGCACGTGGCGCAGGTCCTCGACGCAGACCTTGATGTAGTCGGCGTCGGACAGGCCCGCGAACTGGGGCAGGTGGCGGTCGGCGCCGTGCAGGAACGTCGCGTTGACCGGCGAGTAGGAGTTGTTCTTCCACGCGCGGTTGGAGGTGACGCCGATCGCGCCGAAGGAACGGCCGTGGTAGCTCTGCCGCATGGCCAGCACCTGGTCGGACTTGCGCGCGTAGGTGGCCAGCAGCAGGGCCGTCTCGTTGGCCTCGGTGCCCGAGTTGGTGAAGAAGACCTTCGCGTCGGGGATGCCGGAGAGCCTGGCGATCTTCTCGGCCAGCTCGATCTGGCCGCGCAGCAGGTAGACGGTACTGGTGTGCACGACGCCGGTGGCCAGCTGACGCTCGACGGCCTCACGGACCTCGGGCACGTCGTACCCGATCATGTTGGTGAGGATTCCTGCGAAGAAGTCGAGGTAGCTCTTGCCCGAAGCGTCGACGACACGGTTGCCCTTGCCGCTGACGATCTCGATGGGCTCGTTGTAGTAGAGGGCCACCCAGTTGGGGATTACCGCCCTGTGGCGCGCGAGAAGGTCCGACATGCTCCGAGTATCGCGGTTATTCACTGAACATCCCACCGCCAACGTGTCGGCATGACGCAATTTCCGCTTACACTCTGCCCACACAGAATGTGTCAGGACATCGTGACTTCCCGCCCGGCCGGTCCGCCCGCCGTCCCCCAGGTGACGCGCCCCGCCCCACCCCCTAGGGGATGTCCCGTGCGCCTGGCGGCGTACCCCGTCTCCACCCGCTACACCGCCAGAGGCACGCCGAATGCCATCCGGCGGCGGACGCCCGCGCGGGCTCCGGTCGAGCACCATCGGGTCATCGACGAAAGAGGAGACCCGAGATGACCATCACGATCGACCGTCCCGAGGCCCCCGCCGGTCCGCCGAAGCTCGACCGCGAGGCGCTGCTCAGGGCGCAGCGCGACACCCTGGCCACCCCGCGCATGGCCTACAGCCTGCTGGCCAGGATGATGTTCAAGCCCGTCGACCTCCTGTACGGCAAGCGGGGATCGTTCACCAAGTTCGCGATGCTGGAGATCATCGCCCGCGTGCCGTACCAGGCGTGGGAGCGGGTGGGCTACTGGGCCGTGCACCGCTACGCCGGCCGGTCGGCCCTCGCCAAGCGGGTCTTCGAGCGGATCGTCGAGGCCCGCTCCGACCAGGACAACGAGCAGTGGCACCTGCTGATCATGCAGGACCTGATCGAGCGCGACGGGATGAGGCAGAACTGGCTGCTGCACAAGGTGGCGCCCTGGTTCATCTCGTTCTTCTACTACCACGTCTCGTGGGTGCTGTTCCTGGTCAGGCCCGAGGCCGCCTACCGGCTCAACGCCGAGTTCGAGGACCACGCCGAGCACGAGTACATGACGTTCGTGGCGGAGAACCCGGAGCTGGAGTTCATGCCCGACCCCGGGACGTACGCGGCGGAGTACGGGCGCCACCGGTCGGTGGCCGACCTGCTGCGCCAGATCGGGCACGACGAGCGCGTGCACAAGCTGGACAGCCTGGAGAACCTCAAGAGCCCGCGCTACTCCTCCGCCCGATGACATCCCGCGCGGGTGCCTTCGGCCCCGGCCGCGGGTCGAGGGGACGGTCACGGGGACCCGGCCCCTCCCCGCGGCCGGCGAGCACGGCGGGTCAGACCTCGACGGGGACGGGCGCGACCGGCGCCGCCGGGCGCAGCACCGCCAGGGCGAGGAGGGCGGCCGCCAGGCACGACGCCGCACCGATCCAGGCGCCCGTGGTCATCGCCGCGCTGAACGCCTCCCTGCCGGCCGCGGCGATCTCGGGGGACAGCTGTACCGCCTGGGCGATCGACTCCCGCGCCGCGGCGGGCGCCGACTCGGGCATCGACGAGGTGTACACCCCCGCCAGCACGCTGCCCAGGGCGGCGATGCTGAGGGCCATGCCCACCTGCTGGATGGTGTCGTTCAGCGCCGAACCGACACCGGCGTGCTCCACCGGCACCGCGCCCATGAGCGTCGCGTACGCCGCGGGCCCCGCGATCCCGCCGCCCGCGCCCATGATCACGAAGGCCGCGAACATCGACCAGTAGCCGCCGCCCATCGCCATCACCACGAACGACAGCCCCATCACCAGCATGCCGGTGACGATCAGCGTCCGGTTGCCGACCTTCTGGCCGAGCCCGGCCCCGACACCGTTGAAGACGGCCGCCGAGATCGCGTACGGCAGCAGCGCCACGCCGAGCTGCGCGGTGCCGTACTGGAGGACGAACTGCAGGTACTGGGTGAGCATCAGCATCACCGCGCCGGAGCCGAACGACATCAGCAGGATCGAGAACGACGACCCGCTGAAGTTGCGGTTCCCGAACAGGCCGAGCGGCAGCATCGGGCTGTCCGACCTGCGCTCCCACAGCATGAAGCCGCCCAGGCTCAGCACGGCCAGGGCGATCATCACGGGGTTCCACGTGCGCTCGATGACGACGTAGACCAGCGAGAACAGCCCGACGACCGACAGCACGACGCCCAGCGGGTCCAGCCTGCGCGCAGGACCGCGCGTCTCGGGCATGAGGACGACGGCGGCGATGATGCCGATCACCGCGATGGGGGCGTTGAGCAGGAAGACCGAGCCCCACCAGTAGTTCGCGATGATGAGGCCGCCCACGATCGGGCCCGCGATCACGCCGAGCATCGCGACGGCGCTCCACGCGGCCATCGCCTTGCGCCGCTCGTCGGCGTCGAAGGTGGTGATCAGGATGGACAGGGTGGAGGGCATGAGGATGGCGCCGCCCACCCCCATCAGCCCTCGGGCGGCGATGAGCTGCCACGGTTCGGCGGCCAGGACGGCGAGGAGCGAGGCGCCGCCGAAGACGGCCAGGCCGATGATGAGGAAGCGGCGCCTGCCGTACCGGTCGGACAGGCTTCCGGTGGTCAGCAGCAGGCCCGCGAAGACGAGCACGTAGGAGTCGAGGATCCACTGGATCTCCGAGGGGCTGGCCCCGAGGTCCCGCATGAGGGTCGGGATCGCCACGTTGAGCACGGTGCTGTCCACGACCAGCGGCAGGAGGGCAAGGCACAGGACGACGAGAGACCACCAGCGTCGCGGGTCTCGTACAGCGTTCGAGTTCACTCGCACACCGTACGACAAGACTCGTACAGTGTGCGAGTCGTTTTATGCTGAGGGCGTGACCACCAAGCAGTTCACCTCGGTGTGGGCCCGCGAACCCCGGCAGAGCAGACCCCAGGGCCAGGGGCTCACCCGCGAGCAGATCGTCAAGGCCGCCCTGGAACTGCTCGACGCCGACGGTCTCGACGCGCTGAGCATGCGCAAGCTCGGCGCCAAGCTGGGCGCGGGGGCCACCAGCCTCTACTGGCACGTGGCCAACAAGGACGAACTGCTCGAGCTGGCCTTCGACGAGATCTGGGGCGAGGTCCCGGACCTCGACGTCGAGGTGGTGGGCTGGAAGGACGCCGCCTCCGCCTTCGCGCACGGCGTCCGGCAGGCGATCCTGTCGCACCCGTGGGCCGGGAACCTGATCGGCCGGATGCCCGCGATCGGCCCCAAGTCACTGCGCGCGGGCGACATGCTGCGCACGGCGCTCAGGCTCGCCGGGTTCCGTGGGATGGACCAGGACTACGCGGGCTCGGCGATCACCGCGTACGTGATGGGCGCGACCATCCCCGAGGTCGCCTGGCAGGCCTTGTCGCAGTCCGGTTCCTACGACGCCGAGAGCATGCGGGAGGTCGTGCGGAAGGCGGCGGCCGGCTATCCCGAACTCATCGCCCGTGCCGACGAGTACGCCCGGCACGACGAGCGCACCCTCCGCGCGGTGAACTTCGACTTCGGCCTGCTGTGCGTGCTCGACGGCCTGGAGCGGCGGCTCGGCGCCTGATCGTGCGGCCCGAACCGGTCAGCCGGCGACCTCCGGCCGCCGTGCGGACCGCACGAGTTCCCGCTCGCCGTCCGACGCCCTGCGGGTGACCCCCGCCGCGTCGAGGCTCTCCAGCAGCGGGATCGCGACGCGGCGGGAGGTGCCGAGCGCCTGCCTGGCCTGCGCCGTGGTGAACGTGCGGGGCAGGGTGGCGAGTACGGCGACCGCCCGTCCGGCGGCGTCGGGCGGCAGGACGACGCCCGGCGCCAGGCGCGTGAGCCGCCCGGCGGCCTCGGCCGCGGCCAGAGCGCGGGCGTCCAGGCCGAGGGCGGCCAGCCGGTCGCTGTCGGGAGCGGCGAAGGGCTCGGCCGCCCATCCGGCCTCCAGCGCGCGGACCGCCCGCTCGGTGGCGGGTGGGAGCGCCGCCGTCGGCGGCAGCAGCCGTCCCCGTTCCCTCTTCAGCCGCAGGGGCGCGGCGAGCGCGTCCACCAGCGCCCTGTCGGGCAGCCCGAGGGCCTGCCGGGCCGCCTCCACGGGCAGCCCCGGGTCCAGCGGATCGCGCGCGGCCCGCGCCTCGACGAGCCCGGCCAGCCGGTCCCGCCAGGCCGCCCACGCGGCGGGGTCCACCAGCCACTCACCCACGACCACCGCCCCGCCGGGGTCGTCGGCGCCGGAGGTGCCGGTGCGGGGGGCGCCGTCGGCGGGGGTGCCGGTGCCGGTGCCGATGCCGGGGGTGCCGGTGCCGATGCCGGGGGTGCCGGTGCCGGGCACGCCCATGGCGGCCAGGTCGTCACGCCGGGCCAGAGCGCGCCTGGCCAGCTCGGCGGCGAGGTCGGCGCGGCCGTCCATGGCCGCGAGCTCGGCCGCCCGCTGTCCGGCCGCGCCGCGGCGCCGCAGCTCCGGCGGCCGGACGTCGAGGACCGTGGCCCCCCACAGGTGGCGGCTGCCGGGGTCGCGCAGCAGGGCCCGGTCGCCGATCCGCAGCGGCAGCGACTGCGCCAGGACGATCCTGGCCGTGTCGTCCCCCAGCCGTCTGACGGTGGCCGGCACGCCGGCCGATCCGATGTGCCACACCGCCTGGCGGGGCGGTCGTCGCGGCGTGTCCCCCGGCGGCGTCAGCCGTACGTCCAGGACCGCGGTGGGCAGCCAGCGGCCCGGCGTGACCAGCACGTCGCCGCGCCGCAGACCGTCGGCGGCGGCGCCGCGCACGTTGACCGCCACCCGGGCGGGCCCGGTGATCTCGTCGCACGCCTGCCCGAGGCTGTGCAGGCCGCGCACCCGCAGGGTCCGGCCGCCGGCCCGCAGGGTGTCGCCGGTCGCCAGCCGGCCCGCGCCGAGCGTGCCGGTGACGACGGTGCCCCGTCCCGAGATCGTGAACACCCTGTCGATCCACAGCCGCACGTCGGACGCCGGATCGGGGTCGGGCAGCGCCGCCGCCAGCGCCGCGAGGGCGGCGCGCAGCTCCGGCATGCCCGCGCCGGTGCGGGCGCTGACGGCCACCGCCGGGACGCCCTCCAGCGTGGTGCCCTCGAGGCCGGCCCGCGCCTCGGCCAGCGCCGCCGCCGGGTCGGCCAGGTCAGCCCTGGTGATCGCGAGCACCCCGTGCGCGATGCCCAGCGCGGTGACGGCGTCGAGGTGCTCCTGCGACTGCACCCGCCAGCCCTCGTCGGCCGCCACGACGAACAGCACGGCGGGCACCGGGCCCACGCCTGCCAGCATGTTGGTCAGGAAGCGCTCGTGGCCCGGCACGTCGACGAAGGCGAGGTCGCCGGTCCACACGAAACCGAGGTCGATGGTCAGCCCGCGCCGGCGCTCCTCCTCCCAGCGGTCGGGCTCCATCCCGGTCAACGCGCGCAGCAGCGTGGACTTGCCGTGGTCGACGTGTCCCGCGGTGGCGATCACCCGCATGCGTCCACCACCGCGTCGAACAGGATCCGGTCGTCGTCAGGGGCCAGCGCCCGCAGGTCGAGCAGGCAGCGCCCGCGCTCGACGCGGCCGAGGACGGGCGGCTCGCCCAGCCGCAGCGGCTCGGCGAGCCACTCGTCCAGGGCGACGGCGGCGCTCGGCAGCTCGACGCCGGGCGCGCCGCCGCCGCCGACGCGGGCCACGCTGGTCACGGCCTCGGCCGCCAGCCCCTTGCCGGCCAGCCGTACGGCGAGCGTCGTGGCCCTGGCCAGCAGGTCGGCGGGGTCGGCGTGCAGGGCCAGCGCCGTCGGCGGCGGCGGCCCCTCGACCGTGGCCTCGAGCGCGGCGAGCGTGAGCTTGTCCACCCGCAGCGCGCGGGCCAGCGGGTGGCGGCGCAGCCGGTCGATCAGGTCGGCCCGGCCCAGCAGCAGGCCGCACTGCGGGCCGCCGAGCAGCTTGTCGCCGCTGGCGGTGACCAGGTCGGCGCCCTGCGCGAGCCAGGTGGCCGCGTCGGGCTCGCCGGGCAGCGCGGGCTCGGGCCGCAGCAGCCCGGACCCCGCGTCGGCGACCAGCGGCACGCCGAGCCCGGCCAGCTCGGCGATCTCCGGTGTCGCCGTGAAACCCTCGATGCGGTAGTTGGACGGGTGCACCTTCAGCACGAACCCGGTGTCGGGGCCGACGGCGTCGGCGTAGTCGGCGACGCGCGTCCTGTTGGTGGTGCCCACCTCGCGCAGCCGCGCCCCGGTCGAGGCGAGCAGGTCGGGCAGCCGGAAACCGTCGCCGATCTCGACGAGCTCGCCCCTGCTGACCACGATCTCGCGCCCCTGGGCCAGCGCCGTGGCCGCCAGCACGAGCGCCGCGGCGTTGTTGTTGACCACGTGCACGGCGCCGGCCTCGGGGACCGCCCTGGCCAGCGCCGCCAAGGCGCCCCTGCCCCGCCGTCCCCTGCGTCCGGTGGCCAGGTCCAGCTCCACGTCGGTGGTGCCGGCGGCGGCCCGCACGGCCTCGATCGCCGCCGGTGACAGCGGCGCCCTGCCGAGGTTGGTGTGCAGGAGCACGCCGGTGGCGTTGACGACCCTGCGCGGACCCGACCCGCTCAGCTCGTCGAGGACCGCCGCCACCACCTCGCCGGGCGCGATGTCACCTTGCCTGGCGCGCCGCTGCGCCTCGGCGACGGCGGCTTTCACCCGGGTACGGCCCAGCCGTACCGTGGCCTCATGGAGCCGAGGGTCGGCGAGCACGGCATCCGTTCGTGGGATGAATCGCCGCGGATCGGTCATGTCGATCAAGATAGATGCCTCTAGAGTCTGATCATGGTGAGATTGACGCAATTCGCCCAGGGCGGTGGCTGTGCGTGCAAGATCCCGGCCGGTGAGCTGGAGGAGGTGCTGACCGGGTTCGGCGTGACGCCCACCGATCCGCTCGGCGAACTGGTCGTCGGCCTGGAGACCGGCGACGACGCCGCGGTCGTCAGGATCGAGGGCGGCACGGCGGTCGTGAGCACCGCCGACTTCTTCACCCCCGTGGTCGACGACCCCTACGACTGGGGGCGGATCGCGGCGGCCAACGCGCTCTCGGACGTGTACGCCATGGGCGGGCGGCCCGTGGTGGCGCTCAACCTGCTGTGCTGGCCGCGCGAGCGCCTGCCGTACGAGCTGGCCAGGGAGGTGCTGCGCGGCGGTGCGGAGGTCGCCGCGCGGGCCGGCTGCCATCTGGCTGGCGGGCACAGCGTGACCGACGTCGAGCCCAAGTACGGCATGGCCGTGACCGGGCTGGCCGACCCCGACCGGCTGATGCGCAACGACGCGGGCAAGGCCGGCGCGCCGCTGTCGCTGACCAAGCCGCTCGGTCTCGGCGTGCTCAACAACCGGCACAAGGCCACGGGCGAGGTGTTCGCCGAGGCGGTCGAGATCATGACGACGCTCAACGCCGAGGCCTCGCGGGCGGCGCTCGACGCGGGCGTCACCTGCGCCACCGACGTGACCGGGTTCGGGCTGCTGGGGCACCTGTTCAAGATGGCCAGGGCGTCGGGGCTGAGCGCGGTCGTCGACGCCGCCGCCGTACCGGTGCTGGCGGGCGCGCGGGAGGCGGTCCGCGACGGGTACGTGCCGGGCGGGTCGCGGCGCAACCTGGAGTGGGTGGCCCCGCGTCTCGACGCGGGCACGGCCGCGGAGGAGACGCTGTTGCTGCTGGCCGACGCGCAGACCTCCGGCGGGCTGCTGGTCGCGGGAGAGATCCCGGGCGCCCCGGTGATCGGCGAATTGGTGGAGGCGGGAGACGCCACGATCATGATCCGCTAGGGTGCTGAGTGGAGGCGACCAGGTGCCTGGTGGCCCTCCCGGTCTTCAAAACCGGTGGCGCCGAGTATCTCGGCGCGGCGGGTTCGATTCCCGTCCGCCTCCGCCAACCCCTCCCCCTTCCTGTGGAGCGTCGTGAGCATCGACGATCTGCTGCTGCGTGCCCGTACCGGGCTTGCGCGGCTGACCCCCGAGCAGGCATGGGCGTTGACCCGCGCCGGCGACGGCCTGCTCGCCGACACCCGTCCCGAGTGGCAGCGGCGCAGGGACGGCGAGGCTCCGGGCGCCATCGTGATCGAGCGCAACCACCTGGAGTGGCGGCTCGACCCGCGAAGCGCGGCCCGCATCCCCGAGGCCGCCTTACCCGGCCTGCGGTGGATCGTGCTGTGCGACGAGGGCTACTCCTCCACCCTCGCCGCCGCGAGCCTGCGCGAGATCGGGTTGTCCCTGGCCACCGACGTGATCGGGGGCTTCCAGGCGTGGATCGAGGCGGGACTGCCGGTCCGCCGCCCCGTCGTGCCGGTCAGGCCGAGGGGCCCCGGCGAGGGCCCGGTGCCGGTCCGGTGAGCCGCGAGCACAGACGGCCACCGCCCGGCGCGGGGCGAAAGGCCGAGGAAAGGTCGAGGAAAGCACCCTGTCCCACGATCAGCGACATGAACGTTGATCAGGTTCGCGAAGTCGGACCGGAATGAACCACGCATCGGTCGGCGTGCTGGGGGCCGCCGGACTGATCCGCGACGACGTGGTGCTCACGCCGTCCGCCCCGTTGCTGCGGGCGTTGCTCGGTCTGCTGGCAGTCTCGGCGGGAACGCCGGTGCCGTCGGCCGAGATCATCAGGGTCGTGTGGCAGGACCAGCCGCCCCGCGACCCCAAGGGCGCCCTCCATCTGGCCGTCTGCAGGCTGCGCGCCTGGCTGAGCGCGTCGGGCGAGACCCGGCTGTGTGTGGTCACCGGCTCGGACGGTTACCACCTCGACCTGAACGGCGGACGCACCGATCTGGAGGTGTTCCGCCACGAGGTCGCCAGGACGGACGCGACGAGCGAGACGCTCACGGCCGCCCTCGCGCTGTGGCGCGGGCGCCCCTTCGCCAACGTTCCCGAACGGCGCGCCGACAGCCGCATCATCGAGTCGTTGCTGGCCGAGCAGGACACCGTCACCAGACGCGCGGCCAGGACGGCGCTCGACGAGGGGCGGCCACAGCTGGCCATCGACCTGGTGGAACGGCTGTGCCGGGCCGACTCGCTGGACGAGGAGGCGCACGCGATCCTGATCGACGGGCTGGTCGCCACCGGACAGCAGGGGGCCGCGGCGGTGACGTTCGACCGGATCAGGCGGCGCCTGGCGGTGGAGCTCGGCATCGAGCCCGGCACGCTGTTACGCCAGTCCCACCTGCGCGCCCTCACCGGAAGCGACCCGCCGGACGGGACCCAGGGCAGGAGCGGCGGCACGGGTGAGACCGCCCGCCCGGCGGACGGGCACCACAGAGAAGACGGGGACCGCGGGGACCACGGGGACAGCGGGGGACACGGGGAGGACGAGGATCAGGGCCCAGGGGCACGGGCCCGGCTCGTCGGCAGGGAGCGCGACCACACGGGGCTGGCCGCCCTCGTACGCCGGCGGCGGCTGGTCACCGTGATCGGCCCGCCGGGGATCGGCAAGTCACGGCTGTGCGCGGAGCTGGCCGTGCGGGTGTCCGGTCACTTTCCCTGCGGCGTACGGCTCGCACGGCCGCACGAGCCGCTGGCACCGCCCCCTGGCGCGGGGCCCGCGCTGCTCGTCGCCGACGGCTGCGACGAGCGGATGGGTGAGGTGCGCGCCGCCGTCGAGCGGCTGACGGCGGCCAGACCCGACCTCACCGTCCTGGTCACGGCGCGACGGCCCCTCGGCGTGTCGGGTGAGGTCATCTGGAGCCTGGGGCCGCTGGAGGCCGAGGCGGCCGAGCGACTGCTGCGGGCCAGGGCCGCCGAGGCCGTACCGGGACTGGACTTCGGCCCCGACGACCTGCCGTGGCTGCGTCGGCTGGGCGCGCTGGCCGACGGGGTGCCCGCCGTCATCGAGAGCCTGGCCTCGCTGACGCGCGCCTTTCCGCTGCGGGTGCTGGCCGAGCAGGCCGAGCACGACCTGGGCGCGCTCATCGACGACGTGAACCCGGCCGCGGCCCGCTTCGCCGAAGGGCTCGACCAGCTCTGGCAGGGACTGTCGAGCCTGCAACGGGTGCTGCTGCTCAGGGTGGCCGCCTTTCCCGGCGACTTCGGGCTCCCCTGCGCGATGGGCGAGTGCGCCGAACCGCCGCTGGACGCCGCGAGCGTGCCGGGGGTGCTGGCCGCGCTGGTGGACCGTGGCTGCGTGCTGCCGTTCGAGAGCGCCACTGGCCGCCGCTACCGGCTGCTCGTTCCCGTGCGCGCGATGGTGCTGCGCCGCTACCGGCAGAAGATCGGCAGGCTCTCGATGGCGCGCCTGCCCGCCCGCGCCCGGTGAGCGCCGCCGCCGCGCGGCGCCCGCCGCTCTGCGTGATGAGCGTGCGACGACCCGGACCGGGAGGTGCCGAGCACGCGAGAACGCGACGGCACCCGGACCCGGAGGCCACCACCCCACGGGAGAGTCGCGACGGCACCCGGACCCGGAGGCCACCATCCCACGCGAGAGCGCGGCGGCACCAGGGAGGTGGCCGCTCGCCCTCGCGCGGGCGGCGGCCTCGCCGCGCTCACGGCGGGCGATCATCCGCCCGATGCCCGGGTGCGGGCGAGGCCCGTCGATCAGCGCCTCGACCGGCGAGCCCGGATCGGTCAGCCGCAGTGACCCCACGGGCTCAGCGACTGGAAGCGCTGGCCGCCGGGCGCGTCGGAGGCGACACCGCCGAACTGGACGCACTTGCCCGCCGCCTGGACCCGGACCGGGCCCGCGTAGGTGGTGAAGTCGCCGCCGTTGCGGTAGATGGTGCTCGACCCCTGTACCTGGATCCGCGCCTCGGTGTAGGTGCGCACGCCCACGTTGGCGTTCTTCCAGGTGACCACGCAGTTGTAGCCGTTGCCGCCGTTGTAGAGCAGGTAGACCGTCGCCCAGAGCCTGGGGGTGGAGATCGGGATCGAGTCGATGATCCGGTAGCCGGTGCCGCACACGCTCTCGGGCGTCGCCGCGGCGACGACGCCGGCGGAGGACTGGCCGGCGGGCGCGGTGTCGGCGGCGGCGGGGGCGGTGTGCAGCAGCAACGCGGCCAGCGCCGCGGGCGCCAGGACTCGCGAGATTCTGGGCATGGGGTTCACGCACCTTCCGGGACGGTGGCCGCGTGTCGGCCGTCGCCGTTGACGATCTTGCGCGGCACCGGGACGGGTCAAGATCCCCGAACCGGACGATCGGCGCATCGACCGACATGGACAGGCACCGGAAATGGCACAGAAAGCCGACGAGGGCGCACTTTCCTTGCCCAGCTCCTGCCGCCCGGCCGGTACGGCAGGCGTTGTGGCCGGAGGTCGCCGGGACCGTACGACCGGCCGGGGCCCGGACGGGCAGGCCGTCCCGATGGCCGGGGACCTCCTGGGTGCTCATCGTGGTGGTCGCCGCACAGACGGTGGACCTGGGGACGTCGAACCCCTCGTGGACAGCGCTCCTCGATCACGATATTCATCGACAAATCATCGACAGGCTGTAAGCGGGTGAATGCCCTCAATTACATCCTGATCGGATAAGCTCCACGCGTGCTGCCCACAATCGCCGACGTCCTGGCCCTGGAGACCGTTCGCAGGGGCAACCCCCGCGTGGTCGCGGGCGCGGACCGGCTCGACAGCAAGGTGCGGTGGGTGCACGTCGGCGAGATCGCCGACATCGCACACCTGTTGCGTGGCGGCGAGCTGGTCCTCACCACGGGGGTCGCCCTGCCCGAGGACCCCGAGAAGCTGGCCGCCTACATCGGCGAGCTGTCCGCGGTCGGCGCGGCGGGCCTGGTCGTGGAGCTGGGCCGCAGGTTCGTGCGCGAGCTGCCCCGCGCGGTGGTCAAGGCGGCCGAGGACCACGGTTTCCCCTTGATCGTGCTGGCCCGCGAGACGCCGTTCGTGCAGATCACCGAGTCGGTGCACGCCAGGATCATCGACATCCAGCTGGAGGAGCTGCGCGCCTCCGAGCAGCTGCACGAGGTCTTCACCGAGCTGTCGGTCGAGGGCGCCTCGCCCGCCGAGGTCCTGGCCCAGGTTGCCAGGCTGTCCGGCCGGCCGGTGCTGCTGGAGAACCTCGCCCACCAGGTGCTGGCCTGCGAGTCGGCGGGCCGCGACACGGGCGCGCTGCTGGCCGGCTGGGAGACCAGGTCACGCGCGGTCTCCCCGCAGGACCGCACCGCCTACGACCCCGCCGCCGGCTGGCTGGTGACCACGGTCGGCGCCCGCGGGCAGGACTGGGGACGGCTCATCCTCATCTGTGACGCGCAGCCGGGCCCGCGCGAGATGGTGCTGGCCGAGCGCGCCGCCACCACCCTGGCGCTGGGCAGGTTACTGGAACGCCATCAGGAGTCCCTCGAACGGCAGGCGCACGGCACGATCATCACCGGCATCCTCACCCACGCCTACGCCGACCCCGAGGAGGCCGCCGCCCGCGCCCGCGCGGTCGGCGTGCCGCTCACCGGACGCAAGCTCGTCAGTGTCGTCCTGCGCCTCGTCGAGCCCTTCGACCAGGCGATCGACGGCCAGGCGCAGCTCGGCGAGCTGGCCGAGGCCACCGCGGCCGTCTGCCGCGACGCCAAGCTGCCCGCGCTCGTGGGCGCGCTCGACCAGGACCGCGTCGGCGTGCTGCTTCCGCTGCCGCCCCGCACGGCGGTCGAGCCCGCCCTGACCGCGCTCGCCGAGCGGCTGCGCGCCCTGTGGAAGCCGGGCTCGGCGTTCGTGCTCGCCGCGGGCTCGGCGGTGGAGTCCATCCGCGACGTACGGCGCAGCTTCCTCGAGGCCGAGCAGGTCGCCGACGTGGCGGTCCGCCAGCCGGACGGCCGGGCCTACTACCGCCTGCCCGACCTGCGCCTGCGCGGCCTGCTCCACCTGCTGCGCGACGACGCGAGGATCCAGACGTTCGCCGAGCGCGAGCTCGGCCCGCTGCTGGCGCACGACGCCCAGCGCGGCGGCGACCTCACCCGGATCCTGCGCATCTACCTGGACGCCGGCCGCAACAAGGCGGTCGCCGCCCAGAAGGCGCACCTGTCGCGCCCGGCCTTCTACGACCGGTTGCGCCGCCTCGAGCGCATCCTCGACACCGACCTGGACGACGTCGAGTCGTGCCTCTCGCTCCACGTGGCCCTGCTGGCCCTCGAATCCTTCCGTAGGGAGAACCGTTGATCCGCGTCATGCACGTCGCCGACGTCCCGCTCGACCCCGACCCGCTCGACCCCGCGCAGATCGTCTCCGGCACGCCCGTCACCTCGGTGGCCGAGCTGGACGAGGGGCGCGGCATCTGGGAGATCACCCCCGGCGTGGTGACCGACGTGGAGCGCGACGAGATCTTCGTGGTCCTGTCGGGCCGGGCCACGATCGACGTCGAGGGCGGCGAGAGCGTCGAGGTCGGCCCAGGCGACGTCTGCCTCCTGCCCGAGGGGGCGAAGACCACCTGGACCGTCCACGAGACGCTGCGCAAGGTCTACCAGGCGCACTGACCGCTAGAAGCCCATCGCCTTCCGCACCTCCTCCAGCGTCTCGACGGCCCGCTCCCTCGCGCGCGCGTTCCCCTCGCCCAGCACCTGGCGCGCATCAGCCACGTCCACGGCGTTCCTGCGCGCCCGGATCGGGCGGAGGAACTCGTTGACCGCCTCGGTCAGCACCCGCTTCAGCTGTGCCGCGCCGCCGTACCCGATCTCCTCGGCGATCTCGCCGGGGGCGCGGCCGAGGCAGAGGCCCGCCAGCCGCAGGAGGTTGGCGACCTCAGGGCGCCCCTCAGGGTCGTAGGTGATGTGGCGGTCGGAGTCGGTGCGGGCCGCGCGGATCAGCGCCGCGGTCTGGTCCTCGGTGTCCTTCAGCGCGATCGCGTTGCCTCTCGACTTGCTCATCTTGCCGCCGTCCAGGCCGTTGAGCAGCGGCGCGGCGCCCATCATCGCCTCGGGCACGGGGAAGACCGGGCCGTAGCGCTCGTTGAAGCGGCGCGCGACCAGCCTGGTCACCTCGACGTGGGGCAGCTGGTCCTTGCCGACGGGCACGAGCGTGCCCTTGCAGAACAGGATGTCGGCGGCCTGGTGGACGGGATAGGTGAACATCAGGCCGCTGACCGCGCTCTGCGAGCTGTGCGCGATCTCGTCCTTCACCGTCGGGTTCCGCTGCAGCTCCGCCATGCTGACCAGCGACAGGAACGGCAACAGCAGCTGGTTCAGCTCGGGGACGGCGCTGTGCTGGAAGATCGTCACCTTGCGGGGGTCGAGGCCGACGGCGAGATAGTCGAGAAGGAGATCGTCGATGTTGGCCTGGATCGCACCCGGCAGGTCCCTGTCGGTGATCACCTGATAGTCGGCGACCAGCACGAACATCTCGTGCACGTCCTGCAGCTTCACCCGGTTGGCCAGCGTGCCGAAATAGTGCCCGAGATGGAGCGCGCCGGTCGGCCTGTCACCTGTTAGTACGGTGTGGTGCATTTTGGGTCCTTTTCGAGAAAGCGTCCCCAGACACCACGAAAGGCCGCCCGAGGACGGCCCTTGCGCATGCGGAGGTCAGTGGCCGTCGAACGGCCGCCACCACATGCTGATAGTCATGACCCCATTATAGGGCGCAAGCCGTACCGGCCCCAGGTGCCGCACGGCTTGCGCCCGGTCCGGTCACCCGCGGTGATCCCGCGTCACTGCGGCATGGATCGTCTCGTCCGCGCAGATGTACAGGTCCCACCGGCGGGGACGCGCCACGAACGCGCCGAGGACGAACCCCAGCACCACGCTCGCGATGATCACAAGGAGGATGCTCAGCCCCATGTCGGCTGCCTCTCGGGATGGTGTGCCGCGCGAAACCTTGATGTGCGGCCTACCGAAAGGTAACGCCGAGTGGTCACTTTCCGCAGCCGAATCCGGCATTGTCGTGTCAATTGGATAACTGTCTTCAACTGATTCGCGTGTTTCGCCCCCTCTCCGTAGTTGATCTCGCCAGGATGGACCGGCTTGTCTTTGATCTACGGGGAGTTTTCATGTCTCGACGCGCCATCGTCGGCCTGGCCATGGCCGCCGCTCTCACGGTCACCTCCGCGGTGCCCGTCATCGCACAGGAGGTATCGGCGCCCTTCCCCTCGGCGAGGTTCCCCCTCGGCGAACGCGGCGTTCCGACGAAGACGCAGAAGACCGTCACCAGCGGCATCGATCTGTACGGCGTCTCGACCGGCACCGCAGGCGACGGCTACACCGTCACCGTGCTCATGCCGAACGGCCGCGACTACGGCACCCGCGAGAACGCCGAAGCCAAGGCCGCCGAGGTCGAAGCCGCCGGGCAGACCGCCAGCGTCCAGAAGGTCATCAGGCCAGCGGTGTCCGACGACCCCGCGGAGGAGATCTACATGGTCCGCGTGGGCCTGTGGCCCTTCAAGGACAAGGCCAAGGCCGACAAGGCCGCCAAGGAGCTGTCCGACGCGGGCGTCAAGGCCCGCGCCGACTACCTCGGCGACGACGGCGTGAAGACCACCGGCCCGTGGGAGATGCAGGTCCTGACCATCGACCCGCGCGGCTTCCGCGGCTCCTACGCCGCCAGCCTCGGCACCAGCGTCGCCAAGCGCGAGACCACCTCGTCGATGGCCAAGGCGCAGAAGGCGATCGCCGCCGTCAACGGCGGCTTCTTCAACATCCACACCTCTCCCGCCCTGCGCGGCGAGCCCGTCGGCATCTCCGTGGTCCGCGGCCGCCTGCTCAGCGAAGCTGTCCCCGGCCGCTCCGCCCTCATCCTCAAGGGGCGCACGGCCCGCATCACCGAGCTCAAGACCAGCGTCGTGGCCGTCTCCCAGGACGGCCAACGCCTCGACGTCAACGGCGTCAACCGGCTGCCCGCCGCCAACGAGCTGGTCCTCTACACCGAGGAGTACGGCGTCAAGACCCCCGCCGACGGCGGCGCCGAGGCCGTCATCGACGCCTCCGGCAAGGTCACCGCGCTGCGCCAGGCCGGCGGTGCCGTACCGGCCGGGGCGCGGATCCTGCACGGCACGGGCACCGCGGCCGACTGGCTGTGGGAGCACGCGTGGGAGAGCTGGACGGTCACCGTCGACACCCAGGTGATCGACGAGCGCACCGGACGCAGGATCGTGCTCACGCCTGACGTGAGCGTCATCGGCGGCGGCGTCGGCCTCATCCGCAACGGCCGCATCAGGGTCACGGCCAAGCGCGACGGCCACGACTCGGTCAACATGATCCTGCGCCGGCACCCGCGCACACTTGCCGGCGTCACCCGCTCGGGCGGCCTGGTCCTGGCCACAGTCGACGGGCGCAAGCCGGGCATCACGGTCGGCGCGAACATGATCGAGGCGGCGCAGCTGATGAAGTGGCTGGGCGCCGTCCAGGCGATCAACCTCGACGGCGGCGGGTCCACGGCGATGATGGTGGGCGGCAAGGTCGTCAACAAGCCGTCGGACGGCAGGGAACGCCCGGTCGGAGACGCGCTCCTGATCCTCCCGTAACACCCGGGACGACGGCTCCCGCATCGCCCCGCGGCACGGGAGGACGCACCTGGCCGCAGCCCGCGTCCTTCCGTGACCCGAAACCGACCGGTCGCCGACCGCGCCCTCGGGCGGGGCTGGGCGAAGGTTCACAGGGACCCGAGCCCGCACCCGTCCGTGACCCGGGACCGAACGGTCGCCGACCGCGTCCTCGGGCGGCGCGGTGCGGTGCGGAGGCCCATGGCAACCGGAGCCCGCGTCCTCACGTGCACCGGGAGATCCACGCGGTCGAGATACCGCATGCTGTCTCGGGAGGCTGTCCGGCTCCTGCTGACCATGGGAAGACCCACGCCTCCGTGATGGGGGCGCGGGCCTTCCGTCCGGTCCGGCCGCCCTCCGTGATGGGGTGCGGGCCGTTCGGCCGTCAGTGCCGGGCGTTCTTCGCGTCCGTGATGAATGCCCCCACGTAGGGGTGAGCCGGGTACAGCTTCCGGACGCGGCGGAAGCCGTCCAGCGCCTCCTCGTAGTGCCCGGCGAAGTAGTCCTCCAGCGCAGCGCTGTAGACCCGCGACGTCTCCGAGACGACGGGCGTCACCCCCGCGGCCCGCAACCGCTTCTTGATGACGCTCACCGGCAGCACGAACGTGGCGGCCTCGGTGAGCTCCCCGTCCAGCGTCGTCGCCACCGCGATGGTCATCCCGACCACCCGGCCGTCCTTGTCGAACACGGGACCTCCCGAGTTGCCCGGGTACGCCGGCGCCTGCACCTGCAGGTACGGCACGCCCCGCGCGCTGGTGCGCCTGACGTTGTAGGCGCCCTCGGTCACCGACGGGTACAGCTTCGACCGGCGGTCCAGGGCCTCGCTGGCCAGCGTGATGACGGGGAAGCCGCTGAGGTAGACGTAGTCGCCCACCCTGACGTCGCCGTCGCGGCCCAGCGGCACGGTCGGCAGGGCGCGGGCCCCCGCCATCTTCACCAGCGCGAAATCCTCACCCGGCCAGTCGTCTCCCTTGGTGACCAGGTTGAGCGGCTGCGCGGTGATCCTGCCCCTGCCGTCGTGCATCGTGACGCTGAGCTGTTTCCTGACACGCAGTACCCGCATCGTGTTGCGCTCGTAGGCGGTGAACATCTTCCGGGCGAGCTTCGCCATTCCGTCATCGGGCTGCGCGAGACCGGAGACGCTCTTGAGGAAGCCGCGCACCTCACCGTTGACGACCGGAGGCAGCGTCTTGTCGGCGAACCCCTGCCGTAGCTCGGCCTTCCCGGTGCTGACACAGTGCGCGCCGGTCACCATGTAGCCGTCGGGCGTGATCCACCAGCCGGTGCAGACGCTGTCGACCGACGCGGCGACCTTCCGCACGGCCTTGCCGGGCCGGAGGTATCTGCCGACGTCCTGCGCCGCCGTCCTGAGCACCCATTTGACCTGGCTCTGGTGGTCGGCGGGAATCCGGCCCGCCTTCGCGTGCCGCTCGGCCTTCGTCATGAGCGCCTCGAAGGCCTTCGTCGGAACCGGCTCGGGGAACGCGACCGTCGCGACGTAGGACATCGAGATCTGCTGGACCGCCGGGTTCGTCTGCGCGGTCAGCCTCGTGCCGGCCGCGACGTCCCTGGGTTCGGGTTCGGCGAGCGCGCTTCCCTGCAGCGCGGTCATGCCGACCAGTGCCAGCCCCACGGCTGCCGTTGTTACCAGTGATGTGCGCATTCGTCCCGCCCCTCGGTTGCTCTCGAGAGGAGGGTGCGGTGAGACGCTGGCGAGCGGCTTTCAGCCCGGTTTCGCCCGCCTTGCGAACCTCCATCGTGGGGCGACGCCGACACCTGCCCGGAAAAGCAGAAAGGGCCACCCCAACCGGGATGGCCCTTTCTGTAAAGATTGCGCGGCGGCGACCTACTCTCCCACACCCCTTCGAGTGCAGTACCATCGGCGCAGAGAAGCTTAACTTCCGGGTTCGGAATGTA
>NZ_JBSGDV010000020.1:0-164578 GCF_053602555.1 Nonomuraea sp. NPDC004354 | reverse complement strand
TGTACGAGGAGACGCGGCGCAGGGAGACGTGGTTGCAGGCCTCCTCGGAGATCACCACCAGCCTGCTGTCGGGAGCCGCCTCGCACGACGTGCTCCGCATGCTCGCCGCCAGCGCCCGCAGGATGACCGGCGCCGACGCGGTCATGGTCCTGCTGCCCGAGGCGCCAGGGGAGGGACTGTCGGTGGCCGTCGCCGAGGGCGAGGACGCCGAGGACCTGCTCGGCACCGGCTTCCCGCTGAAGGGAAGCGCCGTCGGCGCCGTCTACACCAACGGGGAGTCCAGGCTCGAGAAGAGCATGTACGACTCCTCCGGCCCTGACGCGCCCGGCCTGCTGGTGCCGCTGGGCACGGCGCTCCCGGTGCGCGGCGTGCTGGCCCTGGTCAAGCAGCCCGGCCGGATGCCGTTCACCGGCGCGAACGTGGAGATGCTCGGCTCCTTCGCCGCGCAGGCCGCGCTGGCCTTCGAACTGGCCGAGGCGCGCAAGGACGCCGAACGGCTCGGCCTGCTGGAGGACCGCGACCGCATCGCCAAGGACCTGCACGACGTGGTCATCCAGCGGCTGTTCGCCGTCGCCATGACGCTGATGGGCGCGGTACGGCTGGTCGAGCACCCTGAGGCGGCCGACCGCGTGCAGCACGCGATCGACGAGCTCGACGAGACCATCAGGCAGATCCGCTCGACCATCTTCGCCTTGCAGGTGCCGCGCGATTCCGGCTCGCCCAGCCTGCGGGCCCGCGTCGTCGACCTCGTCGAGAACGCGCGCGGTCACCTCGGGTTCATGCCCGGCCTGCGCATGGAGGGCCCGCTCGACCACCAGGTGCCCGAGGAGGTCGCCGCCCACCTGCTGGCGGTGCTGCGCGAAGCGCTGTCCAACGTCGTCCGCCATGCCAAGGCCTCCAGGGCGGAGGTGTCGGTCGAGATCGCCGACGGCACGCTCACGCTCGTGGTGCAGGACGACGGCGTGGGGATGGGCGACGGCGGTCACCGCAGCGGCCTGCGCAACCTGGAGGACCGCGCCGCCCAGCTCAACGGCCTGCTGGAGGTCGAGGAGCCGGCCGGCGGCGGCACGCGGATCTGCTGGCGGGTCCCGCTCTGAACCCTCCGCCCGGCGCCTCCCGCCGCGGCGCGCGTCAGCGCCCGCGGTCGGCCTTCAACCTGGCGGCCATGGCCGCGACCTGAGTACGGCGCTGCAGGTTGAGCTTGCCCAGCAGGTTGGAGACGTAGTTCTTGACGGTCTTCTCGGCCAGGTGCAGCCGCTGACCGATCTGCCGGTTGGTGAGGCCCTCGCCGATCAGCTCCAGGATGTGGCGCTCCTGCTCCGACAGCGCCTTGAGCGGGTCGGTCCGGTCGGCCTGCTCGCGCAGCCGCTGCAGCATCGTCGCGGTCGTCTGCGGATCGAGCAGCGACTGCCCCTTCGCCACCGTGCGCACCGCGCCGACCAGGTCGGAGCCGTGGATCTGCTTGAGCACGTACCCCGCGGCGCCCGCCATGACGGCCTCGAACAGCGCGTCGTCGTCGGCATAGGAGGTCAGCATCAGGCACTGCAGTTCGGGCATCTGCGAGCGGACCTCGCGGCAGACGTCGACGCCGTCGCCGTCCGGCAGGCGTACGTCGAGGACCGCCACGTCGGGCCGGAGCGCGGGGATACGAGCCAGGGCCGAGGACGCGGTGCCCGCCTCGCCGACCACCTCGATGTCGTCCTCGGACTCCAGCAGGGCGGCGACGCCCCGTCGTACCACCTCGTGATCGTCGAGGAGGAACACGCGAATCATGATGCCGACGCTATCCATTCGGCATGGGCGCTGGTAGGGACCAAAGTCCCGGACACTTCGGTGGGCGGTGGCGCCACAGGCATCAGATCGACGGGTTGCAATGACGCCATGATGGCGCCATAGTGATGCCATGCACCTCGCGCCGTATGTCGACCGCCTCCACCACGAGCTCGCCGCCTCCGCGGAGGCGGCCGGCGAGGACGCCCGCGCGCTCGCCGAGCGGCTCGTCGTCCCGCTCGACTCCACCGCCAGGCTCGTCCTCCTCGAGGCGCTCTCGACGGCCGCCGTCGAGATCACCCGCGATCTCGCGCCGGGCTCGGTCGAGCTGCGCCTGCGCGGCCGGGATCCCTGCTTCGTCGTGACGCCGCCGCCGGGCGGCCCCGCCGTACCGCCCGCCTCCCACCCGTCCGCCCTCTCCTCGGCCTTCCCGCCCGCTGCCCCGCCCGCCGACGGCGAGGAGAGCGGCACCTCGCGGATCTCCCTGCGCGTCCCCGACCCGCTCAAGCACCGCATCGAGACGGCCGCCGGCGGTGAAGGGCTGTCGGTCAACGCCTGGCTCGTCCGAGCGGCCGGCGCCGCGCTCGACCGCGACGGCGGGCGGCGGCACACCGGCTGGGTGCGCTGAAAGCCGCCCGTTCTTCCTCCCCGACTCCCCCGAAAGGGCCTGAACGTGTCCGAACACACCGGCCGAGACCCCCGCCGCTGGTGGGTCCTCGTCGTCCTCTGCCTGAGCCTGATGGTGCTGGTCATCGACACCACCGTGCTCAACGTCGCCATCCCGTCACTGATGACCGATCTCGGCGCCACCCCCTCCGACATCCAGTGGATCATCAACGCCTACGTGCTGGTCTACGCCGGTCTGCTGCTCACCACGGGCAACCTGTCCGACCGGTACGGCAGGCGCCGCCTGCTCGTCCTCGGCCTGGCCGTGTTCGGCGGCGCCTCCCTGCTGGCCACGCTGGCGACGCAGCCGTGGCATCTGATCTCCGCCCGCGCCCTGATGGGCGTCGGTGGCGCCATGTTGATGCCATCCACGCTGTCCATCCTGATCACCACGTTCGACGACGACGAGCGGCGCAAGGCCATGGCCGCCTGGAGCGTCGTGGCGACGGTCGGCGTGATCGGCGGGCCCACCCTCGGCGGGTTCCTGATCGAGCGCTTCTCGTGGAACTCGGTGTTCCTGCTCAACGTCCCCGTCGCGGTGATCGCGATCGTGGCCGCGTACGCGCTGATGCCCGAACGGCGCGGCCCCGAGCGCAGCCTCGACCCGCTCGGCGTGCTGCTGTCCACCGTCGGGCTGACCGCGCTCGTCTACGTGGTGATCGAGGCGCCCCAGCAGGGCGTGAACCTGCCGGTGGCCGTCATCGCCGCCGTCGCCCTCGGCGGCTTCGCGCTCTGGGAGCGCAGGACGCCGCACCCGATGCTGCCGCTGGAGCTGTTCCGCAGCCGCGACTTCACCGGGGCCTCGTTCTCGATCCTGCTGATGTCGTTCGGCATCGGCGCGGTGATGCTGATGCTCACCCAGTACCTGCAGTTCGTGCTCGGCTACGGGGCCACGCAGGCGGGCCTGGGGCTGCTGCCGTACGCGCTGGCGGCCACGGTCTTCAACTACGTCGGCGTGGCGCTCGGCCAGAAGGTCTCCAACCGGACGCTGGTCGCCGTCGGACTGGCCGTGATGGCCGTCTCCTTCGCGGGCCTGGCCATGACCGGCGGCTACTGGTCGATGTTCGCCTCCATGCTGGTCATGGGGGCCGGTGGCGGCCTGGCGGGGCCGGCCGCCTACACGACGCTGATGGGCGCGGTGCCCGTGGAGCGGGCCGGTGCCGGCTCCGCGCTGAACGACACCGTCCAGCAGGTGGGCATGGCGCTCAGCATCGCCGTCCTCGGCAGCGTGCTGGCCGGGGTCTACACCGCCCGGATGCCGCACTCCGCGCCCGCGGCGGCCCGCGAGTCGATCGGACAGGCGGTCGTGCTGGGTGATCCCGCCGTGCTCGCCGCCGCGCGCGACGCCTTCGGCGCGGCGATGTCGCTCGGCTCGTGGGTGGGCGTGGCCTGCAGCCTGGCGGCCGCGGCCCTGGCGATGGCCGTGCTGCGCCGTACGGCGCCGGCGCCCGCCCCGGCCCCCGCCAGGGAGGACAGCGAGGTCACCGCGTAAACCCCTCAGGACGGCCGGACCGTCGATCCAGCAGGCCGGCGCGGTGCGCGCCCCCGGTCTGCTGGATCCTCTCGTCCAGGCGTCGCCTGGTAGCCGGATTCTGTCAGTAGTGATCTCTACTGTCCCGCGCATGACATCTGCGACGCAGGCGTACAGCTACGCCGCGCCCTCGACTCTGGTGGACGGCCGCCTCGGACTGTCGACGTCCGGCGGCACCGCGCTCAGCGGCCCCGCCCTCGCGCCCCGGTTCTTCAGCGGGGTGGTGACGCAGGCCGCGCCCGCGGCCGCGGCGCTGCTCGGCGTGGCCGACGTGGCCCTGACCCGCTACCACCAGCCCCGTCCGGGCTGGACCCGCGACCCGGTCGTCACGTGCGGCGGCGACCGGCTCAGGTTCGAGTCGTTCTCCGCCTGCGGCGGCGTCTACGCCCGCCTCGACCTGCTCGACGGCGCCCTGGACGGCGAGGTGTTCGACCGGGGCACCACCAACGTCGACGTCAACGGCCCGCTGCGCGAGGCGCTGGCCAGGGTCGGCCCGCGCGACCCGCTCCACCTCGGCGTCGGCGCCGACGAGCTGACCGTGACGACCCTCGACGGCGCGGTCGTGGAGAAGAAGGTGCCGCTGCCCGAGCGCTGGCTGAGGGGCTTCGCCGAGGTGCAGGTGATCGCGGCGGGCATGGATCTGAAGGCCGAGCTGCCGGGGATGAACGCGGTGCGGTTCCTGCGGTCGCTGCCCAAGCGGGCCACGGCCGACCTGTGGGTCACTCCCGTGGGCCGCGAGCTGCGGGTGGGCGACCGGCCCGGCGCGGGCGCGGTGTGCCTGTCCGGCGTGGGCCGCCTGGCGACGCTCCTGCCGCTGCTGCGCTTCGCCAGAAGCCTGCGGGTGTACGGCCCGGCCGGCGGCGCCGGCGGCGCGGCGTCGAGCGCCTGGGAGCTGGAACTGCCCGGCATGCGCTACACCCTCGCCCTGTCGCCGGAGCGCTGGCGCGGTTTCTCGGGGGAGGGCGCGGTGCTGGAGGACCTGTCGTCCGAGGAGGCCGAGGGCGACGCCGACGTGGTCGGCATGCTGCTCAACTTCGAGCCCGAGGTGGAGATCGGCCTGCTGGCCGACCGGGCGGGCCTGCCCACCGCCCGGGTCCGGGCCGCGCTCACCCAGCTGGGTACGGCGGGCCGCGTCGGCTACGACCTGTCCGACGCCGCGCACTTCCACCGCGAGCTGCCCTACGACAGGGAGCACGTGCAGAACCTCAATCCCCGCCTGGCCGCCGCGAAGGCGCTGGTGGCGGCCGGTGCCGTACGGATCGAGGGGGACACGGCGCGGGTGCGGACCGGCGGCGGGGTGCGCGAGGTGAGGGTGAGCGACGGCTCGTGCACCTGCCCGTGGTGGTGGGACCACCGCGGCTCGCGCGGACCGTGCAAGCACGTGCTGGCGGTCAGGATCGCCGCCCGCGCCGACGTGGCGGCCGTGCGATGAGCGTCTGGCAGGAGGTGCGTGACCTCGTCACCGAGCGCAAGACCGTGGCGCTCGCCGACCTGGTGACCACGCTGACCGAGGCCGAGCGGGCCGAGGCGGGCCGCCGGCTGCCGGGCTTCCTCAAGGAGTTGCGCGAGACCGCGACGCGGATGGCCAGGGAGAGCCGGCGGGGCGGGGGTGCCGAGGACGACGCCGCCGAGGACGACGACCCCGAGTGGATGCGGCTGGAGGTGCGCTGGGCGGTGGCCGACGCGGTCAGCGCGTTCGGGCCGCCGCTTCTGGTCGCCGGCGCGGGCACGCTCTCCGCCCCCGCGGCCACGGCCGCCTGGCTGACCCGCCGTGACCTGGTGCCGGCCCCGGACCCGTGGCGTGAAGAACCGGACGAGCTGGACGAGGTGTTCCGCGCGCTGGCCGCGCGCCCCGTCGCCTTCCAGGCCGATGTGGCCGCACGGCTGGCGGCGAAGATCCGCAGGCCGCGCGACCGCGTCGTCCCGCTGGCCCTCGGGGCGCTGCGGGCCTCGGGCGCCGAGCCGCCCGAGCACGACCCGCTCGTGGTCGCCTGGCTGTCGGCCCCTCCCGTGGACGACGACCCGCTGGTCGGCCCGCTGCTGCCGAGGATCTTCCACGCGGAGGGCGCCGGCCGGGCCCTCAGGGACGAACGGCCGAAGCCAGGACCCACCCGCTGGCTCGCCCTGTTCGGGCAGCTCCTGGCGGCGGGCACGGTGTCGCGCGAGGAGATCCTCGACGGCTGCGTGAGCCGGTTCCTGCGCGGCGGCGACGCCATCGACCTGCGCTTCTTCGTCCGCCTGCACGAGCTGGTCGACCCGCGGCCGCACGAGTCGGCCGGGCGGGCCCGCGACTATCTGCGGCTGCTGCCCGCCGCCCCCGGCACGGTCGCCGAGCTGGCGATGGCCCAGCTGCGCCGCACCGGACCCCACGACGCCGCCGACGTCGTCGACGCGGTCGACGCGCTGACCTTCCGTCCCGAGGCCAAGCTGGCCCGCGCCGGCCTGACCTGGCTGGAGGAGGAAGTACGGCAGGCGCCCGCGCGCGCCGCCGACCTGGCGCCCGCGCTCGTCACGGCGTTCTCCCACACCTCCTACGAGGTGCGGCGGCGCGCGGCCGCCCTCGCGGTCAAGCACGCCACCGCGTTCGGCCCGGCCGCTCCGCTGATCGCCGAGGCCGTCCCCGCCCTGCCCGCCGACCTCGGCGCGCAGGTGGCGGCGGTGTTCGGCGGCGACCTCGCGGCCGAGGAGGCACCGGAGCCGTTCACCCCAGCGCCGCTGCCCGTCCTGCCGGGCCCCGGCCGGTTCCCCGCGCCCGCGCTCGACGCGTGGCAGCGGTACCGGCGCGGATGGATGCAGGACGAGCGGTGGCTGTCCGCCTTCGTGGCGGCCGCGGGCGACCGTCCGGCCCTGCGCGCGAAGCTGAAGCGCGCCTTCGACGACCCCGCTCAGCTGGACGACCCCGCTCAGCTGTACGCCAAGGAGCGCTGGACAGAGACCGGCGACTGGATCGCCGCCCTGGTCAGGGAGGTGATCACGCCGGGCGCCGATCCGGGTGTGCCCGCCGCCGAGCCCGCCGACCGGTGGATGCCGACAGCGGGGCCGCACCCGTTGACCGGTCACGAACAGGAGCCCGACCCCGCGGCGGAGCTGCGCAGGCGGCAGCGACTGCCCGACCCGGGGCGGGCCTCGCCGCCGCACCTGTTCCTGCTGCGCCGGCTGAGCGAGATCTACGTGGCCCTGCGGGAGGGAACGCTGCCGCCCGTCCTGCTGGCCACGCCCACCCTGATGACCGGGCACCTGGACCCCGCGACGCTGGTGGACCGGCTCGAGGCGTGCGCCGCCGCCGGTGTCGAGCCGCTGGCCGCCGACCTGGGGCAGGCGCTGCTGCGGCTGCCGCGCGGAGCCCACCCCGCCGCCGCCGAGCGGGCCGCACGCGTGGGCTCGCGGGGAGCCGTCCAGGCCGCCGCCTGGCTGTCCGCGGGCGGCCCGCCCGACCCGGAGACCGGCGTGGCGTGGGCCTACGTCGAGGGCGGCACCCGCCATCTCTTCGAGGAGCGCACGCCCGAAGACGCCACGCAGGTCGAGCTGGTGCCGGTGCTGCGCGCCGAGCCGACCGGGCACGACCTGGTCGACGAGCTGCTGAGCGAGCCGTCGTCCTGGCACTGGGACGACCACAGCAACTCCATGGCCTGGTGGGCGGCGGTCCTGCCGTCGCACCGCGAGGTCGTCGCCGTCAACTACCTGCCCTACCTGCTGTACCGGTGGACCCGCCCCGGGATCTACCCGCCGCACCTGGCGATACTCGCCGACGCCGACGGCCCGGCCGGTGACGCCATCGCGGTCATGCTCGCCTACTTCCTCGCCAAGGGCGAACCGAAGGCGGTGCCGCTGCTGCTGCGGATGGCGGCCCGGGACAGCCTGCCCGCCGAGGCGGTCGGCCGCCAGCTGGCGTTCCTGATCCGCCGCGCCGGATACCCGATCCCTCCGGTGCTGGACTCCCTCGCCGGCGCCGCCCGCCGGGGCGCGCACGAGCAGGTCTGGGACATCCTCAGGGGGATGCTGCCGGTGCTGCTGCCGGGCCGGGGGGAGCGGCCGACCGCCGGCCACACCGCGGCGGTGGCGCTGGCCACCGACGTGGCGGCGTGGACCGGCGCCCGAGGCGAGATCCCGTGCGTGTCCGCTCACGCGGACAGCGGGCGCGGCACCCGCTTCGCCCACGAGTGCGCCCGCCTGCGCGACCGGCTCCGCTGACCGCGGAAGGCCCGCCCGTAGGAGGGGCTCTCCCGGATGGGCTTCGCGCGGGCATTCCCACCCGGCGGCCGGGCGCAGGTCACCGGTCGCCGGTCCAGCGGTCGTGGTGGACGGCGGCGTCCAGCGGGCGGCGCCGTCGCCAGCCGTGCCGTTCCCGGTCAGGGACCTCCTCCAGGTGGGAGACGGGGCCCACGCACAGCCACGCGACCGGTCGCACCACGCCGGGGACGCCCAGCAGGTCCCGCAGAAAGGACTCGCGGTAGAACGACACCCAGCCGACGCCGAGCCCTTCGGCGGTGGCGGCCAGCCACAGGTTCTGGATGGCCAGGCACACCGAGTAGAGCCCGGCATCGGCGATGGCGTGGCGGCCGAGCACCGCGGGCCCGCCCCGGCCAGGGTCGTAGGTGACCACGACGGACAGCGTCGACTCGAGCACCCCGTCGATCTTGATCCGGGCGAACCGCCGGGCGGCCTCGCCGTCGAGGGTGGCCGCGAACGTGTCCCGCTCCTGCCGTACGTGATCGTGGAAGGCGGCGCGGACGGCGCGGTCGCGCACCAGGATGAAGTCCCACGGCTGGGACAGGCCGACGCTGGGCGCCGCGTGCGCGGCCGACAGCACGCGGTGCAGCACCTCGTCGGGCACCGGCGCGCCGGTGAACTCGCCGCGCACGTCGCGGCGGCGGTGGATGACGTCGTACAGCTGGCTGATCATGGGCAGGCTCCCGCTGACTCGCGCCCCCGTGGGGGCGGTGAACGCGAGGCCGGTCTTCGGACTCCCGGATCAACGCCTGCCCGCCGGCCTTCCCAGCCCTGTCGGGCCAGTGACTGCGCTCGCGCGCGTGGGCGGAGGCTCCCCGGTAACCGCGGCGGGCCCGTGCCGGACTCTCACCGGCTTCCCGATTCTCCCCGCGAACGCGGGGCACCTCGCAACAGTTCGCCGGGCAGTACGGTAGCCGATCACTTCACCCGCCCGGTCGGCGAGGTCGGCCGGGACTCCGTCGCCCTGCCCGCGGTAGTGTCACCACGGCCGGTGCGGGCTCGTCCAGGCTTCCTCGCGCGAGGGGGCGGACGCGTGCGCCGCGACGTCTGCCGTGCCTGGACGGCTGTCACCGCCGGGGGGACAGCCGCAGGACGACCCGGTCGGCGGACAGGGACAGCACCTGGACGCCGATGCCGTTGACCGATCCGGTGGTGCCCGCGCCCAGTCGCGCCTGCGAGCTGACGCCTGGACCGGTGCCCTTCACCTTCACCTGGTCGCCGGTGAAGGTGACGGCCAGCCTGGTGATGCCGAAGCGCGAGCTGACGCGGAAGGACACCGCCCGGCTGAGGGAGAGCCTGCACGCGCCGTCGTAGCAGGCGCGCAGGTTGGGCGCGGGGGAGAGGCCGGTGACCGGGGACGCGGCGGACCGGGACGCGGTGCTGACCGGGGGCGCGGCGGTCACCAGCGCGGGGGCGGTCGAAAGGCGACGGGTGGCGGCCGCGGGGGCGGCGGGCAGGGGTGCGGTCGCGCCTGCGGTGATGGGGGGCGGAGGGGCGGTCGCGCCTGCGGTGATGGGGGGCGGAGGGGCGGTGGTGCCTGCGGTGAGGGTCGCGGCGAGAAGCGCGAGGGTGGCGACTGCGAGCGGCATGGTCCTCTCTTCCTACGGTGGGTCGGGTCGGCGGCCGTTCTCCCACCCTGGGTCAGGCGCCACGCTCCGTCCACCCGTTCGGCGCAGGAGGTGGTGCTCGAGGTCGGTTGTGCGGCGAAGAATCCGCTTTGGGAGGCGGCGGGTAAGCGTGGGATGATGGCCGGGCCATGTCAGCCACGATGCCGCTTCGAGCTCTGCGAGCCGCCGCCTTCGCCGCGGTCTCGGTCATGCTCGGCATCGCCGCCCATGTGTTCGCCGGCGGGTCGGTGTCGGCGCCGTCGGTGGTGGTGGCGCTGCTGGTGTCGTTCCTGCCGGCCCAGGCGCTGGCCGGGCGGGAGCGGTCGGCGGCCGTGATCGCCGTGACCCTGGCCGCCACGCAGCTGGTGCTGCACGTGCTGTTCGCCGGCGCCCATGCCGTCGAGCCGGTGGTCGCGGGGCACGCGCACGGCCAGTCCTGGCTGGTGCCGGGCCTCGGCATGCTGGTCATGCACGGATGGGCGATCGGGCTGACGGCGCTGTGGATGTCGCACGGCGAGGCGGCCCTGTGGGCGCTGCTGCGGCGGCTGGCCGTACGGCTGCTCGTCGCGGTGCTGGCGTTCGTCGATCCGGCGGCCCGCACGGCCGTCCCCGCGCCGGCCGAGCGGCCGGTGATCCTGCGTTCCATCCTGCTCGGCCACGAGATGGGCCGGCGCGGCCCTCCTGGCGTCATGCGCACCGTTCCCGCCTGACCTCCCGTTCGAGGAGGCCGATGCGGGCCACCCCGGGAAAGGGGTGCTCCCCGGCGTCCCTGTCGTGACGGGCGCCGGGTCGACATCAGTGCCATGACACCAGTGCCGGCTCAGCCGGAAGAAGGGCTTTCCATGTTCTCGCGCGTCATCGTCGTTGTCATCGGCGTGGCCAGTCTGGCCGCCTGTGGCGTCCAGGAGGCGGCCGACTCCGTTCCGAAGCAGGTCGCCGTGGCCTCGCCGTCCGGGCCGTCCGGATCGTCCGGGCAGTCGGCTGCCGCTTCCGCGCTCACCATCACCGACCCGTGGATCAAGACCACGAAGAAGGGGATGACCGCCGCCTTCGGCACGCTCGTCAACAACTCCGGTACGGCCGTCACCGTCGTGGCGGGCAGCAGCCCCCTGTCGCCGAAGGTGGAGCTGCACGAGGTGGTGGAGTCCGGCGGGAAGATGGTGATGCAGCCGAAGAAGGGCGGCTTCGTCATCCCCGCCAAGAGCTCCCACGTGCTGAAGCCCGGTGGCGACCACATCATGCTCATGGGGGTCACCGAGGAGGTGAAGCCGGGCGCGGAGGTTCCGTTCACGCTCGTCCTCGAGGGCGGCGGCACGTTCGCCTTCACCGCCATGGGCAAGGACTTCGCCGGGGGCAAGGAGGACTACCAGCCCGGCATGGACATGAGTGGCGACCATGGCTGAGCTCGGGCTCGCGGTGAATCGCCGCCGGTTGCTGGCGGGCGGGGCCGTGGCGGCGGTGGCCGCCGTCGCCGGCTCCGCCCCCGCCGCGGGGGCGGGCACGGTCACGGCACCCCCGGTGGTCGCCGACGGCAGGGCGGTCGAGCCGTTCCACGGCCTGCACCAGGCGGGCGTGGCGACCGCGCCACAGGCGCACGCCGTGTTCGTCGGGCTCGACCTGCGCAAGGGCATCGGCCGCGAGGAGGTGTCCAGGATGATGCGGCTGCTGACCGACGACGCCCGGCGGCTGACCCAGGGACGGCCCGCGCTCGCCGACACCGAGCCTGAGCTGGCGGCGCTGCCGTCCAGGCTGACCGTCACGTTCGGGTTCGGCCCCGGCCTGTTCGCCGCGGCCGGGCAGTCCGGGCGGCGGCCCGCGTCGGTGGCCCCGCTGCCCGCCTTCAAGATCGACAAGTTGGAGAAGCGCTGGAGCGGAGGGGACCTGCTCGTCCAGATCTGCGCCGACGATCCGCTCACCGTCGCCCACACGCTGCGGATGGTGGTCAAGGACGCCAGGGCGTTCGCGAAGGTGCGCTGGACCCAGCGCGGGTTCAGGCGGGCCGCGCACACGCAGCCGAGCGGGCTGACCCAGCGCAACGTCATGGGGCAGCTCGACGGGACGGTCAACCCGGTTTCCGGCACGCCGGAGTTCGAGCGGGCGGTCTGGATCCCGGCGGAGGGCGGCCGGCTGCAGGGAGGCACCACCCTGGTGCTGCGGCGGATCAGGGCCGAGATGGAGACGTGGGACGCCGCCGACACCGTGGCCAAGGAGTTCACGGTGGGCCGCCGCCTGGCCGACGGCGCCCCGCTGACCGGCGGGCGCGAGCACGACGCGCCCGACTACGCCAAGCTCACCCCCGCCGGATTCCCCGTCATTTCCGAGTACGCGCACATCCGCCGGGCCCACGTCGCCGACCCGAACCTGCGGATGCTGCGCCGGGTCTACAACTACGACGAGGGCGTCGCGGCCGACGGCCGCGCCGACACCGGGTTGCTGTTCGCCTCCTACCAGGCCGACATCGCCCGCCAGTTCGTGCCCGTGCAGGAACGGCTGGCCGAGGCGGACCTGCTGAACGAATGGACCACGCCGATCGGTTCGGCGGTTTTCGCCATACCGCCGGGCTGCGGCCCTGACGGCTGGATCGGAGAGGGGCTGCTGTCATGAGCAAGGGATCGGTTCGCAGGGGCCTCGTGCTGGTGGCCGCCTGCTGGTTGCTGGTGGTGCTCGGTGCCACGCCGGCGCTGGCGCACGACCGGCTCAAGAGCAGCTCGCCGGCCAGGAACGCCACGGTGGCGTCCGTGGAGGAGATCGAGCTGGAGTTCACCTCCTCGGTACGGCTGCCCGCGATCGTGCTGCACGACAGTGACGGCTCGGCCGTCACCCTCAGGAAGCCGAAGGTGGATGACAAGATCGTCACCGTGGCGGTGCCGGAGCCGCTGCCTGCCGGGCGGTACGTCATCGGGTGGCGCGTGGTCTCCACCGACGGGCACCCGATCGAGGGGGAGATCCCGTTCTCGGTGAAGGGCGGCCCCTCGGCCACCCCGACGCCGGCCGCCTCGGCCGCACCGTCCTCCTCGGGGGACCCCGCGACCGCCGCATCGGCGGAAGCCACGCCCGCCGTCTCTGGAGAGGCCACGCCGGGATCGTCGGCGGAAGCCGCGCCGGATTCCTCGGCGGTGCCCGCGCCCGCGGTGACCGGGTCCTCTCCGGGGGCGCCGGACGCGGTGGCCGCCACCCCGGCCGCGAATCCGGCAGCCGATGGCGTGCCGGTGTGGTTGTGGGCGACGGCCGGCGTCCTGGCGGTGGCCGGCGGCGCCCTGCTGCTGCTCAGGCGCCGCCGGGAGGAGCCCGACGAGGAGGAGTGACCCGGGCGGACGCTTCAGGTGGGGATCGGCGGGTTGTGCCTGGAGTACCCGCCGAACTCCCAGCGCAGCGGCGAGGCCGCCGTCACCTCCACCACGCCGTCCACCTCGAAACGGACCGTGCGCTCGGCGCCCCATTCGACGCGCGCCCGCCCCGTGACGTGCAGGGCGTCGCCGGTGTCCCAGTCGGGGAACAGCAGGCCGCAGGCAGGGTCGAGCTCCAGGTTGCCCAGCGTCATGTACATCGAGTTGCCCACGTAGTCGGGCCAGGCCAGGTGCCGTTCGTCCAGCACCGTGACGAATCCGGGGTTGCCGCCGCGATGCGAGGCGTCGGCGCCGAGCCCTTCGGCGTGGGTGGCCACGAAGAAGGTGTCCGCCTCGGAGATCCACTCCTGCTGCCGCCCGCTGAGCGTGTTCGAGGTACGGGCGGCGGGGGAGGTGACGGCCGGTCCTGGGATGATCGTTCTGGCCTGGATGTACTTGGGGCAGTTGCTGTAGACCTGTTCGGTGTGCACGAGCAGGCCGGCGCCGGCCGCGTGCGCGGTGCCGTTGACCCGCATCCTGCGCCGGGTGGCGGGTTCGATGGCGATCATGCCGATCTCGTGTTCGCTGGCGAACGCCCCGGCCAGCGGGTCGCCGGGCCCCGGCAGGGCGCCCACCATGATGCGCCGCTCGTCCAGCGCCTGGGCGAAGCCTTCAGGGCCGGTCAGCGCGCCGGCCCACATCCGGCCGTGGGTGTCGGCGGCGGCGACGACGAGCAGGCGCTGCCGGCTCAGGAAGTCGGCGGCCACCTCGGGGATCTCCGGCCGGGCCCGGGCCGATCCCCACGTCCCCGCCCTGGGCACTCCCGCCCGGCGCTGGACGGCGGCCTCTCCGGGGTGCTCCATGGCCTAGAAGAACCCGCACGTGGGGGCGGAGCCGCTGGGGGCCGGGCGGTCGCCCGCGGCGTCGGGGGCGTAGATCTCCAGGCGGATGCCGTCGGGGTCCTCGAAGAACAGGCCGCCGGAGGAGGCGCCCTCGCGGTGCGGAACGATGCCGCCGTGGTGGATGGTCGCGCCGATCTCGCGCAGCACCGCCTCGGCCTGCTGGACCTCGTGCAGGCTCGCGACCTGGAACGACAGGTGGTGCAGCCCGGGCTGCGCGGTGGGGAAGCGGCCCTCGCTCTGCCGCCACAGGGTGAGCCTCAGGGCGCCGTCCTGGGCGAGGAAGGCGAACTCCTTGCCGTCCTGGTCGGACCTGCCGCTCACCTCGAAGCCGAAGACACGCTGGTAGAAGTCGGCCGAGCGGTCGAGGTCGGTGACGTTGAGGCCGATGTGGCCGGTCTGGAAGGTGGACATCGAGAACTCCTCCGTCGATTCGATACCCACGAATATAACGGAGTTTGACGCGTTATCCCATTAGAAGTTTGTGGCGTGCGTCACTCAATCCCCCTTGTGGGCGCGGTAGTGGCGCGCGGCCCTGGCCCGGTTGCCGCACGCCGTCGAGCACCATTCCTGGCGCGGGTGCTCCTTGACGAAATACAGCACGCACCGAGGAGCGGGGCAGGTGCGCAGCTCCGCGACCTCGGGACCGGCCAGGAACCGCAGGGCGGCCTGTGCGAGGCGCGCGGCCAGGAACGCCGACGGAGGTCCGACGGGCACGAGCGACAGCGCCGGCCCGTCCTCGTCCCAGGCCAGCTGAGGCGCTGACGGTACGGCGAGCGCCGCCGCGTTCACCTGGGCGAGCGCCAGGTCGAAGGCGGGCAGCCGGGCGGCGTCGGCCGCGCTGGGCGGCCTCGGCGCGACGGCCCTGGCGAACAGCGCCCTGACGGCCAGCCGCAGCTCGACGACCTGGCGCCACTGCTCGGACATGGCGGTGAAGCCAGGATCCAGGTCCAGCTCGCCGGCGCGCGAGCGGGCCCACGCGGTGAGCGCGTCGGGATCGGACAGGGCGTCGAGGAGACCGCTGCGCGTCGCGCGGATCGTGCTGACGAAGTCGAGGGCGAGCATCCCTCCAGGCTAATGGGTGATATGCGGTCTCCCCGTTAGGCGGAGCAGGGTCCGGCTGCTCCGGCGCCCGGCCGCGCTAGTCGAGACAGGGCTCGGCGTGCGGCCCGCCCTTGAGCTCGTGGAAACCCGGGGTCGCCGCGACCAGCAGGGTGGCGTCCCAGAGCCGGCCGGCGGCCTCCCCTCTGGGAATGCGGGACATCACCGGACCGAAGAAGGCGACGTCACCCGTCGCGATGATCGGGGTGCCGACGTGGTTGCCGACCCGGCTCACACCGTCGGCGGTCGAGGCCCGCAGGTGGTCGTCGTACGACGTCGTGGTGGCGGCCTCGGCCAGCTCCTCGGGCAGGCCGGCGGCGGCCAGCGCGGGGGCGAGGTCCCAGCCGCCGAGATCGTGCAGGGTCTCGTAGAAGCGGCCGAGCGCCGCCGTGCCGTACCGGAGCTCGACAGCCGCGCACACCCGTGCCGGGTACCAGAGGTAGCCCTCGGTGTCGCCTTCCGGGTTCACCTCGAGGTGCTCGTTGAGCGCGGACAGGCTGAGCAGCCGCCAGCGGATCTCGATCGGGCGCACCCGGGCGGCCTCGGCCAGCCATCGCGAGGTCACCCAGGTGTACGGACACGTCGGGTCGAACCAGAAGTCAGTGATCACAGCACGAAAGTACCGACTCGGCCGCGCCCGCTTCAGGAAAGTCGCACCACCGGGCTCGAGAGGAGGTCAGCGACGGGAGAGCAGCCAGGGGTCGCGCAGGTCGTAGAAGACCAGCTCGCTCTCGTACAGCGCCATCTCCTCGTCGAAGAGCTCCTTCAGATCGGCGGGAGGCTGCTTGCGCTCGCCCTCCCTGGCCGCCGACTCGGAGGTGAAGTAGATGGCCTGGGTGAACGAGCCGTCGTCGTACAGGGCCGCGATGCCGCCCAGGACGTCGGGGCGGAAGTTGCTGAACTGCGCCTCGTACAGCTCGTTGAGCTCGCGCAGCCGCCGCACGTCGCGCACCCTGCCCTCGATCACCTGCACGAAGCCCGCCTCGTCCGAGCCGCCGCCGAGGAACGGCACGACCTCGGCGGAGTCGTGGAAGACGATGTCGCCGCTGAGCAGCTTGGAGGTCTCCATCCACCACTGGTGCTGCTCGGAGCGCCCGCTGTTGGCGCGGGCGGCGTCCTCGGACTCGAAGCGGGCCAGGTTGACGAAGGTCCCGTCGTCGGTGACGCCCGCGGTCGTGCCGAGCCATCCCGGCGCGCCGGAGGACAGCTCCTCGACCCACCGGTCGAGCGCGGCGCGCAGCTGGCCGGGGTCGCCGGTGCGGCCCTTGATGACCTGGATGAACATGATGACCTCCGCCTTCCCCGCCCCTCCCGATCTCCGAGGCTACGGTGGCCGCACCGCCCGGTCGAGCCGCGCCGATGCAGGGTTGGGACAAGCAATGGCAAACGCGTGGAGGCGGCCGGCCCGGTGGGGAGGCGGGCCCCGCCGAGCCGGGAGCGCTACGGCCGGCTCGACGGCGTGGCGTACTCGGCGGCGCCACCCGAGAAGTCGTACACCACGCACTGCTGGTCGCCGACCACCCACGCGTCGTGGCCGGGCGGGCAGACGAAGACGTCGCCGGGCCCCATCTCGGCCTCGGCGCCGTCGTTCATGCGGATGCGGAGCCTGCCGGAGACGACGAAGCCGTTGTGGTGGACCTCGCACGAGTCGGTGCCCGCGATGGGTCTGACCGACTCCGACCAGCGCCACCCGGGCTCGAACGTGGCCACGCCGAAAGCCAGGCCGGTCAGGTGGCATACCTCCAGGTGACCGTTCGGGAAGTCGCGACGCTCGTCCGGCTTGTCGATGCTCTTGACCTCGATCATGACGTCCCCCCTTCCGTCGGCTCCAGTCTCGCACCGGGCCATGGGCCCAACAACCTGCCCGCTCAGGCGTCGGCCGGCCGCGGCAGCGCGGCCATCAGCGCCACCAGGACGATCGCCACCGGCACGCCCCAGGCGAGCACCTCGGGGATCGCCGCGCCGACGCCCCGGCCGTGCGACTGCCGGGCGAGCAGGCTGCCGAAGAGCGCGACGCCGAGCGACAGGCCAAGCCCGCGTGCCGACAGCGCGGCCGACGTGACGGCGGCCAGGTCCGCGGGGACGGCGGCGTTCTGCGCGACGACCACCAGGTTCTGCATCAGCAGCCCGAACCCGAGGCCGAGCACGCCGAACTCCACGGCCACCAGCGCGTACGGGGTGCCGGGCTCGAGCCGGCTCAGCAGCGCGAAGCCCGCCACCACGATCACCGCCCCGGCGACCAGGTAAGGCTGGGGACGGCCGGCGACGCGCGCCCCCGACACCGAGGCGACCGCCATGAACGTGATGACGTACGGCGTGAGCGCCAGGCCCGCCTGCATGGCGCCCATGCCGTAGGTGGCCTGCAGGTAGCCGGGCAGGTACACGATCGAGCCGCCGAGCAGCGCGCCGAGCAGGGCGGTGGCCGCCAGCGTGACGCGCAGCGCCGGGACGGCGAACAGCCGCGGCGGCAGCAGCGGGTTGTCCGCGCGGCGCTGCCGCCACACGAACAGCGCCAGCAGCGCCGCGCAGGTCGCGGCCGGCGTGAGGACCGCGCCGGAGGTCCACGCGTGGACCCGCCCGCCCCATTCGGCCACCAGCAGCAGGCTCACCGTCGCGCCCGCGAGCAGCACCCCGCCCGCGACGTCGATCCTGCCGCCGCCGGGTGTGGGCAGCCGCAGGGCGAGGCCGACGAGCGCGATGCTGAGCAGGCCCAGCGGGAGGTTGACGAAAAAGATCCAGCGCCAGCCAGCGAGGTCGGTGATCGCGCCGCCGGCCAGCGGGCCGCCGATGCTGGCCAGCGCGAAGACCCCGCCGGTCAGGCCCTGGACCCTGCCGCGCAGGCGCTGGGGGTACAGCTCCGACAGCGCGATCGTCGGCAGCACGAACAGCGCGCCCGCGCCGATGCCCTGGACGGTTCTGGCGGCCACCAGCTCGGGCAGGGTCCGCGCCAGGCCGCACAGCATCGAGCCGGCCAGGAAGACGGCCACCGCGGTGACGAAGACGGCGCGGCGCCCGAACCGGTCGCTGACGCGCCCGTAGAGCGCGCCGGTGGTGGTCGAGGCCAGCACGTAGGAGGTGACGATCCAGCCGATCGCGTCCGTGCCGCCGAGGTCGGCGGCGATGTCCGGCAGCGCGATGGCGACCACCGTCTGGTCCAGGACCGACAGCAGCATGCCGATGAGCAGTCCGGCGGTGGCCGGCGCCACGCGCGCGGGCGTGCTCCTGGCGAGGTGGGTGGTGCTCACGGCGCTCATCCCTTCGCGCCGGCGAACGGGCCGGGCAGGCCGAAGTCGTCGCCGAGCAGGTCCTGGTCCAACGCGGCCCCGGCGACGGCGCCGCTGGCCGCGGCGGCCACGACCGCGGCCAGCGGCACGGGTACGGTGGCCCGCCGTGCCATGTCGCCGGCCGCGTAGACGCCGTGCACGCTGGACCGGGCGAACTCGTCGACCTCGATGCACCCGTCGGCGAAGGTCGCGCAGCCGAGTCGGGCGGCCAGGTCGGAGCGCTGGCGCGGCGCGTTGACGACGAACACCGCCTCCCTGGCCAGCGGCGGTCCGCTCTCGAACACGATCTGGTCGAGCCGGTCGCCGCTCCCCTCCAGCCTGGCGACGGCCTCGCAGCGTACCGCGACGCCGTTCGCCTCCAGCGTGGCCCGCTGGGCGGGGTCGAGCGGCCGGCCGTCGGTGCACAGCGTGACGTCGGCGGCCAGGCGGGTGAGCTGCAGCGCCAGCCGTACCCGTGCCGGCTCGGCGCCGAGGACCGCGACGGTCCTGCCGGTGCACTCGTAGCCGTGGCAGTAGGGGCAGTGGAAGGCCGAGCGGCCCCACAGCGGGCCGACGCCGCGCGGGCCGGGCAGGTCGTCGGCCAGTCCGGTGGCCAGCAGCAGCCGCCTGGCCTGTGCCGTGCCGCCGCCGGACAGCTGGAGGCGGAAGCCGGCCCGTACGCCGGTCACGGTCTCCTCGCGGACCTCGACGGTGGCGTAGGCCGACAGCTCCTGCCTGCCGAGCTCTCGCAGCCGGGAGGGCGGCGTGCCGTCCCTGGTCAGGAAGTTGTGCACGGCCTCGGCGGGGGCGTTGCGGCCGTGGCCGGCGTCGAGGAGGAGCACGCTGCGGCGCATCCGGCCCAGGGTCAGGGCCGCGGCCATGCCGGCGGGACCGCCGCCGACGACCGCGACATCGAAGATGTTTGACATGCGCGCAAGTCTGCAAGTTAATGTCAACATGAAGTCAAGTGGCTCGATGCGCATCGGGGAGCTGGCCGAGCGGTTCGATCTGGCGCCGCACGTGCTGCGCCACTGGGAGGCGATGGGCCTGCTGACCCCTGCCACCAGGGTGAACGGCAGGCGCCTCTACACCCGCGACCATGTCGTCAGGGTGCTGACGATCATCCGGGCGAAGGCGGCGGGGATGAGCCTGGAGCAGGTGGGGGAGGTCCTCAACTCGGCCGGCCACGCCGAGCGCACGGCGATCCTCGAGCGGCACCACGCCGAGCTGGAGCGGCGGCTGCGCGAGATCGCCGCGTCCAAGGCGCTGATCGAGCACATCATGCAGTGCACGGCCGACGACTTCACCCGCTGCCCCGGCTACCTGCGCGTGGCCGAGAGCGCGGCGGGCCTGACCGACCCCGGCCAGGCCACCTGCGTGGTCAGGGCGGATCCGCCCGCGTGACCAGGCCCTGAGCCGGCGGGCAGGGCGTCAGCCGGGCAGGGTCTCGCCGCCGACCGGGGCCAGGATCTCGCCGGTGTAGTAGGACGACAGCCGTTCGGCGGCGAAGAACACGTACGAGGGCGCGATCTCGTCGGGGTCGGCCGCCCGCTGCATCGGGGCCTGCTTGCCGAACTGCTCCACCTTCTCCTGCGGGAACGTGGCCGGGATCAGCGGCGTCCAGACCGGACCCGGAGCGACCGCGTTGACCCGGATGTGCCGTTCGATCAGGGTCTGCGCCATGGAGTAGGTGAAAGCGTTGATCGCGCCCTTGGTGGCGGCGTAGTCGATGAGCGACTTGTTGCCGCGCAGGCCGTTGATGGAGGAGGTGTTGATGATCGCGCTGCCCTCGCGCAGGTGCGGCAGCGCCGCCTTGGTCACGCGGAAGTAGCTGTGGATGTTGACCGCGAACGTGTGCTCCCACTGCTCGTCGGTCAGCTCCTCCAACGCGTCGACCGGCTTCTGGTAGGCGACGTTGTTCACGACGATGTCCAGCCCGCCCAGCTCGGCCACCGCCTGCTCGACCACCGCGATGCAGTGGTCGGGGTCGGCCAGGTCGCCCGGCAGCAGCACGCACCGCCGGCCCTCGGCCTCCACCACTTTCCTGGTGTGGTTGGCGTCCTCGTGCTCGCTCAGATAGGCGATGGCCACGTCGGCGCCCTCCTTGGCGAACGCGACGGCGACGGCCCTGCCGATCCCCGAGTCACCCCCGGTGATCAGTGCTTTCTTGCCGCGCAGCAGGTCACGGCCCGCGTAGCCGCGCATCTCGTCGCGCGGCTCCGGCGACATCTGGCCGGTCGTGCCCGGGTACTGCTGGCGCTGGGCGGGCGGTGTGGCATTCGGTTCTTCTGGCATGACGTGCGATTGCCCAGGTCCGCGCCCCTCTAACGGCGAAAGGTCCGCGCCCCTCTAACGGCGAAGCGGCACGGCGCGCGATCGTACCGTGCCGCGACGGGTCACTACCCCCTGGCGAGCCTCGCGCCCGGCCCCAGCCTGCGGGGGCCTTCGCGGGTCATAGCGGCGGCACCAGGGCGAAGTAGCGGTCGAGCCGGTCCCGCTCGCCCGTGACCTGCAGCCGTCCGGCCGGGATCCGCCCCCACAGGAACAGCATCAGATCCGACGCCGTGCCGCTCACCTCGACGTCGCCCGGCGTGCCGTCACGGGTCAGCACGACCTCGTCGCCGTCGAAGCGGACCGTCCAGTCGCCCAGGCCGTCGCTCTGCCGGAACCTGAACCGCTCGCCGGCCCCGGGCGGGGCCTGCCGCACCATCCGGCGGGCCGGCGCCATGACGGTGAAGGTCTGCTCGACGGCGTCCGCGGCCAGCTCGGCCGCGACCGGCTGGGCGGTCCCGACCGCGCCCTCGGCGTCCCAGCGGTGCACGGCCGCCTCGATGGTCTGCATCCGCAGCCAGAACCCGGCGGTCTGCTCGGGCGCCCACGTCCACACGCGCTCGTCCAGCGGGGTCTTCCTGAACACCGACTCCAGCGCGAAGGCGCCCTCGCCGAACCACTCGATCAGGCTCGGCGGGACCGGTCCGGTCGTCGGTTCGTGCCCGGGGCCCTGCCAGCCGCGAAGGTCCTCCGGCAGCCCCATCAGGTCGGGGTCGAGCGCCTCCGGCGGCTGCCGCAGGCGCTCGGTGATGATGCGGGCCACGAACCGGTGCACCCAGCCCAGGTGTCCCACCAGATCTGACATCGACCATTCGGGGCACGACGGCACGACGGGCGCCGTGGTGGCCTTGGCCGCGGTGCGGGCGGCGGTCTCGAAGGCGAGGATCTCGCGACGGAAGTGGGGAAGGAGGTCCATGCCTCCACTGTGTCATCCGGCCGCGGAGACTTTCCAGGCTAGACCAGCCGGGTGACCTGGCCGGTGTCGAGCGAGTAGTAACAACCCACGATCTCGAGCTGCTTCCGGCAGACGCGCGGGGCCACGGGACACACGGGCGGCTCACGAGCCGGAATCCCGCAGCCGGGAGCGGTACTGGCGGGGCGACAGGCCGTAGGCCGCGCGGAACGTCCTGCTGAAATGGAACGGGCTGGCGAAGCCGCAGGCCGTGGCGACCTGCCCGACATCCATGTCGGTCACCTCCAGCAGCCGGGCCGCGTGCCGTACCCGGGCCTCCCGTACGGCCTGCATCGGCGACCTGCCGGTCTGCGCCGAGAACAGGTGCGCGAACCGCGACGGTGACAGCGCCACCGACGCCGCCAGCGACGCGACACTGTGGCGGGCGTCGGGCTCGGCCGCGATGAGCGCCTCGGCCTGCCGGACACGCGGGTCGCCGCCCTCCTCGGGCCCCGCCGTCGCGGCGCAGGCCAGCATGATCACCTCCTCGACGGCGTTGAGCACCAGCTCGCGCGCCAGCGGCGCCGCGGCGACGGCCGGGCTGGGCGGCCGTCGCGCCGGCGCGGGCGGTGCGCCCTGCCCCGGCCGGCGGGCGTCGGCGTCGGCCCGGCGGAAGGCGCGGTCCAGACGCCCGTGCACCGCCTCCGGCACCCCGCACAGCAGATGGCAGCGCGAACCCCGCGCGTACGGGCGCAGCCAGGTCAGCCAGGACGGGCGGGGCTGGAAGTGGACCCACCAGAACGCCCAGCGGGCGGCCCCGGGCGCGACCCGGTAGTGGTGGCCGGTCATGGAGCCCAGCACGACCAGGTCTCCGGGGCCGACCGTGCAGGCCACCTCGCCCTGCTCCACATGACCCGCCCCGGCCTGCGTCCACATCAGCAGCCAGCTGGGCGCGCCCGTGCCGCGGCGCACGGCGTAGCCCGGCGTCCGGTCGAAGTGTCCGACGATCACCAGGTCGGCGGCAGGAACGGACATGTCCTCAGCCGTCGCAGGCATACCTTTCACCGGTTGGCCCTCCTAGCGTGGGAATCAGCCGAACAAGGAGTGAACGTATCGTGCTGACCTTCGACGAACCGCAGCTGAAGACCTTCCACGACGAGGGGTTCGCGCTCGTGCGCGGGCTGCTGACCGCCGGTGAGGCCGCCGCGCTGCGGGAGGAGTTCATGGCCCTGCACGCGGCCGGACCGGTGCCCGGGCACTTCACGCCCAGACCGCAGGATCCCGGCGCCCCCTATGACATCCTTCGCGACTACCCCCGGGTCATGCACCCGCACCAGATCAACGACCTCGCCCTGCGCTACCTGCTCGACGGCCGGATCACCGCGATCGTCGGCCGGATGCTCGGCGAGGAGCCGGTGGCAGCCCAGAGCATGTTCTACTTCAAGCCGCCCGGCGCCCGCGGCCAGGCGCTGCACCAGGACAACTTCTACCTGAGGGTCGAGCCGGGCACGTGCGTGGCCGTCTGGATCGCCCTCGACCGGATCGACCGCGACAACGGCGGCCTCGAGGTGGTGCCCGGCACCCACCGCATGGACCTGTTCTGCCCGGAGGAGGCCGACCCCGGCCTGTCCTTCACCCGGGAGTACGTCCCGCCCCCGCCGGGGCTGGCGCGGGTGCCGGTCGACATGGACCCCGGCGACGTGCTGTTCTTCAACGGCAACCTGGTCCACGGCTCCGAGCCGAACACGACCGCCGACCGCTTCCGCCGCAGCTTCATCTGCCACTACGTCGGCCGTTCGACCGAGCGGATCTCCTCCTACTACCCCACGCTCACGCTGGACGGGCAACGGGTGTTCTTCGCGGAGGCGGCGGGCGGCGGCCCGTGCGGCACCGACGCCGGGGGACCGCACTAGCCCGCCACCGCCGGCCGGCCCCCGCACGCTGGCGCCGCCATGTCCAGGCGGGCCGTACAGCGAAGGCGGGCCGTACGGCGAAGGCGGCCCGTGCGGCGGAGCGTCCAGGCGGGCCGTGCGGCGGAGCTTCTAGGCGGGCCGTACGGCGAAGCGGAGCCTGAAGTGGTCGAGCGTCCCCGGCAGCGGCGTGGGCAGCGCGGTCACGGGCCGCACCCGCCTGGTGCGCAGCAGCGCGGCGAGCACGGTCTCGGCGGTGAACAGCACGAGGTCCCGGCCGGGGCACCGGGCGAAGCCCGCGCCGAACGGGATGCCGGTCCAGCCCGTGCGCCCGGAGACGAAGGCGTCGGGGTCGTCGATCGCGTGCGGGTCACGGTTGGCGTACGGGCTGAAGATCGCCACCATCGTGCCCTCCGGCAGGATCTCGCCCCGCCACTCGATCGGTTCGGTCGTGTCCCTGAGCACGGCCAGCGTCGTCGGCCAGAGCCGGACCGACTCCTCCACCGCGGCACGCAGGTCCTCGGTGCCCGGGTGGGCGGCGACCAGCGCCAGCGCCCGGTAGGCGGCGATGCCCGCGGCGTCGAAGGCGAACAGCCAGTGCGGGGCCTGCCCTTCGGCGTGCACGTCGGGATCGGCGTGGGCCGCCATCAGGAGGGGGGCGAGGCTGCCGGGTTCGGCCCGCCGGAGGTGGACGTCGAGGCGGCGTTGGAAGGCCGCCCGCGCCTGGTTGTGGCGCCGCCTCAGGTAGAACCAGTTGGCGTCGGCCCGCAGCCGGTTCAGCAGCAGGGTCAGCCGCTCGTCGCCGCGGGCGCCGTCGCCCAGCACCAGGCGGCGGGCGATCCGCCCGTGCGCGGCGGTGAACACCGGCCAGGTCAGCTCGCCCTCGCTCGGCAGCGCGGCCACCTCCTCCTCGATCACCGCGGTGAACGGGCCGGCGAGGCTGTGGCGCGGCCGGCCGGGCTCCAGTATCTGCTCGTTGAGCCGGCGGCGGCGCTCGCGCAGGCCGGGGTCCAGGGTGATGAGCACCCCGTGCGGCTGGAAGTGGCCGAGGGCTGCGCGCTTCTCCAGGTTGGCGGGGGTGAAGGCGTGATCCTCCAGTACCCGGCGCACGTCGGCGGCGGCCAGCGGGATCAGCGCCGGGCCCCGCACCGGGATCCGGACCAGCAGCGGGCCCTCGCCGTGCCTGGCCCTGAGCCGTTCGAGAAGGCGCGCGCCGCGCCGGTCGGCGTCGAGGAGGGCGGCCAGCCGTACGCCGAGGGGCCGGCGGAGGACGACGCCCTGGGCAAGCGCGGGCAGCAACACGCCCACGCCCAGGCGCGCGCTCTCCAGCACCGAGGCGCGCGGCAGACCGGCGCGGCCGAGCCGGGAACGCGCGTAGGCCCTGCCGCGCAGGCGCTGCACCCAGCCGGCGGGCCGCAGCGCGGGGTGGTGGTTGACGATCGGGTCGAAGTCGGCCTCGCCCTCGGCGTGTCCGGTCAGGCGCAGGATCGCGATCCTGCGCCCGTTGGCCTTGAGCGCGAAGGCGAGCGGCGGATGCGCGCGCACGGGGTCGGCGGGCGGCTGCTCGCCGAGCGGTTCGGCGGTGAAGCGGACCCGTCCCCCGTCGTGCCGGTAGGACAGGATCGTCGAGTAGTGCCGGGTGCCGGGAAGGCAGGACAGCAGCAGGTCCAGGTCCCCGTCCGGGCTCAGGATCTTGATGGCGAGGCCGAGCACGTCGGGCAGCGAGCCCGGCAGCGACAGGCCCTTGGACAGCCGTGCCCGCACCGGCCGCGGCCCGCGGTCCAGCGCGGGCACGCCCAGCGGCGGGTGCTCGTCGATCTCGAGCGTGCCGGTGAAGAGCTCGCCCACGGTGTGGAGGGCTCGTCCCTGCCGGAAGTGCGCGACTCGGGTGATCGTCGACATGCAGGAACGGCTACCCCGTGCCGTGGCGATGACACCGTGCCCCCTGTCAGCTCCCGCCATGGTTTCCCTACATGACCGCCAGCTGGCCGCCGTCGATGACCAGCTCGGTGCCGTGGATGAAGGCCGCGTCGTCGGAGGCCAGGAAGGCGTAGCCGGCCGCGACCTCCGCGGCGAGCCCGGCCGAGATGGCGGCGTTGAGCGGGGTCCTGATGTAGCCGGGGCACAGGGCGTTCACCCTGACGCCGTGCTTGCCGAGCTCGACCGCCATGGTCCTGGTGAGCAGCAGCACGCCGCCCTTGGAGGCGTTGTAGTGGGCGTAGTCGGCCTCACCGCCCAGCCCGTTGGTCGAGGACATGTTGAGGATGACGCCGCCCTCGCCCCGCTCGACCAGGTGCCGGGCCACGGCCTGGGCGACCAGGAACATGCCGCGCAGGTTCACCGCGATGATCCGGTCCCAGTGCTCGGGGGTGATCTCCAGGAACGGCTCGCGCCATGCCGTACCGGCGTTGTTGACCAGGACGTCGATGCCGCCCGTCGCCGCGATCGCCCCCTCCACCAGGCGGGTGACGTCGGCCTCCGCGCGCACGTCGCCCGCCAGCCCGCGCACCTCGCCCAGGCAGGACAGCTCGGCCACGGTCGCCTCGACCTCGGCCCGGTCGAGCCCGCCGAGCACGACCCTGGCACCCTCCTCCAGAAACCTGCGGGCCGTGGCGGCGCCGATCCCGCTGCTGCCGCCGCTGATCAGCACCCGCTTGCCGGCCAGTCCGCGCATGGCATGCCTTCCTTCAACGCACCGCGCCGCGAGCGGCGACGCGTAGTTCGGTGATGACGTGTCCATCCTCGACGCCGTGGGCGACGTCGAAGAGGTTGACGACGGAGCAGGCGTGGCCGGGGACGAACACCACCCGCTCCGGGGTGGGCCTGGCGATGACGGTGGCCAGCACGCGGGCGGCCGTGGTCGCCTCGGTCGCCACGCCCAGGCGCACCATCGAGGCGTCGTTGAAGATGTAGGTGCCCGGCCTGATCTCGGTCACGCCCGTCACCCCCGCGTCCGGGCGGTGGGGGGTGGAGCCGACGCTGATCTCGCGCAGCTCGATCCCGTCACGGGCGCACAGCGCGGCGGTGGCCACCAGGTCCTCGCCCTCGCGGCGGGCGGTCGTGGCCAGTTCCTCGGCGGTGCGCGCGTGGTAGGCGTGACCGGCCAGCGTGAGCAGGCCCACCACCTCGACGCCGGGGACCGCGGCGATCTCGGCGACCAGGTCGGCGGTGGGCCGGCCGGGTGGGCGGCCCAGGCGGTGCTGGCCGGTGTCGACCTCCACCAGCACCTCCACGGGCGGCCCGCCGAGGCGGCCGAGCCCCGCGGCGACCTCGGGCGAGTCGAGGCTGACCCGTACCCTGACCCGCTCACGGAGCGCGGCCAGGCGGCGCAGCTTCGGCTCGCCCCAGATCGGAAAGGCCAGCAGTTGGCGTCGATGCCTGCCTCGGCCATGATCTCCGCCTCGCCCAGCTTGGCGCAGGTGATGCCGGTGGCTCCGGCCTCGAGCTGCATCCTGGCCAGCTCGGGCATCTTGTGGGTCTTGACGTGCGGTCGCAGCCTGACGCCGTTGCGTGCCGCCACCTTGGCCATCTCGGTGATGTTGGCGCCGACCACGTCGAGGTCGATGACCAGCGCGGGGGTGTCGATCGCGGGGTACATCGGTGGACCTCCCCTCTCGAAGGTCTCCAGAACGTAGCATTCATTCCGTATCGTGCACCAGCATTCTGTATGACGGAACAGCAGCTCGCCTGCGGATGACCCTTGACAGCCGCCCCGCATGCTGGTGTCCTTGCGCTGATTCGGAACAGCATTCTGCAATACGGAATGGAGCACTATGAGGCTGGGCACGGTACGGGTCGGCGGGGCCCGTTTCGCCGCCACGGAACGCGAGGGACTCTGGTACGCGCTGGACGTCCCCCCCGGCACCCCCATGGGAACGGTCCTGGTCGATGGACCCGAGGAGGTCGCCCGCCTGGCGGTCTCGGCGGCCAGGCCCCTCACGGGGGCGACGCCTGTGGCGCCGCTGCGGCCGGGCAAGATCGTGGCCATCGGCCTGAACTACCTCGACCACATCCGCGAGGCGGGGATGGACAAGCCCGAGCGGCCGCTGATGTTCGCCAAGTTCCCCTCGAGCGTGATCGGGCCCGGCGAGCCCATCGTGATCGACGCCGGCCTCACCGAGCGGGTGGACTGGGAGGTCGAGCTGGCGGTGGTCGTCGGCACGCCGCTGCGGCACGCGTCCCCCGCGCAGGCGCTGGCGGGAGTGGCCGGCTACACCGTGGCCAACGACGTCTCCGCCCGCGACCTGCAGTTCGCCGACGGCCAGTGGACGCGCGGCAAGAGCCTGGACACCTTCTGCCCGCTCGGGCCGGTCATCGTGACCCCCGACGAGCTCGGCGACCCCCAGGCGCTGCGGCTGTGGACGGCGGTCAACGGCGAGACCGTGCAGGACTCCAGCACCGCCGAGATGCTCTTCGGCGTCGCCGACCTGCTCGCCTTCTGCTCGCGCGCCTTCACCCTCGAACCCGGCGACGTCGTGCTGACCGGCACCCCGTGGGGCTGCGGCGAGTTCATGGACCCGCGCCGCAGCCTGCGGCCGGGCGACACGGTCGAGGTGGGCGTCGAGGGGATCGGCACGCTGACCAACCCCGTGGCGGGAGGCGCCAGGTGAAGGCGCTGGTGTTCACCGGGCCCGGCGCCGTCGAGATGCGCGAGGTGCCCGAACCCTCGGTCGGCGAGGGCGAGGTGCTGGTCCACGTGGTCGCCTCCGGCATCTGCGGGAGCGAGCTGCACGGGGTCAGGACGCCGGGCTTCCGGGTGCCGCCGCTGGTGATGGGGCACGAGTTCGCCGGCCGTACGGACGACGGGCGGCAGGTGATCGTCAACCCCATCCTGTCGTGCGGCGACTGCGACGTGTGCGCGCTGGGGCTGCGGAACGTGTGCAGGCGACGCCAGATCGTCGGCGTGCACCGGCCCGGAGGCTTCGCCGAGCGCGTGGCCGTGCCCGCGACGGCCGTCACCACCCTGCCCAGGGAGCTGGACTGGACGGCGGCGGGCGTCGTGGAGCCGGCCGCGAACGCCGTGCACGCCTGGTCGCTGGCCGCGCCCGCGGCGGGAGCCCGCGTGGGGATCATCGGCGCGGGCGCGATCGGGCTGGCCTGCCTGCAGGTCGCCCTGTCCCGCAAGGCCGCCCGCATCGAGGTCGCCGACCGCGCGGAAAGCCGCCGCTCGATCGCGGGACGCCTCGGCGCGGACGCGGCCGTCGCCGAGCTGACCGGCGAGTACGACGTGATCTTCGACGCGGTCGGCGCCGCCGCCACCCACGAGCGGTCGCTCGCCCTGCTGCGGCCCGGCGGGGTCGCGGTGTGGCTGGGCCTGGCCGATCCTGTCGCGGGCTTCGACGCCGCCGCCCTCGTGCGCGGGGAGAAGCGGGTGCTCGGCTCCTTCGCCTACACCGACACGGACTTCGCCACGGCCGCCGAGCTGGTCGGCGGCTGGGATCTCGGCTGGGTCGACACCTTCCCGCTGAGCGAGGGCGCCGAGGTCTTCACCGCCCTGATGAACGGTGCCACCGTTCCCGTCAAGGCCCTGCTCACGCCATGAAGCGAGGCAGCGCTGCTGCTGCGTCACCCCGGACGGGTGCTGTTCGGGACCGACGAGATCCCGCCGCACCCCGACGTCCACCGCATCCACTTCCGCTTCATGGAGACCGCCGACGAGGCCTTCGCCCACTCGCTGGAGGACCCGCCGCTGATGGGGCGGTGGACCATCAGCGGGCTCGACCTGCCCGAAGAGGCGCTCGGGCAGGTCTACGCCGGCAACGCGCTCAAGCTCGTGCCGAGGCTGGCATGAGCGGGCGGCCCCGCGCCCGGCCGGGCCGCGGCGCGGGCTCACCTACACGGCTTGTACGGCTTGTCGTACAGCGAGTAGTCGGTGGCCTTCTTGATGGAGTTGAACTTCAGCTGGTTCGCCTTGGCACAGTAGCCGCCGGGCGAGGTCTTGTACTCCACCTGGAAGACCGGCTTGCCGGCCCTGACGAAGGCCGACAGGGCGGAGCACTCCTGCCACTGGAAGCACTCCTCGTTGACGGCGTAGTCGAAGACCGACACCAGCTCGTCGATCTGGCTGAGGTCGTTCTTCAGCGCCACGGACAGGCCCTTGCGGTGCGCCATGTCGGCCAGCGCCTTGTTGTAGACCAGCTGGGTCTGCGGGCTGATGTCCCAGCCGGTGACCGACCTGCCCTCCTCGTGGGCGTGGACGACGTCGAACTCGACGCCGTCGAAGCCGGCCTGCACGCACTTGTCGACGCGGGCCTCCATCATCTTCAGCAGGAAGTCGCGCTGGCCCTTGTCGTTGTTGATGTTGGCCCACCGCTCGTTCGGGAACTCGTCGCTGAACGGCTTGCCCAGCAGGGACTTGCCGTGGCTCTCGTGCCAGTCGACGAACTCCTGGTAGTCCGGCCGGAAGTCCTCGATGGAGCCGGCGTCGACGTAGCAGACGGCCTTGGCGCCCCTGGCGTGGATGGCCTTGACGGCCGCGGTGTTGAGCGTGGTGTTGTTGCCGGCGATCTCGGCGTCCGCGTACAGGTCGATGTCGAAGACGCTGGGCCGTACGCAGGCCCCGCCGCTCTGCGGCGTCTCGCAGATGCCGACGTTGATGCCGCCGGTCGCGGCGAAGGCCTTGGTGCCCTGGAGCTGGTACTGCCAGCGGCTCTGCACCGGCGGGCGCCAGATCGCCGCGCTTGCGCCCGACCGCCCGCCGCTCGTGGCGGCGCCCGTGACGGCGCTCGCCGCGCCGCCCGACGCCGTGCCACCCGCCGGGCCTGCCGTGGCGGCGCCGGCGGTGACGGTGACACCGGTGGTCCCGGGCGCCGCCGTCGTGGCGGCCTCGGCGGAGGCGTACAGGCCGGTGACGGCGAGCGGCAGTAAGGCCGTGACCGCGGTCAACCGGGTCGAGATCGATCGGAGCGTGGTCAATCCACTCACCTTCTATTCCATATAGCGGAACGATATTCCGCCACCAAGGAAATCGGCCTTGATCGGAGGTTGTCAACCTTCCTCTCGATGTCGAGAAGTCCGCAAAAAGGATGAACGCCGCCAGTTCTCCGAGGCTGTCCAGATCGTTCCGCATGACGGAACTCTGGTCTGTATCGCGGATGGATGGCTATACTCGCCGCACGCAGTGGGCCCTCACGCCCGCCGCGTGCTCTGTGGAGGGAACCCCATGGCACGCATCGTCTTCATCGGCGCCGGCAGCGTCGAGTTCACCAAGAACGTCCTCTCCGACATCCTGACCTTTCCAGAGCTCGGGGAGTCCACTCTGGTCCTGCACGACATCGACCCCGAACGGCTGGCCACGGCCGAGGCCATGGCCGGCTGGATGGTCACCAGGCTCGGCCTGGGCGCCAAGGTGGAGGCGCACCTCGACCGCCGTGCCGCCGTTGACGGCGCCGACTACGTGATCAACGAGATCGCCGTCGGCGGACACGCCGCCACCCGCGTCGACTTCGAGATCCCCCGTCGCTACGGACTGCGCCAGACGATAGCCGACACCCTCGGCATCGGGGGCATCTTCCGGGCACTCCGCACGATTCCGGTGATGGTCGGGCTGGGCAACGACCTGGCCGAGCTGGCGCCGCACGCGCTGCTGCTCAACTACACCAACCCGATGGCGATGATCCCGCGCGCCGTCTACCAGGGCACGCCCTTCACGAACGTGGTGGGTCTCTGCCACTCCGTCCGCGACACCCAGGCCAGGCTGGCCGCGCTGGTGGGCCTGCCGGTGGAGGAGATCTCCTTCGTCACGGCCGGCGCCAACCACCAGGCGTTCGTGCTGACGTTCGAGCACCAGGGCCACGACCTGTACCCGGTGCTCGACGAGGTCATCGCGCGCGACCCGGAGCTGCGCAGGACCGTGCGGGTGGAGATGTACCGCCGCTTCGGCCGCTTCCCGACCGAGTCCAGCGAGCACGGCTCGGAGTACCTGCCCTGGTTCCTACGCCACGACGACCAGGTCGAGCACTTCCGCATCCCCGTCGAGATCTACCTGCGCTGGTCGGAGGACAACCTCGACACCTACGAGGAGACCAGGCGGCGGCTGGCGGCGGGGGAGGGCGTCGAGATCGAGCCGGCCATGGAGCTGGCCTCGGAGGTCATCCACTCCATCGAGACGGGCACCCCCAGGGTCGTCCACGGCAACGTGCGCAACGGGGGCCTGATCGCCAACCTGCCCGCCGACGCGTGCGTCGAGGTGCCGTGCCTGGTGGACAGGGCCGGGATGCGCCCCACCCGGATCGGCGAGCTGCCGCCCCAGCTCGCCGCGCTGAACAGCACCTTCCTCAACGTGGGGGAGCTGACCGTGCGGGCGGCCCTCGAAGGCCGCCGCGACCACGTCTACCACGCGGCCATGCTCGATCCCAACGCGTCGGCGACGCTGACCCTCCAGCAGATCCACGACCTCGTGGACGAGATGATCGCCGCCCACGGCGAGCTGCTGCCGGAGGGCGTCCGATGAGGCGGGCGCCGGCCGCCGCCGCGCTCGTCGGGCTGGTCGTCCTGCTGACCGCCGCGGCGTGCGGCGGCGGCGGGCCGGAGCAGGCGGCCGGCGGCCCCGTCGAGATCACCATCTGGCACGGCCAGGAGGACGCCTCCGCCAAGTCGATCGAGAAGCTGGTGGCGCGGTTCAACCAGAGCCGGCGGGACATCAAGGTCAACACCGAGTCCGGCGGGGCCACGGCCGACGGCCTGCTGCCCAAGATCACCGCCGCGCTCACCTCCGACGCCTACCCCGACATCGCCTACCTCTACGGCTCGTGGGCGCCCAACATCGCCAGGAACCCGAAGACGGCCGACCTCACGGAGTTCGTCAAGGACCCGGCCGTGCGCTGGCAGGACTTCTGGGACAACGAGCGCGAGGCCGTCACCGTCCAGGGCAAGGTCATCGGCTTCCCCGCCGTGGTCGACAACATGGTCGTCCTCTACAACAAGAAGGTGCTGGCCAAGGCGGGCGTCGAGCCGCCCGGTCCGGACTGGACGTGGGACGACTTCAGGACCATGGCCAAACGGGCCACCGACGCCGATTCCGGCGTCTTCGGCACCACCTGGCCGATCAGCGGCGGCGAGGAGGCGGTCTGGGGCCTGTGGCCGATGATCTGGCAGGCAGGCGGTGAGATCCTCACACCCGACCACAAGAAGGCCGTCTTCAACAGCGCCGCGGGCCAGCAAGCGCTGGGCAGGCTGCGCGCCATGGCGGTCGACGACAAGTCCGTCTACCTCGACTCCAGCCCCGCGGAGAAGGGGCAGAAGCTGTTCGAGTCCGGCCGGCTCGGCATGTTCCTGTCGGGGCCGTGGGTGCTGCCCGACCTGCAGGCGGCCAAGGTCGACTACGGCGTCTCGCCGCTGCCGGGCACCGACGGCAACCACGAGACGGTCTCCGGGCCCGACAACTGGGTGGTCTTCGAGCACGACGAACGCCGGGTCAAGGCCGCGGCCACGTTCCTGACCTGGCTGACCGCGGCCGAGCAGCAACTGGAGTGGATGACCGACACCGGCTCGCTGCCGATCAGGGAGTCGATCACCAAGCTGCCCGGCTACCAGGGCTACCTCGACAAGTACCAGGGCATCGAGGTGATCTCGGACAACCTGGCCAACGCCAGGCGGGTCAGGCCGCCGACCACCAGATACCCCCGGGTGTCCGCCTTCGTGGCCGAGGCCATCGCGCAGGCGCTGCTGGGCAGGAGCGACGCCAGGACGGCCCTCGACGAGGCGGCCACCAAGGCCGACGCGGCGCTGGCCGTACCGGGATCATGAGCAGCACCACCGCGGTCGGCGCGGCCGCCACGCGGCACGGGCGGCCGAGGGACCGCAGGAAGCTCGGCGACACCGTCGCCGGCTGGTCCTTCGCCGGGCCGGCGACGCTGGTCATCCTCGGCTTCTCGCTGGTGCCGATGGCGTGGGCGCTGGCGCTGTCGTTCACCGACTCCGACCTGATGTCGCCGGGACGCAACGTCGGGCTCGACAACTACCGGGCGCTGCTCGAGGATCCGGTCTTCTTCCAGGCGCTGCGGAACACCGGGCTACTGCTGGTGCTCTACATCCCCGCGTCGCTGGTCGCCGGGCTGCTCGTGGCGGTGCTGCTGAACAGGAAGGTGCGCGGGATCGGGTTCTACCGGACGTGCTTCCTGGTGCCCTACGTCGTCTCGGCCACCGCGACGGGCCTGCTCATGGGCTTCGTCTTCGACCGCGACTTCGGCCTGGTGAACGGGCTGCTCGTGCAGCTCGGGCTGCCCGTCCAGGGGCTGCTCAGCAGCCCCTCCCAGGCGATGTCCGTCCTCACGCTGATCTTCTTCTGGACCCGCTTCGGCTTCTCCGTGGTGATCTACCTGGCCGCCATCCAGGAGATCAGCAAGGAGGTGATGGAGGCCGCCGCGATCGACGGCGCCGGGCGGTGGACCACCTTCAGGCACATCATCGTGCCTTCGGTGCGCCCGATGACGATCTTCCTCGCGGTCTGGGGCGTGATCGACGCGCTGCAGTTCTTCGACCTGGTCATGACCACGACGAAGGGCGGCCCGGCCAACGCGACGGTGACCATCGTCTACTACGTCTGGCAGCTGGCCTTCTCCTTCTCCACCGCCGGGTACGGCGCCGCCGTGGCCTACGTCCTGTTCGCCGGCACCCTCCTGCTGATCGTCGCGGGCCTGCTGGTCGCGCGGCGGAGGGGAGCCATGACATGAGACGCCTGCGCCTGCCCGGCAAGTGGCACCTGGTGCTGGTGCCGATCTCGGCGGTGGTCGTGCTGCCGTTCGTCTGGCTGCTGCTCAGCTCGGTGATGACCCAGGCCGAGCTCAACAGGTTCCCTCCGGCCATCTGGCCCGAGGGCATCGACCTGGGCGGCTACCGCACGGTCGTCGAGCGCTCGAACTTCCCGCGCTGGTTCCTCAACAGCGTCATCGTCTCGGGGGCGATCGTGGCGGCCCAGGTCGTGCTGTGCAGCATGGCCGGCTACGCCTTCGCCAGGATCAGGTTCGCCGGCGCCAAGGTGGTCCTGGTCCTGGTCATCGCCACCGCGCTGATCCCGTTCCAGCTCACGGTGATCCCCACCTTCCTGATCTTCAACCAGGCCGGGCTCACCGACACGCTGGGCGCGCTGATCCTGCCCCAGCTCAGCTCGGCGGTCGGCATCTACCTGATGACCTCCTTCTTCCAGTCCTTCCCGAAGGAACTGGAGGAGGCGGCGCGCATCGACGGCTGCTCGCGCGTCGCGGTGTTCTACCGGGTGGTGCTGCCGGTGGCCAGGCCCGCCCTGGCCGCGCTGGCCGTCATCACGTTCATCACGGCGTGGAACGACCTGTTCTGGCCGCTGGTGGCGATCAACTCGGAGGACAACTACACGGTGCAGGTCGGGTTGACGACCTTCCAGGGCCGGCACCGCGCCGACTGGCCGGCGATCATGGCGGGCACGGTGCTGACGACGGTGCCGGTGCTCGCGGTGTTCCTCGCCGGCCAGCGCCGCTTCGTCCAGGCGCTGACCGGCGCGGTGAAAGGCTGACGGCGCATACCGCACCCACCGGCGCCGTCAGCCGACGTCCCGGCGGGCAGACCTGCGCGCTCCCCGCCGGGACGTTCAGACCTGCTCGGCGACCGCCCGCTTGAGCACGTTGCCCACCTCTTCCATCCTGGCCGTGGACATGCGGTCCTTGATCGCCGTCACGCTCACCGCCGCCACGGGCGCCGTCCTGCCCATGAAGACGGGGGCGGCCACACACCGCACGCCCGGCTCGTTCTCCTCCAGGTCGAGCGCGTAACCGCGCTGCCGTACCTGGTCGAGATGCGTGGCCAGCTTCGCCGGGTTGGTGATCGTGTTGCGGGTCCTGGCCGTCAGCGGGCCGTACCTGTCGGCCCACGCCTTGATCGCCTCGTCGGTCGGGTACGTCCAGGCCAGCAGCGCCTTGCCGACGCCGGTGCAGTGGGCGGCGTTGCGGCCGCCCACGACCGAGGTCATCGTGATCGACCGCACCGCCTCGACCTTGTCGAGGTAGACGACCTCGCCGCCGTCGAGCATGGCCATGTGCACCGTCTCGGTGAACTCCTCGCTCAGCCGCAGCAGCAGGGGACGCACCAGCGTGCGCAGGTCCATCGTCTCGTAGAACCTGAACGCGGTCGCCAGCATCTCGGTGCCGAGGAAGTAGGGGCCGCTCGGCTCGGGCTGGGCGGCGAACCCGCGGTGCTTCAGCGCGCCCAGCAGGCGGTGGAGCGAGCTCTTGGGGAGGCCGAGCCTGGTGGCCAGCTCGTCGAGCGTAACGCCCCTGCTGTGTTTTCCGATCTCCTGCAGGATGAGCAGGGCGCGATCGACGCTGCCGACGGGGGACTGGACCTCAGCCACTGCACTCTCCTCCAAGTTCCGCTTTGTGGAATGCTAGCGCGTGATACGGAACTTGGCGCGCTTCGCGAGCCGCGGGTTCACGTCACCGGGACGATCCGCGCCTCCGCCAGCACCCCGTGCTCGATCGTCAGCACCCCCAGCGTCCCGTACGGCTGGCGGCGCCGGTCCGTGGGCGAACCGGGGTTGAAGATGCGCAACCCCTCGCCCGACTCGTCCAGCGGGATGTGCGAGTGGCCGAACACGACCAGGTCAGCCCCGGGGAACAACCGGCGCATCCGCGCGAGCCTGCCCCTGGCGGGGCCGCTGTCGTGGACCATGCCCACCCGCAGACCGTCGAGCGTCAGCTCCAGCGTCTCGGGCGCCGCCAGCTCGGGGCCGTCGTTGTTGCCCTTCACCACATGAACCGGCGCGAACGCGGCCAGCTCCGCCAGCACGGACGGCACGCAGACGTCCCCCGCGTGCAGGATCGCGTCGGCGCCGCGCAGATGCTCGGCCACCCTCGGCGGGCACGACCTCCAGCGGCGCGGCGCGTGCGTGTCGGACAGCACCACGACGTTCATGGGCTGTCCCTACCCGTCAACCGCCGAAACCCGATGAACCGCCGAAAACCTGATGAACCGCCGAAACCCGATGAACCGCCGAGACCGATCGACCGACGAGACCGATCAACCGCCGAAATAGGTGACCGCGTTCTTGGTCGCCACCGACGTCCACGGCACGATGACGACGCCGCCGTTCCGCTCGAACACCATGGCGTTGTCGCCCTCGGTGCCGAACTCCTGCGGCAACGTCGCCACCGGCGTCGCCTTGCCCGACGCGGCGTCGAGCTGTACCAGTCTGGGGGCCAGGTCCCGCCGGTCACCCACCTCAAGCGCCAGCAGCCCCTTGTCGTCGGCGCGGACGTAGGTGAGCTTGGTGGCGTTGGTGCCCGACGACTCCCACAGCCGCCTGCCCGTCTTGAGATCGAAGGCCAGCGCCTTGTTGCTGGAGCGGAGCTCGTTCGGCACGTTCTCGGGGAAGGTCGCCAGGTACAACCGGTCGCCGTGGACGGCGTAGCGGTACTTCTCCGCCATGCCGTCGAACGTCGCGACCTTGTTCATGCTCAGCATGTCCACGTGGCCGGGCTTGATGTCGACCTCGCGGCCCCCCGCGTCGAAGGCGAGGAAGATCTCCTCGCCACCGCGTTCCACCTGGACGATGACAGGGTCGGCCGACAGGACGGAGGGGCCGAGGCCCGTCTCGCCCAGCGGATAGCGCTTGACGGCCTTGCCGCTGTGCGGGTCCAGCACCTCCACACGGTTCGGGGTGCCGGCGAACGAGCAGTCGTAGATCACGACCACGCGGGCGGCGGCCGCGTCGACGTCCTCCAGGTGGCAGCCCTCGGGCGGCGCGACGGTCCACCGCTTCGCGCCGTCGGACAGCCGGTGGCCGTACACCGTCTCCTTCACCGACAGCACCACCATGTCGCCCGCGCTCATCAGCTGCGGCGCGGTGATCATGTTGGCCAGGCTGGACTTCTCCGCCGGAATCTTGATCTTCCAGGTGAGCCGGCCCTTGGCCGCGTCGACCCCCGCCAGGTGGTCGCACAGGCTGGCGCTGCCGTACGCGACGGCGCCCTTGCCCGCCGCCAGCTGGCCGGTGCCACCGCAGAGCTGCTCGCCGGGGGAGGGCACGCCCCACGCTCGCTTGCCGTTCTTGAGGTCGTAGGCGAGCAGGCCGTCCTTCTGGGCGCGGACGATCGTGGTGTCGGTGAGCCATGCCGCGAAGGCCATGCCCGCGGTGAAGTCGGTGCTGTCGGCGTTCGTCAGCGGCACCGCCCACTGGCCGAGCGCCTCGCCGTCGCTGCTCCTCGCGGTCGTCCCCTGCGGTCCGGAGCCCGAGGTGGCCACGAACCACGCGGTGCCGGTGCCCACGGCCAGCAACACCACGAGGCCGAGCACGACGAACAGCGCGGTGCGGCCCTTGCTCCCCTGCGCCTGCCGCGGCGGCTGCTGCGCCCCGGCCGGGCCGGTCGGGTACGGCGCCTGCTGGTTCCACGACTCGGCCTGCGGGCCGGGCCCCGAGGGCGGGCCGTAGGAGGGCCCGCCGGGCGGCCTGAAGGAGGGCTGGGCCTGGGGCGGCGGACCGTAGGGAGGCTGCGCCTGGTTCGGTGGCCCGTAGCCGGGCTGCCCGTGGTCGTGGTTCGGCGGCGCCGGCTGAGCGGGGTGCGCCTGGCTCGGCGGCCCGTAGGACGGCTGACCCTGGGGAGCTCCATAGCCCGGCTGGCTTTGAGGAGGGCCATAGCTCGGCTGGCCCTGAGGAGGGCCATAGCTCGGCTGGCCCTGAGGAGGTCCATAGCCCGGCTGGCTCTCAGGAGGCCCATAGCCGGGCTGGGCCTCAGGGGCGCCGTAGCCAGGCTGGCCCTGGTGAGGGGGCCCGTAGGCCGGGTGGCCCCCGGTCGGGGAACCGTACCCGGGCTGCCCGCCGTACCCGGGCTGCCCGCCGTACTGGTGGCCGTTGTGCTGATCGGTCATCCCCGCCCCCCCTTACGCCAGCTGGCGGCGAACGTAGGCCGCCCACTGCCGCTCGAACTCCGCCTTGCTCACGCCGAGCACCTCGAACAGCGCCGCCTCGCTCTCGTCGCCCTTCGCCCGGTAGGCCGCGACCACGCCTTCGGCCAGCTTGCGCTCGCCGAACTTCGTCGCGATGAAGCGCATGGCGAGGTTGCCCATGAAGTAGTTGGTGTTGACCATGTTCTTGTAGTCCCAGAACACGTTGTCGGGCAGCCGGCCGTCGAAGGGCCTGGCCATCCGTCCCGCCACGTAGGCCCTGCCATCCGGGTACCGGCGCACCTGGGCGACGCTCTGGTGCCGCGTGGCGACGTAGTCGGCGAAGCCCTCGACGATCCAGTTGGGCTTGCCGAACAGGGACATCTCGGCGCTGTCGAGGCTCGCGACCAGCGAGTGGGCGATCTCGTGCTGGCTGACCTCCTTGATGCCCGCGGTGTCGGAGAAGAAGGGTGAGGTGGTGTCGAGCACGATCCGGCTACCGCCGATCTTGACGTCGTCGCCGGGGCGCCAGCTCAGCATCGGGATCGACACGCCCGCCTCGTGCGCCTTCTCCTTGCGGAACAGGTTGCCCAGCTGTGCCTGGCCCTTGGTCAACGCGACCACGAACCCGCTCGGCACGGTGGCGTCCGGCGGCCCGTTGCGCCGCCAGTAGCCCAGGTCGTCGGCGGTGGCCTGGGCGACGGTCGGCGCGATGCGCCTGGCCAGGCCGGCGTCCTCCGGTCTGGCCAGCACGAGGCTGGGGCCCGCCTTCACCACGGCCACGCCGGGCCAGATGTCCCAGGGGCCGGGGTAGTACACGGTCTTGGAGCCCTCACCGCCCGTGATCGGCGGCGGCGCGCCGCCGACCTTGGTGACGACCAGCGGGGCGTCGGCCGACGCCTTCTTGATCGTCCAGCGGTACCACTCCGAGACCGGCTTCAGGTCGATGCGGGTGAAACGGTGGACGAACGCGACGTCCTGGGTGAAGGTCACGCCGCGCCCGAAGCTGTCCTCCGCCCGGCCGTTGCGGCGCAGCGTCTGGTAGGACATCTCGCTCAGCGGCATCTTGCGCAGGTTGGCGAAGAGCCTGGCCTGGCCACGGACCAAAGCCGCGTTCCCCGGATCGAAGATCGAGGTGAACGCCTTGGCGTCGCCCGCGGTCAGCGCGGCGCCGTGCGACTTCAGCAGCGCGTCGATCTCCTGGTCGGTGACCACGACGGCGGCGGGATCCTGCCCCTTGCCGTTCTGTCCCTTCTCGGCCGCTCCGGTCGGGGCCGGGTCGAGGGCGCTCGCCGAGCTCCCGCCCCTCAGCGCCAGTCCCACGCCCGCGCCGACGCCGATCACCAGGACCAAGGACAGGACGCCGAGCGTCACCCACAGCCCGGTCCTGCGCCTGGGTGACGGCGGCGGGGGCGGGGGAGGCGGTGGCTGCTGCCACTGCGCCTGCTGCCCCTCCTGCCACTGCCCTTGCTGCCCCTGCTGCCACGGCGCCTGGTACTGCTGCTGTCCCTGCGCCTGCGGCCACTGCGCCTGATACGGCTCCTGCGCCTGCTGCCCCTGCTGCCACGGCGGAGACTGCGCCGGGTACTGCTGCTGAAAACCGGGCCCCGTCGTCACAATTGCCCCGTTAGAGCTCGTAGGTCACGAAAGGCCAAAATCGTATCAGCGGTCACAGAGACGGTCATGCAGGGTCAGGGGATCAGGCCATCCTTCATCACCGGCGTGCCCTGCGGCGCCTGGAGCGGTCAGCAGTCCGCGCTCCCCACGGGCGGCCGCCGCGAAGGAGGACCTCAGTCATGGCAGCTCCCTGACGTTCCGTCCGGCGGGGCGGGCGGGCGGCCGCCCAGGTGGGTGAGGTAGTGGTGGAGGTGGCCTGAGCCCTCCAGCATGGCCGTGGCCCGCTCGACCAGCTCCGCCTGGCGCTGGGCGATGGCCGCGCGCAGCGCGTCGCTGCTGCCCGTGCGGCGCAGGCCGTCCAGGATGACGTGGATCTGCGGGAACAGGTAGCGGCCCCGCCTGAGCATGCTGATCATCCGGGCGTCGCGCACGTCGGCGGGGCCGAAGACGCGGTACCGCGTGCCGGGCTCGCGCCTGGGGGACAGCAGGCCCGCCGACTCCCACACCCGCAGCGCCGAGGTGCGCACGCCGAGGTAGGCGGCCACCTCGCCGATGCGCATGCCCGCACGGGGCAGCGCCGAGTCGTCCGGTGCCTGCTCGGCGACCGCCTCCAGCGCCTCGCCCACCGCCTGGAGGGACAGCCGCTGCTCGTGCAGCGCCGCGTGCCCCGCGTTCACGAGGGTGAGCGCCTCGGGCAGGTCGCCCGCGTGAACGGCCTGCATGACCGAGCGCGCGGTGTCCCACCCGTATCCCCTGGCGAGCGTCCGGTAGGTCACCAGCGCGGCGCGGTGCCCCTCGTCGAATCGGCGGTATCCGGCGGCCGTCCGGGGGCTGGGGGGCAGGATGCCGGTGTCGGCGTAGTTGCGGATCTGCTGGGTGGATATGCCGGCCATGCGCGCCAGATCGATCGGACGCAGCGCCGTCCGCTGTGGGCTCATCGCCTTTCCCCTTACGTCGTGGTTGAAGGTTATCGGTACCCAGCCTCAGCGAGAGCGGCGGATCTTCGGAAAAAGTCTTCACGAACACTTCAATGAGACACTTGAAGCGCGGATGCCGGCGGCGGCGACGGCCGCCCGATCACCGGCTCGCTCCCTCTTTCCGGGCACGCACGGGCATCCGCCTGACCTCTCGGCCGCAGTGACCATCACACGAGTATGGAAAGGTTTCCGTGGTTTCCAGCCAGCAGGCAGACAACCTTCGTCATGACAGCGTCCGCGGATCGCAGCACACCGCCGCGGACGGCCACGATCTCATCCAGGTGCGTGGCGCCAGGGAGAACAACCTGACCGGGGTGTCGCTCGACATCCCGAAGCGACGGCTCAGCGTGTTCACCGGGGTCTCCGGATCCGGCAAGTCCTCGCTCGTCTTCGACACGATCGCCGCCGAGTCGCGGCGGCTGATCAACGAGACCTACACGGCCTTCGTCCAGAACTTCATGCCGAGTCTCAACCGTCCGGACGTCGACGCGCTGCGCAACCTCAGCGCGGCGATCATCGTCGACCAGGAGCGGATGGGCGCCAACGCGCGATCCACGGTGGGCACCGCCACCGACGCCCACACGATGCTGCGGATCATGTTCAGCCGGATCGGCCTCCCGCACGTCGGCCCGCCCTTCGCCTTCAGCTTCAACAGGGCCGAGGGTATGTGCCCGGAGTGCGAGGGGCTGGGCAAGGTCACCGACATCGACATCGACGAGCTGGTCGACAGGGAGCGGTCGCTGAACGAGGGGGCGATCAAGGTCCCCGGGTTCGCGGTCGACACCTGGTACTGGCAGCTCATGGCGCACTCGGGCCTGTTCGACCCCGACCTGAAGCTGCAGGACTTCACCCCCGAGCAGTGGGAGGACTTCCTCCACAAGCCCGCCACCAAGATCAAGATCGGCTCGAACAACCTCACCTACGAGGGACTCGTCATCAAGGTCAGGCGGCTCTACCTGGCCAAGGACCGCGAGTCCATGCAGCCGGGAGCCCGCGCGTTCGCCGACCGGGCGGTCAAGCTCACCGGCTGTCCCGCCTGCGGCGGCACCCGGCTGAACGCCGCCGCCAGGTCCGCCCTGATCAACGGCCGCGGCATCGCCGAATGCTCGGCCATGCAGATCAACGACCTGGCCGCGTTCGTCCGCGACATCGACGACGCCTCCGTGGCGCCGCTGCTGGCCGCCCTGCTCGAAACCCTCGACGCGCTGGTCGAGATCGGCCTCGGCTATCTCAGCCTCGACCGGGAGTCCGGCACGCTGTCCGGCGGCGAGGCGCAGCGCGTGCGGATGGTGCGCCACCTCACCTCGAGCCTGACCGACGTCACCTACGTCTTCGACGAGCCCACCGCGGGGCTGCACCCGCACGACATCCAGCGCATGAACGGCCTGCTGCTCAGGCTGCGCGACAAGGGCAACACGGTCCTGGTCGTCGAGCACAAGCCGGAGACGATCGCGATCGCCGACCACGTGGTCGACCTCGGCCCCGGCGCCGGCACGGCGGGCGGCCGCGTCTGCTACGCCGGAGACCTGGACGGCCTGCGCGCCTCCGGCACCCTGACCGGGCGCTACCTCGACCACCGGGTCAGCCTGCGCGAGAAGGTCCGCACGCCGGCCGGGCAGTTGCCGATCCGGGGCGCCTCGCTGCACAACCTCAGGGACGTCGCCGTCGACATCCCCCTCGGCGTGCTCACCGTCGTCACCGGCGTCGCCGGATCGGGCAAGAGCTCGCTGATCCACGGCTACGTCGCCGGGCGCGACGGCGTGATCGTCGCCGACCAGTCGGCCATCCGCGGCTCCCGCCGCAGCAACCCGGCCACCTACACCGGGCTCCTCGACCCGATCAGGGCGGCCTTCGCCAAGGCCAACGGCGTCAAGCCCGGCCTGTTCAGCGCCAACTCCGAAGGCGCGTGCCCCGCCTGCAAGGGCATCGGCCTCATCTACACCGACCTGGCGATGATGGCCGAGGTGGCGACGGTGTGCGAGGAATGCGAGGGCCGGCGCTTCACCCCCGAGGTGCTGACCTACCGGCTGCGCGGCAAGAACATCAGCGAGGTCCTCGGCATGTCGGTGTCCGAGGCGCGCGAGTTCTTCACCACCGGCCAGGCCAGGACCATCCTCGACCGGCTGACGTCGGTCGGACTCGGCTACCTCGGTCTCGGCCAGCCGCTCACCACGCTGTCCGGAGGCGAACGGCAGCGGCTCAAGCTGGCGATCCACATGGCGAAGAACGGCACGACCTACGTGCTGGACGAGCCGACCACCGGGCTGCACCTGGCCGACGTCGACCAGTTGCTGGACCTGCTCGACCGGCTCGTCGACGACGGGAACACCGTCATCGTGATCGAGCACCACCAGGCGGTCATGGCCCGCGCGGACTGGATCATCGACCTCGGGCCTGGAGCCGGCCACGACGGCGGGCAGGTCGTGTTCGCCGGGCCGCCGGCCGACCTGGTCGACACCGGGACCTCGCTGACCGCCCAGCACCTGCGCCGGTACGTCGGCTGAGCGACGGGGTGCTCCCGGTTGCCGGGGGCACCCCACCCGTCGCCCGGTGTTCCGGGGGACGCGCCGGCGACGGCGTCGCGTGTCAGGCAGGGGGTGGGGTGCCTGCCGTACGGGCAGGCCGATTCACGAGCCGACGTGGTCGTGCGCGTCCTGACCGCCGACGGGCGGCGGGGTGCGCTACGGCTTGCGGGCGATCCCGCCGTACATCAGCCGCTGCCCCACCGTCAGCTTGGCGGGGACGTCCTGCTCGGGGCGCCACAGCGGCAGCGGCACCACGCCCGGCTCGACCAGCTCGAACCCGTCGAAGAACGCGGTGATCTCCGCGGCGGTGCGGAAGCGGCCGGTCCCGAGCAGCGCGAGGAACTTCTTCTCCGCGTCGCGCGAGTCCTGGCTGGAGTCGCAGAAGTGCGTGATGAACAGGTGGCTGCCCGACGGGACCGCGTTCATGTAGGCCTCGACGATCCCGCGAGGGTCCTCGTCGTCGTGCAGGTGGTGCAGGATGCCCACCAGCATCACGCCCACCGGGCGGTCGAAGTCGATCAGCCGCTGGACGGCCGCGTCCTTGAGGATGGCCTGCGGGTCGCGCAGGTCGGAGGTGACGACCGCGGTGCGCTCGTTCTCCGCAAGCAGCGCCCTGCCGTGGGCCAGCACCATCGGGTCGTTGTCGACGTAGATGACGTGCGCCGCGGGGTTCGCGCGCTGGGCCACCTGATGGGTGTTCTCGACCGTCGGCAGCCCGGAGCCGAGGTCGACGAACTGGGTGATGCCCTGCTCGACCATGAACCGCACGCCACGGCCGAGGACCTGCCGGTTGTAGGTGGCCACGTCGTAGATCTCGGGGACGACCTTCACGATCTCGGCGACGAACTCTCGGTCGACCTCGAAGTTGTCCTTGCCGTTGAGGACGACGTCGTAGGCCCTCGCGATGCTCGGCCTGGTCGTGTCGATGGCGTTGTTCCACTCGGGCTGCTGGTCGGCCACAGGTTCCTCCTCACGGGCAGTGAAGATCATCATAGGGCCCCGGTACGGCGGCCAGAGCGCGATTCGGCAGAGACTGTCGCTTTCGTTCCGCCTGGCAGACCCCGCCGCCCGTCGGCCCGGGAAAGACGTGCCCGATCGGGACCTGACCCCATCGGGCACGCCTCTCTCCTCGCCGGGGGATGGCGCTGCCATCCACGCGGGCGCCCTGGCCGAGCCTGCGCATGATCCCCGCCGCCTGCTCGGGGCGAGACCGCCCGGGACCGCCGCTGCCCTCGCCGACCCCGTGCGGGCCACCCCTTCCACGGCCGCGAGGACGTCTCACTCCTCCTGTGGTCGCGAGGACGTTCCGGACTCGGCGGCCGGGCGGCCGGGGCGTCACGTCAGGGCGTAGATGCGCAGGTAGTCGACCTCCATCCAGGCATCACCCGCACTGCCCTCGCCGGGGAACCAGTCCAGCTGCAGGCACGCCGACATCGGGGTGGTCGCCGCGATCGAGGACCTGAACCACTCCTGGCCGTCGATGTAGCCGACCACGCCCTCGGGGGAGTTCTCCACCGCGTAGGTGTGCCAGGTGGTCATGTCGAGGTCGGCGTGCGCCTCCTGCCGTCCCGAGGGGCTGTGCATGAAGAAGTTCGGGCGCTGCCGTTCCGGATCGTCGATGACCTCGAGGAAGTCGATCTCCTGACCGCCGTTGGGCACCACGCCGCCTCCTCCGCCGGCCGGCCACAGCAGCGCGACCGGATGGTAGGAGCCCGCGCCGGGATACAGCCGGATGCGCGCCTCCCACCGCCCGTACAGCTGGGTGTACCTGGCCGCGAGCCCGGCGGTGGTGCCGTCGGCCGCGCCGTACAGGAACAGTGAGCCGTCGCCCAGGTACAGCTGGCCGGGCGAGCGACGGCCGTTGCCGGCGTGGCCGGCGGAGTCGTAGACGGCCCACTCATTGGGGTCGAGATAGTCGTCGAACTCGGCGCACCACACCGGCTGCCCCCAGCCGCGCTGGTCGGGAAGCTGCGCGCAGGGGGCGGCCGTGGCGACGCCGACGAACCCCGGTGTGCTCCAGTACAGCGCCGCCACCACCCCGATGACGGCGAGGCGGGATCGCGTGGTCGACCTCACGGCGCACCCCCTTCCGCCCTGGCGCAGCCGGCCGCGGGCCCGAACACCCAGCACATCGTAGGACCGAGGGTCGCTTGGGCGGCGCCGGTTCCGGCCGGGTCACCGGACACGGCCGGCGGCTGGGCCGCGGGTGCACCGGCCAGGTCACCGATCGCGCGGGCGCCGGGCTGCCTGCCGTCCGTGGTGAACGGCCGGTCGCCGGCGGCGAACGGCTGGGCACCGGTGGTCAACGGCTGGGCGCCGGTGGTGAACGGCTGGGCGGCGGCGGGCGGGACGAAGGCCCACCCGGGTGCCGGCGCCTGCACGCCCGTCCCGGTGCCGGCCGTGCCGTGCCACGGCGACAGGCCCCAGCAGGCGGCGCTGTCCTGGGCGAGGCAGGTCTGCCCGGTGGCGGTGGCCGGCGGAGCGAGCGCGGGCAGCGGCAGGACGGTCCGGGCGGTGAGGACGTTGAGCGGGTTGAGGGCGAGCGCGCGGGGCGCGGCCTGTCCGGTGCTCGGGGCGGGCTGGGCGGTGGGGGCGCTCACGGAAGCGGGCGGCGCGGAGGGAAGCGCCACCGGAGGAGGCGCCGAGGCGGGCACCGAGGGAGGCACCGAGGGCGGGACGGAAGGCGGGGGGCTCGCCTCCGCCGGCACCGGCGGCTGGCGGGCGGGTTCGCGGGCCGGGGTCGACGCCCGGACCGGTCCCGTCGTGACGGCGGGCTGCTTGACGGGGGGCTGTTTGACCGCGGGCGGTTGACCGGCGGGCGTCGGGCGGGCGCCGGGCTCGGCGGTGCTCTTGGGGGCACTCGTCGCGGCCCCGGTGGGCGTGACCTTGACGGGCGTGGGTTTGGGCGCTGTGCTTGCCGTCGGTTTCGGCGCGGTGCTGGCCGTCGGCTTGGGCGCGGCGCTGTTCGTGGCGGCGGGCTTGGGGACGCTCGGCACGGTCGGCTTGGCCGTGCTGCCCTTGCCGGGCAGCGGGAGGGGGAACTCCATCTTGGCGGGCGGCCACTCGACCGGCGCGGGTCGATCGGACGGCAGCGGCTTCGGCTCCTCCTGCTTGGGCGCCGGCTTAGCGGTGGCAGGAGGGTCGGGCTTCTTCCTCTCGGGCGAGTGCGTGGCCTTGGGGGCCTTCGTCGCCGTGGGGCTGCCGGATGCCGTGGGCGTGTCGGTCGGCTCCTCGCTCGGCTCCGCCGTCGATCGTCCGGTCGGTTCCCCGGAGGGTTCCGATGTCGGTTCCGACGTCGGTTCCGAGGTCGGTTTCGAGGTCGGCTCCTCCGTCGGCTCAGGGGCGGGCTCGGGAGCCGGCTCAGGGGCGGGCTCGGGAGCCGGCTCGGGCGCGATCGTCCCCGCGGGACCTCCCTCAGGAGAGGACGGGTCGACGTCGGCGTGCGAGGTCCACGGCTGGGCGAGCGCTCCGCCACCCACGACGGACACGCAGGCCAGCAGCAGGCCGGAGGCTAAGGAAAGGCGCCGGGAGGGGCGGCTGGGGGTCATGAGCGGCTGTCTCCTGGAGTCACGAGGTGGGCTGGGTACGGGCGATGGGCCGCCAGCCCGCCGCGGTGAACTGGGGGGTGCCCGGCGCGGCCGCGGGCGGCGCCGCGGCGGGCCGGGTGTCGGGGGTGTTGACCCAGTCCCCGCCGCGCAGCGTCGGGTGCCAGGTCATGAGCAGGTTCATGGCGTAGGGGCTGGAGTAGACCGGGCCCGAGTCGCCCTTGGTGGCCGTCACCTGGACGAGGACCGAGACGAGGATCTGGTCCTCGGCGCGCTCCTGCCAGCGGATGCCGATCGTGCTCGACCGCATCGCCGCTCCCGCGGGCAGCGACCCCACCTCGGGCAGGCCGAGGGTGCGCCGCCAGCCCTTGGTCGCGCTCACGGCGCCCGCGCGGGCCGCCTCCTGCTGCTCCGGCGGCGCGTACAGCTGCGCGGCGGCCGTCGCCTGCACGTCGTCGAGCGACCAGGCCGCCTCCAACGTCGCGGCGGCGGCCGAGGCGGCGCCCAGCTCCGTGTGCGGGAAACCGATGGGGAAACCCGCCGCGCCGTGGTACCCGGCGGGCTCGGCCAGGGTGACGGGCCCGTCGTCCGCTCCTGGACGCAGCAGCGTCCAGGCGGCCACGGCCAGCGCGAGGACCGCGACCACCGCGATCGCCACCCGGCGTGCGCGGTGGCGGCGCCGTACCGGACCCAGATCCCAGCGCAGGGCCGGGTCCTCCATCACCGGCGGCACTAGCGGCCCCGATCGGGACGCAGGCTGAAGGCCTGCCCGGCGGCGGCGGCCAGACGCAGGTAGGCGCCCGCCGTGGTCGGCCGCAGCCGCAGCAGGTCGACCTCGGCGCCCTCCTTCAGGTGCGGGTCGAACGGCACGCGGATGACGGTCCTGCAGCGGGCCGCGAAGTGCTGCTCCAGCAGGTCCACATCGACGTCGCAGCGCTCCTCGACGGCGTTCAGCACCACGATCGCGTTCTTGACCAGGTCGGCGTGCCCGTGCGCGGTGAGCCAGTCGAGCGTGGCCGCCGCCGAGTTGGCGCCGTCCACGGCCACCAGGCTGACCAGGACGATCTGGTCGGCCAGGTCCAGGGTCGCGCCCATCGCGCCGTGCAGCAGCCCGGTGCCGCAGTCGGTGATGCAGATGGAGTAGTAGCGCTCGATCAGCCCGGCCACCGTACGGTAGTCGTCGGCGTCGAACGCGTCGCTCACCGCGGGATCGGTGTCGGAGGCGAGCACCTCCAGGCGCGCGGGCGACTGTGAGGTGAAGGCCCGCGCGTCGGCGTACCTGACGATGTGCTCGGCCTCGGCCAGCAGCGTGCGGATGGTCGCGGCGGTCTCCGACTTCACCTTCAGCCCCAGCGTCCCCCTGTCGGGGTTGGCGTCGATGGCGATGACCCTGTCACCCCGCAGCGACGCGAGCGTGTTGCCCAGCGCGGCCGTGGTGGTGGTCTTGCCGACGCCCCCCTTCAGGCTCATGACCGCGATCCTGTGGTGCCCGCTGGCCACCGGGGTCTGCGCCTGGGCGATCAGCTTGCGGCGCTCAACCTCGGCCGTCGACTCGGCGGGGATGTACCGGCGACCCGACAGCTGCCACACCAGGCGCCGCCAGCCGGAGGCAGGTTCGGGCCGCCGGTTGGTCAGCAGGCGTTCGGCGGTGAGCGGGATGGTCTGGTCGAACTGCTCCGCCTGTGTGGCCGGCTTCTGCAGTTTGGAAGGGGTCTCCGTCATGGCAAGCGTCCTTTCACAGGGGTCAGCAGGTGTTCCAGCGAACGCGGGTGGTGAGCGAGTCGGCGGGTCCCTGCACGGTCAGCACGATCTCGACCGGCGACGGGTCGCCGCACCAGTGCCGGAAGCGCACGGCCCGCACGTGGATCACCGCCGGGTCGCCGTCTCCCGAGGTGCCGCTCGACGGCGTTACGGCGAGGCCGGGTGCGATGATCCGCCAGCTCACCGGCTCGCCGGGAAGATTCAGCGTGATCGTGCCCCTGCCGAACTCGTCCAGCGTGACCGAAGCGGGAAGGGTCAGCCGCCCCACGAGCGCGTCGCTGCCCGACGAGGGGGTGAACGTGGTCTCCCGCGGCGGTTCCGGGGCGGGCCCGAGGATCTGCAGGCCGGTGACCATGCCGGCCGTACCCGCGACGAGCATGATGGCGACCTTGACCGCGGTACGGCGGGTGCGCGCCCCGGCGGCGGCCAGCGCTTCCGGCAGCCGCGAGCGCGGCCGCAGCGACGGCCGCAGGGAAGGACGCGGCGATGGCGGGGACTCGGTGGGCGACGGCGCCGTCTCGCCCGGCCGGTCCTGGACCGGATGGGCGGGCGGCGCGCTCGCCTGGTCGGTGGGGGAGAGCACCTCGCGCGCCCACACCACCGACGCCAGCGCGTTGAACAGCGGCGTGTCCTGGCCGGGGGTCGGGATGGCGGGCGGCCGCACGTCGAGATCGGCCCCGGGCTCGGCGGGCGTGGCCTGGCGCGGAACGGCCGGCGGCGAGGGGTCGGGCACGGCGGGCAGCAGGCCCAGCACCTCCTCCCGCCGCGCGGCGCTCAGCGGGGCCACCGGCACCTGGTCGATCATCTGCGGGACGGTGTAGTGGATGTTGAACGGCCGGTTGCACGCCGCGCACTCGATCAGGTGCGTGACCAGGTCGGCGCGCGCCGCGTCGGAGCCGGCGGGGAAGGCCGCCGACACCAGCGCCACGAGGCCGTCACACGTCGGACGGCCGCGGGCGAGCGCGTCCAGCCCGCTCACCAGCGTCTCGATGAGGTCCTGCGTCCTGGTGACCAGCCGGTGCGCCTCGGCCTCCGGCAGCCCCAGGACATGGGACAGGTCGGCCAGCGTCAGCTCGTGCCGGAACAGCAGCAGCAGCGCCTCCACGCCCAGCGGGTCGACGAGTCCCCAGGCCCGCGCCATGAGCTCGGCGTCGGGCAGGCCGGGCCCCGTCCCCGGGTGGTAACCGTCCCGGCACGCCGGATCGGCCAGGCACACGCCCCGCAACGCCGCGAACAGCAGGCCGCGCTCGGAGACGTTCTCCGGCACGGCACGCCAGTGCGACGCGCCGAGCGCGGCGGCGACGGCGGCCGGCGCCGCCGCCTCGCCGAGCCGGTAGCAGGCGTAGTCCATGAGGTGGCCGCCGTGCTCCCGCACCCACGCGGCCGCCCGATCGGGTCCGAGGATGGCGCTTCCCGTGTCGTGAAGAGAGCTCATGGCCCCTGATCCGGGTCGACCGCGCCCGGCGCGGTCTCGGGCGGCTGGAGGCTTGCCCTGTTCGGGTCGACGACCACGAGCTGGAGGTTCCGGTCGGGCAGGCCGGTGAACTTCGTCCAGTTGCTCACCTCGCCGGGGGCGGGATCGGCGTACAGCCAGCGGATGAAGGCCGGCCACAGGCACGAGTCGCGCGGCAGGCTGGCGGGCGAGGCGGTGGAGACCCCCATGGCCTGCAGTTGCTGCTCGCTGTAGTCACGGCATTCGGGAGTACCGGGCGGGGCGACGGTGAGGTCCCACTCGCCGTTGGCGTCGACGTAGGACCTGGTGCCGTCGAGGCCGAGGGCCTCCTCGGCGCGGCGCATGAGCGCCGGATCCTGGAAGATCGGCAGGCTCTCGCCCTCGACGGTGGCCGGACGCAGGGCCGTGCCGTCGCCGACGCGCGGGCCCGAGGTGGCGGGCGCCCCGGTGCGCCGGCCCGGGCTGGCGGCGGGCCGCAGCGACGTCGGCATGGACGGCTGCGCTGTCCTGGCGGTCCCCTTCACGGTGGCCCTGGGGGTGGCCTTGGGCGCCGCGGTGGGCGTGGTCCTGCCGGTCGGCGGCGCGGGCCTGGCCGTCGGCAACGCGGTCTGCGCGGGGTCCTCGCAGCCGGGGGCGATCCTGCCGGCCACGGCCGGGCGCAGCGCGTTGCCGTCGGGGCCGGTCACCAGGCACTGCCGGTCGTCGGGGGGCCGGACCGTCGGGTTGCCTCCAGGGGGAGGGGCCGTGGGAACGCGGGTGGGGACCCGCGGGGCCGGCTGGCGGGCCGTGGGGTACTGGTCCGGCGGCCGGACGGTCGGATGCCGGCGTGGCGTTCCCTGGTCCGGGGTGCCGCGATCCGGGGTGCCGCGGTCCGGCGGGTTCTGGCTCGGTGGGGTCCGCCGCGGCGGATTCTGTGGCGGGTTCTGCCGTGGTGGGTTCTGGCTGGACGGGTTCTGGCCCGGCGGCACCTGGTCGGGCGGGTTCTGGTCGGCGGGGCGGGGCCGTACCGGCTGGCGGGGCGGGCCGCTGGGCAGCGGCTGCGCGTTGGGCTCGACGGCCCGCAGTGTGCCCTTCGGGAAGCCAGGCGCCGGGATCTCGGCCTTCTTGTCCTCCTTCCTATCGTTCTCGTCCTTCCTGTCGTTCTCGTTCTTCCTGTCCGCCTCCGGCTCGCTCTTCCTCGGCGCGGGGGGCTCGCTGCGCCTGGGCGCGGGAGCCTCGCTCCTCCTGGGCTCGGGGGAGTCGTCCCGCTCCCTGGCGGGCGGCCGCGGGTCGGATCGCTGCGGCGGCGGCTCGTTCATCCGCGTGGCCGGCGGCGGATCGCTCTTCTTGGGCGCGGGATCCTTCGGCTCCGGCGCCTTCGGCACCGGCGTGGACCGCTCCGCCGGGTTTCCGGGGCGCAGCAGGGGCGGATCCGTCATCTCCTTGCCCAGCAGGGGGATGGACGCGCACGCCTCACCGGACCCCTGGACAGCCAGCCAGTCGACGGTGGCCGCCAGGCACAACGGCGGGCCCCCCGAACCGCCCGACAGCGTGCTGCCGCCGTCCGCGCCGGTGAGCGAGCGGGCGGTGAGCGCGTCCGAGGACGACCCGCCCTCCTGCTCGTCCAGCTGATAGGTGCCCGCCGCCAGGCGGAGGACCTCGCTGCGGGGCTCGGGGGCACGACTCTGGAGGAAACCGCCGAGTCCCGCCCCGGCGCCGAACACGCCGATCGTGAGTGCTGTCGTGACGACCGTTGACCTGGAAGGTCTGCGTGGGGATGTCGCCATGGTGCTCCTCTTATCTGGTGGTCCGTCAGGTGCCGTGGCTCTCCAGTACGTCTGTCCAGTCGCCCAGGACCCTGATGGGCTCGGTGGAGTCGATCGGCGGAACGTACGCCAGGTACATCCGCCCGTAGGTCGCGCTGGCCGTCTGAGCGAACGGCCGGTTGGCGGTGCGGACGGCGGCCGAGCCCTTCAGCGTCACCGTGGTGCCCGGCCGCTCGGCCGTGCGCACCTCGGTGGAGCGGGCCGCGTACCAGACCAGGGCGCCGCCGTCGACGGTCCTGAGCGCCCGCACCTTCCCGGTCAGGCGGTAGGACAGCTCGAGCTTCCAGCCGGCCTTGCGGAGCTGGGCGCGTTCGCGCTGCCAGAGCCGCACCGCCGTCGACGTCCACGGCCCGTCGGCGAACCGCTCGTCGTCGGTGGCCCGTTCCAGGCTTCTCAGGTGCGCGAGCGCGACCTGTTTGGGCGTGCCGCGCAGGCCTGAGGTGAACTCGTCCAGGCTGGTGGCGTACCCGTCGGCGTCGACGGCGATGGCCGGCAGCTCGGGCGCGGGGGTGCGGGTGTCGGCGGTGGAGGCCACCAGCCGCCACCCCTGCTTCGTCCTGACCAGCACGTCGGTCACGCGCGCCACGCCCGGCTCGTGCATGGCGGCCACGAACCACTCGCCTGCCTCAGCCGTACGGCGTGGCACCCACACCTTGGTGCCCGGCCAGATGCCGGCCGCCACCGGGTCGTCGCGCAGCCTGGCCGTCTCGAAGCTCGCCCTGGTCATCTCCAGCGCCAGCCCCTGCTCGAGCTGGGCCACGGCCTTGTCGTCCATGTCGAGCTGGACGGCCGACAGGTCGCGCTGGAAGCGGTCGTGCACCCGCTTGGCCTCCCGGGTCGAGACCGCGGGCTCGGCTCCGCCCCCTCGCGGCGGCGCCGAAGCCCCCGGCTCGACCGGCTCGCCCGAGGTCCCGGGTCCGACCGGCGTGGCCTGCTGCTGCGCCGCCCCGGCCTGGGCGGATCCCCGGTCGGTCGCCGGCGCGGACGCGCTGGCCACGGGCGTGACCACGCTCGGCGCGGGCGTCCACGACGAGCGAATCGCGCCGATCCCGATCCCCACCACGGTCAGCGCGACGAATACGGTCCCCGCACGAATGATCAGCCGCCACGGGCCTGCGGACAGCCGTTCGGGCTCCCACTCCTCCGGCGGCTGCGGCTGCGACCTGTGCCTGGCAAGCGGAGGGATGGGAGCTGTCACGGCGGTGTCATCGGAGTGGCCGGGTGGCCAGACCTGCTTGTCCGGTAAGTCCGATGGATCATGGGACACAAACCCAGATATTAGACTTACGGCCCGTCCTTTCAAGGGTCATAAATCTAGTAATCGAACTTTCCGGATATTACTAGAACGCCATTTCGGCAATGTCTATAGAGAAGTACCAAAAAGTATAATTTGCGTCCTTGACTGGCTCCTGACAGTACGTTATAGATGGACGGCCCGTCCGTCGTGCCGGATGCCGAAGGGCCTCGACGGGCCGCTCTAGATCATTTACTGGGCGGCGTCGGGATGAATTGTCTTCGGTCGATCTCTTTGTCGATGAATGTCCAACCGAAATCCGCCCGCCGGCTCTTCGTCAGGCAGGACGGGGAGGGTCGCCAGAGTCGCCGCGAGCGGCGAGCCGGTGGCTGGATCGACCGGCCCATGGTGATCAGCAGGCGCAGCCCGGCGACCGCCATGTCCGCGATCACATTCTTGGCCCGGCCGAACGGCAGGCCGCGCACGCGAAGCGCCTCCGGCGCCGGGCGCTGAAGCTCGTGCGCATCGGTCACGGTCGTCCCCCTGTCCGTGGAGCAATGGGGGCTTTCTAGTCGAAGCCGGTTGCAAGTCCCTTTTGTCGTGCTTGCAGGGGCCGGCTCACGCGAGTCCGCCGGCCGGCGGGAGGAGATCGTCGCGGCCCTGGGTGCGCCGGCGTCAGCCGAAGATCCTGTCGCGGGCCGTGTCGAGGGCCGTCAGCACCGCGCCCTGCAGGATCGCGTTGCCTGCCACGGTGCTCGCCAGCACCCTGGTGGGCGCGGGCGACAGCGCGCCGAGCCGCTCGCCCACCAGCCCGGCGAGCGTGTCGCCCCCGGCCCGCCCCGTCTTCCCGCCGAGCACGACCACGCCCGGATCGAGGATCGTCACCATCGCGAAGGCGGCCAGCGCGATCCGCCCGGCCAGTTCCTCGCCGCCGAGTTCGCGCGCCGCGCCGCTGGCCACGCTCTCGCAGAACGTCGTGCCGTCCACCTCGAGCAGCCCGATCTCGCCCGCGCCGCCCGACGCCCCGCGCCGCAGCCTGCCGTCCAGCACGACCGCCGCGCCGACGCCGTCATCGAGCCACAGCAGGACGAAGTCGTCGCTCCCCATGGCCGCCCCGGTGCGGTGCTCGGCGACGGCGGCCAGGTTCACCTCGTTCTCCAGGATCACCGGCACGCCCAGGCGGTGCCGTACCTCCTGGACGAAGCCGGGCCCCCAGCCGGGCACGCCGTTGCCGGCGACCAGCTCGCCGTGCCGCGGATCGACCAGGCCGGGCGCGCCGATCACCACCGTGTCCAGCGCGCGGCCGCCGGCGGCCGCGCTGACCGTGCTCTCCACGAACGCGGCGAGGTCGGGACGCCCGGGCAGATCGCGTATGGCGGTGCCGACCGTCGTCCCTGTGATGTCGGCGACGGTCACCTCGACCGTCGCGCGCCGCAGGTCCACGCCTGCCACGTGGGCGCGGCCCGCGACGATGCCGTAGAGGCGTGCCTTCGGCCCGCGCCGGTCCTGGCCGCACTCCCCGGTCACCTCGACCAGGCCGCCCTCCATGAGCCTCTCGACCAGGTCGGAGACGGTGGGCCTGGACAGGCCGGTGAGCTCGCGCAACTGGGGAGCGGTCAGCGGGCCGCGCTCCAGCAGCAGGTCGAGGGCGAGCCGGTCGTTGATCGCGCGGGCCATGGCCGGCGTGGCGGTCTTCACGCTCCACATAATAAGCAGGGAGCCTGCCTATTACCTCTTTTCATCAGGAAGGCTTCCTGATAATTTCGGCGCCATGAGCCCCCACCGTGCCATCGCCGCCGTCTTCGCCGTCCACGGCGCCGTCGCGGGCAGCCTGGCCACCCGCATCCCCTGGATCCAGGACCACCTCGGCCTCGGCGCCATCACCCTCGGACTGGCCCTGCTCTGCCCGTCGATCGGCGCGTTCGTCGCCATGCCCATGGCCAGCCGCCTCAGCTACCGGCTCGGCAGCGCCAGGGCGACCAGGGTCGTGCTCGCGCTGTGGTGCCTCGCGCTGGCGCTGCCCGCCCTCGCCCCCGTGCCCGCCGTGCTGTTCGCCGTCTTCCTCCTGTACGGCGCGGCCGCCGGCATGTGCGACGTCGTCATGAACGCGCACGGCGTCGTCCTGGAACGGCGCCTGGGCCGCCCGATCATCTCGGGGCTGCACGGCATGTGGTGCCTGGGCAGCCTGGCCGGCGGCGGCGTCGGCATCCTGGCCGCCCAGACGGGCACCGACGCCCGGACACACCTCGGCGCGATGGCGCTGGTGATGCTGCTGGCCGGCACGGTCGCGGGGCGCGGCCTGTTCCCCGACCCGCCGGGCGGCGCGCTCGGCGACGCGCCCGCACCGCGCCGCTTCGCGCTGCCGCCCAAGGCCGTCCTGGGCATCGGCGTGGTCGGCTTCTGCGGCACCTTCGTGGAGGGCGCGAGCGCGAACTGGTCGGCCGTCTACCTGACCGAGGTCGCCGACGCGGGCCCCGGCACGGCCGCCGCCAGCTACACGATCTTCATGCTCTGCATGGCGGGCGCCCGCCTGGCCGGTGACCGTCTCGTCCACCGGTTCGGGCCGGTGACGGTGGTCAGGGCGGGCGGGGCCCTGGCCGTCGCCGGCGGCGTCACCGTGGTCGCCGCCCGCACGCCGGTGCTGTGCGTCATCGGCTTCGCGCTGATCGGGCTGGGCGTGGCGGCCATCGTGCCGCTGGTGTTCGCCGCGGCGGGCAACGCGGGGCCCACGCCCGGCGAGGGCGTGGCGGGAGTCGCGACGATCACCTACCTGTCGGGCCTGACGGCTCCCGCGGTGACCGGCTGGGTCGCGGGCGGCGTCTCCTACCCGGCGGCCTTCGCCATGATCACCGGGGTGGCCGTGCTGATGGTGCTGCTGTCGGCGGTCATGCGCCCGCGCGTGCGACAGGCCGAGGCGGCCGGACTCACCCCCTGCAAGGTGTGAACGAGACCCGGCCGGTCCGCCCGGCACGGGGCCTCGCGTGGATGGAGCTGTCCGCCGCCCCGGACCCCGTGGAGGGCCGCAGGCCGGCCTGGCGCGGGATCTCGCGGGCGGGCTGCCTTCCTTTCCGGTGCGGGACCTCGGGAACGGAGGCCTACGCGCCGGGCGGGCGGGCCTCCAGGAGGCGGACGATCTCGGCATGGCCGGTCCCGAGGAACGACTCCGAACGCAACCGGCCGTCACTCTCCCGCACCTCGGCCGCGACGCGCTCGCCACCGCCTTCCGGCTTCTCGCGGCGCACGCTGATCCGCGCGCCCGCCGGGGCGTACTCCCCGGCCCGGTCGCGGACCACCGTTTCGATGTCCTGGCCGGCCAGGTCGCGGGCCAGATCGAGGGCAGGCCGTCCCTGGCCGTCGGTGATCGAGGGGTCGGCTCCGTGATCGAGGAGCACCCGGACCACGGCCGCCGCGCCGTACCGGGTGGCGTGGACGAGCGCGGTGTTGCCCACGCTGTCCAGGACGTCGGGGTCGGCGCCCCTGCCGAGCAGCGCTGAGACGACGGCGAGATGGTCCTTGGCGGCGGCCCAGTGCAGGGCGGCCATCGCGTGTCTGTCCGGATCCTCCTTCAGGTCCGGGTCGGCGCCCGCGTCGAGCAGGGCGACCACCACGTCCAGTCGCCCCCAGGTGGCCGCGGCACACAGCGGCAGCCCCTCGCTGCCGCCGCCGCTCTCCCGGTTCGGATCGGCCCCGGCCGCCACCAGCGCGCGCACGATCTCCGCGTGCCCCTGGACGGCCGCTCGGTAGAGGGCGGTGCTGCCCTCGTGGTCGGGCGCGTCGGGGGAGGCTCCGCTCTCCAGCAGCCGTCTCACCTCGTCCGCGGCTCCGGTCGTCGTTGCCGTCACCAATGCGTTCTCTGTCACGCGGCCCAGTGTGGACGGCGCTGCGCGCCGCTCTCCACCGGTTTTCCCTGCGTGCGGGCTTCCTCCGCGTGCCGGGGCGTTTACCCCGGGCGTGCGGGCTTTCCTGTGCGTGCCGGGGCGTTTACCCCCTGCGAGCTCTCCTCTGCGTGCGTGGGCGTTTTCCCGGGGGGTGCGGGGCCCTTCCTCCTCCTGCCTGGGCGTTCTCCCGTGCGCGTCCTTCTCGGCCCGTGTGGGCGCCTTTCCGGCGCACGGGCTCCCCGTCCGGCGCGGGTCCCAGGCCGGTACACGGGCTGCCGGCCGCCGCGGCGACCCGACGCGGGGCGCACCGGACGTGGGCCTCAGGCCTGCCGGAGTCCGAAGGCGAAGTGCTCGCGCAGGTGGGGGACGAGCTCGCCGGCCCGCTCCTCCACGAAGAAGAGCCTGCCGCCCTCGATCTCGACGACCTTCCTGACCCCTGGAACGGTGTCGCGCAGCCACCGCGCCCACCGCGGCTCGAAGAACGGGTCACTGGTGCCCCACACCACCAGCGTGGGTACGGCCAGCCGCCCCAGCTCCGGCTCGATGGCGACGAGGTCCTTGGCGTCCAGCCCCACCAGGAAGCGCTCGAAGGCGCGGCCGCGCTCGGGATCGCCGAAGATCGGCCGGAGGAACCGCTCGACCAGCGCCTCGGGGTCGTCGATGCGCTCGTAGCCCGCGCCGAAGGCGCTTCCGGTCACGAGCGCGGGCCGGTCGAGCAGCACGGCGGTGAGCGGCGCGAGCTCTCCCTTCGCCGCGAGCTCGACGGTGGGCTTGAAGGCCTCAGGCGGCAGGTTGTCGTGCACGTCGCAGTTGGTCAGCGTGAGCGTGCGCAGCCGTTCCGGGTGCCTGACCGCGAGGACCTGCGCGATGGCGCCGCCGCTGTCGTTGGCGACGAGGTCGACCGTGCCGAGGCCGAGATCGGCGCAGAACTCCTCGACCAGCTCGGCGAGGGCGGGCAGCGACAGCTCGTCCCTCGCCTCGCTCCGACCGTGCAGAGGCAGGTCGAGGGCCACGCACCTGCGTTCGGCGCGCAGTTCGGCGATGGCGTTGCCCCACAGGCTCGCGTTGGTGCCGGCTCCGTGCACGAACAGCGCGACGGGCCCGTCGCCTTCGTCGACGTAGGAGATGCCGTGACGTGTTCTCATCGTTCCTCCATAACAAACCGACTGTCGGTCTGGAAAATAACCGACCGTTGGTCGGTATGTCTAGAGTGGTGGTCATGAACCGCAAGGCAGAGCGCGGCGCCGCCACGCGCGACAGGGTCCTGGCCATCGCCACCCGCCTGTTCGCCGAGCACGGCTACGAGGGCACCTCGATCGAGACGGTCCTGCACGAGTCGGGTCTGAGCAGGGGAGCGCTCTACCACCACTACGCCGGCAAGGACGCCCTGTTCGAGGCGGTCCTCGAGGCGGTGGAGACGGAGGTCGGCCGCCGGATCGCCGACACCGTGCGCGATGCCGTGAGCCCGGAGCAGGCGCTGCGCCTGGGCGTCCTGGCCTGGATCCGCCTGGCGGGCGACGAGGTCGTCCGGCGGATCGTCCTCGTCGACGCCCCCTCGGTCCTCGGCTGGGAGAAATGGCGCGAGGTCGAGGCCCGCCACGCCTTCGGCATGCTCAGGGGGGCGCTGCGGGCCACCGGAGCCGTCCGGGACGACCACCTGGGGATGTACGCCCACATGCTGCTGGCGGCGATCAACGAGGTGGCGTTGCTGGTGGCGCGCACGGGTGAGACGGAAAGGGCCGAGCGGGTGGTCGACGACCTCCTCGGCCGCCTGCTGGGCGCGCCGCCCTCGCGCTGAACCTGACGAGCTGGGTGTTCTATGTCGACGGCCAGCGCAGCGCACCACCACCTGGGAGTCGCACCTCCTGCTCGTCCGCTCCTGGCGCCCGCCGGCCCTGCCCTCCGTCGACGTCCTCCTGCCCATCTGGGCGAGCCGGAAGAGGTGCCGGCCAACACCTTCCGCCACGTGGCGGCCCTGAGCTGGAACGCTCCACTACGCGTCCTCGTGCTCGACGACGCCGCCCGGCCCGAGGCTGAGCGCCAGGCGTGCGAGCACGCCTTCGACTACGACTCGCGGCCCGACCGCGGCCACCTGAAGTAGGCGGGCAACCTCAACCACGGCCTGACCCTCGGCGACGCCGACCTGGTCGCCGTGTTCGACGCCGACTTCTGCCCCCGGCCCGACTTCCTGCGCCATCTCGTCCCCTACCTGGAGGACCCGCAGAGCCGCGCGGGATCACCTCGGGCGAGCGGTCGTGCCCCACCTGCCACGGCTCCTTCCACACCTACGCGGTCCAGTTGACCGAGCGCGAGGTGCGCTGGTACCTGGACGGGCGGCTGCCCTTCACCGTGGAGGCGACCCGGATGGACACGGCAACCTGGGAGCGGGCGACCCGCCACGGCTTCTTCCTGATCCTGAACGTGGCCGTCGGCGGCGGGCTGCCCCAGGCGTTCGGTGGCGGACCCACGGCCGCCACCGCGCCGGGACGGCCCATGCTGGTCGGCCACGTGCGGGTGCTCACGAAGTAAAGCTCCCTTGACACCCGCCGGTGTCAAGGGTACTTTCCATCGTGAGGTTGAAGTAAAGGGAGCTTTACGTTGTGGACAACGACATCAGAGAGCTCCGGAACGCCGCGGGGCTCTCCCAGCAGACCCTCGGGGAGCGTCTCGGGGTCTCCCGGCAAACGATCAACGCCATCGAGCAGGGCCGGTATGACCCGTCGCTCCCGCTCGCCATCCGCATGGCCCGATTCTTCGGCCGGACCGTCGAGGAGATCTTCCACTGTGACGACTAACCGCTGGTTCATCACGGCGTTCAGCCTCGTGCTCGGGCTGCTGCTCGGCGTGCCGTTCATGCTCCGCGGCCAGGTCGTCCTCGGGCTCGCGCTCTTCGGGATCATGGCCGGATACGCCGCCTTCCTCGTGCTGACGCGCAAGGCCAGTGAGACCACCGCGATGCTGAGCGGGGAACTGGGCGACGAGCGGCGCAAGCTCAACGAGCTGCGCGCCCGCGGCGCCACCGCCCACGTGCTCAGCATGGTCGTGGTCGGCGGGTTCTTCGTGCAGGTCTGGCGCGGGGAGGATCCCATGCCGTTCGCCTTACTGGGAGCCGTCGCGGGCGTGTCCTACGTGGCCGCCCTCGTCTACTTCTCCCGCCGGGGCTGACCACCGGATCCGCTCATCCGCCGCATTCCGCGAAAACCCGGCACCCAGGCCCTCCCGACCCGACCCACCCAGGCCCTCCCGACCCGACCCACCCAGGCCCTCCCGACCCGACCCACCCAGGCCCTCCCCGGCCCTGCCGACCCGACCGACTCAGCCTGGGCGGTCCCAACCAACCCGCGGGCCAGCTGGGCGGGCCCAGCCGACCGACCCAGCCTGGACGGGCTCAACCGACCCAACCGACCCAACCAACCCAGCGGGCCAGCCTGGCTCAGCCTGGCTTAGCCTGGCCAACCGACTCGGCCCGGCCAACCAGCCCAGCTCCGCCGCGACGGCCGCTGGCCCGGTCCGCCGGCGCACCCCGGTTCTCGGGCTCTCGGGTTCGCGCTGGTGGGCGCCATGCCCAACCCCGGCTTCCGGCCCGACAAGGACGATCACCGGGTCTGGCGGTGTGCGCCGCCCTCAGCAGGGGCCGTGCCGTGGGTGGCGGTCGGGTGCCGTCCCTCACGAACCGGCGCTCATCCGTGCGGGCGGTGGCCGTCCCTCCGAGGGGACGGGTGCGCACCTGCTGCGCGGTCGTCCTTGGGGACGGGTCCACCCGCGGCCCCGGTGGGGGAGTGCTCATGCCGTCGCCGGGATCCCGCTCGTCATTCCCGGGCGTGCCCCCTGACCGCCCTCGTGGTCCGGCCGGTCACGCGTGGTGCCGCCATGCCGTTCCCCGGATCCCCGGGACACGGCGAGGTGCCCTCGCGGAACGGGTCACACCGTTTGTAAGCGATCCGATCCGACCCTGACAGGCGAGGGGGCCCACGCGGAACCGGTCACACCGTTCGCAATCGATCCGATCCGACCCTGAGAGGGGATGCGTTCCATGTTCCAGCGGAGCGACCTGGTGCTGACACCGGGCCGGCTGACGTCCGTCCTGGTCGCGGCCGTGCTGGCCGCGGTCGCGGCCTTCGCCGTCGCGCCCGCGCCGCCGCGCCTGGGGGCCGTGACCACGGGTGACCGCGCGCTCGCCCAGGCCGTGCGCCACGCGGCCGGCTCCGACGGCTACCGCGCGCTGTCCGTGGCGCTGATCGAGAACGGCGCCGTCCGTACGGCGGGCGTCGGCGACACGGGCGGCCCCGTCCCGCATCCGGTCGACGCGTCCACCCCGTTCGAGATCGGCTCGGTGACCAAGGCGCTCACCGGCATGCTCCTCGCCGACATGGCCGCGAGGGACGGCCTCGACCCGCGGTCCCCGGTGCCGGGCCTGCAGGGCTCGATCACCTACGAGGAGCTGGCCGGCCACCGATCCGGCCTGCCGCGGCTCGCGGGCGGTCTCGGCACGCTGGTACGGGCAGCCGCCGCGAACTACACCCACGGCAACCCCTATTCCGGCCAGGGCGTCTCCGACGTGCGCGAGGCGGCGAACTCCGCCACGCTCTCCGGACGCGGCACGGTCGCCTACTCCAACCTCGGCATGGCGGTGCTCGGGCACGCGCTCGCCGAACGCGCGCGGCAGCCGTACAGCGACCTGTTGAGGCGGCGGGTGCTCGACCCGCTCGGCATGAGGGCCACCACCTCCGTCCCACCGGAGGGCAGGGCACACGGCTACGTGGAGGCCGGGCACGAGGCGGACCCGTGGACAAGCGACGGCTACGCCCCGGCGGGCGTGGGGATCTGGTCCACGAGCGCCGACCTCGCCCGCCTCGTCGACGCCATGCTCAAGGGCGGCGCCCCTGGGGCCGAGGCGGCGACGCCGCGCTTCACGGACGACGAGACCAGCCGCATCGGCTACGGCTGGTTCACGACGAAGACCGCGGAAGGCGAGGTCACCTGGCACAACGGCGGCACCGGCGGCTTCCGGTCATACGTCGGGTTCGACCGCGCGGGGCGGCGCGGCGTGGTCGTGCTGGGCAACACCGACAAGGACGTCGACCACGTGGGCCTGCGGCTGCTCGGCCACGAGGAACCCACGCCCGCGTCCACCGACCCGCTCCTCCTCACGGTCACCGCCGGGCTGCTCGCCGCCGCCGTGCTGATCACGTGGGAGCCGGCGACCCGGCGGCGGCCGAGCCGTAGCCGTCCGCAGGCCGACCGGCTCGGCGCCGTCAACGCGACGGCCAACGCCGCCCTGCTGCTGTGGGTGGCCTGGATGGCCGGGGCCTGGGGCACGGTGCCCTTCGCGGCGTTCATCCTCGTGGCGGCGGTCACCGCGGCGGGCACGGCCGTCCACCTGGCCCGCTGGCGGGAGCTGCCCACGGCCCGCCATCGCAGCCGCTGGCTGCCCGCCCTGCTCAGCCTCGCCATCGACGCCGCGATCGTCGCGCTCCTCGTGCTCGTGGTCTGACGCGTGCGCCCCCGTCCGCGTCCCGGCCGCCCGGTCCGGATCCCCTAGGGTCGTGCCATGAAGATCGCAGAGGCGCGGGCGGTGGCGGCGCGATGGGTGGCGGAGCATCAGGTCCCCGGATTCGTCGGCGCTTACGTCAGCGGGTCCGCGGCCTGGCTTCCGGCCGAGGCGGAGCTTCCGGCCGCCTCCGACGTCGATCTCGTGATCGTGGTCGACGGGGTGGCACCGCCGAAGCTGGGCAAGTTCCGGCACGAGGGCGTGCTGCTGGAGGTCGGCTACGCCCCGCTGGAGTCCGCGGCGGACGTGCTGTCGTCACCGGCGCTGGCGCCCGCCTTGAGCAGGGGCGTCCTCCTGGCCGATCCGGACGGGCGGCTCGCCGCGCTGCACGCCGCGGTGGCGGGGGAGTTCGGCCGCTCCCGTTGGGTCCGCATCCGATGCGCGGCGCTGGAGGAGCGGATCTCCCCTCTGGCCCGGTTCGACGTCGGCCGTCCGCTGGCCGACCGGGTGCTCTCCTGGGCGTTCCCGGCCAGCCTGCCCACGCTGGTGATCCTGACCGCCGCTCGCGCCAACCCGACCGTCCGCCGCCGGTACGTGGCAGCCCGGGAGGTCCTGCTGAGGCACGGGCACGCCGGCTTCCACGACGTACTGCTCGACTGGCTCGGGTGCGCCCACCTCGACGCCTCGCGCGTCGCCGCGCACCTGGACCGGCTGGCCGACGTCTACGACCGCGTGCCGTACGATCCGGCGAAGCCGTACGGGACGGACCTGGCCCCCGAGGCCCGGCAGATCTCCATCGACGGCACCCGCGACCTCATCGAGCAGGGCCTGCACCGGGAGGCGGTCTGGTGGATCGTGGTCACGTTCGCGCGCTGCCTGACGTTCAGCCCGTACGGCACGGCCGCCCTTCAGGACCTGCTCGACGACCTCGGCGTCGGCACCCCGGAGGAGATGCGGCGGCGGGCCGCGGCGGTGCCGGCCGGGCTGCCGGGGCTGCGGAAGGTGCGCGACGCGCTGATGGTCGAGACGGCCTGACGGCCACCGAAACCGGCCCGCCGCGGCGCACGGCGCGCCCCTTCAGAGACGGACACGTCAGCCGCCACGGGGGACCACGGCCGGATCAGAGCGGCCAGGGTTCGTAGCCTGGAGGCCGGTAGTCGGAGTCCACGGGGACCCGCCCGCACCAGCCGTGGACCTCGCAGATCACCATCACCGACGCCTGGACGACCTGCCGGGTGAGCGTGTCGCGCCCCTCACCGTCCACCAAGGGGACGTGTCTCTGGGGCTCCCACCCGGTGACGGTCAGACGATCACCGTGGGGGACGACCTGACACACAGGTCCACGACTCACGGACATACCTGCCTCCAACCCATGCTGAAACGGATGTACAGAAGGCGGGGGTCATCTGAGTACAACACATCACGGAGCGTCACATCCGCAGGGGGTACCCCGCGTCGTTCAACCTTTTCCCAGACGCGCATCAGCCGAGCGGCAGCGCGATAGGCGTATCGGGCGGCGGGACCGACCGGCCACCGGGCCACTGCCGTGCCGCACCAACCAGGAAGCACCGTCAGCCGGCAGAAGGTCGCGCGGGCTCCCAGATGTCCCACGAGCAGCAGCAGGCAGTCACGGCCGTGCTCGCCGTCGCAAACCTCGGGGCCGGAACAGCCCACGCGGATGCCCTCACCGCAGCGGTCCAGCAGGCCGAAGGCCGCCTGCGCGCCCTGCTCGCCACCACTGCGCCCGCAGCCCCGCCTTCAGGAACACGCCATGACCGGCCTGGAGACGACACCCAGCTCACGCTCGGCTTCAGGCGTTCGTTGACCGTGGCCAGCACGGGCCCCGCCGAGCGGCCCCACCGGTCGGACTTCCAGAACTACAGGGTGTCGCCCGCCTGGGGCAGCGCCAGGAGCGCCTCTCATGCGGCTGACTACACGGACGGAGCCGTAGCGCGTCGTGTTCGTGCAGGCTTCCCGGTCCTGCGCGGGCCGACCAGGTGGAACAGCCCTGTCAACACGGCTCCGCGGTTCTGCCGGGGTCGCTGTTGTGCCGGTTGGCCAGGGCGATGATGCCGGCTACGGCGGCGGTGGCGAGGTCGGCGACCATCGCATCGTCGACGGGCACCTGGAGAATGTACAGGGCGGCGGTGAGGGAGCCGGCCAGGAGCACGTGGGCGATCGCGGGGTCGACGGGCCCGGTCAGCTCGCCGCGGGCCACGGCCCGTTCGATGATGCGGGCAACATCGGCGTGTTCGGCGGCCAGGAAGGTGTCCTGGAACCGGGTCACCAGTTCGGGATTGACGGCGAGTTCGCTCATCAGGGCCGGTCCCAGATCCCGGGTCGCCGGGGCGGCCAGGCGGACATGGAACGCGCGGGCCAGCGCCAGCAGGTCTCCGTGCAGGGAGCCGGTGTCGGCCGGCGGAGGCAACTGCTGTCCGTGCACCGTGGCGGCGAACGCCATCTCGGCTTTGGAGGTGTAGCGGCGATAGATCGCCGCCTTGCCTACCCCGGCGCGGGCCGCGACCTGGTCGACGGTCAGGGCGGGGTAGCCGATCTCGTCGATCAGCTCACGGGCGGTCTGCAGGATTCTGTGATCCACACGACTGTCGCGGGGGCGTCCTCCCCGTTGCTTTCTCGCTGCCACGCCTGCATTATACGGAACAGGAGTATCGAAACTAGAGTTTCGTAACTGGAGTTCGCCCGGATGCGCGTGACTCCGCGAAAGAACGGAGAACTCAGATGATCAAGTGGGCCGGCTGGCTCATCGCGCTTTTCGGGGCCGCGCACACGCTCAGCGCCCTGACGCTGGAGGGCGCCGCGCGCCACGCCGGGGCATGGTTCAGCGGGGAGCTGTGGGGCGAGGACTTCGCCGCGATGGGCCCGGCGAACAGCGCGTACTGGCTGAGTCTGGCCAGCTTCGGCGTGCCGCTCATCGTGGTCGGCCTGATCGTGCTGTGGCTGGACCGCCGCGGCATTGTGCCGCCGCCGTTCATCGCGTGGACGCTGGGGATCTGGACCGTGGCCGGCGCTGTGGTCCTCGCGTTCACGCCCTGGCCGATCCTCCTGCTCGCGAACGTCCTGCTGCTGGTCGGAGCCCGCCGCGCCGCCCGCCAGGACAACCCCGCGCCCCAGGCCGGGCTTCGATGAGCGTTACCTGCAAGCCGCGCCGGTTCCCGATCGAACCCGTCCCCTGACCGGCTGGCCTCCTGGCGGCCGACGACCACCGCCCGGTCACCAGCGGCCGGGCCGGCCTCGCGCGGGCGGCTGCGTCGACCCGGACCGCCACCAGCGTGCAGAACCCGCGATTGATCCGTCTTACGGCCTGTCGGTAAGGCTCGCCCCATCAGCCGCCATCCATGACGTTCGCGCTGGTGAGCCAGGATGGCGTTCGCGTGAAACCTGGACAGTCAGACGGTTGATCGGGTAGCGGCGGTGTGACGCGAGTGTGGTCGGGTGCCAGGCGTGCCTAGCGCCCGACCACTGGCCGAAGAAGGCCCTGCGCGAGCCGGTTCAGCTCTTACGCGGTCACCTGGGGGTGTCGGTCTTCGGGGGTTTTCTCCTCGTCCGCCGATGTGGAGAGCTTGTTTCGCGGACCGCGGACGGCGGTGTAGACGAACAAGACGCCCATGACGACGACACCTGCCCACATGGCCTGCTGCCAGCCGTCGACGAAGGACTGCCGGGCGGCATCAACCAGCGCCCGCGCGTGGGAGCCGGCAGTGCCCGCAGCCTCGACGGCGTTGGCGACGCCCTGGCGTGCAGCGTCCGCCGCGCCTTGAGGGACGCCGCCGAGCCTGTCGTCGATGGCACTGCGGTAGCCACTGGCCAGGAGGGTACCGAGGAGGGCGACGCCGAGTGCGGTGCCGAACTCGCGGGTGATGTCGTTCCCGCCGCCATGGTCGAGCGGGCGCCGATACGCGCGGCCAGCTTGTGCGCCAAGCCGGAGGTCGATGCCGCCACCGCCCTGCTGGTCAGCGCCGGGGAGCAGGCCCGCCGGCTACGCCGGCGCCACAGTGGGTGCGTCAGGTCCAGCTCGCCGAATCCGGGTCGATGCCTCGATCGCGGGCGTTGGCGTCGATGATGTCACGGAGCCAGATGGTCAGGCCTGGCTCGATTGCGTCGTAGTAGGCCGTGAAGCCAGGATCGGCGGCGTACTTCCTTCCCAGGCAGACCTGCATCGAAAGGGTGCAGTCGAAGTACGCGTCCATGGAGGCCCTGTGTCGTTCCGCCAGAGCGTTGGCTTCGGCGCTGCCTGGCCTGACGCCGGCGCGCTTGGCTGCTGCCAGGTCGTGCTCGAGCGTTGCGATGTTGTCGGCGATCTGCTGCCAGTCCTCGGGGGTCATGCCCGCGGCGCGCTCGGCGTACTGTGCCCATTGAGCTGTGTCGCCCCACCGGTCACGTGCGCCCGCGGTCAGTGACGGCTTCCAGCGCTGCCCGAAGATCGCGACTTGATCCTCCGCGGAGAGCAGGATGCCGGTGCGTGCTGCTTCGATCATGCGATCGACCGCGTCGACCATTGCCTGCAAGCGGGAGATGCGATCGAGGAGCTGGGCGCGCTGTTGTCTCAGCGGCACGGTCATATCGACTGTCGGAGCATCGAGAAGTTCACCGATGTCGTCGAGCGACAGACCGAGCTCGCGGTAGATGAGCACCCGGTGGATGCGTGCGATGTCGGCCGCGGAGTAGAGCCGGTAACCGCCGGTGGTCCGCCCGGACGGGCGGACGAGCCCGATCGCGTCCCAATGATGGAGGGTGCGGACGGTGACTTCCACGTGCGATGCCGCGGCCCCGACGGTCAGCCCGCCGGGTCCCGCGGCATCGTCCATCGCGGTGTCGGTCACGCTGCCGAGTCTGACATGCGCGTCTGACTTACGCGGTTTCACCCCTTGGGGAGCGTGAAGCCGTTTGCTTCGAGGTAGCGTGCCTCGGCGCTGTCGAGGTCGAGGGGACGGGCCGCAGTCATGATCACGCGAGCGTTCTCCGGCGTGATGACCTCCAGTTCCACGGTGTTCCACGGTGTCTGTCGCGGTCCTGTCGTGCATCCGGGCACCAGTGCCGTGCACGCCTGCGCGATCTCGTCGACCTGGCTCAGCACGCAACTGAAGCCGATGCTCACCGTCGAAGGGGCCGGCAGGGCGTCGGTCGGGACGAGCAGAGCGTCTTGGAACGCCCACCGTCGAAGGTGCGTGACCTGGCCCGGGACCGTGAACAGGTCGATGAAGCCGAGTCCGCGGGTCCAGAAATCCACGGACGCGGCCAGGTCCGGCGTCGGCACGGTGACGAACATCGGCATGCCGTAGATGCCCCGGTAAATCTCAGGTGGCGTCGCGTCGGGCCCGGGCGGGGGGACAGGGCTGATATCGAATGCCTCGTAGTAGTCGGTCATGCGTTCATCGTGGTGCCTGACGCAACGTCAGGGTCAAATCCGGATCAGCACGTGCGTCAAGCCGCACGAGTCTCGATCTGCGGGGCAGGAGTGCTCAGGCGGCTCGGGTCTGACCCGCTTGGTGCTGTCGCTGGAGCGTGGCTGGCCTTCCCCATGCACGTACGACAAGAGCGCCCGGGTCCCGGTTCGGCTCGCGGTGGGAGTGAGCCCAGGTTGCCCATCCGTGGGGTTCGAGCATGACCATCGGGGAATGGTCAGCGCCCTGCGCCCTGCCTCAAGGCCCGTGAGTGCAGCAGGGGTCATTCCCACGAGACAGGCATGGCTCCATCACCGCTCGCGCACTGCCTTGGGCTTCACCGCAGCAGATGCAGACCCATCTCCGGGGTTTCGACGTCGATCCCGATCTGCGATGGATGGATCACCTGCGCCTCGGTGGCGGAGAGCCCCGATGGGGTGCCGCGGACGATGGCCAGCATGCCCTGCCACGCGTTCTTACCCGGCGCGCTGGTGATGAGCTCAGCCTTGCCGTCGCCGGTAACGTCCAGGACCGAGACGGCCGCGCCGAAGGCGTCGCCGCGAACGGACTGCTCGCTGATCGGATCGGGCAGCGGCGTGGGAGCCGATCCGGACAGCGGCCGGACGCCGTCCTGCGTGATGACCTGCCCGTCCGCGATCGCCGGGCCGTTGCGGGACCCGGGGATCAGCACGACCGCGCCTCCTGCGGGAGCGGTGGAGCCGCCGACGTCGGGCCTGCCGAGAACGATGTCTTCGGCCCCGTCGCCGTTGACGTCCCCGGTGGTCACTCCGCGCCACAGCACGCCGCCCGCCCAGTCCACGTCCCGCGCCGTGAAGCCGGGAACGGTGCTCGGACCGGAGGACGAGCCGTAGAAGACGTGCAGGGTGCGCTTGCTGGGCGTGAGCATGATGACGTCGTCGTACTTGTCTCCGTTGACGTCGCCGGTCACGACCTGTGAGTCCGACTCCGGGCAGACGCGGAGAGCGGGATACGGCGAGGCGGTGCAGGTCGCCGGAGAGCCGAGCTCGATGATCCGGACGGGGCTCTCCTCCAGGTCGTCGGCGAGCACCAGGTGGTGCTCCACCCACTCCTCACCGGTCGAGGGCTCGCGCATCGACCTGGCCTGAACGATCGCGATCTCCTTGTCATAGCCACCGTCCACGTTGCCGGAGGCGGTGTGCCTCGGCTCATTGCGGGTGACCCGGACGTCCGTGTCGGGCAAGGGGAAGGACTTGTACTGCCCCTGGCCGTCGTACCAGCCGCTGATGCCCGTCCACGGCGGGGTGACGCCGCGGACGACGGTGTCCGCCATGACCACGTCGTTGGCGAACTGGCCGCCGAACTGGCCGATCTCCATCCTGCCGTTGTACATGACAGTGGACACGTGCCGCTCGACCGTCCCGAACCCTCCGGACTGCCAGGACATGGCCTGCGCCTCGCTCAACCCGGAGAAGTACAGGTCGGTCCTGCCGTCGCCGTTGGCGTCGGCGGCGGCCATCGTCAGCCCCCAAGACTGGCACGGGACGATAGAGCCCCACCTGTCCACCGTGGTGCATCCGGCCGGGGGTCGGATGAGGTGGTGGCCACTGGTCCCGTTGGGTCCGCCGTAGAGCACGGCGATCCCGCCCGAGCTCCGGTACGCGAAGGTGAGGGCCACGTCGTTATAGCCGTCGCCGTTGAAGTCGGTGTTCCGCGCGGCCACGGCATGTGCAGGACCGGCGGGGAACACGAGCGCCGCGGTCAGGGCGAGCAACGTCGCCGACCGTACGATCTTTCTGACGTGCATGGCAGCAGCATCAGCACGCCGACTTGGGGATCACTTGTGCCTGACCGTAGTTCCTGGTCAGCCACCACGTGATGTCTGGGAGAAAGCCGAGAGCGACGAGGCCCCCCGGTGCGACCTGCGCCCCCTGAAGACTTCTGTGAGTCGGCCATCCGGGACTCCGGCCTGAACAGCCACGGTGGCTGGACGGCACCGCCGCGTCCCCGTCGGCGCGCCTCCCGCAGCGGCCCGGGATGATTCGCGAACGACCGTGTACACGAGTCGGGAAATCGATTACTTTCTTGGCAAGGAGGCTGTCATGAGAGCTGCGTTAGCGGGAGTGTTAGTCGCGGCCGGGCTGGTGGGGGTCTCCTCGCCCGCCGCGGCCGCCACCTGTGACACCAAGATGATCTTCGAGGTGGGTGGCCACCTCGATCCGGACGCCAACGTCTACGACCGGACGAACGCCACCCTGCCCCCCGGCGTCGGCTTCACGAAGATCCACTATTCGGCGTCCATCGCCCCCTACCCGGGCGACCCGGTCTCGCTGGACGACTCGGTCGCCGAGGGCATCGCCACCCTCGACCGGGCGGTGCGGGCCTTCCACGCGGCCTGCCCCGGCAGCCGCATCACGATCTCGGGCTACTCCCAGGGGGCGATCGTCGCGGGGGACGTGCTCCACGCCCTGTCCGGGTCCGGCGACATCCCGCACCAACTGATCAACGGCGTCCTGTACGGCGACCCGCGCAGAACCGGCGTCAACGGCGGGCCCGGCGGCATCGAGACCAACCTGCCCACCGTGGTGCCCGGCATCACCATGAAGGGCCCGCGCGGCTTCGGCGACCTGCGGGTGAAGCAGATCTGCAACCAGAACGACGGCATCTGCCACTCCGAGAACCCGATCACCAACCTGCTGGGCTTCGCCAACGGCGTCGCCGGCTACTTCCTCGGCGACCACGCCTACGACATCGACCCCGACGCGGTGACCGGCTCCGGTGACGTCGTCATCGCGCAACCCCCGAGGGTTCCGTACGGTCCCCCGCTCCCGCTGCCGATCCCCACCCCGTACGAGCTGTTCAACGGCGATCGTCAGCGGGCCGCGGACGCCGTGGCCGGTTACCGGGCGGCGATGGGGCCCGTCCTGCCGGCGGCGGTCCGCGACCGCCTCCACGAGTTCCCCTGGTTGCCGGTCTCCTAGGAGTCGCCCATGCGTTCCGCGCGTCTCGCCTTGTCGGCCGTCGTCCTGCTGCCGGCGCTGTTACCCGCCCTCCCCGCCCACGCGGCGCCGCTGTTCAAGGCGCCCTTCCCCTGCGGCCAGACCTGGACCTACAGCCACCACTCCACCGAGGTGCGCCTCGCGCTCGACTTCGTCAGGTCGGACGGCGGCGCGACGGACGGGACCCCGGTGCTGGCCTCGGCCTCGGGCACCGCCTACCGCTACTGGGAGGCCGGGGGCGCCGGCAACTACGTGGTGATCGATCACGGCGGCGGCTGGAAGACGTACTACTTCCACCTGGCCTCCTTCTCGGTGCCGCACGGCGCCTCCGTGTCGCAGGGCCAGCAGGTCGGCGTGACGGGCACGACCGGCGGCTCCAGCGGCCCGCACATCCACTACGAGCAGCTCTACAACGGCGCCGGGCAGACGATCGTGATCAACGGCCAGTCGTTGGCGCCCTACCCCCCGTACTACAACCAGCGCTACCTCACCAGCGACAACGGGTGCTCGGGCGGTGGCCGGTCCTGGGTGGACACGTTCGCCGACGCCACCGGCTACGCGGAGCCGAACACCGCCGACGCGCAGGGCGTGCTCAAGGCGGGCACCAACTACGTGTACTGCAAGGTCTGGGGCCAGGAGATCCGCGACGGCTCGGGCAACTACAACCACTGGTGGCTGAAGACCGACCTCGACATCGTGTACGCGGGCAAGAACGGCTGGGGCGCCTACGTGTCGGCCTACTACCTCAGCCGGTGGGGCAACGACGAGGCCAGGGACAACGACGGCGCCGTCATCCCCGACTGCTGACCGTGAGGAGCCGCTCGGCCATCCGGGTCAGCGGCTCTTCCAGCGCCACCAGGCCGTCGAGATCGTCTGCCATGAGGTGCGCGGTGACGAGCTGGGCGACGGCGGCCACCAGGGTCACGCAGGCGAACCTGTCGTCGTCGGTCCGCGCCTCGAAGATGTCGCCGATCTCGGCGGCGAAGCGCCGCTGCATCTCCATGCGCCTGGCCACCGCCTCGGGACCGGCGGCGTAGACCTCGACGAGGAAGAACCGGGCGCGGGCCGGCTCGGCGGCCAGGGCGCGCAGATACGTCCGCAGCAGCACGCGGAAGCGTTCGAGCGGCTGGAGCCGGGGATCGCGCGCGGCGTCGAGCAGCGCGGCCAGCAGGTCGATCGCCTCGTCGAGGCCCTGGACGAAACAGGCCTGTTTGGAGGCGAACTGCTGGTAGAACGTCTCCCGCGACACCCCGGCGCGGCGCACGATGTCGGTCACCGACGTGCCGGCGTAACCGCGTTCGAGCATCGACTCGCACATCGCCTTCAGCATGCGGGCGCGCTGGGAGGACACGACCTCCTCGCGGGTCAGCTGATGCCGTCCGCTGGGCAGGGGCCGCAGGTCAGTCACGAACGCTCCGGTGCGCGTCGGGCGCGCGATGCGCAGGGTCCCGATGAACGTCGCCAGCATCTCATAGTGGCCGACCCGCATCACCAGCCGTACGGGTGACCCGGCCGGCGGGGGCGCTGGTCCACCCCCGGCGATCTCGACGGTGTCGGTCAGCGGTGTGTCCACCCCTCCAGGGCACACCGGCGTCACCGCGATCCCGCGCCTCATCACTCAGAGGCCAGCAGTCACGAACACTCCTGTACGTGAACCTTCAGGTCCCCGTGGGTGCAGGAGACCCGCACGCCGTCGTCGTCGCGGATGAGGGTCCCCCATCCCGTCGGAAGCAGCAGCGGCCACCGCCCGTGCCCACGGGGCGACACGGTGAGCCGCTGGGTGACGGCGTCGTAGGTGGCGCCGGACAGCGCGTCGAGCACCGACCAGCCGGCCATGGCGCGCACGTAGTGGTCGCCGCACTCGATCTCGTTGTACGGGTTGCGCCGCCGGCCGTCGTATCGGGCCCACACCCCGTCGAGGATCGCGCCGGCCTCCTCCTCCAGCCCCTCCCACAGGCAGTGGGCCGCGACTTGGTACTCGCTGCCGGTCCACACCTCGTCGCAGTAGCGGGTCGGCACCCGCGGCCTGCCGCCGCGCGGCCAGGTGCACAAGAGCAGGCCGGTGTCGGCGCCGTCGGCGAACACCCGGTACGGGTGGTCGAAGCCGTCGAACCCGGTACGCAGGTTGTGCCTGACGACCGCGCGCAGCGCGCTCACCACGTGCTCGCGCGGCAGCACGTGGCCGAGGCCGAGCTGGTGGGCCCACCACTGGCCGATGAGCTGGTCTGTCAGGCAGCCCTCCAGCCACTGGAACTCGGCCGAGTCGCCCTCCTCCAGCACCTGCGTGTAGTACTCCCCGTTGAACAGCGCCTCGTCGTAGCGCGTGCCGCCCTTGGTGAACAGCTCGCGCAGCTCCGCCGCCATGGCGGGCTCGCCCATCAGGATCGCCATCTCCTCAGCGGCGCGCAGCGCCGCCAGCCAGAGCGTGCCCATGAACGGGTTGAGCCCGCACAGGTCGATGTCGTGGGTGGAGGGCTGAACGCCGACCAGCACACCGCTGCCGTCGGGGTCCCATTTCTCCCTGATATGGGCCAGCAGGCGCTTGATCCGCGGCCAGTACCGCTGCAGCCAGTCCGCGCCGTGCCGTACCTCTCTGTAGGTCTTGAGTATCGTGCCGAGCATGCCGTCGAGCGCGGGTTCGACCGGGCCGCCGATGGGCACCTCCCAGAGCTGACGCAGGTAGGTGGGCGCGATCACCCGGTGCGGGAGGTAGCCCTCCGGCGCCTGCATGACGTCGAACTCGGTGGCGCGCATGCTCCTTTCGAGCGACGGGAAGAGCCTGGCCACCGCCTGCGCGTAGTTCCACACGTGGGTGCAGTTGAGCGGGCAGGATCCGCCGACATCGCCCGACCACATCACGGTCGAGGCTCCGAGGACTCCCTCGAAGCCGAAGAACGCGCCGTCGGCCGTGCGGAAGCAGGACGGGCTGCGCAGGATCGCCGCCTGCGCGGCCAGGTGCTCGACCGCTGCCGGAGACAGACTGCTGCCGGCCAGCGTGTCCACCCAGCTCAGCGACGTGTCACGCAGCCGCGCCCACTGTTCGCGCACGTGTCCTGCGACGTCGACGGCGTCGGCGAACCTGGTCGCGTAGGCGTTGCCCAGCCAGAACCTGGTGGGCCCCCACTGCGGGTTCGGCGGCCCGAACTGGACGAAGTCGGCGTAGCGATTGGGGAAATACCACGCCAGACAAATCCGGATATTTCGGGACTCGCCAGGCTGGAGGATCATCGGGGCGACCACACCACCGTTCCACGTCCGACCGGCCGGGCTGGGGCCGTACCCCTGCTGCGGCCCGCTGCCCTGGTAGTCCGCCAGCCACGGCGCGTGCCGCGCCTTCTCGGCGTCGGCGTAGACCGCGCGCCCGGCCAGGAAGGCGAGGAACTCGTCCGGATGCGTCCACTGCGGCATCGTCACGGCGTCGGCCGCGTCCACGGCCAGCACCGCCTGACCGGCGCCGGGCGCCGCCGGGTCGACTGCGGTGTTGTCCATGACCAGCGAGGTCCACCCGCGCTCGCGGCGCACCCGGTTGGTGTTGCCGCCGTAGCCGAGCGCGCGCACGCCGTCGACAGGGGTGCTGCCGTCGTGCCCGACCGGGTTCTGTACGGCCGCCGCCAGCCACACCTGCGCGGGAAGCGGCCCCGGGTTGCTGATCGTGAAGGTGAAAAGCGCGGCGGGCAGCGAGCTGTCGTCCACGTCCAGCGGGATCAGCGGGTTGAACGCCTCCAGCCCGACCTCGACGGGCAACCCGTGATACTCCACGTGGGCGAAGGGGTAGAGCCCTCGGAAGGTCGTTCCAGTCACCCCCCGATGGCCGCGCAGCAGCTCGCGCTGCCACCCCGGCACGTGGTCGTCGTCGACCAGCGGCGTCGCCGGGGCGTCGGCAGCCTGCGCCTGCAGGACGAACACCTCGTTCGCGGGCGGCTCCCACGTGCTCACCCGCAGGGCGAAGAAGGTGTACGGCAGGACGCCGCGATGGTTGCCGACGTTCTGCAGCTGCCACTGCCGGAGCGCGCCGTCGGCACAGATCGCCAGATTGCCGGTGCCGATCCCGCCCAGGGGCATGGCCACGTGCCTGCCCTCGTCGTGGGGTATCGGCCGGGCGTTGCCGAGGTGGGCGTTCACTTGAGTCCCGAGAGGCGCACGCCGCGGATGATGTGCCGCTGGAAGATCAGGAACAGGATGATGACGGGCAGGGCGGCCAGCGTGGATCCGGCCATGAGCAGGCCTTGCTCGCTGGTTCTTTCGGAGCGGAAGGTGGCCAGGTACTGCTGGATCGGGAACAGCTCAGGGTCGGTGATGGTGAGCACCGGCCAGACGTAGGAGTTCCAGAACAGCAGGAACGAGGTGGCGCCGACCACCACGAACGCGCCCTTGGACAGCGGGATGAAGATGTGGCGGAAGATCCGCCACGGCCCCGCGCCGTCGAGCTGCGCCGCCTCCTCCAGCGCGGTCGGCACCGCCAGGAAGAACTGGCGCAGGAAGAAGACCTGTACGGCCGAGGCCGCGCCGGGGACCACCAGAACCGCCATGCTGTCCAGCATGCCCAGCTCGGTGACCACGATGAACGAGGTCAGCATGATCGCGATGCCGGGGATGAACATGGTGGTGATCACGATGGCCCAGATCGTCCGCTTGAACGCGAACTCCAGCCTGGCGAAGGCATAGGCGCCCAGCGCGTTGACCACCAGGCTCAGCGCCGCGAACAGGGCGGCCCCGGCGAAGGTCACCCCGAGCGCGCGCACGAACGCCTCGTCGGCCAGCAGTTGGGCGTAGTTGTCCCAGCGCCACACCTCGGGGAAGAACTGGAACGGGGTGGCCGCCACCTCGGTCTTGGCCTTGAAGCCGGCCACTGCCAGCCAGGCCAGGGGGAACAGCGCGGCGACGATGATCGCCACGGCCAGGCCGTACCGGATGATCCAGCCGAGCGCGCCTCTCATGCGTCCATCGCCTTCTCTGATCGGACCAGCCGGAAGATGACCGCCGACACCGCGCCGAGCACCCCGAACAGCAGCAGCGCCGCGGCGATCGAGTAGCCGACGTACAGGTCGGTGTTGAAGTGCTGAAGGATGAACAGGTTCGGCAGGTTGGTGGAGTTCACCGGCCCGCCCTGCGTCATGAGCCACGGCAGGATGAGGAACTGCAGCGACGCCGCGAAGCCGGTGACCAGCAGGAACAGGATGACGTTCTTCATCAGCGGCAGGGTGATGCGGAACATCTTGGTCCACGGCCCCGCCCCGTCCAGCGAGGCGCACTCGTAGTACGCCTCCGGGATGTCGAGCAGGCCGGCCAGCATGATCAGGGACGCCACACCCATGCCGATCCAGATCGCGGGGATCGCCACCGCCGGCAGCGCGGTGGCGGTGTCGCCGAGCCAGGGGACCGCCTCGATGCCGAAGAAGTCGAGGAACCAGTTCAGCAGGCCGCCGCGATGGGTGTAGATGAGCGCGAACACGATGGCGGCGATCACCTCGGAGATCACGGCGGGGACGTAGATCGTCACCTTCATGACGGCGGCCATCCGGCGGCTGACCGTCTTGACCAGGTTGGCGAAGACGAACGCGATCGTGACCTGGACGGGGACCACCATGGCGGAGAACAGCAGGCCGCGCACCACCGAGTTGACGAATTCCTCGTCGGTGACCACGTTGATGTAGTTCTCCAGCCCGACGAACACCGCCGGGTCGTAGAAGCTCCAGGTGAAGAAGCTGATGTAGACCGCGTGGATCAGCGGCCAGATCACGAAGACCGCGAGAAGGACCAGCAGCGGCGCCAGCATGGTGAACGCCGCCCTGCTCTCCCGCCTTGGGCGGGCGCGGACGCCGGCGCGGCGTTCCACGCGTGCCGCCCGCAGTGACGTGACAGCCACGGGCGCTCCTTTCTCCGCTGCCGGTCCTGTGCGGGACCGGCAGCGGGCTCACTGGTCAGGAACCCTGTCCGGCCAGGTTGTTCTTGGCGATCACGTCCTTGATCTCGGCGTCGGCCGCCTGGAGCGCCTGGTCGATGTCCTTGCCCTGCAGCGCCTTCTCGATGGCCTTGCCGAAGGCCAGGCTGACGGCCCAGTCATAGGCGGGCTCCGGCTTGGCGTACTTCACGACCTGCTCCTCGATCGTCCGGGCCCAGGGGTTCTCCGCCGCGGCCGGGTCGTTCTTGATCGCGTCGGCCACGGCCGCCCGCGGCGAGTACTTGGAGAACTTGGTGTTCTTGAAGAACTCGACCAGCAGCGTGGGGTCACCGGCCAGCAGCCAGGAGACGAAGTCGGCCGAGGCCTTGGCGTTCTTGGACTTGGCGTCGACGACCAGCGTCCAGCCGCCGAGCGTGGCGGTGGGCTTGGTGGTGTCGCCGTCGAAGGAGGGCAGCGCGGCGGCGCCGATGTCGGCGACCATCTTCGGGTAGTCCTGGAGCAGCACGCTGGCCGCCCACGAACCGCAGACCATCATCGCGGTCTTGCCCTGACCCAGCGGGTTGGCGTCGGCGTAGGGCGCCAGCGGCTGCTTGGGCATGATCCCCTGCTGGTACAGCGTCTGGTAGACCTGCAGCAGTTGCTTGTACTTCGCGTCGGCCGCCTGCGGCGTGGACCAGTCGTCGCTGATCGGCAGGTGCCCGGCGGCGTTCCACTGCAGACCCCAGGTCGACCAGGCCATGTCGATCTGATTGGCGGCGGTGACGACACCCGCGACGTCCTTGGTGGTCAGCTTCTTGCCGTAGTCGATGAGCTCCTGCCAGGTGGCCGGCGGCTTGTTCGGGTCGAGCCCGGCCTTGGCGAACAGGTCCTTGCGGTAGTAGAGCACGGCCGACGGCTCGACCAGCATGGGGTAGCCGTACTTCTTGCCCTTGTGCTCCACCGAGCCGACCACCGACTCCTGCAGCCCGGCCCACTTGCCGGCCGGGATGAGCGGGTCGAGCGCCTGGATCTGACCGGTGCGGGCGAAGCCGGGCACCTTGCTGTAGTTGACGGTGTAGACGTCGGGCGCCTTGCCGGCGGCCTGGGCGGCCTTCATCTTCTGGTCCCACACGTCGGCCGGCACGATCACATGCTTGAGCACGACCTTGTCCTGCGACTTGTTGAACGCGGCGACAGCCTTCTTGTACCAGGCGTCCTCCTGGTCGGTGAACTTCTGCTGCCACAGCGTGATCTCGGCCTTGCCGCCTGCCGCGCCCTGGCCCGTGCCGCCCGACCCGCAGCCGACGGCCAGCACCGCGGTGCCGGCCACGGCCGCGACCAGCCGGATGAGTTGTGTGCGCACGTCGTCTCCTTCGGTGACGTGGGGGGTGAGCCCTGTCGATGCGCCGCGGATCGAGGTACGGCTCGCAGAGCGACAGGTTGGAGGACACCCGGCCGCCGGCGGAGGAACGGCGCCGGGTGCGGGAAGCGCGCGGCCCGGGTGATCACAAGATGGGCAGCCGCGCGCTGACGGGTGGGAGCGTGAACGGCCGGTGCGGGAGTTCCTGGTACCAGTAGGCGACCGAGGACAGGTCGTCCTGGCGGCGGTTGGCGTGGCCGTGCTCGATGGTGACCTTGATCGAGGTGGTGAACGGCACCGGGTCCTCGATGTGGAAGCGGTACATCGAGATCTGCCCTGACCAGTTCTCGCCGCCCGGCAGGGTGAGCCCGTGGTAGGGGGCGTGGTACGGCTGGCTGGGACACCACGCGGTGTTGAAGTAGTCCTCGGTCCCTGTGCCGTGCAGGCTCGGCGGGAACGCCTCGCCGTCGATGAAGATCATGTCGTCGCCCTCGCCGTACCAGTTCCAGTCGGAGGTGCGGCGGAGGTTGGTGACGTTCAGGACGCAGCCGACGTAGTGGCCGCGGCCCTCGGCCTCGAGGATGACGTAGTTGCCGTCGCCGTCGAGGTTGGTCCCGCCGAACAGGTACTCGGCGTTGGACATCTGCCCCTGGTCGAGACCGTCAGCGGGGCATTCGCGCCGCCACTGGGCGTGGAAGCGGCCCAGTCCCTCACCGAGCTCGTCGAACTCGTCGTAGTCGATGTAGTAGTAGAACCAGAGCACCTCCGCCTCGCACTCGCTCGTCAGCTCGAACCTGGCCCGGCTGCTGAACGGCATGTGGAACCAGCAGTTGAAGGCCTTGCCGTCCTGCGGGCTCATCTGGAGCGGTGCCGAGACGAAGTTGGCGGTACGGGCGTGGCCCATGCCGAAGAAGTCGCCCAGCGGCACGAGCACGCTGGGGTGTTCGTTGTCGTCCCAGAAGACCCGCAGGACGAGCTTGCGCAGGAAGTCCCGGTCGTGGGTCTCGGGCGTGCCGGGGTCGCGGGGCGCCACGGTCATCCAGATGTGGTTGATCGAGCCGGCGCCGCGGATGTCGGCGAGGGTGACCGTCTCTCCCGGCGCGACCGTCACACGGTCGTCGTTGCCGCCCGAACGGTCCCAGCTCGACGCCCTCCTGCGGCGGTGCGAACGCAGGCGCGGAAGGTCGCGCAGGCTGCTGCCGTGCTGACCGTAGGTCACGGGTCCTCCTATGAGAAGCGAGAAGATGACTGTCACGTCGATGAGGTCAGGTCCTGGTCAGGGCGAAGTCGTCCAGTTGGAGCCACATGTCGCCGTTGTCGGTCCAGATCCCGGCGAAGACCTCGACGGAGCTGCGGCTACCGCTGTCGAAGGTGACGGTGAACTTCGTCCAGCCGCCGACGGCCCCGAAGTTGACCTCGGCGAACGGCGGGCCGCCCGGGTTGCGCACGCCGAAGAACCCGTTGTCGTTGTTGGGCGAGGTCCTGAGCCAGCCGCTCAGCGTGTAGGCCGTGTGCGGGGTGACGGAGACGGTCTGGTGCAGGTCGTGCCAGCCGCGGTCGTACCTGACGAAGCCGTTGCGATCCGCGGTGAAGGCCCAGGTGGCCTGGTCGATGCCGCCGTTGCCGGTCACCGCCCACGGCGCCGACACCGTGCCCGTGGTCTGGCGTTCGAAGCTGGGGTCCCGGACGAGGTTCGGGTTGGTGATGCTCCCGTCGCGGTTCAGGGTGACGCGGATCAGATAGACGTTGTACGGCGTCCACTCCGACAGCGCCAGATACAGGTTCGGCCCCGACGACCAGGGATGCATGAAGCCGCCGTACAGGCCGGGGAAGTCGGCGAAGCCGGCCACCACCGCGGGGGCGCTCCACGGGCCGGTGGGCGCGGGCGCGGTCCTCAGCACCACGTCGCTGCCCTTCAGATAGGTCATCAGCCACTTGCCGGTGAAGGCGTTGAACTGCACCGACAGTTCGGACACGGGCGCCGCGACCACCGGGGTGGCCAGCGTGTCAGGGCCGGACCGCCAGGCGCTTCCCGTCCAGTACCGGTAGGCGGCCTTGTCCAGCACGGCGGCCTCGGGGACCCTGGCCAGGTAGGCGGCGCCGTTGCGGCCGTTCGGCGTGCCGTACATGTAGACGAAGCCGTCACGCCGGACGAACGCCGCCATCTGGAAGTGGTTGTCACCGCCGGGGTTGTCCCATCGGGGGCCGCCGGTGACCCAGTTCTGGCCGTTGTCGTCGGAGTAGGCGATCGAGGAGTGGTTCGTGGTCCAGACTCCGGGCTCGCCCCAGTGCCGTACGGACATGTAGGCGAGGTACTGCCGTGTCCCCACCGACACGCCCGCCGTGGGGATCACGGTGATCTCGTCACCGTCGATCTTCTTGCTGGGGATGAGTTCCTTGGCGTGGCCGGGAGCGTCGGTGGCCGCGCTGCTGAACGACATGCCGTCGGCGAGGTCGGGGTCCGTGCTGCGCAGGAGCACCTGGCTGCGCCAGTCGTCGCCGTTGGCGCCAGGGGGTCGCCAGGTGTCGCCGAACGTGTCGCCGAACGCGGCGAGGATCTCGCCGCTGCCGTTGTCCCACATGACGCCGAGATCGGTGGCCTTGATCTTCCAGTTGGCGTCGGTGGCGCTGACGGAGCCGGGTCCGGTCATCTTGCTCACCACGATGGCCGGTGAGTGGGCCGATGAGGCCTGGGCGGGGCCCGCTGCCACCAGACCGGACAGCAGAACCATGGCGATCGGGACGCGTAAGAGCTTCACCGCTCTCTCCCTCCTGGGACAGGCGCGGAGATTCCGCACAGGTGCACGTGCACGCCGAGCTCGGCGAAGGCCGCGGCCTTGGCCGTCAGCGCCCTGTCGGCGCTGTCCGCGTCGTGGGCGTAGGCCACGTTGAGGTGGTTGGCCCGGTGGCGGGCCATGAACTGGTTGCGGGTGACGCCGTGCAGCACCGCGTGCATGATCGGCCACTGCGGGGTGGTGGCGTCGAGCCTGCGCCTGGTCTCCTCCTCCGGCAGCTCCACCACGCTCGCCCGGCCGAGGTCGACGTGCAGCTCGCCGTCCATGATGAACACCCGCGACCAGACGATCTCGCCGGGCTTGGAGACGCCGCTCAGCGTGCCGCCACCGAGGGGGAAGTACATCGGCGGCTGCCGCATGCTCCACGACTTGTCGTAACCGCCGTTGTGCGACGCCGGCACCGACCCCGAAATCTCCAGAACCCAGACGAACCGCCCCTCGTACTCCTCGCCCCATCGAATGTCGTGCAGCGTGGTGGCCGGGTCGAGGCCCATCGCGCTCCACACCCTGTTGGTGATCAGCGAGTCGACCGCGACCCCCTCGTCCACCTCGTTGAAGTGCGGCAGCGGACGGCCGGCGTAGAGCTCGCGGAAGCCGTCGCGGCTGCGCACCGGCGGGCGCTCGACGTTGTTGAGCAGCCCCTCCACCAGGTCGCTGGCCGGTACCACGTCCTTGAGCCCCTGCTGGTACTGGATGCCCACGGCGTCCAGGCCGAAGTCGTCGGCGATGCGCAGCGCCGCGACGTACATCTTGAACTGGCTGATCAGCTGCGACTCGGTCAGCTCGGTGGCCTCGTCGGCGCCGGTGTGGAAGGTCAGGCCCGCCTCGTCGAGCCACGCGCGCACCGCGAGCGCCTCGGCGTCGCCGACCCGGTTCATCTCGGCGACGAGCGCGCTCTGCGACAGCCGCTCCTTGTAGATGCCGAGCGGGTTGAGCTGCTCGTCGTCGATGATGGCGTTGTACATCCCCATGCAGCCCTCGTCGAAGACGCCGATGATCGCCTTCTCCGTGGCGAGCTGGCGGGCGAGCGCCCGGCCCAGCTCGGACTCGGGGGTCGGGGGCAGCTCGCCCAGCCTGGTGACGTGGCTGGTGTCGTGGGTCAGCTCGCCGTTCTCCAGCCAGGTCTTCAGTCCGTGCCTGGCCCACTCGTCGGTGAAGTCCTCGCTCCACAGCACCGAGTACGGCCTGCCCGCCTTGGTCAGGCTGCCGGCCAGGTTCAGCAGGCCGACCAGGCCAGGCCACTGACCGCTCCAGTTGGCCACGATGAGGATCGGCCCGCGGTGGCTGCGCAGCCCGGCCAGCACGTGGTGGCTGTACTGCCAGACCGCCTCCACCACGATCAGCGGCGCGTCCGGCGGCAGGGCCTTGAACACCTCGATGCCGGCACGCTGGCTGTCGATGAAGCCGTGTCCCTTGTCGGGATCGACGTCGTGGCCGCGCCGGACCGACCAGCCCAGGTCGCGCAGCGTGGCCGCGAGATCGTTCTCCAGTTTCTCCTGCACCGGCCAGCAGGTCTGGTTGGCGCTCTGACGCAGGTCGCCGCTGGCGACGGTGTAGACGACGCCGGGCTCCGCCGCGGGCGGTTCGTTGAGCTCGGGGAATCGGTACATGGGCTGCCCTTCACGTGGGGGGTCAACGATGCTGGCGGCCGGCCAGGGCGTGCGCGATGCCGGCCGTGCTCGGGTAGAGCTGCTGGTAGAGGCGGTAGAGCTGGTCGTACTGGGTGACCGCGTCCGGCCGCGGGGTCACCAGGTGCCGAACGGGGTTCCACGCGTCGATCGACGCCTCACCGACGAGCCGGGCGGCCAGGAAGGCGCTGCCGTACGAGGCTCCGATCGAGGTGGCGCGCACCTCCTGGGGTGTGCCGGTGACGTCGGAGACGATCTGCGTCCACAGACCGCCCTGGGTGCCGCCGCCGACGGCGACGATGCGCCGGATGTCGCCGCCGGCCGCCCGCATGGTCTCGACGTTGTGCCGCACGGCGAAGCCGGTGGCCTCCAGCGCCGCCCGGTAGAGGTCGCCCCGGGTGTGGGAGAGAGTGAGCCCGGCGATCACGCCTCTGGCCTGAGGGTCCATGACCGGGGTGCGCTCTCCGGCGAAGTAGGGCAGCATCAGCAGCCCGTTGGCGCCGATGCCGGACGCGTCGGCCTCCTGGAGCAGCTCCTGGTAGGCGGCCCCGAACAGGTCGCGCAGCCAGGCGGTGATCGCGCCGGAGGTGGCCATGCCGCCGGCCAGGTTGTAGGTGCCCGGCAGGGCGCCGACGGTCCCCCACAGACCGGGCCAGGTCCGGTGTTCCGGCGTGGTGTGGACCAGGAACATGGTCGTGCCGTACATGAGCATGAGATCGCCGGGGCGGTGGGCGCCGACGCTGAGCGCCTCGGCCCAGGCGTCGACCGTCCCGGTGATCACGGGGATGCCTTCCGGGAGATCGGTTTCCCGGGCGGCCTGCCGGGTGAGCGTCCCCGCGGGCTCGCCCGGCCAGCGCAGCGGGGGCAGCTCGATGCCCGGCGCGACCGTGTCCGCCCACGGCCGGTGCCAGTCGAGGCGGCCGACGTCGTAGAGCGGGGTGCACTGGCTGGCCGAGTGGTGGTCGAGCACGTACGCCCCGGTGAGCCGGCGCACCAGCCACGAGCTGGGCATGTACAGCCGCCGCGCCCTCGCGTAGAGCTCGGGCTCCTCGTCGGCCACCCATGCGATCTTCGCGCCCGCCGCCTGGCTCGACAGGTCGGAGCCGCCCCTGCGGCGGATCTCCTCCGCTCCGAGCTCGCGTTCGAGCCTGGCGATCTGGGCGGTGGAGCGGGTGTCGACGCCGTAGAGGATGGCGGGCCGCACCGGGCGATCGGCGGAGTCGGCGAGCAGGACGCAGGGCCCCATCCCGCTCACTCCGACCGCGACCACCTCGGCGTCCCGGCCGAGCTCGCGGGCCAGCTCGCGGAACTCCTCCCACCAGAGCCGCCCGTCCATCTCGAAGCGCCCGGGGCCGGGGCGGTCCACCGCGTGCTCGCGGACCGCTGACCGCATCAGCGTGCCGTCCAGGCCGACCAGCACTCCCTTGCTGCTGGACGTCCCGATGTCGACCCCGAGCACGACGGGCACAGACATGCGCACCCCTGAGAAATCGATTGCTGATTGCCCAGAACGTAATGAACGCAGACACCGGAGTCAATGGTGTCGGCGGCGGTTCGCTGGGGTCAGTGACAGTTCGCCGGTGCGGCGGCAGTCGCTGGGGTCAGCGGCGGGAGCTCTCGCGGACGTGCAGCTGGGTGTGCAGGGTGACGCTGCCGGCCGGGCGGGACGGCTCGGCGATCCGCTCGGCCAGCAGCAGGGCGGCGGTACGGCCCAGCTCGTAGGTGGGCTGCCCCACGGTCGTCAGCGACGGCCTGACCAGATGCGCCCACGGGATGTTGTCGAAGCCGACCACGCCGACCTCCTCGGGGATGCGCACACCCTGGTCGACCAGGCATTCCACGGCGCCGACCGTCATCAGGTTGTTGGCGGCGAACACGGCGTCCGGCGGGGAGTCCTGCCGCAGCAACGCCTCCATCGCCGCATACCCGCCTTCCTCCCGGAAGTCGGCATATCTGACCAGCTCTTCCCGTACGGCACGGCGGTGCCCGCGCAGCGCACGCTGGTAGCCGCGCAGCCGCTGGACGGCCGTCGACAGCCTGCGCGGCCCCGTGATGCACGCGATGCGCTCATACCCCGAGTCGATGAGGTGAGCGGTGGCCAGCTCGGCGCCGTGCTCGTTGTCCACCAGCACGGTGTCGACGGCGATGCCGCGCAGCTGCCGGTCGATGACCACCACCGGCACCCGGGCGTCGACCAGCCGGTTGACATGCGTGGCCCGCCCGGACGGCGAGATGATCACACCGGCCATCTGGTCGTCCAGCGCGGCGGTGACGTACTTGCCCTCCTTGGCGGGGTCCTCGTCGCTGTTGCACAGCACGACCGAGAAACCGGCTTTCTGGGCGACGTCCTCCACGCCCCTGACCATCGCGGTGAAGAACGGGTTGCCCACGTCGGAGATGATGACGGCCCACAGCGTGGTCTGGCTCTTGCGCAGGTTGCGCGCCACGGCGTTGGGGCGGTACTCGAGCTCGGTCAGGGCCCGCCTGACCCGCTCGGCCAGCACCGGATCCACGTTCGGCCGGCCGTTCACCACCCGCGAGACCGTCGCGGCGGACACCCCCGCGTGGCGAGCCACATCGTAGATCGTCGTCATCCTGTCCCCGTTTCGGATCCTCTGGAGGGAAAGCGTAGCTGCAATCGATTCCTCACAGCAGATCCGTGCGCTCACCGGGGTCCCGCGCGGCGGGCCAGGGAGCGACCCTGCCTCCTCTGGAGACCTCGGGACTCCGCCCGAGGGTCAGCTCACTTGATGAGCGTGTCGGGGAAATCGGTGACGGCGGCGATGAACTCCCTGGGCTTGTCGTCGTGGATGACATGTCTGGCGTCGATGCGGCGGTAGACGGTCTGAGGCGCGAGTCCGGGCACCCGGCGGGCGTCGTCATCGTCCATGGCGCCGACGAGTCCGTACCTGTCGTACCGGCTCCCCCTGGTGTGCGACAACAGAGACCCAGCTCGCCGCGCACGGACAGCCCGCCCTGCTCGCCGGCATGCGGCTCGAGATCATTTCGTGACGCCGGAGCGACAAGATCCTCCGCATGAAACGTGTCGCAGTCGTTGCCGTCACGGCCGTGGTCGCCGCGTTCTTCGCGGGTGGCGGACAAGCTCAGGCCGCCGCGCCCGAGGACCCGGTCACGGCCGTGCAGAAGCAGTTCGCCCCTGGGCGTGGCGTCCGGGTGTCCGAGGCGAACCGGACCACCGTCAGCGGGATCAAGGGAGTCTTCCTCACTCGGACCAGCGGAGTGATCGGGTTCGGAAAGTCCGCGGCCGTGGACTACGACCTCACGTCGAAGACGAAGCTCACCGACGAGCAGAAGGCAGCTCTCGGGCTAGGCGAGGACTACGAACCGGCCACGCTGCGTGCGGTCAAGGTGGGCCGCGCCACCTACGTGAAGGGCTTCGAGTGGGGCGACATGCCCGAAGGCAAGCACTGGGTCCGGTTCAGCGGCAGCTCCTCGTGGAACAACGACGGGCAGCGCGGCGACCAGCGTGTCGACGTCCTGAACCCGGCGATCCTGAAGCTGGTGATCGCGAAGGCCACGTTCGCCAGGGCCGGAGAGTACCGCGGCGCTCTCAGCGGGAAGGAGCTGTACAAGGGGAAGTACGGCAACTCCGAGGTGGGCAAGATCTCCTTCAGGCTCTTCGTCGACCGTGACCGGCTGCCTGTCCGTCTGATCACGGAGTACAGCCTGAAAACCGAGGTGCCCAAGGACGGCAAGCTGGTCAAGGCCACGGTGCACGACATCGTCGACACGCGCTACAGCGGCTGGGGCGCGAAGGTCGCGATCGCGGCGCCTCCGGCCGGCGAGGTCGTCGACTTCGATGATCTGAAGTGGCCGTCGGTCGACGACAACCCGATCAGCGCGCTGACCGACGCAGGCCGAGGAGCTGTGGGAGCGTCAGCCGTTCACGGGGCGGAGGGCGCCGGGGGCGGCCGGTGAGGCGGTCGAGCGCGGTCATGTTCACCGCCTGCGGCCAGAGGCCCGGCTCGCCGTCGACGCAGAGTTGTGGCATGTCCGGCTCTCGTCCACGGCGGGGTGGGACGAGGGCGGCTACCCCGTCAGGGCGGAAGGTGGCGGTGACATGGCGCTTCGCTGCTGCGGCCGACCGTTGAGTCTCCGGGGTGGGCGCGGACCCCGGAGATGCTCAGAACCCGTCGTGGACTTCCACGGCGGCGCGTACCCGATCGATGCGTGTGGGAGGGGATCAGCCCGCCTGGCAGGCGGTGTTCAGCGCCGTCGTCTTCGCGTCCGTGCCCTTCTGCGCCGCGTCGATGCCCGCCTCGTCGCCTGCGTCGATGGCGGCGTTGGCAGCGTCGAGCGAAGCGGCCATGTCGTCCATGGCCGACTTGACCGCGCCGTCCACCTTGCCTGCCTGCTCGACCAGCACCGCCTTGTACGTGGTGTTGACGCCCTTGACCGCCTCCGCGCCTTGAGCGGAGCCGAGCTCCTTTTCCCAGGTCGCACTGGCCGCTGCCGCGGCGTTGCACGCGTCGGCGGAGGCGGAGCCGCAACTGGTCAGGAAGGGTACGGCGGTCATCAGGGCGATGGTCATCACAATCTTCTTCATGGCGTCAGAGCCTACGAACCCCACTTTGACGGTTGATGAACGATCTATAACCGCACAGCTCTTCTCCTAGGCGGGCCGCCTGGGCCGGGCAACCGGCGGCAGTCGGCCGGTGGTCCCCCATGAGGTGCGGCTCAAGGCCGTCCATCAGGAACGGTACGGTGACCTTCACCGCCGGCCTGAGTCTGCTCGACGTCGTTCTTCAGGCGGTGCAGGCGGAGTTCAGTTTCGACACGGTCGCACTGGCCTGGTCGGTGTACTGGTCCGCCTCTTCTGGCGCGCTGATCTCCGCCAGTTCCTCGTAAAGGGAGACGACCGCGCCCTGGGCCTCCTCGACCTTCTCGTCGACGTCCAGTTCCTTGATCTTCTGTGCGCTGTCGCCGTAGAACTGCTTCATCGCCTCCAGGTCCTCGGCGTTGCTCTGGAGCTGGGTCACCGTGCTCGCCATGATGGCTCGTATCTCCTTGCAGCCCTTGGTGTCGGCCACGGCGGCAGTCTCGCCTCCCGAGCCGCAGGCCGCCGTACTCAGGGTCAGGAACATGAGAGCGGAGACGCTCAGGGCGAGTTTGTGCAAGGACATGACTTTTCCTCCGTGCTGTCGCAATGGTCACGACAGCCTTCACCGCGGCCATGGACAGCCGATCGTCAACCGGTGAACGCTCGTCCTGCCGTCAGCCGATCCCGAGATCTGCTGCCGGAGGGCTCCTCTGGCAGCTCTGGGCTGGGTGGGATCCAGGAGCGCCAGCTGCCGGACCCGCGCGGGCGCGTGCGGGGCGTGGGTCAGCGCGAGCCATCCGCCGTAGGAGTGCCCGCACACCGCCGCGCTGTCGACCCCCAGAGCGGTAGCACCGGACCCGGAGGTGGTCGAGGTGCGGTTGTCGGCTATCGCCCGGTGTGCCGAAGGATCGCGGCGGAGATACGAGGAATCACCGGCGGCGGGAACCCGTGCCCCATTCCCTCGATGGGCAGAAACTCGCTGTTGGGAATCGCCGCTGCCAGTGCCTCGCCATGGGCGATGGGTGCCATCGGATCGTCCGACCCGTGAATCACCAGAGTCGGGGCGGTGATCGAGCTGACAAGCCCGGAGCGGTCGCGAGAGGCGAAGGCCGCGAGGACGTGGTTCTTCGAGGCGTGGCCCGCATCGGTGGCACTTTCGATCTGCTGCTCGATGAGCGCACGCGTGGCGGTCTCGTCGAACGCCGTCACCTGTCCGGTGAGAATGCGAGCCAGCTTCAGATGTGCCTCAACGTGCTCCTCTCGGGTGCTGGGCGGATTGGCGATCTGCTCGGCGTCCCAGGCGGCCAGCCGCGGATCCCGTTGCGTGCCCCGGAAGGTGTTGGTCACGGGATCGAGAGGCTCGGCGCTCGACATGATGACCGTCAGGCTGCGCAGCCGGCCAGCGTGTTCGAGCGCGATCTCCTGGGCGATCATGCCGCCCATCGACGCGCCGACCACGTCCGCCGCGGCGATGCCCAAGCCGTCGAGCAAGCCGACCGCGTCCTGGGCGAGGTCGATCATGGTGTACGGCTTGGCCTCGTAATCGACACAGCTGGACAGCCCGGTGTCCCGGTTGTCGTAGCGGATGACGTACCGCCCTCCCTCCTGGAGAAGCCGGCAGAGCTCATCGGGCCAGGTGGCGCCTCGGGCACCGAGTCCCATCACGAGCAGCAGCGCGGGATCGGCCGGATCCCCGAACGTCTCGCACCACAGACGGATCCCGTTGGCCTCGACCATGCGTTCCATCAATTCTGCCCTTCGTTCTGGCTTGGACCAGTTGCGACGACTGGCGCTACGGCGTCCCGCACGAGGCCGAGCGCTCACTGACCGTCCGCCGAGTCCGCGCTCTCTTCCCGCAGCACCCTTCCAGAAAAAGTATAGACACGTTAACTTTTACTCGAACCGGAACCGTCACAAGACAGCCGGCGCATGCAGGACGGCGATCATCTGGGTCCGCAGATGCACGCTCAGCGCTTGGGTGTCATCGCTCAGCCGGGCGGCGAGCACCGACGTCACCATCCCCATGACGGATGTGACGGCGATCCGCGCCGCGAGGTCGGACAGCTCCGGTCGCACCTCGATCAGCAGCCCGACCCACTCCTCACGTATCTGCCGCATCTGGCGATTGAGTCGCCGCCGATCCTGCTCCGGCAGCCACAGCAGCTCGGCCTGCATGACCAAAGTCAGACTCCGGTTCTCGACGGAAAACCGGGAGAACCAGTCCACCAGGGCAATCAGCGCCTCCTGAGGCTCCCGGTCCTGGTCGGCCAGCGCGGCTTGCGTCCCCTCCCGCAGACGCTCCAGCGACAGCTCGATCAGGGCGAGGAGGATGGCCTGCTTGCCGGGGAAGTGCCGGTAGACCGCAGGCCCGCTGATGCCGACCGCGGCCCCTATGTCGTCGATTCCGGTGTCGGCGTAACCTCGCTCCACGAAGAGCCGAGCAGCCTGCAACAGGATGATGCGCTTGCGCACCCCATGCTTGCGCCCCTGGGAGATGAGCGATTCCAGCTCATCGGACTCGGCCACTGGCGTACCTTTCTGAGAGAAAAACGGGAACCACGGTTAACATATCGGAGTCTCCGGCCGCGGATGGAGATCGGCGCCGAGACGGTGCGCCAGGAGGTGGAACGCGCCTGGCAACTCTTCCCCGACGCGGTGGCGCGCTTCCACAACGCCCTGCGCGCCCTGCCTGCCGAGCAGGCCGACAGCCCGTTCGTGAAGGCCCTGGTGGAACCGGTCACGCTGAAGGACGACACGTTTCGCGGCCGCGGCGGTTTCGTCATCCTGCCGGAGTGGGCCGACATCCTGGACCGGCATTTCCCCGCCACCTCGCAGTGGCAGACGCGGGTCAGCCCTCGGCTCGGGCAGCATCCCACGTGGCCAGGTGTTCCGTCCCGTGAGGTTGGTGACGCGGCCGGCGGGCGGTCGGCCTCCGAGCGCGGTGTGTCCGCGGTGATGGTTGTACAGGTGCAGCCAGCCTGGCCAGGCGGCGCGGCGTTCGGCCACGTCGGTCGTCGATGCCGTAGGCGCACGGGGACCGGCGCCGGGGTGTGTCGGCCGGTTAGCGGTGTGGCGAGGCGTGGGGTCCGGGGTGGGGCCGGCTGGGGGTGGGGCGCGTTGGCCGGCTATCGGTGTGGTGGGCCGCTCTCCGTGGTGCGTGCGTGGTACGCGGGCGGGGCGGGGTTCGGGCGAGCCGGCCGGTCACCGTACCTGGTCGGTGGTGTGATCCTCGTCGAAGATGTCGGCTGCGGAGATCACGATCCGGGGATCGGGGGTGCCCACGACGTGGGCGTCCTTGTCGGCGTAGTCGAACCGGCTCAGGACGTGACGCATGGCTTCCAGCCGGGCGCGCTTCTTGTCGTTGCTCTTGATGACGGTCCAGGGCGCCACGTCGGTGTCGGTGTGCAGGAACATGTCCTCCTTGGCCCGGGTGTACTCGTCCCACTTGTTCAGCGAGGCCAGGTCCATCGGCGACAGCTTCCACTGCCGGACCGGGTCGACCTGGCGGATGATGAACCGGGTGCGCTGCTCGGCGCGTGAGACCGAGAACCAGAGCTTGATGAGATGCAGGCCCGACTCGACCAGGAGCCGTTCGAGCCGCGGCGCCTGCTCGATGAACTCCAGGTACTCCTCCTCGGTGCAGAAGCCCATCACCCGCTCGACGCCCGCCCGGTTGTACCAGGACCGGTCGAACAGTACGATCTCGCCCGCGGCCGGCAGGTGGGCGATGTAGCGCTGGAAGTACCACTGGCTCCGTTCGCGTTCGCTGGGCTTCTCCAGCGCGACCACGGTCGCGCCGCGCGGGTTGAGGTGTTCCATGAAGCGCTTGATGGTGCCGCCCTTGCCGGCGGCGTCGCGCCCCTCGAACAGCACCACGAGTCGCAGGCCGGTCCGTTTGATCCAGTACTGCAGCTTCAGCAGCTCGATCTGCAGCAAGCGCTTGTCGTGCTCGTACGCCGGCCGCGGCAGGCGTGCCGGATAGGGGTAGTGCTGGCGCCAGGTGTCGACCTGCGTGCCGTCCGCGCGGTACAGCCTGGGGTCGTCATCGTCGCGATCATCGACCCACAGGCCGGGCGTGCTGTCGAGCAGCTCTCCGGTGTCGTCCGCGTCCTGGGAGCCGAGGACGACCAGGCGTCGTCGGTGCGGATCGTTCATCGTGCACACCCGGCGAGAGTGGTGATGCCCATACCGTCACCATGCACCCTCGGCGGCCGATCTAACCACCTTCCGCCACGTTCGCCGAGAAATCCCGCCGGGCAGGAGCCGCCAGCGGAACGACCGGCGATTCTCCACGCGGGCGGACTGCGTTGATCGCTGTGCCGGGAGGGCTTGAGTCTCCAGCGGCTGGAAGCCCCACACTCGTGTTCATGGACGACGACCGCGGGGAACCGCTGACGATCGGCCGGCTGTCCCGGCGGACCGGGATGCCGGTGCGCACGATCCGGTACTGGTCCGACATCGGGGTGCTGCCGCCCGCCGGGCGGAGCGAGAGCGGCTACCGGCTCTACGACGCCCGGTCGGTGGTCAGGCTGGACCTCATCCGCACCCTGCGCGAGCTCGGGCTCGGGCTGAGCGACGTCCGCCGGGTGCTGGAGCAGCGGACCACGATCGCGGACGTCGCGGAAACCCACGTCATGGCACTGGACGCGCAGATCCGCGTCCTGCGGCTGCGTCGGGCGGTGCTGAGCGCCCTCGCCCGGCGACGGCCCAGACCAGAGGAGCTGATTCGGTTGGACAAGCTGGCACGCCTTTCGGCCGACGAGCGCCGTCAGATCGTCGAGGACTTCCTCGAGGAGGTCTTCGCCGGTCTGGACGCCGACCCCCATCTGAAGGCGCGGTTGCGCCACACCCCGGCGGAACTGCCCGCCGATCCCACACCCGAGCAGGTCGAGGCCTGGATCGAGCTGGCCGAACTGGTCCAGGACAGGGACTTCCGGCGGCGGATGCGCGTCATGGCCGAGCAGCACGCGGCCGGACGCGGGCAGGAGGGTCCCGGCCGCGAGCCCGGGGCGTTCCTCTGGTTCGCCAAGAAGATCGCCGGAATGGTCGGCGAGGCCCGGCAGCGGGGGATCGATCCCGGCTCGGCCGAAGCGGCCCAGGTGCTGGATCGGCTGCTCGGCCCCGCCGACCGCGCGCAGGTGCTGGCGCGTCTGGAGGACGGGCAGGACACGCGGGTCGAGCGGTACCGGCAGCTCCTGGCGACCGTGAACGGCGAGGCGGCGCCGTCCTCCCGGCTCGACGACCACGGCTGGCTCGCCGCCGCCCTGCGCGCGCACCCCTGATCCGCCCTGCGCGCGCATCTCTGATCCGCCCTGCGCGCGCATCTCTGATCCGCCCTGCGCGCGCACCCCTGATCCGGCCGCCGCCCCCGATCACTCACCCTCGACCCGCTCCGCCCGCTCGACTGCTCCCCGCTCGTCTGCTCCGTCTGCTCGCCCGCTCCGCCGTCCCCCCGTTCGCCCGCTCGGCTCGTTCCGCTCGTTCCGCCCAGCGGCGGCGAGCACCAGACGACCGAAGGCGACGCGTGTCCATCGATGGATGTACACGCAGTTTCGTCTGGCGGTAGGAGATCACGGTCTCCTGCCGCTGGAAGGCTTGATGCGTGACCACACGTATCGACGCGCTGGACGTGCTGCGGGGTGTCGCCATCATGGGCACCCTCGGCACGAACATCTGGATCTTCACCGATCCGGCGGGCCCCGCCGGAATACTCGCCATGGGCGGCGCACCGGGCACGGTGGAGACCCTCCTGCGGTTCCTGTCCAACGGCAAGTTCCTCGGGCTGCTGACCCTGCTGTTCGGCATCGGGCTCGAACTCCAGTACCGCAGCGCCGTGCGCAAGGGCCTCACCTGGCCGGGAAGATACCTGTGGCGGGCCGCGCTGCTCTTCGCCGAGGGACTCCTGCACTACATCCTGATCTTCGAGTTCGACGTGCTCATGGGGTACGCGATCACCTCCATGGTCGTCGCGTACCTGATCGGCAGAAGCGAGCGCACGGTGCGGATCTGGATGGTCGCGGCGGGTACGGTGCACGTCACCCTGGTCGCGCTGCTGACGCTGGCCCTGCTCGCGGAGGACGCCCCCGGCGGCTCAGGGGCCGTCACCCTCTACAGCCAGGGCGGCTGGACCGACCAGGTGGCCGCGCGCCTGGAGCACGTCCTTCTCCTGCGCGCGGAGCTGGTCTTCATCGTGCCCATGGGGATCGTGCTGTTCCTGCTCGGCTCGCGGCTGCTGCGGGCCGGGGTGTTCGAGGAGCGGGGCGCGGGCCTGCGCAGGAAGCTGGCTCTCGCCGGGCTCGGGGTGGCCGCCCCGCTGAACCTGGTCACGTCCTTCGCGGGCCCCGCGTGGTTCGCCGTGGACCGCTACATCCTGCCGCCGCTGGTCGCGCTGGGCCTGCTCGCGCTGCTCGCCTCGATCGTGCTCGGCATGAAGGGCGCGCCGGGCGTCATGCGCAGGGGGCTGGCCGGCGTCGGCCGTACCGCGCTGTCCTGCTACGTCTTCCAGAACCTGGCGGCGAGCGTGCTCTGCTACGGCTGGGGGCTCGGCCTGGCCGTCCGGCTCGACGGGCTGCGACCCTGGTGGGTGCCCGTCGCGTGGGCGGCCATCTGCCTGCTGTTCATGACGCTGGCCTCCCTCTGGCTGCGCCGCTTCGACCGCGGACCGCTGGAGCTGGCCTGGCAGTGGGCCTACCAGGCCCCCTGGAGGCGGCAGGCCGAACTCCAGCGGTCGTGACCGGGCGCCCGTACCCGCGCCGCGCCGCCCGACCAGCCGAGCGCCCGCCGGGGCGATGACCCAGGACCCCTCGGTCTACGCCGGCACGAACGGGGAGGAACGGCCGGGCCCGGAGCCGCTGGGGCGCTCCGGGCCCGGCCCATGCCGTCCGGCGATCAACCGGCCTGCCAGGACGCCCGCACCAGGGCCCGCTCGGTCGCGGCCAGGTGGGCCGCGGCGGCCAGCCAGGCCCACGCGTAACGATCGGTGTCCGACTCGGCCAACCGGCCGAACACGTCGCGAGCCCTGCGGTCGGCCTCGGCGGTGAGCGCGGTCACCAGGTCCGCCGCGGCAAGGAACCCCGCACCGCGCAGGGCGGCCGCCTGCGCACGGGCGTCGCCGTTGCGCGCGGGTTCGGCCACCGCCCTGCGGCCGCCGGCGACGGCCAGCTCGACCAGCCGGCGTACCCGCCAGAGCGGCGCGCCCGCCACCGGATCGACGCGTTCCTCCGCCCCCTCCATCCGGTACGGCAGGCAGGCGTCATCCGGAGGCAGGTGCGAGCGTTGCAGACGGTCGTAGCCGAGGTCGGCCCGATCGTGCCAGTCGGCGGGAAGGCGCAGGGTCGCCTCGGCGCCCGGCACCGGACCCACCGCCAAGGGGATCAGGGTAGCCGCCCGGTCCGGATCGACCCGGCCCACGACGCGCACCAGCATGCCGGGGCGCGAGGCGAGACGTCGCAGGTTGTCGAGGTGGGCCAGGCCGGGGTGCCGGCCGGCGGGGACGAGCCGGATGAGCGGGCCGCCGGGCCGCGCCGGCCGGACATCGTCACCGGCCAGGCCGCTCGACGGGGCCCGCCACACCGGATCACCGTCCGCCGGGCCGCCGGGTGGTGCCTGAGGGGTGGGACCGTCGGCATCCGCGCCCGCGGTGGCGGCGGGCCACAGCTCGCGGGCCAGGACGGCGTCGCCCGCCGTACCGACGATCACCAGATCGCAGCCGACCGGCTCGCGGGCCGCCTCCGCCTCGCTCCACCCGTCGTCGGACAGCCGGGCGGCGGCGGACTCGGCCAGCGGACGCGCGAACAGGGCGGCCAGCGGACCGGCCGTCCACGGGATGCCGGTGAGCGGAGTGGCGCGCACCCCGCGACCCGCGCCGAGGCGGCCGTCGGGCGAAACGGTCGCTCCGACGATCAACAGGCCCGCCCGCGCCAGCTGGGCATGGCTCAGCATGGCCGAGCCGATGGCCACGGTCGCGGTGGCCGCCCCGCGCGCGCGAGCGGCCCCGCCCGGTTTGACGTCGGCGACCGAGAACCACCGGCCGTCCTCCGCGACGAGGTGGGTGACCACGCCGCCGTAGCCGGTGGCACTGATCACCGGCTCCCTGAAGACGCCGTGCGCCCGCAGGCTCCCGCCCTGCTGGTAGCTCCGGCGAACGCTGCCGACCAGCGCGGGATCCGGGTCCGCCAAAGCCAGCCGGCCGGCGGTGAGCAGCAGCTCGCGCAGCGCGGACACCAGGTCGGCGAGACGGTGACCGTCGTGGCGTTCGCGGGCCGCGCGCAGACCGCGCACGACGCGTACGGCGGCGGCCTCGGCGTTGGGCAGGCCGGCCAGCCGGGCGGTGTGCGCTGCCCTGAGCAACTCGGCCTGCGGAACCGCGCCCGCGGCGGGCACCCCGGCGGACAGCACCGCCGCGGCGGCGGCCCACAGCCCGGCCGCCGCGGCCACCTGCGCCGCACTCGGCCCCGCGCGGGATGGATCGCCGGCCTGGGCGGAGCCGTCCGTCCCGGTGGGGGACCCGGAACCCGCGCCCCCGCCGGCCGTCGCCTCCGCGCCCGAGCCCGCACGGGTGGCCGGTGCCGTGCCGGCGGAGTCCGCGTGGGTGGTCGGACTCGCGCCGGAGTGGGCGCCGCCGGCCGGTGCCGCACCGGAGCTCGCGTCGGGATCCGTGCCGGTGTCGGTCATCTCTCCGGCGGCGACCTCTCCGGTGTCGGTCTCTCCGGTGCCGGCCATCTCTCCGGCGGCGTCGGCCACGGGGCAGGCGCTGAGAACGGCCGCGCGGTGCAGGCACCGCGGCGACAGCAGGCAGCTGCACCGCGCCTGGTCCTCCTCGAGGATCGCACCCGACGTCCCCGGCGAGAGTGTCACGACCGCGTCCTCGCCGCAGCGGATCGTGATGCCGTCGCCGTCGGCGACGGGGGACACGGCGGCGTACTGCTCGACCGCCGCGTCCAGCTTCTTGCGCAGCCTGGAGGTCAGGACCTCGACGGCCGCGGCCACCACGTGCGGCGCCACGGGCGGCAGGGCGGGGGGAACGGTTGGCGTGGGGGAGTTCACCTGGCTTCTCCGCGGAGGCGGTCGCCCACCCAGCGGGCGAGGGCGAGCGGGCTGAGGGCGGCGACCGGCATGCCGGCCGCGACGAGCTGCTGGGCGACGGGCAACGAGTAGCGGGGGACGCCTTCGTCGTCGAGGGCGGCGCAGCCCAGCAGGTGGACGCCCGACCCGACGAGCGAACGCACCTCGCCGAGAAGGCCGCCCAGGGGGTATCCCTCCTCGAAGTCGCTGACGACCACGACGAGCGTACGGCTCGGCACGGTGACCAGCGAGCGGGCGTGAGACAGCCCCGCCGCGATGTGCGTACCCCCGCCGACCTGCACCTCGAGCAGGAGGGAAAGCGGGTCGGCGACCCTGTCGGTGAGGTCGATCACCTGCGTGGAGAACGCCAGGAAGTGGGTGGAGAGCGTGGGCACGCCCGCCAGGACCGCGGCGGTCAGCGCCGACCACACCACCGAGGCCTCCATCGAGCCGGACACGTCCACCACGAGGATCAGCCGCCAGTCGGCCTCCTGGCGGGCCCGGCTGTTGAACACCGGCCGTTCGGGGACCACCACGAGCCGTCCGTCGCCCATGCGGCGCGTGTGGGCCAGGTTCGCCCGCAGCGTGCGCGGCAGGTCGAGCCTGCCACCCGGACGGCGGGTCGGACGCGGGTTCGCCACCCCGGTCAGCGCCGGCCGGAGCCGGGTGGCCAGCTCGCGGGTGAGCTCCGCGACCAGATGGCGGACCAGCGGCCGCAATGTGGCCAGCCGCTGCTCGGGCAGGCCGCCCGCCAGCGTCAGCACCGAGGTCAGCAGCTCGATCGACGGCCGCACCGCGCCGGGCCGCAGAACGTCGAGGACGTCGGTCCTCCCGGCCTCGGCCGCTCGCGCCAGGACCTCCTCCCGCACGTCCGCCCCGAACAGGGCCTCCAGCTCCTCCGCCCACTCGCGTGCGGTGGGGAAGGAGTCGCCGGTGCCGCCGGGCCCGTCGCTTTCCCCGAAGTCGTCGGCGCCTTCGCCGCGGCCCGCGCCGTACAGCTCGTCCAGCGCTCGCGCGTAGGAACGGGCGCCCGCCGCGAGCCGCTCGGACTCCCGCCCGAGCAGCAGCCGCCACCGGTCTGTCGGCGCGAACCTGCGCGAAGCGTCGCTTGAGGCGGCGGATTCGGGGATCGTCAGGGCCCGGGCTCCGTCGTCCGAGGCGGCGGATTCGGGGATCGTCAGGGCTCGGGGTCCGTCGTCCGAGGTGGCGGGCCCGGGGGTCGTCTGGTCCTGCCGTGCCACGAGGAGATCACCGGCCGCCGGGTCCGGTGCGAACGGTAGCCCGAGCGCACGCAGCGCGCCCAGCCCCGCCGTGTCGGCGGCGGCCCACAGGGCGAGCAGCGCGGGCGGAGCCTCCAGCGTCACGTCGAGCCGCCCGCCGAGGCGCGCGGACACCTCGCTCAGCAACCGGGTACGGCCCGCGGGCGCGAGCGTGTCGAACCCGCCCCGCAACGCCGGCAGCCGATCGAGGAACTCCTGGTCGGCCAGCGCGTCGATGCGGTCCATGAGCGGCACGAGGGCTTCAGGGGCCGACTGCAGCAGCGGCGCGGCCGCCGTGAGCACGCCGCTCAGCAGGCGGCTGAGGCGTCTGCGGCTGTCGAGGTCGGTCGCGGTGTCGACCCACCCCGCCGCCCTGGCGCCGAGAGCGTCCGGACCGTCCAGGTCGAGCAGGACGCGTGCGGCCATGGCCGCCCCCTGGATCAGCGGCGAGGCGGTGCGCGCGAGCCCCGCCAGCGTGTCGTCCATCCGCAGGCCGAGGCGTTCCTCCCCGGCCCTGGAGGCGAGGGCGACCAGGGCGACCGCGTCCTCCGGCTGGTCGCTGCCCGCCAGGCCGGGCAGCGCGCGTACGGCGGCTTCGAGCAGGGTGCCCGCCAGTTCGGCGGCCTGCTCGCGACCCTGCGGGGTGGTGCCGGGCAGATGCTCGCGGCGCAGTGCCTCCAGCATGTCGAGCGCCTCGAGCAACTCGGCGAGCGTGGCGGCGGCGGGAAGCGTGACCGCGGCGTCGTCGAGGCGGGCCGCCACCAGCTCCGGCAGGTCGCAGCGGGCCGCGGCGCGCAGGCCGTCGAGGATCAGCGCGCAGGTGGGCCCGCCGTCGGCGGACTCGCGGCGGAACCTGTCGCGCAGCGTGCCCGCCGCGGCCTGGGCGAGGGTCACCCCGCGAACGCCGGCCAGGTCGAGCCGGGCCGGGACGGCAGGAGTCCACGCCAGCCGCCATTTGGTGGTGAGCGCGCCGGCGTCGCCCGTTCCCGCCACCTCGATCGGCTCGCCGTAGCCCGCCCCGCAGACCAGGAGGCGTCGCAGGGCCACTTCCCTGCGCGCGTCCAGCTCGGAGCGGAGCGGGTCGAGCCGTACCTCCCGATGGTCGGGATCGTCGGGGCACGGCAGGCGCAGCGCGGCGAGCTCCGCCTCGACGGCGGGGCCGAGGCCGGAACGGGGCGTGCCGGGGGCGATCCTGCCCCGTTCCGCGCCGACGAGGACGGTCTCCATGGCCTGCGCCAGGGCTCGTCCTCTGCCCAGGGGTTCGCCCTGGCCGAGCACGGTCGTCACCGCCTCGACCAGCTCGCCGCGCCCGGGGGCGGGCAGGCCGCGCAGCCGTGCCAGGTCGCAGGCCATCCGGAGCGTCTCGACGGCCTCGCCGGTGCCCGCGGTGTGCCCGGCGGCGCGCAGTTGCCGGCACACCTCGGTGATGGCGTGGGCGGCGCCGTCCCTGACCCGCCCGGGATCGCCGCCCGCCGCGAACACCGCCTGCTGCCAGCGGGGGTCGCGGATGCCCGCGGGGTATCCGGACCTCGAGTCGAGCAGGTCGAAGGCGTACGGCACCAGCGAGGTGACGGGTGTGCCGGCCGCCGCCGGCGCCTCTGCCCGGGCGCCGGGCTGGAGGCCGAGCAGGGCCGGGGCGTGGAAGGCGCCGACGACCGCGGCGACGCGGCGCCCGCCTGCCGCTGCTCCGGCGAGCACGCGGCGCATGTGCGCCTCCCGCGCCAGGTCCCTGGCCGGGACGCCGCCCGCCGACTCCGTGCCTGTCTCGGCGTCGCGCCGCAGCGCCCAGCCGACGCCGAGCGCGGCACGGCGCACCGCCTCCGGCTCGCAGCCCGGCGCCAGAACCTCCACGGCCCTGTCCCACAGGTCGTCGCCCTCGCGTCCGGTGCCCGAGGCGGCCAGCGCGTCGGCGAAGGCCACACCCGCCTTCGGGCCGGGCGTGGACGGGTCAGGAGCGGGCAGGCCGGGCGGGTCGGCCGCCTGCCAGCCGGGGTCCGACAGCGGAAGGTCGCAGCAGAGCACCTCGGCTCCCCGCTTCCACGCCCAGCGGACGGCCACCAGCTCGGGCGAGAAGTCGGCGAACGGGTAGAAGCCGAGCCGCCCGTCCACGCCTGACCCGGCGAGGGCGACCGGCGCGACGGTCGCGGGGTCGGCGAGGTGCTGCAGCCACGGCTGGAAGTCGGCGGGCAGCTCGACGCACACCACCTCGGGGTCGGCGGCGTCGAGCAGCGCGGGCAGCGCCACCGCCAGCGCGGGGCTGTGGTGGCGCACCCCCACCACGTACGGCACCGCCGAGGCGGCCAGCGCGGCGACCGCCTCCCTGGGGTCGGGGCCGACCGTGTCGTGGTCCTGGACGGTCACCGGAGGGTCTCCCGCAGGTCCCACAGCCGCCGCCACATCGCCGAGCCGTCCTCGGCGCGGCGCCGTACCGGGCCGTCCCAGTAGCCGAGCAGCCGCCCGTGGTCGGCCGGGTCGTCCTTGCGGACCACCCCGAGCAGGTGTCCGGGCACCAGGTCGAGGACGTCCCCGCCGGGCAGGTAGGCGGTGGCGACACCGAGGGAGGCCGCGACCTGCACCGCCTCGGCGGTGGACATCACGGTGCCGGGCCGCTCCACGTCCCAGCCCTCGTCCGAACGGCCGGAGCGCAGGTCGCGGAAGACGGTGACCAGCGCCTCGAGCACGGCGTCGTCGACGGCGAAGGCGGCGCCGGCCCGCTGCACGACCGCGGTGGCCTGCCGGCGCACCAGGGAGGTCTCCGCGGCGGCGTCGGCGATGGGATCGACGGTCTCGAAGTTGAAGCGCCGCTTCAGCGCGGCCGACATCTCCGAGACCCCGCGGTCGCGCAGGTTGGCCGTGGCGATCACGGTGAAGCCCGGCGTGGCCGCCACCTGGGCGTCGGGGGTGCCGGCCAGCTCGGGCACGCTGACCCGCCGGTCGGACAGGATCGACACCAGGGCGTCCTGCACCTCGGGCAGGCAGCGGGTGATCTCCTCCACCCTGGCGACGCGCCCGGCGCGCATGGCCGTGAGCACGGGGGAGTCGACCAGCGCGGCGGGACTCGGCCCCTGGGCGAGCAGCAGGGCGTAGTTCCAGCCGTAGCGGAAGGCGTCCTCGGTGGTGCCCGCGGTGCCCTGCACGGTGAGCGCGCTGGTGCCGCACACGGCGGCCGCCAGCAGCTCCGACAGCATCGACTTGGCGGTGCCCGGCTCGCCGACCAGCAGCAGGCCGCGCTCTCCCGCGAGCGTCACCACGCATCGTTCGACCAGCGCCCGCTCGCCGACGAACTTGGCGGCGATCTTCAGCCGGGCCGGCGCGCCGTCGGCGGGCCGCCGGTTCTTCGGCAGCTCCAGCGTCTCGTCGCCGCTGCCGCAGATGAACGTCACCACCGCGCGGGGCGTCAGCCTCCAGCCGGGCGGCCGGGGGCCGTCGTCGTGAGCGGCGAGAAAGGCGAGCTCGGCGGCGTGACGCTCCTCGGCGGGCAGCACCTGCCGGGGCGCGGTCGCCTGGTCCTGTGTCAGGGTCATGAATACACGTCCTCGTCGGTACGGATGTCGGTCAGCGGCGCTTGCCGCGCCTGATCTGGAGCTGGGCGAACCTGGGGGCGTCGCCGTCCCTGACCCGCCGCCAGGCCCCTGCGTACAGGTCGGCGGCCGGCTCGGCGGGCACGAGCGGGGTGCGTCCTGCCGTGGCGCCGAACAGCGGTGCCTTCCACTCCTCCAGCGGCAGGCACGGGGACCGCAGCTCGTTCCAGCCGCCGGGCAGGAACAGCGAGCGGCCCGCCCGGTTCCTGGCGGCCTCGACGACCAGGTCCGTGGCGGCCAGCTCGGCGCGGGCCGCCTTGAACCGGGCCGGCTTCCAGCCCGTCCACCGGGCCACGTGGCGATCGGTGGGGTCGGGCATGGCCAGCAGCATCAGGTAGAGGGCCGCGGCGTCCTCGCCGAGGCCGTACTCCTTGGCCGCCTCGACCACCAGGTCGGGCACCGAGCGGGTGGGGTCCTGCGGCCACCACGTGCCGTCGGCGTCACGCGTGCCGGCCACCGGATCGCCGGGGTCGGCCAGCAGCGCCGCGAAGCGCGGGTCGAGGGCGGTGCGCAGAGCGGTCTCGACGGGGAACGGCTGCTCCATGCCGAGCAGGGCGCGCAGGTAGGGGTCGGCGCCGGACGGGTCGAGCAGCGAGGTGCGGACGCCGGGCGCGGGCCGCTCGTCGTAGGTCGCCATGACGAGCGCGCCGTACCTCTCGTAGCCCGTGCCGACCTCGGTCGGCGCTCCGGCGGCCGTCCTGAACGCGGGCAGGTCGACGTACCGGTCGAGGTCGAGCATCAGCTCCGGGTTGGCCAGCCGCGCCCTGACCGCCGCCAGCGCCTCGGGCAGCGCCGCGCGGATGGGGTCTCCCGCGGGCAGCCGGTGGGCGAGCCAGCCCGCCGTGGTGACGACCATGGCGAGCGTGTGCCCGGTGAAGCCGGTGGCCTCCTCGTCGGCGGGCCTGACCCGGTCGCCCCGCACCGTCCAGACCAGGTCGCGGGTCAGCTCGGGCGCGGCGGCGGGCTCGGCCAGCGTGCGCAGCGCCGTGCCGGGCGCACCGACGCCCCGCAGGTCGCGGTTGGCGTCGGCGGTGAGCCACTCGGGGATCGGCATCTGCCGTCCCATGGCGCCGCTCCAGATCGCGGCCGCGCGGGCCACGTCGGGTCCGTCCGTCCAGAGCCGGGCGGGGTCGTCGGGCAGGAGCGCCGAGACGACCGCCCGCCGCAGCCCGTGGTCCGTCCCGCGCAGCTCCTCCTTGGCGATGGCGGCGTCGCCGACCTTCACCCCGAGCGTGGTGCGGGCGTCCTTGGGGAGGAAGCTGCGCTCGTAGCTGTCCACGTACGGCATGCCGGACACGACCAGCCGGGCGAGCGTCAGCGAGACACCGGTGAGCCTGGCGAACTCCTCCGCCGCCGCGGGCAGCCACGGCGCGGGACCGCGCGCGTCGAGCTCGGCGAGGAAGGCCTCCAGCCAGTCGGCCCGCCTCGCCTCGCCGACCGGGCCGGAGGCGACGACGGTGTACGGGGCGGGAACCTCGAACCGGCCCGTGGGGTCGTGGAACAGCGCCGACCACGAGGCGCCCGTGTCGCCGAGCGACTCGCAGAACAGGAAGGCGAGCACCGCGCCGCCGCCGAGCGGCAGCAGCGCGTCCCGCATCTCGCGCCTGTCGCCGTCCGGGGCGAGCAGGTGGCTCTGGTCCAGGCGTAGCGTCATCGTGCGCCACCGGGCCGGATCGGCCGCGACGGGCAGCCCGAACTCGCCGAAGTGGCGCAGCAGCTCGCGCAGGACCGCGCGGTGCTCCGGCTCGCTCACCTCCGCGGCGGCTCGGAACGCCACGGCGGCGAGGTGGTCGAGCAGGCGATCCCACGGCAGGCCCGTGACGGGCAGCTCGGGCTGGTCGAGGTGCAGGCGGCCGGGGGCCGCGGCTTCGGCGCCCGCCGCCACCGCCTCCCCGATGGCCCGCATCCGCCGGTAGGCGGCGTCGGTGTGCCGGCGGTTCCAGACGTTCCTGACGGTGCTGGTGAGCCCGTTGAGGGCCGCTTCGAGCAGGTCGTCCGAGGGGCCGGCCGGTCCCTCGTCCTGGGAACGGCCGTCGAGGACCGCCGTGAGCCGCGCCTCGACACCGCGCAGCGCGGCCTGCTGAACGGCGGCGAAGCGCACCACCCCCGCGATGCCGGCGACCAGCGCGTCATGGCTGACCTGCGGTATCGCCGCGCGGATCCGTGCGGGCAGGTCGACGTCGCGGCTCTCGCCCGCCGCCAGCAGGGCGGCCGCGGTGTCCCTGTCGAGGCGGCGCAGGGCGGCCGAGCCCTCCGGGTCCCGTGGCCGCAGGCAGTGCCAGTAGCGCACCGGCGGCAGGATGAGCGTGCCCTCGGCGAAGACGCCGGGAGCGGCGTCGGTCCTGGCCACGGCCGTGACGACACCGTCGGGGTCGGAGAGGCCGACGCGGTAGCTGCTCTGTCGTACCAGGGCTCTGGGCCGGTCGTCGCCGGGGAAGGTCAGGGCGCGCAGCACGGCGTCGGTGCCGGGCGGCACCGTGACGGTACGGCCGGACAGGTCCTCGCCGCGCAGCGACCCGTCGGGCAGCACCACCACCCGCCAGCCGTACAGGCCGCGCACCGGAACGGCTGCGGGGGTGGGCTCGTCCGAGGGCGCCGGCAGCAGCCAGCCCGAGTCGAACGTGCTGCCGGTCGGCGCGGCGCGCAACGCGTCGGCGAGGAAGCCGGGCATGGCCTTCCTGCCCACCTGCCCGTCGGCGGGGTCGAACTCGTACCAGCCGGTGGTGGTGCCGTCGCCGCCGTCCCACGTCCACACCCAGTGGGAGGTGCCGTCAGTGATCACCGACCGCTCGGACGGCACCGCCGTGTCACCCTTGCGCAGTGGCCCGTGGCCGGTCGTGCGCCCGCCGCCGGGCAGCGGCAGGGTGACGGGATCGTCGCCGCGGTACCAGTCGAGCCGGGTGCCGCGGGGGTGATCGCCTTCCACGTGGTGGAGCCGGCCGGGAGAGGTGTGCCAGTATCCGCGCAGCTCGCCGTCAAGCTGGCGGGACTGCCAGTACACGAGCAGCTCGCCGTCCACGTAGTGGAATCCGGCGTCGCCCCAGTCGTCGTCGGCCGGGCGGCGCAGGTCGTGGGTGAGCACCGCGCCGTCGGCCGCCAGCACCCGCGCCTGCGCGGAACCGGCGACGATCAGGTGCGGCCAGGCGTCGGCCACGATCAGGTCGTCGACGTCCTCCTTGCGCACGAGCGCGGCGGCCGCCTCCTCCCACGCCGGCCAGCCCAGCTCGTCGAACAGCCCCGCGCGCAGCGTGCGGGCCAGCACCTCGGCCACGTCGGCGCGCGCGGCCCGCCGCACCTCCTCCTCGGCCAGGGCCAGCGCCTCACCCGGCAGCCAGGACAGCCGCCGCATGGCGTCGGGCAGCTCCGGCAGTCCCGCGGCCGAGGAGCGGGCGGCCACCGAGCGCACCCACGCGGCCAGCAGCGGCCGCCCGCCGGGCGAGGCCGCCAGCAGGCGGGCGGCGCGCCTGCCGTCCTCGTCGTCGGTGAACCGGTCGGCCGCCCGCTGGAAGGGCAGGTGGAAGCGGTCGTCGGCGGCCAGGGCGAGCAGGTCGCGCTGGCCCTCGCCACGCGCCCACTGCTCCAGCAGCAGAGTGTTCGGCTCGGCCACGGGGATGTCGAGGGCGAGCAGCAGGTCGAGCAGGTCGAGGTCGTAGGGGACCCGTAGCGTGCGGCCGGATCCGGCCAGCTCGGCCCGCACGACGCCGGCCAGCCGCTCGACCAGCAGGTAGAGGGCGGGCAGCCGCGGCGGGACGCCCCAGGCGTCGTCGCGGGCCTTCAGGAAGCGCTCGAGCCAGCCGGCGGTACCGTCGCCGGGGCGCTCGCCCTCGGGCACCTCGCCACCGGCCAGGCCGGCGGTGGCGCCGCAAGCCTCGAGGATGTCCAGCCACACCGCCGGCAGCTCGTGGTCGTTCGCCTGCGGCATGACGTTCAGCAGCCTGCCGCGGACCTCGGGCTCGCGCCGGCCCAGGGCGACGATCGCCGCGCGGTGCGCCTTCCACCAGCCGGCCGGGGCCAGCAGGGTCGCGGACAGGTCGAGCAGCCGGCCCAGGAATGCCTGCTCCTCCGCGTCGGCGTCGGCGCCCGCCGCCTTGGCGAGCCGGCGCAGATCGGTCGCCATCTGCGTCGAGGGCGGCAGCCCGCCCGCGGTGCGCCGCACGCACAGCCGCGCGAACCTGCGCAGCGCCTCGTCGGCCGGCAGGCGGGCGGCCAGCTCCTTCGCGTAGCCGGACAGCACCTTCACCGGCAGCGCGCCCGCCAGCGCGAACTCGAGGAACACCGCGTCGAGCCGGTCCTCGTCGATGGCGAGCCCGTGCCGCGCCTCGGCCTTGCGGGCGTGGCCGAACAGCTGGGCGGCGTAGGTGGCGTTCTCCACCTCCAGGAACACCCGGCCGGCCTGCTCGTAGAACGTGGGCAGGAAGTGCGGGACCGCGGCGGCCAGCCTGCCGGCCAGCTCGTGGTAGGCCTCCAGCGCGGCCTTGGGCTTGGACTTCGCCTGCCGCGCCGCGCGCTCCAGCTCAGGCACGACGGCGAGCGCGTGCTGCCCGTCCTCCGGGTGGTGCACCAGCACCCATTCGGGGAAGCCGAGGGACCGCCGCGAGCCGAGCCCGACGACGGCGGGCTCGCCGTCAGGGATCAGGCCCAGGAAGCCCGCGGCCAAGTCCTCGGCCGCGCCGAGCTCCGCGGCGACCAGACGGACCACCACCCGGTCGTCCAGGCCGGGGTGGCGGTAGGCCCTGGTGGTGAGCGGCACCGCCCGCTCGCCGGCCCCCTCGGTGTCCGGCGGCAGCACCGCCCCCGCCTTCAGCAGCTCCTCCGCCGGCGACATCTCCATGGTCACGCGCCCTTCCCCTCCTCGACCCGCCGCCCCGCGTAGAGCGCCGCCGCCATCCGCATCCCCTCCGACCAGGCCACCGGGCCGACCTCGCGCAGCGCGAGCGTGCGGCCGTCCTGGTCACTCCACCGCAGGTCGCCCGTCGCCACGTCGTCGTCCCAGTACGGCTCGCCGATCCACACCGCGGCCTCGGTGATGCGCCCGGCGTCGCGCACCCTGCAGGTGGCGTGACCGCCGGACACCCGGTAGCCGAGCGAGGTGGCGCGGGCGGCCAGCCCGAAGCGCGAGTCGAAGCTGCCGCCGGCGAACTCCTTCACCGCGCTGTCCCGCTCGCCCAGCTCGGCGGGCTTGCGCCAGGTGGCGCGGTGGATCTGCTCGACCTTCTGGACCACGCCGAGCTCGGCGGCGAACTCGCGCAGCTCCTCCAGGTCCTGCAGGAGCACCGGGTGCGGCAGGGTCACCGTCCGCGGCGACAGCCGTACGGTCTCGCCGTCGAGGTCGACCACCCGCAGCTCGCCCGCGTCGGTGGCGTCGCGCAGGAAGCCGACCTCGTCGGGATCGTCGCCGACCACGACCAGGTCGCGCAGCGCCGACTGCCACGCCTCGTCGGGCCACACGCGGGCCAGCAGCGCGGTGGGGACGGGCAGCGACGAGACCATCCACGCGTCGACCTGGGCGACGCATGAGGCGGCGTGCCGGTCGAGCCACTCGGCGAGGCGGCGCAGCCGGTCCACCTCGGGATGGTCTCGCAACGCCTTCGGCAGCGACTTCAGCTGCCGTCCCGCCGCCCTGCCGGCGGTGGCTCTCGCCGCCACCCGGCCCTCGATGAGGGCGACCTCATATCCGTCGCCCGCCGCCAGCCAACCCAACGCTGCCGCCTTTCGCCCATGCCGAAGACGCGGGACGCAGCTCCCGCGGCTGTGATGATGCGCGGAACGCTAGCGGCATCCACCGACAAATGCGCCCGGAAGCCCTGCGGGCGCGGGCTTCCGGACTGCGCGAGAGCCACCGGAGGAGGAGCGGGGGCCACCGGAGGAGCGGGGGCCACCAGAGGAGCGGTGGCTACCGAAGGAGCGGGGCCACCGGAGGAGTGAGGGCTACCGGAGGAGCGGGCGCTACCGGAGAAGGTCGAGCCGGCGCGGCGAGGGGTGCAGGGTCAGCCGGCGGGTGCTCGCGCACGTTCGGCGTCTCCAGCGGTGAGGATGACGCCCGCCAGCGGGGTCGTTCGTGGTTGGGGGCCCGGGCGCAGCGCGCCGGTCAGCTCGATCCGGTCGGCGATGCCGGGGGGTCGCGTTCACGACGAAGCGGCTGCCGCCGGCGAGCTCGCCCGCGAGCGAGGCGTGGCGGCGCCGCCACGGATGGGCGCGCGCCCCGGAGCAGCCGGGGCACGCGCAGTTCCACTGGGGAGACCACCACCGGCCGCCGTGCCCAGCACGTGCAGGCCCATCGCGGCGCTCTCGGTTACCCGGTGGCCAGGAAGCAGGCCGACATCTCCATCGAGGCCTCCACCACCTGGTGGTCGGGCTTGTGCCAGGTGGTCTCCTCGCCGCGCGACTTCACGCGCCTGTGGGGAGGGGCCCCTGGTCATCGGATGCATTTGGGGCAAAGCTCGCGAAGTAGCTCGCCGCCATGTCGTCGTCCCCGTGTCCCTGAGCCTCCGCCCTCCTGAACCGCTCGCCCGCGGCCTCGGCCAGGTCCACCGCGACGCCCGCGCCCGCCGCCGCCTCGGCGATCAGCCGGGTGTCCTTCTCGGCGTTGCGCACGGTGAAGCTGGGCGTGTAGTCCCCGGCCAGGATGGCCTTCACCTTCGCCTGCAGGTACGGGTTGTCCATCGGCCCGCCGGTGATGACCTCGCCGAACAGCGCCGGATCCACGCCGAGCCCCTTGGCCAGCGCCAGCGCCTCGGCGACCACCGAGGTCAGCGAGATCCCGAAGCCGACCGTCGTGAGCTTGAGCCGGGTGGCCGCCCCCACCTCGCCGACCCACAGGGTCTTGGCGCCGATCACGGAGAAGACCGGCTCCAGCCGCTCGTCGGCGGGCCCCGCCGCGAGGATGACCAGTGTCCCGGCCTCGGCGGGCTGCCGGGTGCCCTGCACCGGCGCGTCCACGAACACCAGCCCGTGTGACCGGGCGACATCGGCGAGCCGGTCGATGGCGGCGACGCCGACGGTGCTCATCTGCGCCCACACCTGCCCGGCGCGCAGCCCGGGCGCGGCCGCCGACATCGCCTCCTGGACCGCGTCACCGTCGTTCAGCATCGTGATCACGACCTCCGCGCCCGCCACGGCCTCGGCCGGGCCGGCGGCGACGACCGCGCCGTCGGCCTCCAGCGGCAGCGCCCTCTCCCTCGTCCGGTTCCAGACCGCCACCTCGTGGCCCGCCCTCGCCAGATTGCGCGCCATGGCCGCGCCCATGATCCCCGTGCCCAGCACTGCGACCCTGGTCATATCGAACTCCAATCGTGAATGAACAGTACAGAAAGTGTCAGTTCGACGACGGCCACCAGCCGCCGCCGGTCGGCGCCCGCCTTGCCCTGGACGCGCAGGCCCTGGATCGTGGTCACGAGGAGGTCGGCCATCGCGGTCACGTCGGCGTCGGGCGGCAGCTCGCCGCGCTCCCTGGCGCGGCGCAGCACGGCGGTGAAGGCCGTGGCGTTGCGGTCGAGCGCCCCGCCCGCCACCCTGCCGGCGACCGGGTCGGCGGGCAGCCGCTCGGTCACGGTGTTGGTGATCAGGCAGCCACGCCGCCCGGGATCGGTGACCGTGGCCTCCACCAGCGCGATCAGCACATCCTTTAGCACCTCGCGGATGGGTGCCGCGCTGTCCAGGCGGGCGGCGATGTCGGCGGAGGAGCGCTCGGCGTAGCGCGTGAGCGCCGCCTCGTACAGCCCCTCCTTGCTGCCGAAGGCGGCGTACAACGAGCCGCGGCCGATCCCCGTCGCCTCCACCAGGTCCTGGATGGAGGTGGCGGCGTAGCCCTTGCTCCAGAAGACGCCGATCGCCGCCTCGACCGCCGCGTCGGTGTCGAACTCCCTCGTTCTCGCCACGCGGCTCACCCTACCCCATATCTGGAACGCGCATTCAAGATTCCAGGAGTGGCTCCTGTCGACCATCCCCACCGAGCGCATCGATGCGGCGAAAATGCCCAAACGATGACTTTTCTTCACTTACCGCCAACGAAGCGCCGGGTAAGGAGGTGTCAGATCGGCCTGGGCGGCGGATGCCCGCCTGGAACGACGGGGGGAGTCGCCGTGCGCGTAGTCGTTGATCTCACACGCTGTCAGGGATACGGGCAGTGCGCCTTCCTGGCGCCGGACGCGTTCGTCATGCTCGGCCAGGAAGCGCTTCTCTACGACACCGACCCCGATGACGGCCAGCGCGAGCGGGTGCTCCAGGCCGCGGCCGCTTGTCCCGTGCAGGCCATCCACCTCGACCGGATGGCCACCCAGCACCGGACCGTGGACCCCGAGCTGTCACACCCGACGAGTGACAGCGACGGCAAGTTCAAACGCAGCGGGCACATCGTCATCGTCGGCGCGTCCCTGGCCGGCGGCCGCGCCGCGGGCGTCCTGCGCAGGGACGGCTTCAAGGGCACCGTGACCCTGGTCGGCGACGAGCCGTACCAGCCGTACGACCGGCCGCCGCTGTCCAAGCAGGTGCTCAAGGGCATGGTCGAGGCCGAGCACACCATGCTGCCCCACCTGCGGGAGATCGACGTCGAATGGGTGGCGGGAACCCCCGCGACCGGGCTCGACCTCGGCGCCAAGCAGGTCCGCCTCGCCGACGGCCGGACGATCGACTTCGACAAGGTGCTGATCGCCACCGGCGCGCGGGCCAGACCGTGGCCGAAACCGGAAGAGGCCGCGCTCGACGGGGTGTACGTGCTGCGCACCCTCGAAGAGGCACGCCAGGTGCGGGACCGGCTGGCCGCCGGCGTCGGCAGGGTGCTGGTCATCGGCGGCGGGTTCACCGGATGCGAGGTGGCCTCGGTCTGCCGCGACCTCGATCTGCCCGTCACCCTCGTCGAGGCCGGGCAGGCGCCGCTGCACGGCTCGATGGGTGAGGTGATCGGCGCCGTCGCGGCGGACATGCAGCGCGAGGCGGGCGTCGACCTGCGGTGCGGGGTCACCGTCAGGGCGCTCGAAGGCGACGCCGCCGGCCGGCTGGTGGGGGCGGAGCTGTCCGACGGCAGCCGGGTCGAAGCCGACGTGGCGGTGGTCGCGCTCGGCGCCATCCGCAACGTCGAATGGCTGCAGGGCTCCGGGCTGGCGGCAGGACCCTGGGGCGTGGCCACCGACGCGGGCTGCCGCGCCTTCGACATCAACGGCCTGGTCACCGACGACGTCTTCGTCGCCGGTGACGTGGCGCGCTTCCCGCACCCGGTCTACCACTACCAGTTCATGGCGCTGGAGCACTGGGGCAACGCGGTCGCCCAGGCCGAGATCGCCGCCCACAACATGCTCAGCGACCAGGCCCACCGCTGGCCGCACCTGTCGCTGCCGGTCTTCTGGTCCATCCAGTTCGGCGTCAACATCAAGTCGGTCGGCGTGCCGACCGTGGCCGACGAGATCGCGATCGTGCAGGGCTCGGTGGACCGGCGCAGGTTCGTCGCCGTCTACGGCTTCCGCGGCAGGATCACCGCCGCGGTCACCTTCGACCAGGCGATGTGGCTGGACTTCTACCGGGACCAGATCGAGCGGGCCGCGCCGTTCCCGCCGGAGGCCCGCATGGTCGGCCGGACACAGGAGGTGCGGCCGGTGCCCGCCGGGGTCCCGCAGCGGCTGGCCCCGGCCGAGGGCGCGACGGTGGTGGTGACCGGGCACGACCCGGCCGAACGCCGCGTCACGCTCGTACGGCATTCGCAGTAGCACCCTCGAACGACAAGACAGGGAGGCACCTTCGTGGCGCCGGCAAGCATTTACGAGCAGATCCTCCAGTTCGCCAACCGGGCCGACCCATACACGCTGTACACCGAACTCCGCAAGACGCCCGTGGCGCGCCAGGAGGACGGCAGCTACGTCGTCAGCACCTACGACGCGATCGTCGCGCTGCTGCACGACCCGCGGGTCAGCTCCGACGCCGAGAACCTGAACGAGCCGCCGCCCACTGGCGGGCTGCCGCCCTCGTTCATCATGCGCGATCCGCCCGAGCACGACCGGCTCCGGAGCCTGGCGATGCGCCATTTCGGACCGCCGCACTCGCCGCGCGTGGTCGACAACCTGCGCGGGGATCTCCAGCGGATCGTCACGGGCCTGGTCGACGGCCTCGACGGCCGCACGCGGGCCGACGTCGTCGACGATGTCGCCTACCCCTTCCCCGTCACGGTGATCTGCCACCTGCTCGGCGTACCGCGCGAGGACGAGCCCCGCTTCCACACCTGGGCCACGGCGATCGTGGAGAGCATCGGCCCCGGCGAGGGGGACGCGGAGGAGCGGGAACGGCGCCACCAGGCCGCCAGGCTCGAGCTCGGCCGCTACCTCGGCGAGCTCGCCGAGGCCCACCGCCGCGATCCGGGTGACGACCTCATGTCGGGCCTGGTCACCTACAGCGGTCCCGAGGGCTCGATGTCGGACGTCGACGTGATGGCGACCTGCGCGCTGCTGCTGCTCGCCGGGCACGAGACCACGGTCAACCTCATCGCCAACGGCATGCTCACCATCCTGCGCAACCCGTGGATGATCGACCGGCTCCGCAAGGAGCCCGAACTGATCATCCACACCGTCGAGGAGTTGCTGCGCTTCGAGCCGCCCGTGCACTTCCTGCCGCAGCGCGTCGCCTTCGACGACATCACCGTCGCGGGCGTCGACATCCCCAAGGGCTCCTCCATCATCCTGGCGCTCGCCTCGGGCAGCCGCGACCCCGCGCACGTGCACGATCCCGACCGCTTCGACCCGGACCGCCCCTACATCCAGCACCTCGGCTTCGGCGGGGGCATCCACCAGTGCTTCGGCGCGCCGCTGGCCCGGCTCGAGGCCCAGATCGCCCTGCGCGAGCTGGTGAGCCGGCTGGTCAACCCGCGGCTGGTCACCGACCCGCCGCCATACCGTCCCAGCGCGGTACTGCGCGGGCCGCGCCACGTCGAGATCGACTACGACCAGGTCCTGCCGTCGCAGCAGCCCTGAGCGGGCCGGGCAGCCGCCGGCCGCCCGGCGCGGAAGGGGATCACGCCACGGGGGCCGGAGGCGGGGAAACGGGGAATGCGGTGAAGGGAAACGACCTGGGACTGCCCGGCGGCGTGCGGGCGTGCCTGTTCGACCTGGACGGCGTGCTCACCCGGACGGCCACGGTGCACGCCGCCGCGTGGGAGGAGATGTTCGACGGCTACCTGAGAGAGCGGGCCAGGGCGCGCGGCGAGCCGTACGTGCCCTTCGACCCGGTGGCCGACTACGACGACTACGTGGACGGCAGGCCCCGCGCCGACGGCGTCCGCGCCTTCCTCGCCTCCCGCGGCATCGAACTGCCCGAGGGCAGCCCCGACGACCCGCAGCGGGCCGACACCGTGAAGGGGCTGGCCGACAGGAAGAACGTGATCCTGCTGCGCAGGATGAAGCAGGACGGCGTGCGGCCCTACGAGGGGTCGGTGCGCTACGTCAAGGCGGCGCGGGAGGCGGGGCTGCGCCGCGCCGTGGTCTCCTCCAGCGCGAACTGCCGCGACGTGCTGGTCGCCGCGGGCATCGAGGACCTGTTCGAGGTGCGTGTCGACGGGCTCACGGCGGAGCGGGAGCACCTGGCGGGAAAGCCGGCGCCGGACATGTACCTGGCGGGCGCACGGGCGTTCGCGATGGACCCGGCCGGCTGCGCGGTGTTCGAGGACGCACTCGCGGGAGTGGCGGCGGGCCGGGCCGGCGGCTTCGGGTTCGTGGTCGGCGTCGACAGGGCGGGCCAGGCGGCCGAGCTCAGGGCGCACGGCGCCGACGTCGTGGTGAAGGACCTGGCCGAGCTCCTGGAGCACCCGTGATCAGCCATGCCGCCTTCCCCACCGAGCCGTGGTGCCTGCGCGCCACCTACCTCGACCTGGACGTCCTGGCCCACTACGAGTCGCTGTTCGCGCTGTCCAACGGCCACATCGGCTGGCGGGGCAACCTCGAGGAGGGCGAGCCGCACGGCCTGCCGGGCTGCTACCTCAACGGCGTCTACGAGCTGCGGCCGCTGCCGTACGCGGAGGCGGGCTACGGCTACCCGCAGTCCGGCCAGACCGTCATCAACGTGACGAACGGCAAGCTGATCCGGCTGCTCGTCGACGACGAGCCGTTCGACGTCCGCTACGGGGAGCTGCGCTCGCACGAGCTGCTGCTCGACCTGCGCGCCGGGGTGCTGCACCGCCGGGCCGAATGGGCCTCGCCCTCCGACGACGTGGTGCGCGTGTCCTCTACCCGGCTGGTGTCCTTCACGCAGCGCTCGGTGGCGGCCATCTGCTACGACGTGGAGACCCTGGCCCGCCCGGTGCGGCTGGTGGTGCAGTCGGAACTCGTCGCCAACGAGCCGCTCCCGCCGCCCGGCGGCGATCCCCGGGTCGCCGCCGCGCTGCAGGCCCCGCTGATCGGCCTGGAGCACGGCGCCAAGGACGCTCGCGCAGGGCTGCTGCACCGCACCAGGGAGAGCCGCCTGATCGTCGCGGCGGGCATGGACCACGTCGTCGAGGGGCCGGACAACGTGCTGGTCAGCGCCGAGAGCGGGCCCGACCTCGGCCGGGTGACGGTGACGGTGTTCCTCAGCCCGGGGGAGCGGCTGCGCCTGGTCAAGTTCGTCGGGTACGGCTGGTCGGCCGCGCGGTCGGAGCCTGCCGTACGCGACCAGGCGGCCGCCGCGCTCACCGGCGCCGTGCAGACCGGATGGGACGGCCTGCTGGCCCAGCAGCGCGCCTACCTCGACACGTTCTGGGGCAACGCGGACGTGCAGGTCGACGGGGACGGCGAGGTCCAGCAGGCGGTGCGCTTCGCGATGTTCCACGTGCTGCAGGCCGGCGCTCGGGCGGAGGGCAGGGCGATCCCGGCCAAGGGGCTGACCGGGCCCGGCTACGACGGGCACAGCTTCTGGGACACCGAGGCGTACGTGCTGCCCCTGCTCACCCAGGTCCTGCCGGACAGCGCCGCGCACGCGCTGCGCTGGCGGCACTCCACCCTGCCGCTGGCCATGGAGCGGGCACGCCAGCTCGGCCTGCGCGGCGCCGGCTTCCCGTGGCGGACGATCAACGGCGAGGAGTGCTCGGGGTACTGGCCGGCGGGCACCGCGGCCTTCCACATCAACGCCGACATCGCCGACGCGGTCGTCCGCTACGTCGACTGCACGGCGGACGAGGACTTCGACCGCGGGATCGGGCTCGAACTGCTGGCGCAGACCGCGCGGCTGTGGCGGTCGCTGGGGCACCACGACGCCCAGGGCCGCTTCCACATCGACGGGGTGACCGGACCCGACGAGTACAGCGCCATCTCCGACGACAACGTCTACACCAACCTGATGGCCCAGCAGAACCTGGTGGCCGCCGCCGAGGCCGCGGGCCGCCATCCCGAACGCGCCCGCGAGCTCGGCGTCGACCAGGAGGAGATGGCCGGCTGGCGCGACGCGGCGGAGGCGATACACGTCCCCTACGACGCCACGCTCGGCGTCCACCCCCAGGCGGCCGGGTTCACCGGCCACGAGGTGTGGGACTTCGCGGCCACCACCGACGAGCAGTACCCGCTGCTGCTGCACTTCCCCTACTTCGACCTGTACCGCAAGCAGGTGGTCAAGCAGGCCGACCTGGTGCTGGCCATGTTCCGGCGTGGCGACGCCTTCACCCCCGAGCAGAAGGCCCGCAACTTCGACTACTACGAACGGCTCACCGTCCGCGACTCCTCCCTGTCGGCGGGCGTCCAGGCGGTGCTCGCCGCCGAGGTCGGGCACCTGCGGCTGGCCTACGACTACGTGGCCGAGGCCGCGCTGATGGACCTCGACGACCTGGAGCACAACACCCGCGACGGGCTCCACATCGCCTCGCTGGCGGGCAGCTGGATGGCCCTGGTCAACGGCCTGGCCGGCATGCGCAGCCGGCGCGGCGGGCTGACCTTCGCGCCGCGCCTTCCCGACGGGCTGTCGCGGCTCGGCTTCACCATCGTGATGCGGGGGAGCAGGCTGGCGGTGCGGGTGGACCAGGGCAGCGCCACCTACACGCTGCTCGACGGCGACCCGCTGCCCCTCCTGCACCACGGCAAGCCGATCACGGTCGCCCACGGCTCGCCCGTCACCTGCCCCGTTCCGGCGCCGCCGCCGGCGACCGCCGCGCCCCGCCAGCCGCGCGGGCGCGAACCGGCCCGGCGCCGCCTGCGGCCGGCGGAGGGCGCCTCCTCCATGACGCCCGCCACCTGAGCACGCGGCCTGAACGTCTGGCGGTAGGCCGTCGGCGAGGCCATGCAGAAGATCAACGTGGCCATCCTCAACCCGGTCTTCATGATCCTGTTCATGGGCGGCCTGGTGGTCCCGCCACCGGTTCGTTCGGCTGCTTCGTGTGGGCGCTGATCGTCCACGCCCGGTCCCGCGGCTGACGCCCGGTGCTTGATCGCGGGTCAGCGGGATCACTAGGCTCCCGCCACGTAGATCGTCCGTTGTGCCGAACGACTCCCCTGGGTGGCAGATGACGAAGCGCAGGACCGGCGTCGCGTTGGCGGCCGCCGGGCTCGTGGCCGGTTCCCTCACCGGCGCCCCGCCGGCCGTCGCGGGCGCGCCGGCCTGCCCGCTGGTCTTCGGGCACGGCGGCTACCCCCACGACCCGGCCGACATGGCCAAGGACCAGGTCCGCCAGCCCAACAGCGGTCGTGCCGTCGACGACCAGAAGTCCTGGGGTGCCGCAGGCGTCGAAGCCGACGTCCAGCTCACCAGGGAGGGCACCAAGGCGGTGATGTGGCACAACACCTCCACCAACGGCCTGACGGGGACCCGGCGCGACATCACCGACATCTGGTGGGCCTACGGGAGCGACAACCTGCAGAGCCGCCGCGTCTCCCGCGGCCCCTACACCGGCGAGCGGGTGTACACGCTGCGGGAGTGGCTGGACCACGTGGCCGCCAGGAACCTGGTCGCCCTGCTCGAGATCAAGCCCGAGACCAAGGCCGTCCTCACCTCCGGTCACGCGGCGCGCGGATGGAAGGAGATCTCCGACCCGATCGTCGAACGGCAGGGCAGGCAGCGGATCCTGGTCTACTCGACCGACTCCTGGATCCAGGGCGAGCTCGCCAGGCGCCATCCCGGGCTGCTCAAGGGGTCGGCCGCCCGGTGGACCGACAGCGTCGGATGGGACGAGCCGCCACCGGACTGGCGCGGCAACACGGCCCGCTGGCAGGCCGTCCTGAACCAGGCCCCCAAGAGCGTGATGACCAACTACACCAAGGACTACCGGGCCTGGCTGGCCGGACGGTGCGTCTAGAGCCGCCAGCCGCCCGGGCCGGCCACCGGCGCGGCCGGCCCGGGGCCCGGGACCGGCCCTGGGACCGCGCTCCCACGGCCGCGTCGTCCTGCCGGAGGAGAGGGCGGCGGCGGCCGGGGCGCGGGTCGTAGCGGCGGCTCCGTCTGCGCGGAGGAGGTGACGGGCGGGCCGCGTCCGTAGGTTCGAGGCATGACGCGTGGAGATGCGCCGGCGGCACGGCCGCGGCGGCGGCTGCTGCGGCGGGGCGCCCTGTGGGCCGCGGGCCTGCTCGTGCTGGCCGTGAGCGGGGGATTCCTGTACGAGACGGTCGCCCGGCAGGGCGACGCCGCACGCCACCGGATGCCGGGACGGCTGGTCGACGTCGGCGGCCACCGCCTGCACCTGCACTGCACAGGGACCGGCGCGCCCACCGTCGTCCTGGAGGCGGGCCTGGCCGAGTCGAGCGCGAGCTGGGAGCCGATCCAGCGGCGGCTGTCAGAGGGCAACCGGGTGTGCTCCTACGACCGGGCCGGATACGCGTGGAGCCGGCGGAGCCCGTCGCCGCCGACCGCCGAGCGGGCCGCCGAGGACCTGCACGCGCTGCTGGCCGCCGCGGGTGAGGCGGGTCCCTATGTCCTGGTCGCGCACTCCTTCGGCGGCAACAGCGTGCGGATCTTCGCCGACCGCCGGCCGGAACTCACCGCCGGCCTGGTGCTGGTCGACGTCACCGACGAGACGGCCGCCGGGGCGATCGAGGTCTCCCGGCCGCTGCTGGCCGTCCAGTTCACCGCCTACCAGCTCGCCGCCCGCCTGGGCCTGCTCCGGCTGTTCGGCGACGCCTTCGTGCCGGCCTCGGCCACCGGGGCGGCTCGCGAGCACGCCGTCGTCGTCTACGGCTCCGGCAGCATGGCGGCCGCCCGGGCCGAGGCGTGGGCGGCCGCCGACGGCGCCGCACAGGTGCGCGCGACGGTCCGGCCGCGGGCGTGGGGCGACCTGCCGGTCGTGGTGATCTCCCCGTCCGGCCAGGAGGCGACCGCTACGGCACGCGCCGCGGACCTCGCCGCCCTGTCGACGCGCGGCCGGCTGGTGGTCGCCGACACGGCCGACCACTACGTGCACATCACGCGGCCCGGCCTGGTCCTCGACGCCGTCCAGGAGGTGATCGCCGCGGCCCGTACGCGGTGAAGGGAGGGTCAGGCGGAGGTGGGCAGGATCCAGGTGCTGCCGGCTACTCGGCGCAGGCCAAGGTTGAGCAGACGGCGGAGGTTGAGCGCGGCCATGCGGGTGCGCAGCCACCAGTGGGCGGCGGCGGTGTCGCGATGGCGCAGACGGCGGCAGCGGCCTTCAGGCCCAATCAGCCAGGCGATGGAGCGTTCGACCATGGGCCGGTGCTGCCGGTTCTGGGCTGGTGTGTCGCCGGGAATCACCCGAACGCGGGCTTTGGCGAGGATGCCCAGGCCCATGTAGCGGCGTGCTTCGACCCACTCGTCGGTCTGCTCGGCCAGTACAGCCCCGACCAGCCGGATGATCGCGGCCCGGTTGGGGAAGATCTGCTCGCCTCATCTCACGCCTTCAATCGCTTGGTGGCACGGCGCCAACTCTCCGCCGCGACGGAAACGGGCTGCGGCGGCGGCCCCAGGTTAGTTTCACCGTTCTCTCGAGCGTGAGAGTAACCAGCCCGGGGTCGCTTCTCCGGAACCTTGCGCCTCTTCGTAGGTCTCGGAGGTGATCCCAGACGCGAACCCCCGTGCCGGCACCTAGGAATCCGATGGCCGTGAACAGCTTGAGCAGCTTGCCGGGCCGCGAGTCGATCAGCGCGATCAACTCCTCGGCGCGGACCTGCGCGCGTATGGAGTCCCGATACCGAAGATGAGCGGACCAACGGACGAGCCTCTTCGCCAGCCACGGCGAGACGTCGCACATCTCGTTGACGATCAGGCCCGCGACGAAGGCGAATATGATCTCCCAGCCGCTCAACGAGCTCCTCCGGCCAGTAGCGTGTTCAGCCAGGCGAGCGGCGCGAAGCCGAGCGCCGGGCGGGTCGTGAGCGCGGACGGGCGGCGCTGGGCCAGGAGAGCGCGGGCGGCGGGCACACCCTCGCCGGTCAGCTCGTAGAACCGGCGACGCGGGCCGGGCTGGTCGTCGGCGAGTTCTTCCCATCTCCCCTTGACCCAGTGGGCGTCTTCGAGCCGGTCGAGGACCTTGTAGACGGTGGGACCGGCGCGGCCGGTGGCTTTCATGATGGCCCAGCCGTGCATCTCCTCACTCCGTTGCTGGGACTGAACCAGCACTTCGAGGACGTCCAACGTGGGCTGTGTGACTCGTTCAATGCCCGCCATAGATCTATCTTACCTAGATGAAATAAGGTATTGCTGACGACGTCTCCTCCGGGATGCCGTGCAGCTCGCCCTGCCAGACCAGGGCCTCCATGCCGGTGACGAGGTGGCCGTGACGTTCCGCGGCATCCTCGGAAGCCTCGGTCCCGCGCAGGACGAGCCTGGCGTGGGTTGCCGCCCTTGTACGCGGTGATCGCGGCAAGCCGATAGCCGTCAGCCTCAGCCAACGTGCGCCTCTTCGATGGGGGCGCGGCGCGGCTCAGACGTCTACTCGGGATGGGTCTTCGGCGTCCCGGTGCACACGGTGGTCTGCGGCCAACGCCATCAGTTCCGCCGCGCCCCCGGCACCGCGCCCGCGTGGCTGGCCGTACGGCGGCGCCGGCTGGCCTGGCCGGTACCTCGAACGCCGTGGAGAAGGTCCCATCAACCTGGCCCCGGTACACACAGGCTCGACCGCCGCCCGAACCGAGTCACGTCCAAGAACGGGAAGCCCATACAGGCGTGCACCAAGCAGGGAGAACTCGGGGCTTACAACCGCACTCATGACGACTGAGGGAAGGCCCGCGAGGAACGACGCGGACAGACACCCTCGCAAGTCCCAACGCGGCCCATAGAAGGAAAGTTCACGGCGGAGCAGCATGACGACCACGCTGCGGCCCGCCCATCCACCCTGCTGCGCTCCGAGCCCGGCGGGCGCTTCCGACCCGTCTGCGACCGTGGCGGATACCGGGTGCGACACTTGGCCGGTGGACGAGGGGCTGGGCGTGGCTGTGGGACGGCTTCGGGAGGTGTTCGCCCGCTACCCGCGCAGGGCGGTCCTTGACGGGTGTCCGCACTGTCGCGGTTCGGTGCTGGTGGATGAGCATGACCTGTTCTCACTGACGATCAGCCTGGGGAACACGGTCGGGACCGACGACGACGTGAAGAGTCTGCTGCCGTTGCTGCTGGAGCGGCTCGTCACGGGAAACGAGCTGTACGCGAGTATGGTCCTGGGCCTGCTGGTCCGGCTGGGCTGGCGGGCCTGGCCCGCAGCTGAGCGGGAGGCTGTCGGCGGCTACCTCATGGCGGTCTGGCGGTCGCTGTTGGCGAAGTATCCACCGCAGGTCGGCTCGTTTGGCGACACGGCCGAATTCCTCAGCGTGGTCGGCGAGTTCACCGACAGCGTGAGCCTGTTCCTCGACGGTTGGGACGCCATTCGCGGACCAGCGGCAGACCGTCATCTCGCCGACCTGGTGACCGGGTGGGTCAGAGGAGTGCATCTGCCCGCCGCGGTCCTCACCTGGCTGCATCGCGACCGGGTCAGAGAGCGCCTGTACAGCGCATTTGAGCGTGATCACGACATGCCGTGGGCCGATGACCTGGCGCGAGCTTACGATGTGCTCGCCTGGCGATGAGCATGCCGGAACCTGGGATGCCGACAGCGTCGGCCCCATCGGCACTCTGCTCCATGTGAGGCAAGAGCTCCGAAGATCGGCTGCTTAGCGGATTCCCATCCTCTGCAGTGAGATGCCCCCCGCGTGAGGGAGGCGGATCCCCTTGCCGGGGGAGACCCGTCCGGTGGACGTCGCAGCACAGTGGTAGCCGAGGAGGAGTCATGAGGATTGCGTATGCGGCGATGGCATGGACGGGCCTGTACGTGGCGTCGAAGGTGTCGTACGCCCTGGATGGACGGCTCGGCGTCACGGGCGGGCCGCACGTGTCGCCCGACAGCTACCAGGTGTACGGGCCTGGGGAGGTGGCGCTGGCGCAGTGGGCCAACGCCGGGAGCGCGCTGCTCATCATCGCGGTCCTGATCATTGGCCGGCTCAGCCTGCCGGGGCGGTGGCCGCGCAGGATCCTGCTCGCGCTGCATTGGCTGGTCACGGCGATGGCAGCCGTGGGCGGCGTCGGCATGCTGGGCACCGGGCTGTTCACTGACCGGGGCGGCGCGCTGTTCGGCGGCTACTGTTCGGTGTGGGCCGTCCTGCTGTTCCTGAGCACGCGCGAGCTGCAGCGCCGCCCGACGCGCGAGCTCCCGTTGCGGGCGGTGCCCCGATGACCTCCGCCGAGGACGGGCCGGCGCCGGCCTGGAACTCGTGGGCGCCGCGCGCGGTGCTTGCCTGAGCCCTGCTGTACGGCACGCTCCAGGCGCACGGGGCGTTCGTCGACAGCCCGCCACAGATGTCTCCGATAGGCGTCGATCTGATCGCTTTCTCCGGGTGGAAGGCGGTCGTGCTCTGTCTGGCCGCGGTGGCGGTCACGGTCGGGCTCGCGCGGCTGCGGCGGTCGATTGTGGCCCGTCGCGTCCTGCTGGCCGGGGCGTGGATCGTGAGCGGGGTGTTGATCGTGGCCGCGGCCCTGTTCGTGCTGGACGTGGTCGGTGGGCTGCTGCCCGGCATCGGCGTGCGGTTCTTTCCGTTGGGCTTCCTCAGCCGTACCGCGTGCCTGACGGGAGGAGCGCTGGTAGCCGCTGTGGCCTTGATGCACGCGCGGCGCCTGCGCGGCGGTTGCCTCGCCTGTGGCCGCACGACGGAGGTCGCGCGGGCCGAGCACGCGCCGAGGTGGGCGAAAGGGGCGGCCTACGCCGCCACCGCGGGCTGCGCGGTTCGGGTCATCGCCCAGCTGGTCGTGGGCTTCGACAGCGCAGGGCTGGGCGTCGGCGTCTCGTTGGTGCTGTTCGAGGTCGGCTTCGTGCTGGCGGGCACGGTGCTGCCGTGGTCGCTGGTGCACGCCTGGGGCAGGGTCTTCCCTGGCTGGGTGCCGGGCGTGGTAGGCCGCTCTGTTCCGCGCTGGCTGGTCCTGGGCCGGCCGCCGGGATATCCATCGCGATGACCGTGCACTTCGGGATGATCCTTACCAAGATGCTGGGCACGCTGGTGAGCGGCGCGGATGACCTCGGCTTCGGCCAGGGCTGCCTGACCGGTTCTACTGGGTTTCTGTTCCCATGTACTGGCTGTGGGGGGTCGCTCTTGGTATGGCCGCCATCAGCTATGCCCGCCGCACCCGCCCTCACCGCCGCCGGTGCGACCGCTGACCCCTTCACCGAGCCAATACGCATCCTGGGCTCCGGGCTCAAGAGGTCCCGGAGTCGGGAGCATGGCTACCCATGCCGAGTCACGGCGGTAGGTGAAGAGGCTCGGCCGTCAGGGCAGTCGGGATCACGTGGCGGGATGATGTCGATCTCCGGACCGCTCGACCGCGAGGGTCTGCGCCAGGGCCAGACCGCGGCGATTCGTACCGCTCCTATTCTGGCCCCTCGTTAGTACCTATGGCCGACGTTGAGAATGGAGAAGCATTGCCCACCATAGAGATCGCCCGCAAGGTCTTGGCGGCCCAGCCGTTCAGCGCTCTACTGGGCGCACGGCTGGTCGCCTTCGGCGACGGAAAGGCAACCTTGGAGCTGGACATTCGCGACGACCTGCGCCAGCAGAACGGTTTCCTTCACGGTGGAGTCCTGGCCTATGCCGCAGACAACGCCTTGACCTTCGCCGCCGGCACTGTGGCCGGCGCGAACCTGGTCACCTCCGGGTTCACCATCGACTATCTGCGGCCCGCCGTCGGCGCGATGCTGCGCGCACGCGCGCATGTCGTCCGCGCCGGCCGGACCCGCGTCGTCTGCCAGTGCGAGCTGTCGACCGTGGGCCCTGATGGTCTCGAGACCCTGTGTGCCGTGGCGCAAGGCACCATCGCAGTTCCGGTCAGCTCGTAAGCGCGTCGGCGAAGGGCGGTAAGGAGTTGAGATCAGTGGGGCTGCGGCGTGTCGCGGTCGGTGAACCCGGGATGATCAGCAACAGGAACGGCAACGCCACGCCCGCCATGGCTATGGCGGGCACCCAGCCGGACGTGGTCATCATCAGCCGGATCCCGCCGACGACCAGCACGACCGCGAGTCCGAGCGCCACGGCCGAGCGGCGGGTCAGGTTCATCGCCACCGCGGCCTTGACGGCCCCGAACGCCACGGACAGTGCGCTGATCCCCAGCTCCGCCGCCCCTCGCCGTCGGCGAGCCACTGCTCGAGGTAGCGCTCGCGCCGCGCCTTGCCGGGCAGGATCGCGGCGGCTGTGACGATGATCTGGCGCGGGGCCCGCTGGATGGCCGGACGCGCAGCTCCCGACGTGGTCGTCCACCACGCCGTGCCCGCGGTGCCGGCGGGCAGCAGGAACCGCAGCGGCGCCGGCCGGAGCCGGCGACTGACGGCGGGTCCGGTCGGGGCCGGCGTGGGTGGGGCCGGTGCGGGCGGAGTGCGGGGTCACCCACACCGGCCGGGGTCGGCCGTCAGGGGACCCAGTGGTTGCCGGTCACGGTGATCATGACCTGGAGCTGGATGCTGGCCGCGAAGTAGCTCTCCGAGTCGATCGGGGTGGCGACCATCTTGTTCCACAGGGCGTCCAGCCAGGCCTGGCTGCCGGAGTCGGTCATCGCCGCCACCGCGAACGGGGCGAAGAAGGCGGCGTCGCTGCCGCTGGAGATCTGCGCGCCGTTGAGCCGGTAGCCGATGGCGATCTTGCCGGGGTCGCCGCCGGTCTTGCTCCTGATCCAGGAGTTGAGCTTGCGGGCCGCCGCGAGCGACTTGGCGTCCCCGCTGGTCACCGCGTCGGCGCCGATGCGCCACGGGACGCGGCAGGAGTTCCACCAGTAGTAGCCGTCGTTGACGTGCTCCAGGACCTTGCCAGAGGCCGGCTTGGGCGTGGTGTTGGTGTTGACCACGAAGTCGGGCAGCAGGCCGGTGGCCGAAGCGTAGTTCGCCTGCATCGAGGCGATCAGGTTCTGGTGCGCCGTGCGCACGGTGTCCCAGGTGGCGTCACCGGTCGCCTTCCGGAAGGCACGGAAGTGGTCCACCATCCAGTCGGAGGCGCGGGAGACGTAGTACCGCTGGTCGCCCGAATCGGCCCAGTCGCCCAGCTTGAGGAAGTTGGTGGACGGGTTCAGCTCGTCGCGCTTGATCGCGTTGATGTGCCTGATCGCGAGGTTGCGGTAGTTGTAGGTGCCTGAGCTGCCCCACTGGCGGTCGGCCAGGAGCAGGCCGTAGGCGACGTCCATGTCGCCGTCGGTGGCGGCGTCCCCGCCCTCGACGCTCTGGCAGGAGGTGTCCTGCTCGGCGGCCAGCAGGTCGGGGTTGATGGACGAGGGGTGGTCCAGCATCCACTTGACCAGCCCGTCGAAGATCTTCTTGGCGTCGGGGTCGGCTCCGGCCATCGTCGCGGCGATCACCATGCCGTAGCCCTGGGCCTCACCCACGTAAGGGTGGTCGGCGTCGGGGGAGATGACCTGGTACCAGCCGTTGCCGCAGTTCTGCCGGACGAAGGCGGCCTTCCACCGCCGGTAGTAGTCGATCACCTTCTGGTCCAGCGTGGCCTGGTCGCCCGAGGGGCGCAGCATCCCCGCGGCGTAGGGGATGGTGTGGCTGCCGAAGGGGACGGCGGGTCCGCCCTGGCTCGCCTGGGTGGTCGCGGTGATCGCGGTGCTGGCCGGAGAGGTGTTCCCGGCGGCGTCGCGGGCCTTGACGGTGTAGGAGTAGCCGGTCGAGGCGCTCAGCCCGGTGTCGGTGTGGGTGGTGCCCGTGGCGGTGGCGACCCGGGTGCCGTCCCGGTAGACGTCGTACCCGGTGACGCCGACGTTGTCGGTGGCGGCGTTCCAGGCGAGCGAGACGCTGCTGGAGGTGGTGGCCGTGGCGCGCAGGCTCCCGGGGGCGGTCGGGGCCGTGGTGTCGCCGCCGCCGGTGTTGCCGTAGACCTCGAACTCCCACAGCGAGTAGCCGTAGGGCGTGCCGCGGGTCGTGCCGTACAGGCGGATGTAGCGGCCGGTGCCGGTGACGGCCAGGTCGTCGACGGCGCCGTCGCCGGTGCTGGTGGAGTAGGCGTCGGTCCAGGTGGAGCCGTCCGCGGAGGTCTGGATCCGGTAGGCCTTGGCGTAGGCCGCCTCCCAGGTGAGCCGGACCCTGCTGATCGTGGCGGCGGCGCCGAGGTCGACGCTGATCCATTCGGGGTCGTGGCCCTCGGCGCTGGCCCAGCGGGTGCCGGTGTCGCCGTCGACCGCCAGGCCGGCGCCGAAACCGCTGCCCTCCACGGAGGAGGAGGTGGCCGGCTTGCCCTGCGACAGCAGGACGTCCGCCCGCGCGGTGGCGGCCGCTGCCGGGGTTGCTGACAGGATGGGGTGGACGAGGAGGGCGGCCAGGGCGGCGGCTCTCAGACGAGATGTCATGCGCGGGTCCTCCAGGGGGATAGTTAGGAAGACTTCCTAACTAACGCCGCAGGGTAAGGTCCTTCCGGCGCGCGCGCAAGACCCAAGCGGCGATTCGTCCAAGACCCGAGGTCACGGCAGGCGACCAGGGTGGGCGGGCGCGGAGGCACCCACCCGCCCACCTGGAGGCCAGGGTCAGCGCCAGATGACGGCCTGCGTGTTGAGGCCGGTGTTCCAGTGGTAGTCGATGAAGCCGGCGATCCAGCCCTGGTTGTTGATGTCGAAAGCTCGGGAGGAGTCCACCCTCACATCGGCGGGCAGCGGCAGGGTCCGGGGCGGGGCCGTGGGGCCGGCCCACAGGGTGGCGAAGCCGTACACCTCGCCGGCCTTGATGGAGGAGCCGACGATCTGGCCGCGGTCGTTGATGGCCTCGGCGCCGGCGCCTGAAGCGTCGGCGGACAGGGGAAGGGGCGTCATGGAGGAGCCGTCCCAGAAGAAGCCGCGGCGTCGGCCGTCGGCCGTGTCCGAGTTGCCGACCACCTGGCCGAGGTTGTTGATCGAGCTGGGGGAGCTCATCCCGCCCAGCGTGCCGAGCTCCCGGCCGGTGCCGTCGTGCCACAGGTACGCCCGGTACGTCGACAGCGGGAAGCCGCTCTCGTCCACGGTGTAGTTGTCGGCGCCCACCACCTGGCCGCGGTCGTTGACGGCGTTGGCCGTCAGGCCGGGACGGCGGTCGATGACGGTCTTGACGTCACCGGACAGCAGGAAGGCGCGCTGCTCGGCGAAGCCGGGGGTGGGGGCGAAAGTGCCGATGATGTGCCCGCGGGCGACGTCCGCGCCGCAGAAGCCGGGTGCGCCGTGCGCCCCGAGATCGGTCATCGTGCCGTTCTGCCACAGGAAGGGACTCCACTCACCCGAAGGCAACTCGCTGCAGCCGACGACGCGGCCGTCGTCGTCGACGTCGGAGGCGAAGCTGGTCCCGCCGCCGAGCGTGCCGAGGTCGGTCATCTTGCCGTTCTTCCAGAGGAACGCGTGGCTGAGCCCGGACTCCACCGGGCTGTCGCCGACGACGTGGCCGTGGTTGTTGATACCGCGGGCGATGCTCCACGTGCCGCCGAGGGTGCCGAGGTGGACGGCGCGCAGGGGTGCCGCTGTGCCGGCCGCCGCGGCGTGCGGAGAGGTGATCGAGGCTAATGACGTGGTCGCGGCCAGGGCCACGGCCGTCGCTGTGAGACGGCGGAGGTGTCGGCGCATGCTGAAGGTCCCTTCGGGAGGGGCGGGAGGGGGTCGTGATCACCGTAAGGCCGCTCTCGGCCGGCATTTCTCACGAAGTCCTTACGCCCTGGAGCGCACCGGTCGCCCGGTCGGGCGGCACATGAGATCTACTTTGTAAAGGCGGCTGGCCGGATGTGCGAAACACCCGAGCCGTCCGGCCGCCCGCGCCACATTTCCGGGCCGTTGACCGGATATCGATGGATATTCGCTAAGTTACGCCGGTATGACGCGCAAGAGCCCGCGCCTCGGGCCGCTCACCGCCCGACAGCGCTGGCGCCGGGCCAGGCTGCAGGCGTACTCGTGGCTGCTCACCGGCGCCTACCGGCTGGGCAGCCTGCATCCCGCCGTCTGGCGGTTCGTGGCCCGTTCCTACCATCCGGCCCTCGATCGGCTCGCCCGCGTCCATGCCCGGGTGGCCTGCCAGTTCGCCGCCGTGGACGTGCCCGCCTACCGCGACTTCGTGCGCGGCCACGGCGCCGAGGACGCCAGGCGGCTGGCGGACTTCCCCGAGACGACCAAGCAGAACTACGCCGCCGTCTACGACGAGCAGAGCCGGTGCCAGGAGGGCAGGCTGCACCGGCCAGGCGTGATCGTGGACGAGTCGTCGGGTTCGAGCGGCAAGCCGTACAACTGGGTGCGCGGGCCGCGGGAGCTGCGGGGCATCTACCGCAACGCCGCCGGATACATCGAGCTGGTCTTCCCCGGCGAGAAGCTGTTCGTGATCAACGCCTACTCGATGGGCGCCTGGGCGACCGGCACGACCACCGGCGCCGCCATGGCCCGCATCGCGATGGTCAAGAACACCGGCCCCGACCTGGAGAAGATCGCCGACACGCTGGAGCACTTCGGCCCCGGCTACGACTACGTGGTGGCCGCCTACCCGCCCTTCCTCAAGCACCTGCGCGACCGGCTCGACGCCGCGGGCTTCCCCTGGAAGGACTACCGCATCCGGGGGATGGTCGGCGGCGAGGGCATGACGGAGGCGCTGCGCGACTACCTGGAGGAGCGCTTCGAGGAGGTCCGTTCCGGGTACGGCGCCAGCGACCTGACGATCGGCATGGGCGCCGAGAGCGGTTTCACCGTACGGCTGCGCAAGCGCCTGGCCACCGACCAGCGGCTGCGTGACGCCCTGCTCGGCCCGGGCGAGCAGCGGCTACCGATGATCTTCCACTACAACCCGCTGGAGACCTTCCTGGAGGTCAACGGCTCCGGCGAGCTGCTGTGCACGATCAACACCAAGAGCTGCCTGCAGCCGAAGCTGCGCTACAACGTCGGCGACGAGGCCAGGCTGCACACGCTGGCCGAGGTCAGGCGGGCGCTGGGCGCCGACTACCCGGCCACCTGGACCGACGAGCGGATGAACCTGCCGCTGCTGTTCCTGTTCGGCCGCAAGGACTCGACGATCTCCTACATGGGCGCCAACCTCTACCCGCAGGACGTGGAGTACGGCCTCTACCAGGGCAACCCGTACGCCGCGAGCATCTCCAGGTTCTGCCTGTCGCTGGAGGAGCTGCCCGGCCTGGAGTACCGCCCGGTGATCAACGTCGAGTTGCGCGAAGGCGCCGAGCCCGATCGCGACGCGCTGGCCGGCATCTGCCGTGAGGGCGTCGTGGCCCACCTGCGGCGGGTCTCGCGCGACTTCGCCGAGTCGCTCAAGGAGGACCCGACCGCCGCCGACCTGCGCGTGCGGATCTTCGACAGCGGCGAGGGCCCGTTCGCGGGTCTGACCAAGATGAAGAACGTCTACCTGGTGGAGGACGTGTGAGGACCACCGACTTCAGCAAGGCGCCGCCGCAGGGGCAGGCCACCGCGATGTTCGTCGGCGCCACCCGCTACCGGGGGCCGCTGTCGATCATCACGCTGACCTTCACCTGGTTCCGCATGGTGCGCGACATGAAGCGGATGCGCGGCTACCGCTGGCACAAGGTCTACTGGGAGTTCCCCTTCACGCTGGGCACGCTGGCCTTCTTCGAGGACCGCGACGCGCTGCTGCGCTTCGCCCGCAGCCGCCACCACCGCAGGCTGATGCAGTGGGTGACCGACGGCACCAGGAACGCCACCGGGGGATACATCCGCCTCTACAACGCCGAGCCCGAGGGCTACTCCAACGGCGTCTGGCGGGCGGAGGGCGGTCCGATGGCGCACATCGAGACGTTCACGCCGCTGTCCGCTGAGGAGGGCGAGGGGCCGCGGGTGAGCCGCGGGTGAGCCTGCGTCCCGTCGAGTCCGGGCGCGACCTGCGCGCCTTCCTCGGGCTCACCGACCGGATCTACGGCGGCGACCCGCGTTTCGTGCCGCCGGTGCACGCGACCGTCCGCGCCTGGCATCGCCGGGGCGTACGGCTGTGCCTGCTCGAACGCGGGGGAGAGGTGGTCGGGCGGACCACCCTGCACACCGACGCCGCCCTGGACGCCAAGCTCGGCACGGCCGCGCAGCTGTTCGGGCTGACCGAGTTCACGCAGGAGGCGGGGGAGGAACTGCTGGACGGCATCTGCGCGGCCGGGCGGGCGGCGGGCAGGCAGTCGGTCTTCGGCCCGGTGTCGCTGCTGCCGAACCAGTCGGGCGGGGTCATCACCTCGGGGTTCGGCGAGCGCGGCTTCATCGACAGCGCCTGGAACCACCCGTACTACCCCGGCACCTACGAGCGGACGGGGTTCACCCGCAGGTTCGAGTCCGACACCTGGATCTGCCCGGTGCCCGACGAGCCGGTGTTCGCCTTCGACGACTCCCGCATCGCGGCCGAGGGGCTGCGGATCCACCGCGGCGACAGGAGGCGGATCGGCCGGCAGCTGCCGATCCTGCGCGAGATGCTCAACGCCAGCTTCGCCCAGCTCGGCTACTACACCGAGATCTCGGCCGAGCAGCTGGCCGAGCAGACCGACGGCCTGGCCTTCCTGCTGGACGAGTCGCTGCTGCTGTACCTGACGAAGGCGGGCCGTCCGGTGGCCTTCGTGCTCTGCGTGCCCGACATCTCGCGCTTCGTCGTGGAGGTCGGCGGGAACCTGCACCTTCTCAACCAGCTCAGGCTGCTGGCTGTCCGCAAGCGGCACCGCCGCGAGGCCGTGCTCATCATCAAGGGCACCGTCCCAGGGGAGCAGGGCCACGGTTACATGCGTCTGCTGTCCCGCGAGCTGCACGAGGGCCTGCGCCGCGGCGGCTACCTGGCGCTGCGCAGCACCTACGTCGAACGCGTCAACCCGGCCTCCGCCGCGCAGTACGTCGCCATGGGCGGCCGCCCCCTGCACGGCTACACCTTCTACGAGAAGAACCTCACTTGATCGACGAGTTGCGCGCCCTCGAGCCGGACTTCTGGCGCGCGCCCAGCGCGCACAACACCCAGCCGTGGACCCTCACCTACCACGGGGCCGAGGCCATGGTCGGGTGGGACCCGGAGCGCTGCCTGCCGATCGGCGACCCCACCGGCCGCGACCTGCGCCTCAGCCTGGGCGCGTTCGTCGAGTGCTGCCTGATCGTCTGCGCCTCGGCGGGTCTGCGCGTCGGCTTCCGGCCCGACCCCGGCCCGGGCAGGGTGGGCTTCCTGTACGGCACGGCGCAGCCGTACCAGACCCCCTTCACCACGGCGGACGTACGGCGGCGCGGCACCAACCGCGGCGCCTACCACCCGGGAGGCCTGCCCGCCGACGTCCTGGAGCGGCTGCGCGGCCAGGGACGGCTCGAGGTGCGCCGCCTGGCCTGCCGTGACGTGGCGGACCTGCTGCACGCGGCCGACGTGCGCCAGTGGTCCGACGCGGCGGTCACCGGCGAGCTGCGCGCGTGGCTGCGGCTGACCCCGGCTCATCCCCGTTACCGGCTCGACGGCCTCACGCACCAGGCGCTGGGGCTGAGCGCCGCCGAGACGGCAGGTCTGCGCGCCGCCCTGGCCGCCTATCCGGCGCTGCGCCGGGTCGGCCTGCCCAGGCTGCTGGCGGGCGCCGCCCGCGGGCTGCTCGACCACGACGGCGACGTGCTGGTGCTGGTCGGGGCCGTGGACGACCAGGTCGAGGCGGGCCGCGCGCTGATGCGGCAGTGGCTGGTGCTGTCCGCGCTCGGCTACGCCACGCACCCGCTCAGCCAGATCATCGACTGCGCCGCCACCCGCGATCGCCTGGCCGAGCGGCTGGGCGTCGCCGATCCGCGGACTCTCCTGCACGTGGCCAGGGTGGGGCGGCCGCTGGCCCCCGCCGTCCGCTCGGCCCGGCTGCTCCAGTGAGCTGACGCCGTCCCGGTCAGGCCAGGAACCGTCCCGCGATGAGGGTCCAGTTCTCGTCGGAACGGTCGACCCGCTGGTCGGTGACCCGGTCGGCGGCCGCGGTGAAGGCCCGCAGCCCGCGCAGGAGAGCTTTGCGGGCCGCGGGCGGCATCTGGTCCATCACCTGGGCCAGGTCGTCGCGGCGCCGCTTGCGCAGCTCCTCCAGCAGGGCCTTGCCCGAGGCGGTCAGGCGGATGGTCAGCTCGCGCCGGTCGTCGTGGGAGGCCGCGCGGCGTACCCACCCCGTCGCCTCCAGGCGGTCGCACAGCCTGCTGGTGGAGGACGGCAGCGCGCCCAGCGCCTCGCCCAGCCTGGCGAGGTTGATCTCGCCGTGGCGCTCGATGGTCAGCAGCGCCTGGAGCTGGGTGGAGGAGACCTGGGTGGCCGCGGAGTGGCGGGAGTACGCCCAGACCGCGATCAGCGCCGCGGCGGCGCTTTCGACGGCGGCCCCGGTGGCGGGGTCGAGGTGACCGAGCTCGTGATGGTCGTTCATGCGGCAATCCAGGTTCGAGCCGAGGGCGCGTCCGTCACATGACGTCGCCCCTGGCGGGGGGAAGGTCATCAGCCTGCTGCTCGGCCGTCCAGTCAAGGCAGACCACGACGGCGTCGTCGAAGACGTCCACGCCTTCTCTGAAGGTCAGCATGCCACGAATCATGGTACGGACCGCCTCGTCGGCCGGTTGGAGGCGTGTGGATCTGACGGCCGACTCCAGCAGCGCCTCGCCGAAGGAGCCGTCCTGCCGCGACCGCGCGTCGTACACCCCGTCGGTCATGACGACGAGCCGGTCGCCGGGTTGGAGCGTGACACTCTGCTCGGTGTAGGCGGTGTTGCCGAACATGCCGAGGGGAAGCTGCTGCTCCAGCTTGATCGTCTCGACGTCGGTGCCGCGCAGGCGCATCATGCGCGGGGAGCCGGCGTCGACGGCGGACAGCTGCCCGGTGACGGCGTCGAAGTGGAGCAGGAGGGTCGAGACGTGCTCGCGCCCGCCGTACTGCGCGTAGACCGCCTCGTCGGCGAGGCCGGCCTGCTCTTCCAGGTTCGCCCCCGAACGGCGGGCGTTGCGCAGCGCGGTGACGGCCAGCGTGGTGAGCAGCGCCGCGCGCATGCCCTCGCCCATGCCGTTGGTGATCGAGACGGTCAGCGAGCCGGGGCCGCAGCTCCAGTCGAAGTTGTCGCCGTAGACGGCGTAGGCCGGTTCGAGCTGGCCCGCGAGCCGGTAGCCGGTACCGCGGTGGCCGTAGCCGGGCAGCAGGCCCCACTGCATCTCGGCGGCCAGCGTCATCCGGGCCAGGCGGCGGGCCCGCTGGTAGCGGTCGGTGAGCCGGTCCGCGCCGAGCAGGCCGTGCGCGAGCGCGGCGGCCACCTCGCCGAAGTCGGGCATCTCGTCGGGCTCGGGCGGGGCGGGCAGGCGGACGCCGAGGACGCCGAACCGTTCGCCGCAGGCCGTGACGGGCAGGTAGAGGGTGCTGTGGGCGTCCTCCCAGAGCGGCTGCTGGGAGGCGAAGGCGCGCCCGGCGGCGCTGGAGTCGATGCGGATCTCGGGGGTCGCCGGGTCGGGGTCGGCGAGCACCGGTCGCAGTGCCACGAGCGCGTAGTCGGCCAGCAGGAGCTCCACGCTCCGCGCGGATCCGTGCCCGATGAGCGCATCGCGGACCGCTTCGGCCAGAGCGTACGGCGCAGCGGCGCGCATCGCTTGGTAGACGGCGTTCAGGCCGTTTCGGAGTGCCACGTGCCATTCCTAGCGGATGGAGAGGTTCTTTGCACCATAGCAAATAGTTGGTCACCGCTACGGATTGTCGATACATGATCCTCTGCGCTAGCCTCCTGTAAATATTTGTCTCATGGCAACGATATTGAGGGGGCGGGCGACAGCGTGAGCGGCAGCCGGTCGGGTGCGCGGCAGGTCGGCCAGACGGGAGAGCTCGAGCTGCGGCAGCTGCTGGCCGGGCTCACCGCCGTCAGGGACGGCGACTTCGGCACGCGACTGCCCGGCGACGCCGACGGCCTGCTGGGCGAGATCGCCCACGTCTTCAACGGCATGGTCGACCAGCTGTCGCTGTTCACCTCGGAGGTCACCAGGGTGGCCAGGGAGGTCGGCACCGAGGGACGGCTGGGCGGTCAGGCCGACGTGCCGGGTGTGTCAGGCACGTGGAAAGATCTTACCGACTCCGTGAACGCCATGGCCGGCAACCTGACCGCCCAGGTGCGCAACATCTCCCAGGTGGCGACCGCGGTGGCGCGCGGCGACCTCAGCCAGAAGATCACCGTCTCGGCGCGGGGCGAGATCCTGGAGCTGAAGAACACGCTCAACACGATGGTCGACCAGCTGTCGTCGTTCGCCGACGAGGTGACCAGGGTTGCCCGCGAGGTGGGCACCGAGGGACGGCTGGGCGGCCAGGCCGACGTCAAGGGCGTCTCCGGCACATGGAAGGCCCTGACGGAGTCGGTCAACGTCATGGCCGACAACCTCACCGCGCAGGTGCGCAGCATCGCCGAGGTCACCACCGCCGTCGCGAAGGGCGACCTGACGCAGAAGATCAGGGTGGACGCCCGCGGCGAGATCCTCGAGCTCAAGGAGACCATCAACACGATGGTCGACCAGCTGTCCGCCTTCGCCGACGAGGTGACACGCGTGGCCCGCGAGGTCGGCACCGAGGGCCAGCTCGGCGGCCAGGCCACCGTGCGGGGCGTGTCGGGCACCTGGAAGGACCTCACCGACAACGTCAACTTCATGGCCTCCAACCTGACCGACCAGGTGCGCGGCATCGCCCAGGTGGCGACCGCGGTGGCCAAGGGCGACCTGTCGCAGAAGATCATCGTCGAGGCCAAGGGGGAGGTGGCCGCGCTCGCGCAGACGATCAACACGATGGTCGGCACGCTGTCCGCCTTCGCCGACGAGGTGACCAGGGTGGCCCGCGAGGTCGGCACCGAAGGCCAGCTCGGCGGCCAGGCCCGCGTGCCCAACGTCGCGGGCACCTGGAAGGACCTCACCGACAACGTCAACTCCATGGCCGACAACCTCACCAACCAGGTGCGCAGCATCGCCCAGGTCACCACCGCCGTGGCCAGGGGCGACCTCACCAGGAAGATCGACGTGGACGCCCGCGGCGAGATCCTGGAGCTCAAGACCACGATCAACACCATGGTCGACCAGCTGTCGTCCTTCGCGGCCGAGGTCACCAGGGTGGCCCGCGAGGTCGGCAGCGAGGGACGGCTGGGCGGCCAGGCCGAGGTCGAAGGCGTGTCAGGCACATGGAAGCGGCTGACGGAGAACGTCAACGAGCTGGCCGGCAACCTGACCCGCCAGGTGCGCGCCATCGCCGAGGTGACCAGCGCCGTCACCTCGGGCGACCTGACCCGCTCCATCACGGTCGACGCCTCCGGCGAGGTGGCCGAGCTCAAGGACAACATCAACTCGATGGTGAAGTCGCTGCGCGAGACCACCAGGGCCAACCAGGACCAGGACTGGCTCAAGTCCAACCTGGCCCGGATGTCGGGCCTCATGCAGGGGCACCGGGACCTGTCCACGGTGGCCGAGCTGGTGATGAACGAGCTCGCGCCGCTGGTCTCGGCCCAGGTCGGCGCCTTCTACCTGGCCGAGGAGGCGCCCACCGGCACCGAGCTGCAGCTCATCAGCGCCTACGGCCACCCGGCGGGCGACTCCGTCACGAGGTTCAGGATGGGCGAGTCGCTGGTCGGCCAGGCGGCCCGCACCCGCAGGACGATCGCGATGGAGGAGATCCCGCCCGGCTACGTCAGGATCTCCTCCGGGCTCGGCCAGACCGTGCCCACGTCCCTGATCGTCCTGCCCATCGTGGTCGAGGAGCAGGTGCTCGGCGTCATCGAGCTGGCCTCGCTGTACGCGTTCACCCCCGTGCACCGGGCCTTCCTCGACCAGCTCATGGAGACGATAGGGGCCAACGTCAACACCATCGTCGCCAACGCCCGCACCGACGAGCTGCTGGCGGAGTCGCAGCGGCTGACCGCCGAGCTTCAGTCCCGCTCGGAGGAGCTGCAGAACCAGCAGGAGGAGCTGCGGCGCTCCAACGCCGAGCTGGAGGAGAAGGCGGCGCTGCTGGCCGCGCAGAACCAGGACATCGAGACCAAGAACCTGGAGATCGAGCAGGCCAGGCAGGAGCTGGAGGACCGCGCCCAGCAGCTGTCGCTGGCCTCCACGTACAAGAGCGAGTTCCTGGCCAACATGAGCCACGAGCTGCGGACGCCGCTGAACTCCCTGCTCATCCTCGCGCAGCTGCTGGCCCAGAACCCCACCCGCAACCTGACCCCCAAGCAGGTCGAGTACGCCAGCGTCATCCACTCGGCCGGATCGGACCTGCTGCAGCTCATCAACGACATCCTCGACCTGTCCAAGGTGGAGGCCGGCAAGATGGACATCAGCCCCGAACGGGTGTCGCTGCGCCAGTTGCTCGACTACGTCGAGGCCACCTTCCGGCCGATGACCACGGACAAGAGCCTCGAGTTCCGCATCACGACCGCGCCCGGGGTGCCCGACGGCCTGCTCACCGACGACTCCAGGCTCCGCCAGGTGCTGCGCAACCTGCTGTCCAACGCGGTCAAGTTCACCGAGACCGGCAGCGTCGAGCTGCGCATCGAACCGGTTCCCCGGGCGCAGCTCCCCCCCTCGGTCAGACCGTACGGCCCCGCCGTCGCCTTCCGCGTCATCGACACCGGCATCGGCATCGCCGAGCAGCAGCTGGAAGCCATCTTCGGCGCTTTCCAGCAGGCCGACGGCACCACCAGCCGCAAGTACGGCGGCACCGGGCTCGGCCTGTCCATCAGCAGGGAGATCGCCTACCTGCTCGGCGGCGCGATCACCGCGCAGAGCACGCAGGGCGAGGGCAGCACGTTCACACTGTTCCTGCCGGTCGCCAGACCCGACTTCACCGAGCGGCCCGCCGACCCCGCGGCGCCGCACGCCGGCCGCGGCGACGCCGAGCGCCGCGCCGACCGACAGCAGGACCAGCCCCCGCCCCAGCCGCCGCACCCGCAGCGCAGGCTGCTGGTGGTGGAGGAACGGCCGCGCGGCCTGCTGTCGCTGGTGGCCGAGAGCGTCCTGGCGGAGCTGGCCGGCCGCGACGTCGGCACCGCCCCCATGGAGGGCCCCATCGAGATGGTGACCGCCGCGGGCGCGCAGGAGGCCGCAGCCACGCTGGCCGCCGAGCCCTGCCACTGCATCGTCCTCGACCTCGACATGCCGGGCAGGGCGGGCTTCGGGCTGCTGGACGCCATCGACGGCGACACCGCGCTGCGCGGGGTGCCCATCCTGGCCTACAACAACTGGCGCATGGACCTGGCGCAGGAACGGCAACTGCGGGCCCGCGCCGACTGCCAGCCGCTGGAGCTGCTGTCGAGCCTGGACGAGCTGCGCGAGCGCATCGCCCTGCACCTGACCGCCGACCAGCCGGGCGACGTGCTGCCGCTGGTGCGTTCGGAGAAGGAGGGCCGGCCCGCCGGCCGGGAGCAGGGCGGCACGCTGGCCGGCCGTACCGTGCTGGTGGTCGACGACGACGCGCGCAACCTGTTCGCGCTGACCAGCATCCTGGAGATCCACGGCATGCGGGTGCTGCACGCCGAGAACGGGCGCGCGGGCATCGACACGCTGATCGCCCACCCCGAGATCGACCTCGTGCTGATGGACGTGATGATGCCGGAGATGGACGGCTACACAGCCACCTCGGCGATCAGGGCCATGCCGCAGTACGCGGAACTGCCGATCATCGCGGTCACCGCCAAGGCGATGCCGGGCGACCAGGAGAAGAGCCTGGCGGCGGGGGCGAGCGGCCACGTCACCAAACCCGTCGACTCCGACAGCCTGCTCGCCCGCATCCAGCAGTGGATCGCACGCTAGCCCGTGGAGGCCGCCCCGTGGAAGGAGCAGAGCAGAGCGTGCCGACCCCTACCAGGCCCGATGAGCCGACCCCGCGCCACGCCGGCACCGTCGGCAGGCTGGCCGCCACGATCGAGCGGCTGCGCGACGAGATCGCGCGCGCCCAGCACGCGGCCGAGGGCCGGGCGCTGATCGAGCTGGCCAAGGGCATCCTGGTCGAGCGGCTGCACTGCGGCCCCACCGAGGCGGCCCTGCAGCTCGCGACGCTCGCCGAGCAGGCCGGACTGTCCCAGCTGGAGCTGGCCGCCGACCTCATCAACCAGGCCGCGCAGGACCGGCTGACGCAGGTCGCGCGCGAGCTGCTCGTCGAGCGGCCGCGGCGCTCCGGCGGCTACGGCGGCGGCGGCTACGGCGGCGACGGCGAAGATGATGACGGCGGTGACGGCGGCGGTGATGGTGACGGCGGTGGGGACGGCGGCGGCTCGGTCGCGGTGCAGCTGCGCGAGGCCGAAAGCGGCATGCTGGGCGCCGCCGACAGCCAGATGGTGGCCGAGTCCCTGCTGGAACACGCGCTGACGCCGCTGGGTGCCACCGCGGTCGCGCTGTGGTCGGCCGGCGCCGACGCCTCGCTGACCCTGGTGGGCTTCGCCGGGCACAGCGTGGAGGAGGCCAGGAGGTGGCGCTACGTGCCACCCGGCGTGGCCACGCCCGCCCGGCGCGCGCTTATGGAACGGCGCTCGGTGTGGTTCGCCGACCTCGGCGAGTCGGGCCTGCCGTCCATCGGCCACCGCCAGGCCGTGCCGGCCGGCCGCGTCGTGGTGCCCGCCGGCACCGGCGGCCGCATCCTCGGCGTCCTGGAGATCAGCTGGCCGCAGCCGCTGCAACGGCAGCCGGCACCGATCCACCGCCAGGTGGAGGCCCTGGCCGAGCTGTGCGCGCGCACCCTGGAAGACCGCGCGGCCACGCCCGCGCCGGCGCCCGACCTGGCCGAACTGGTCGAACTGGCCGACGCGCTCGCCGACCCGGCCCTCGTGCTGCGCCCCGAACTGGACGCCGGCGGGCTGCTGACCGACTTCCGCATCCACCACGCCAACCCGCGCTTCGCCGACCCCGCGGGCCGGCCCCGCACCGTGGTCGCCGGGGCCCTGCTGCTGGAGGCCTACCCGACGGCGGCCGAGGAACACGGCCTGTTCGAGAAGATCGAGCACGTGCACGCCACCGGCGAGGCCTTCCGCACCGAGCGGATGACGCTCACCGCGCTGATCGAGCACGTGCCGCTGACCAGCGTGGCCGGCGTGAGCATCACCCGGCACGGCGACTGCGTGCTGCTGATCTGGCGGATGCGGGACGAGTCGCTGCGCCTGGCCAGCCTGCTGCAGCACGCCCAGCGGCTCGGCCGGATCGGCGGGTTCGAGGAGGACGCCCAGACCGGCGAGATCACCTGGAACAGCCAGCTCCACGAGCTGCACGGACTGGAGCCGGGCGAGCGGCCGATCCCGCTGGAGCACCTGCGCGAGCACGCCCACCCGGACGACGCCGATGCCATCGGCCGCTTCCTGCGCACCGTGCTCCACCACCGGCGGCCCGCCTCCACCACCTTCAGGCTCCAGCGTCCCGACGGCAGCACCCGGCACATCCGCGTCGTCGCCGAACCCGTCTTCGACGCCGACGACCGGCTGCTGGCCGTACGGGGGGCCTACCAGGACATCTCCGCCCAGCACTGGACCGAGGTCGCGCTGGCCGCCACCCGCGACCAGCTGGCCCACTCCGAGCAGCAGGCGGCCGAACGCAACCGGCTCACGCTGCAGCTCCAGCACGCCATCATGCCGCCGGCCCAGGGGCCGGTGGAGGCGTTCGGCCTGAACATCGCCGTCCGCTACCGGCCCGCCGAGGAAGGCCACCTGGTCGGCGGCGACTGGTACGACGCGGTCGTGCTGCCGTCGAAGAAGGTCCTGCTGTCGGTGGGCGACGTCGCCGGGCACGGCATCGAGGCGGCCACCGGCATGGTCGTCCTGCGCAACGCGCTGCGCGGCCTGGCCACCACCGGAGCTGGCCCGGCGCAGCTCATGGGCTGGCTCAACCTGGTCACCCACCACCTGACCGAACGCGTCACCGCGACGGCCATCTGCGGCCTGTACGACCCGGAGACCCGCGTGCTCCGCTGGGCCAGGGCCGGCCACCTGCCGCCGGTGCTGGTACGCGACGGCGGGGCGGCCGAGCTGCCGTTGATCAACGGGCTGATGCTCGGCGTGATCTCGGAGGCCGACTACGACGAGGGAGTCGTCCAGCTGGAGCGCGACGACACCCTGTTCATGTACACCGACGGCCTGATCGAACGGCGCGACGTCACCCTGGAACGCTCGCAGGAACACCTGCTCGCCACGTTGGAGCAGCTGAGCACCACCCTGGAGCACAGCCTCGACCGGCTCCTCACGCACAGCAACTCCGACACCGACGACGACACCTGCCTGATCGGCATCGAAGTGCTCTGACCGCCCGTGGGGGTGCTCTGACCGCCCGTCGACGTGGTCTGTCTGACCGGCGTCCAGGTGCTCTGACTGGTTAGCGACGTGGTCTGGCCGGCCGTCGAGGTGCTCTGGCCGGCCACAGTGACGGCCATGGCGGTCCGGGCGACGGCCACGGTGACGGCCACGGTGACGGCCACGGCGGTTCGGACGACGTGCGAGTGGCGACCGCGGTGACGGCCACGGCGGTTCGGGCGACGGCCGCGGTGACGGCCGCGGTGACGGCCGCCACGTTGACGGGCGGCCGTCACCGAGCCCGCCCGGTCACCGAATCCGCTGGGCCACCGGGCCTGCTCGGTCGCCGGACCTGTTTGGTCCCCAGGCCGGTTTCGGACCAGCGGGGTCACCGGACCCGCTTCAGTCCTCACCGGACCCCTTGGTCGTCGTCGGTCCTCACCAGGCACCTTGGCCCGCATCGGTCCTCACCGGACCCGTTTGGCCGTCATCGGGTCCGGTTTGTCGGGCCCGTGTGGTCACGTGGCCCGTGTGGTCACATGGCCCGTGTGGTCATGTCACCTGGCCCGCTTGGTCACCTGGGTCACCAGGCCCTTGGTCGCCGGAGCCCTTTGGCTGCCGGGCGTGGCCGGTCAGCGGGTCTCGTGCCGCCGGCGGCAGGCCACGCAGTGCCGCGTCAGCGGCCGGATCTTCAGCCGCTCGAACGGGATGGCCGTGCCGCAGTCGGCGCACTGCCCGTAGGACCGGCCGGACACCCGCTCCAGGCACAGCTGGATCTCGGCGATGCTCCGCTCGGTCGCGGCCAGATCGGCGAGCACGCCCTGCAGGGAGCCGTCGCCCTTGTCGATGTTCTCGGCCAGGACCCTGAGCTCGTCCAGCCGCGACGTGCGCCACATCAGCTGCTCCCGCAGGTCCTCGGTGATGGCCTGGACTTGGACGTCGCTGAGCAGGACGGATTCGTTGTCGTGAGTCATGAGTGCTTCCTTGTACGGGTCGAGGGGACGGCGCTGACGCCGTCGGTCAGATCGCGGATGCCGCAGGCGCTGCTCTCGGGGCGCGCGGCATCCCCATGCGGTCAGGTCGCCGACGCCACGGGCCCAGGCCGCGGGTGCGCGGCGGCGGCCCATGAGGCGCGGCGCCGAACCGCGGACAAGCGGCGCCGAACCACCGGCAAACGGACACGCCTGCCCGCATCCCGGGCGCGGCACAGCGGACATGCGACAGCGGCATGCGGCATGCGACATGGGAGAGATGGGCGACATGGCAACGTCGCGTCGGGGACGCGCGGCATGGCGACATCGCGTCGTGTCCCGCCACGCTCTGAGCAGAGCGTCGCGGGACACGACGCGTGAAGAGAAGGGAGAGGCTCTAGGCCAGCGGCGGGCTACGCGATCCCGCGGTGCGATGCCCGGACTGCTGGGGGTCGCAGATGGCCGCGGAGCCGGAGGCGGGCCAGGTCAGACCCGGCGTCTCGGGAACGGATCGCGTCCGGTTCCCGGCCGGCCACAGGCGCGGCAGGTGTTCGGTGCCTCTGACCGCGGCCGTTGGCAGCGTCGACAGCGTCGACACCTCGGCCCCCGGCGTCACGACTTCCATGGCGAAGGCGGCGCGATGGTGGATGCCGCCGGCCCAGGTGGGAGTGACGGCGACCAGGCCCAAGGCAAGCAGAAGCAGGCCGACCGCCGCCATGAAGGCGGTCGAACCGCGAGTGCGCCAGAAGGTCGCCATGAGGCCGACCATAGCCCACTTCCGCGCCGGGAGCACCGGAGTATGTCCTGGGCAAGGCCGGCAGGGGGGGGCGCCCGCCGCCCGCCGCCCGCCGGCCCGGCCATGACGCCGGCCCGCCACCCGACCGGCAGGGGACGTCCTGGCGCGATCACCGCGAGGTCATCAACGGGATCTTGTGGGAGGCTGCGGACCGGCGCGTCGTGGCGAGAGGTTCCTGAACGCTACGGGCCTTAACGCAACGTCCTGTCACTCTGACGAGAGCACATCAAGAAGCGCGCGTGGCAAGATCGGGATAACGTGGCGCCCTCCAGAGGCGATCGACAATGCCGATGGACCCGGGCACCACCGTCAACCATCGCGCCGGCGGAGAGATGTTCTGCGAGGAGGACCCGTGACAGCGGCACGAGTACTGGTGGTCGGTCTCGACCCGGCCAAGATCCAGGGCTGGGACCCGGAGCCGGTCCAGGCGGCGATAGCACGCGGTCAGGCCCGTTTCGACGATCATGGTATCGAGGCCGACTGGTGCCTGGTGGCACTCGACGAGAACCCCGAAGAAGCGATCGTGGACGCGCTGACCCGCGAAGACTACGTCTGCGCGGTGATCGGGGGCGGCATCCGCAAGCACGAGCCGTTGCTCGAATTCTTCGAGAAGGTGGTCAACCTGGTCCGGCAGCACGCGCCCGACGCGGCCATCGCCTTCAACAGCAGTCCCGAGGACTGCGCCGACGCAGCTCTGCGGTGGCTGCGCTAAGACCCGTCTGATGATTCGGTGTGGCCAAGCCAGAGCACGATCGACGCGATGGCGACGCCTGCGAGGTAGCGGCCGGCGAGCTTGTCGAAGCGGGTGGTGACGGCTCGCCACTGCTTAGCTTGGTGAAACACCGTTCGACCAGGTTGCGTCTTTACCGGCGACCGCGTCCAAGGTGGGTGGGCGGCGCCCATGCGGCGGCGATGGTGGCCCGGTCGCGTTCACCGGGCCACCGTCGATCAGCTCATCGGATGGTGCGGAGGCCGCGCTGGTAGGCGCGGACGAGCCGGCGGGGGACCAGCACCTGCCTGCCGTTCACGACGATCGGCACCAGGTCGGGCGCGCTCGCCTTCCACTGCGACCGCCGGTGCCGGGTGTTGGCGCGCGAGGTCTTCCGCTTGGGAACGGCCATGCCTACCAGCTCGCCTTCGTGACGCCGGGCAGCTCGCCCCGGTGCGCCATCTCGCGGAAGCGCACCCGGGACAGCCCGAACCTGGTCAGATGTCCCCGCGGCCGGCCGTCGACGGCGTCGCGGTTGCGGACGCGGGTACGGCTGGCGTCGCGGGGCTGCCGGTTCAGCTCTCGCACGGCCGCGGCCCGTTCCTGCGGCGTGCCGGTGCGGATCACCTCCTTCAGCTCGGCCCGCCGTACGGCGAAGCGGGCGACGATCTCCTTCCTGCGCTCGTTGGCGGCGATCTTGCTCTTCTTGGCCATCAGACCTTCTCTCCCCGGGCCCTGATGCGGGCCACGGCGCGTTCGATGCCGATCTTGTCCACCGTCTTGATGGCGCGGGCGCTGAGCGTGAGCCGGACATGGCGGTTCTCGCTCGGCAGCCAGTAGCGCCGCCGCTGGACGTTGGGGTTCCAGCGGCGCCGGGTGCGCCGATGGGAGTGGGAGACGTTGTTGCCGAAGGCCGGCCTGACTCCGGTGAGCTGGCAGATCACGAGGTCCTCCCGTAGCGCTGCCGGAAGCGCTCGACCTGGCCGGTCGTGTCGAGAACCCGGTTGCGGCCGGTGCGGACGGGGTGGATGCCCTTTCTCATCGCTCCTCCCGGAACTCGACGTGCCGGCGGACGGTCGGGTCGTACTTGCGCAACGTCAGCCGGTCAGGGTCGTTACGCCGGTTCTTGGTGGTCACGTACGTGTAGCCGGTGCCCGCGGTGGAGCGCAGTTTGATCACCGGGCGTAGCTCGTTTCTGGCCATCCTCAGTCCTTTCGGGGTTGACGGCGTGTGCCATGATAACGACAACCATTTTCATGCTGCACTCAGGAGGTCCTGTGCCCACCCCCGTCGTCCTCGTCGCGGGCCTGTACGGCGGCGCCCGGGCCGCCGCGGTCGAGCGGCTGCTCCGCCGGCATCCCGGAGCCATCGCGATCCATCACGACCTGCGCGACCTCGCCGCCGGCCGGGTCGAGCGCGTGGTCCGCGACAGCTCCGGCGTCCTGGATCGGACGGAGGTGCGCCTGGCTCACGGCTGCGTCACCTGCGCCGTCCGCGAGGACCTGCTCCCCGAGCTCGTACGGCACGCCACGACCGCACCCCTGCTGGTGGTCGACCTGTGGGACTCGGTGGAGCCGCGCTCGGTGGCCGAGGCGCTGGCCGACGGGGAGGCGGCCGACCTGCTCCGCCTGACCTGTGTCCTGACGGCGCTGGACGCGGAGTGCATGCCCGTGGACATCTGCCGAGGCGACCGCCTGACCGCCTCCGGCCACCAGGCCGCCGCCGGCGACCAGCGCTATCTCGCAGAGGTGCTGGCCCGGCAGATCGAATACGCCACCGCCCTGTCCCTGCACGGCGGTGACGACGAGGACGTCGAGCTCTCGACCGCCGTCCTGGCCCATCTGGCACCGCACACCCCGATCGCCGTCGATCCCGACGCCACCGGTTCCCCCCTGTGCGTGCACGAGCTGGCTGAACGCGTCGATCCGGCCACCGCCCAGCTGCCCGGCGACGCGCGGACCGGCGAGATCACCACGGTCGTCTGGCGCCGCCTGCGCCCGCTGCATCCGGGCCGCCTGTTCGAGGCCATGGACGAGCTGGTCACCACCTCGGTCCGCTCCCGCGGGCGGTTCTGGCTGGCCAACCGGCACGAACGGATGCTGGCCTGGGACGCCGTGGCCGGAGTGGTCTCCGTGGAGGACGCCGGGCCCTGGCTGGCCGCGCTGCCCGAGGCCGCCTGGGAGCTGGCCGCGCCGGCCCGCCGTACGGCCGCCGCCCTGGACTGGAACCCCGTCATCGGCGACCGGGTCCAGCACCTGGTCTTCACCGGCCCCGATCTCGACCGGCACCGCCTGCACGCCCTGCTCGACTCCTGCCTGATCGACCAGAGCGACGCCCTGCCGGGAGCCGGGCAGTGGGACCGTTTCGACGACCCGTTCGCCCCCGTCCTGGACCTGAAGGGGAGCGCGTGAAGCTCCGGATCGGGCTGTCTCAACGCTCCTCAGGAACGTGGCCTGATCCGGCAAGGCGATGGCACCACACGTTCATGCTCCGCGAGTAACCCGCCGCCCTGACCGTCAAGGGCGACGGCTACCGGGCCGCCCGCCGCACGGCCGTCGTGCCGCCCCGGCGCCGCCGAGCCTGTGGCCGCAGGTCAGCTGATCGACGTCAGGTGGCCGAAGGTGATGGGTAGTGACGGGACGCGCGGTCGAAGCCGCCACCGCAGGTGACCGGGCGGATGGCGCGTCCCCTTACCCGCGCAGGGGTGGGAAGGCGTCCAGCGTGCCGTCGGGGTTGAGCCCCACCGCGATCAGCCCTGGCGGGTTCGGTAGGCGCGCTGCCGGCAGGCCGGCGAGCAGTATGCCCGCGGCCTGCCCCTGGTGGCGCCCTCCACGGCCCGGCCGCACACCGAGCACCGACTTTCATCACGAATTTCGTAACGCACCAAAGTCTCGATGCCGTCGAGCACCCGCTCCAGGCCGAACTCGAACAGGTCCAGCGGCTCGTTGTACCCGCCCGCCAGATAGATCCGGCTCAGCGTCGGATACCGGTCCAGGTGCTGGAAGAGGCTGTCGCGCTGCCCCCACCAGTCCTCCTCGCTGACCCCGGTGCGCCGCTCGGCCTGCTCGGCCGCCGCCACCTGCCGGGCGGCGCTCTCGACGAACCCGCCGACGAGGGTCACCGCCGCCACCACCTGCGCGGGCGCAAGGCCGGTGCGCACCACCGTGGCCAGTGCCCGCTCGAAGCCGGCCAGCGCGTTCGGCCCTGGCACGTGGCGCGCTCCGGTCGACTCCAGCAGCCAGGGGTGCCGCCGGTAGAGCGCCAGCATGCCGCGCGCCCAGGACTCCAGTTCCGCCCGCCAGCCCTGGTCGGGATCGGGGTCGGCGGCGTCCTGCTCGCCCATCACCTCGTCCCGCATGAGGTCGACCAGCTCGCCCTTGCCGGGCACGTGACGATAGAGCGACATGGTGGTGAAGCCGAGGCTTTCGGCGACCCTGCGCATCGACACCGCTGCCAGCCCCTCGGCGTCGGCCAGCTCGACCGCGGCGCGCACGATGCGCTCCAGGCTGAGCCGGCTCCTGGCGCCCCACAGCAGTTCGGTGCTGCGTTCCGGATCTGTCATGATCTCTCCCGTGTATATGCTGTACACATTACCGGAGAGGAGCACTGTCATGTTCTTCGTCGATCCGTCGGGCGACGACTCAGGCCCCGGCACGCTCGAGCACCCGTTCGCCACGCTCGAGCGAGCCCGCGCGGCGGCCTCCCCAGGCACTGTGATCACTCTCAGAGCCGGAACCTACCGCCTCGCCGAACCGTTGCGGCTGTCGGCCGCCGACTCTGGCGTGGTCTACCAGGCCTACGGCTACGGCACCTCGGCCCAGGAGACGGTGGTGATCAGCGGCGGCCGGCGGATCACCGGCTGGCGCGAGGACGCGAACGGAGCCGTCACGGCCGACGTCCCCGGCCTGGCCACCCGCCAGCTCTACGTCTCGGGACGCCGCGCCGCGCGGGCGGCCATCGCCCTCGACCACGGCCTGACCAGGACCGAGACCGGCTACGTCACCGGCGACCCGCGGCCGCAGTCGTGGCCGGGCCAGGTGGAGTTCGTCTACCGGGGCGTCTACCCCTGGTCCGAGGCCCGCTGCCAGGTGGCCGGGATCACCGGGGACGAGCGGTCGAGCGCCGTCACCATGGCGCAACCGGCCTTCGGCTGGGCCGTACGGCTCTACCACTCGGTCATCTCCTGGGACGGCCCCGGCGCCGGGGAGTCCAACGGCGCCGACAACCCCACCTCGGCCGAGAACAGCCCCGCCTTCCTGACCGAGGGCGCCTTCGCGCTGGCCGACGGCGTCCTGCACTACCTGCCGCGGCCCGGCGAGCGGCTTGACGAGGTGGTCGCGCCGGTGCTGGAAACTTTGGTGCACGCCCGCGACGTACGCGACGTCGCCTTCCGCGGCATCACCTTCGCGGAGGCGACATGGTTGCGCCCGAGCGCCCCCGAAGGGTTCCTGCACTACCACGGCAACGGCTACCACGACGGCGGCCCGCTCCAGACGGTCACCTTCGCCGACGGCCAGGCGCAGGTGACCATCCCCGGCGAGAGCGCCGTCATGCCCGGCAACGTGATCTTCGAGAGCTGCTCGCGGGTCACGCTCGAAGGCTGCCGGTTCACCCGGCTGGGCGGGGTCGCGCTGGAGTTCCGCGGCGACGGCGAGGACAACGTGCTGCGCGACAGCGTGGTCGACGACGTGTCGGGCGGCGGCGTGGTGATCGGCGCGGGGGCCCGCCGCCACCGGGTGGAGAACACCCACATCCACCACACCGGCCGCGACTACAGCGGCTCGCCGGCCATGCTGGTGTCCGGCACCACCGACACCGTCGTGGCGCACAACCAGATCAACGACGTGCCGCACAACGGCATCGTCGTCTACGAGGGCAGCGGCGCCCAGCTGGTGCACAACCTGGTGCACGACACCATGCAGGTGCTGGCCGACGGCGGCGGCATCTACATCTCGGGCAGGCAGGGCGGCTCGTACGCCACCGGCGCGCTGGTCCGCGGCAACGTCGTCCGCGACACGATCACGCCCTACAACTTCGGCCTCTACACCGACTACGGCGCCACCTGGGTCACCGTCCAGGGCAACGTCGTCCACAGGGCCGACAAGCCGGTGGTGCTGGAGGTGTCACCGCCGCTGGAGCACGTGGCCTTCATCGGCAACGTCTGGGACGCCGACCCCGGCCGGCCCCCGGAGGGCGTGATCCTCGCGGCCAACACCACCCTGGAGGGTGGGGCGTTCGGCGACGACCCGACGGTCGCCGACATCGTGGCCGGCGCCGGACTCCGGTAGATCGCCCCTGATCCGCCCGGCCGTCCGGAACCCGGCGGCCGGGCGGGTCACGGTGTGATCACCAGCTTGCCGCGGCCGTGGCCGCTCCGGCTGACGTCGAAGGCGGCGCCGGCCTGCTCCAGCGGGAAGGTCTGCGCCACCTCGACCGTCAGCGCGCCCCGGTCGGCCAGCTCGGCCAGCCCGGCCAGCTTGGCGCCGTCCGGCCGGACCCAGATCCAGTGGCCGCCGTGCCGCTCCACGGTGTTGTCGGCGATCGACGCGTGCCGGCCGCCCTCGGCCAGCACGGCGAGGGTCGCCTCGAGCTGGCCGCCGGCGAAGTCGGCCACCGCCGTCACACCGTCCGGGGCCAGCTCGCGGACCCGCCCGGCCAGGCCCTCCCCGTAGGTCACCGGTTCGGCGCCCAGCTCGCGCAGGTAGCCGTGGTTGGCCTCGGAGGCGGTGCCGATGACGCGGGCGCCCCGGTCGCGGGCGATCTGCACGCCGAGACCGCCGACGCCGCCCGCCGCCCCGTGCACCAGCAGGACGTCGCCGGGACCGACCTCCAGCCGGTCAAGGGTCCGCTGCGCGGTCATCCCCGCCAGCGGCAGCCCTCCGGCCTGGTTCCAGTCGAGCGCGGACGGCTTGCGCGCGACCCCGGGGGCCGGCATCGTGACCAGCTCGGCGAACGTCCCGGCCTGCACGACGCTCTTGCGGGCATAGGCCATGACGTGGTCGCCGGGCGCGAACTCCGGCGTGTCGGGGCCGACCGCGCGCACCACCCCGGCGACGTCCCAGCCCGGCACGACCGGGAAGATCGTCTGCATCATCCCGTCCAGCAGACCGGCCATGACCTTCCAGTCCACCGGGTTGACCCCGGCCGCGCGCACCTCGATGAGCACCTCGCCCGGCCCCAGCTTGGGATCGGGGATCTCGCCGGCCCTGAGCCGCGAGTTGTCGGCGGCGTAGGCGTCGTAGGTGACGGCGCGCATGAGTGATCTCCTTCCGCGGGCGCGGCGACCCCGGATCAGGGACGGCCGCGGCGGAGCTGTTCTCACCAGGGGCGCCTTTGCGCTAACCCTTCCTCCGGCCACGGTCCGCCCAGAGTGGCGATTCGGTGGCGATCGGGTGGCGCCCGCCGTTCAGAGCCTGGCGTGGGTGGTGATGTCGGCGCCGAACTCCTCGATCATCTCGGCGGTGACGGTGGGCCTGCACTGGCCGATCGCCGCCAGGTAGTCGGCCGTACCCGCGCCCGCGGGCAGGTCCGCCGACTGCGCGGCGCCGGCGAGGTCCCGCTCGAAGGCGGCCTGTGCCGCGGTCCTGGCGGCGTGCTCGATGTCGGCCGGGGTGAACAGCTCGCTCGCCGCGACCAGCCTGTCCAGATCCACGTTGGGCCGCCCGTCGGAGTACCGCGTCCAGATGGCCGAGCGGGCGGCCGCGTCGGGCGTGCCGATCGGCACCACGTAGTCGAAACGGCCTGGCCGCAGGAACGCCGGGTCCAGCGACCGGATGGAGTTGGTGGCGCAGACCAGCAGCCGCTCGTCACGCTCCCTGAAGCCGGGGATCAGCTTGAGCAGTTCGTTGGTGATGCCGTGGCTGCCGGCCTCCGGGCGCTCGGCGCGCACCGCGGCGATCTCCTCGACCTCGTCGATGAAGACCAGCACCCGCTCCAGTTCGGCGATCCGCGCGAAGGCGGTGCGCAGCGCCTCGGCCAGGTTGCCGTCGCCGGCCAACCGGGACGGCAGCAGCTCCACGAACGGCCAGCCGAGCCGCGAGGCGATCGCGCGGGCGAAGGTCGTCTTGCCGGTGCCGGGCGGGCCGAACAGGGCGATCGCCCTGGGCGGGCGCACGCCATGCCTGGCGGCCCGCTCGGGTTCGGCCAGCGGCAGCACGACGCGCCGCTCGATCAGGTCCTTCTCCACCTCCATGCCGGCCACCTTGTCCCACAGGTCCCTCGGCAGGAAGCGGCCGCCGAGCTCGGCCAGCCAGTGGGCGCCGAGGCCGCCGGCCGGCTCGGCCTTCTCGAAGTAGGCCACCGCGGGGCGCCGGGTGTAGCCGGCGTTGACCAGCCCCTCGCCGATCAGCTCCTCCTCCGGCAGGACGTAGGCGATGCGCCGGACCCGCGCGTCGACCAGCCGCCGCTCCAGCTCCCGCAGCAACGCGCTGGCCAGCCCGCGCCCGCGCCAGGCGGAGGCGATCGCGATCCGCATCACCCAGGCCCGCTCGCCCGCCACGTGGGAGAGCGCCGCGCCGACGGGCACGCCGCGGTGGACGGCCACGACGGCGGGCTGCCGCGACGTCAGCGCCCCGATGCATTCGGCAAGGGAGAACACCGACTCCTGGCCGAGCCCGGCCGTGGTGTCGATCAGGTGGACCACGGCCGCGAGATCGTCCTCGCGGTAGTCATGGATGTGCCAGTTCACCGGTGCCGCCTCCTCGTCTCGGGGCTACGACGGTAGGGCAGCTCCGGGGGCCGGTCCCGGGTCAGGCCGGACAACAGGAGCGGGAAAAATGTACTGAGTGGAAGATTGGCCGAAATTACCCGACAAAGTATGCGATACAGGTCACACAGTGAAGAATCGGCGGTTCACCAGCCCCACATCCCCACCCGCACCGGTACCCCGGGCGAGGCGTGCACGAGGGGCGAGTGGTCCGGCGCGGGCAGCCCCGCCGCCTCGACGAGATCCTGCTCCAGGCGCACCAGGTGGGCGCTGCGCAGCGGCCACGGCGGATGCTCGACCTGGGCCGCGGCCACCCGGTTCGCGATCAGGGTGAACAGCCGGAACCGGGCGGTCAGGAAGTGGGCGAGCGCGTCGCGCTCGTGCTCGGCCAGCTCCGTGCCCGGCGCCACGTCCACGTCGCAGCGCGCCCCGCTCGGCTCGGGCCACTGGCGGCGACACCGGTACCGCACGCGCGCCTCGTCGGCGCGGACGGACATGTCCGACCAGAAGTACGGCAGGCCGTAGCCGGCCCGGCCGCCAAGGACGGCGGGAAGCCGTCCCGCATCCAGCGACAGGAACCAGATCCCGCCGCGGCCCCGCTCGTCACGGACGTAGGTGCGCAGGTTCGTCTCGGGAAAGCGCGACAGCCACGGCAGCGCGGGCAGTCCCGGCGTCCGCACCCCCTCCATGAGGAACGGGGTCAGCCCGACCCACGCCGCGCCGTCGAAGGTCTCGACCGTCAGCCCGTCGGGCACCAGGGGCCGGACGACGGCGGGCGGGTACCGCCAGTGCAGGAAGGTCATCGTCGACCAGTGGTGGTACATCACCGGGTAGGCGACGCGAGGAGACGCCGGCGCTCTCATCATCGTCTGCTACCCGCCGACGTGCCGCCGGTCACCTCGCCGCGGCGATCGGGCGGACCGGTGGCGGTATGGTCGCGGGCCGATGCGCCCCGAGGGCACCGAAAAGCAGACCGAGGAACAACTCGCCGAGATTGACACCATGATCGGTGTCGCCCTGCCCGCGGCGGGCCGGACCTCCGGCCGGACGGCACAGCCGCTGGGCGCCGGAGGTGACGCGTGAACGCCGGCCCCCGCGCCGACAACGTCCAAGGCGCCTGCGGCGTGCGCGGTCTGTGCGGCCTGTGTCAGGCATTCCATCGCGACCTCGTCCTGTGACTCCTGGGGGATTGCGTCCTCGCGGTCGCCGTACAGGGCGTTGAGGATCGGACATCTGGTGGCCTGGGCCAGGCCGACGGCGACATCGATGTTGTCGCGCAAGCGGCGGGCTCGCGAGGGGCTGGACAGCAGGCCGCAGTCCCCCGATCGTATGTCCCCGGCGTCGAAATTCAGGGCCGCGAGCCGCACACCGGCATCAGCAAGGGCAGCGCACAGGGCGTCCAGTTCGGAGTCGTTGGGCACGGGAGTGTTCCACGGCCACCACATCTCGGCGACGTCGAACCCGGCTGCTGCGGCCGCTGCGGGCCGGGCAAGCATCGGAAGATGACCGAACAAGATCGAAAGGTTGGCCGCGAAGGACAGACCGGCTGTGTCCGCAGATGCATCGACCTTTCCGGTTGGCCGATGTCGGGAAGCGGCTGTTCGCCGGACTCATCCGATGCTTTGCGACAGGGTCGTCATCGAGGGAGACGGGCTGCGGCACGGCGTAGTCGCAGCCGAGCTCAGCCGCAAGGCGAGGGATGGCGACGATGTCCGGCAGGTTCAGACGGGTGACCACGGTGTACAGGCCCACCCGCGGCCCTGAGGCGGGACCGCGCGCGGCCAGCAGTGCGCACGCCGTCGACGACGCGCTGCCAGCCGTCGCACTTGTTCGGCGGGGGAGGCCAGGTGTCGTCGTAAACGGCGTCGGCCGAATCCAGCGACACCGACACCGCGTCGATCCCCAGCTCCACGATGCGTTGCGTGATGCGCTGCTTGCTCAGGAACGTGCCGTCAGCGCACAGCACAACCTGCACCCCGGACTGCTTCAACGCGGCCGCCGGCCCCTGTGACGGCTCGGTCACGCCTACAAGTGACTGACCTCGGGTGAGGCTGGAACAAGGCCGTCAGTAGGTCCTCGGGCATGGCCCCCTTCAGGGGCGCTGGCCCCGAGGCCTCGCGCCCGCGCGCAGCTGAATAGTCCGGAAAAGGCGCGACGTCCGCTGATGATGTCGGGTCGTGGCGGAGTCGCCGTAGTACTCCGAGGACGGGAAAGCCGTGTGCATGGGGAAGGGCGACAGCGCGATGGCAGCAGCACTGCTGTCGGGAAGGAACGTTGTTGAATAACGACGCGCCGCCGCATGAATGGCCGGAAGAGGTGGCCAGCGGCGGGTACTCGATCATCAGCTGAAGCTGCACCGATGGGCATGGGAAGAACCGGCACGCCGGTTCGATGATGTATTCAACTTGATCTATGACCGGGCCACGCTGTTGGTGGCCTGGGAGCGGGTGGCTGGCAATCGGGGTGCCAGGACAGCGGGCGTGGACGCGGTGACGCGTTACTACGTCGAGGAACGCCTCGGAGTGATCCCGTTTCTGGAGGACCTGCGGTCCTTGCTCAAGGATGGGACGTTCCGAGCGCTGCCGGTCAAGCAGGCGGTGATTCCCAAGGAGAACGACGCTGTCCGCTATCTGGGGATCCCGATGCTGCGCGATCGGGTGGTGCAGATGGCGCTCAAGCTGATCCTGGAGCCGATCTTCGAGGTCGATTTCTACCCAGCTTCGCATGGGTATCGGCCTGGACGTCGGGCTCAGGATGCCATCGCCGAGATTCGGCATTTCACCTGCAAGCCGGGCGCCTACGAGTGGGTCATCGAGGGCGACATCAAGGCTTGCTTCGACAACGTCGATCATCATGTCCTGATGGATCTGGTGGGCGAACTGCTCAAGGACCGCAAGGTTATGCGGCTGGTCAGCGCGTTCCTGTGCGCCGGGGTTGTCGAACTCCACGGTGGCCTTGCGGAGACTCTCACCGGGACTCCGCAGGGAGGGGTCATCTCCCCGCTGCTGGCCAACATCTATCCATCAGCCTCGACACCGCCGACCAGCTCGCCGCAGACCCCGCCAGGCTGTCGCCATCGCTCCTGGCCTACGTCGGCCAACCCGCCTACGGGGCCACCCGTAGCTTCCAGCGAAAAAGACAACGCCAAGGCCCATCGACCGGTGTGCGCGTCGCGTAACAGCACCGCGACGTCGCCACCGGCGCCAAGCCCTGCGAGTGGCGCGCCCCGGATCCCGAACTGGAGAAGAGGTACCACCCGTCATGAACGGGGACGTGCATCTGCTGGATCCGCTGGCCCCGACTTTACGTCGTGATCGAAGGCGTCTGATACGAGGTCGAACCGGCCGGAGCCGACAGTCCGGTCAGCGCGCTGTCCCGCGCCTGGTGCGCTGACTGTGGGGGCCGAATACATGTACCCCTTCCGGCGCGTCACGGTGCAGAACCGTGCAGGAGGACGTGCGGGGTTCGCTGGCTGTGTGAGATATCCCTCTCCCGTCGTCGTGGCGCTGGTGGTCTGGGGAGGTGACCATGTAGCGATGACCTCCTCGCCCCGCCCGCCGCACGTCGGTGGCCGACCGGATCCGATAGGCGGGACTACCGCGCTCGGTGGAGAGCCCGCTCCCGCCCGCGGGTACCTGCTGGACAACGCGCGCGCCGAGGCGGGCGAGCGGTTCGTTTGGCTGGCCGAGCTGTTCGACGGTGTGACGCTGGGGCACTTCGATCGACTGGGGGTCAGGGTTGGCTCGCGCTGTTGGGAGGTGGGGGCCGGTGGCCGCAGTATCCCGGAGGCGCTCGCGGCGGCCGTCGGTCCGACCGGGCACGTGCTGGCCACGGACATCGACCCGTCGTGGCTGAAGGCAGGCGGCGGGTACGAGGTGCGCCGGCACGACGTCGCCGCTGATCCGCCCCCGGAGCCGGGGACGTTCGATCTAGTGCACGCCCGGCTTGTGCTGGTCCATGTACCCGACCGGGCTCGGGCGTTGGCGACGATGGCGGCGGCGCTGCGGCCCGGCGGCTGGCTGCTGGTCGAGGACGCCGATACCGCTCTGCAGCCACTGGCATGCCTGGACGACAGCGGCCCGGCGCAGCGGCGGGCCAACCGGCTGCGCGACGCGGTCCGGGAGCTGCTGACGCGCCGCGGCGCGGACCTGCGCTACGGCCGGACACTGCCGCGGGCATTGCGTGAGGCCGGCTTGGTAGATGTCGCCGCGGCGGGCTCTTTCCCGGTCGGTGGGCTGGCCTGCGACCGGCTGGAGGCGGCGACCATCCGGCACGTGCGCGGCGAGCTGCTCGCGGCCGGCCTGGCCGACGACGTCGAGATCGACGCGCACTTGGCCGCTATCCACGCGGGCGAACTCGACCTGACACTCGCGCCGCTGATCTCGGCCTGGGGACGCCGTCCAGCCGAGCACCCGCCGGCACTGGGTTAGGTGCGGATCCAGGCGTATCCCGACCTGCCCACAACGCTGTTCGTCGAGGAGATTTTCGGGCCGCAGGAGTAGCCCTTACTGGGGCGGTCGTCATGCCGAGCATCGTCTCGGAAACGTCCCGCAACCCCGGTGCCGACACACCGGTCGGGTACGCCCGGTGTCGTTTTCAGGAGCTGGCTGCACGGATGTCAGAACTTCTCTGCACGTGATGCTGGGAGCAACCCCGGCGACCACGGCCGGTGGGAGCGCGCCGACGCCGCTGGACTGGAAGACCGCAGCCACCCGCGGCCGCGACGTACTGGCCGACCTTCGCGGCCCGTGGCCGCGTTCAGGTTCTGGCCTGCCAGCGCCTCATCGGCCGCCACTTGGCCTCGCCCCGGCATGGTTCGGCCGGGCCGCCTGTGCCATGCGAGCGGGAAACGGCCGGAGTAGGTGGGCCGCGGTCGGCTCGCATGGGGGGCGGAGAAGGGGCCAGGACGACCGCGAGGTGTTATCGCACCGTCGCGCTCGTCAGGAGTGCTTGGAACTCGGTGGGGTCGGGGGCTCCGGAGAGGACGGGTGTGCCGTTGATGACGAACGTGGGGACCTGGCGGACGCCGAGATGGGCCGCGCGTTCCTCGTCGGCCCGGACGTCGGCGGCGTAGGCGTCGGTGTCGAGAACGGCGCGGACCACCGCGGCGGGCAGACCGGCCTGTATGGCGAGGGTGTGGAGGACTTGAGGGTCGGCGACGTTGATGTTGTCTGTGAGGTGGGCGTGGAAGAGTCGTTCGACCACGACGTTGGCAAGGCGGTGGGCGGTGGCCAGGTGGATCAGACGGTGGGCGTCGAAGGAGCTGACCGGGCGGGCGGTGGCGGGGTTCAGCTCCAGACCCTCGGCCGCGCCCAGCCGCCGAATCCGCTGGAACATCTCTGTGAGGTCCAGTGCGCCGAGGTCGAAGCGTCGCGCCATCATCTCGGCAAGGGTGGCACCAGGAGTCGGCGGCTGGTCGGGACGTAGCTGGAAGCTGCGCCAGGTGATGCGGACCTCCTCAGGGTGCGCGAGGGCGCGGTCCAGGCGCTTCTTGCCGATGTAGCACCAGGGACACATCACGTCCGACCAGATCTCCAGGTCAATCACGAGTCTTGTCCTTGAGGAACAGGGCGAGGACCAAACCTGTGGCCATGACGCAGCCGACCACAATGAAGACGGTGTCCATCGCGCTGGCCATGCCGTCCAGCACGGGCCGGGCCAGGCGGGCGTCGAGATGGTCGAGGTAGGAGGTGTTGTTGAGGTCGACGTCGGACCAATCGTGCAGGCTGGCTACCAGATGCTGTGCGCTGGGATCTGCGGTCACCGCAGGGTCGTGCAGGGCTGATTGGAACGCCGGGGTGCTTTCTGCCTGGTGGAAGGCGGCAGTAATGCGGCCCTCGGCGAGAGCGAATAGGACCGACAGGTAGATCGCGGTTCCGGCGGTGCCGCCGAGTTGCCGGAAGAAAGTGTAGGAGGCGCTGGCGGCGCCCATGGTGCCTGTCGGGGCGGACGCCTGGATAGCGATCAGCATGACCTGGAAGCACAGGCCGATGCCCAGGCCCATGACGGTCGTGATCAGGCCGGTGAACCACAGAGATGTGCCGGGGGTCAGCTGCGCGAAACCGAACGCGCAGGCGGTCATGACGGCCAGGCCGAGGATCAGCAGGCCCCTGTAGCGTCCCGTACGGGTGAGGAAGGAGCCGCACAACCGGCCGGCCGCGACGATGCCCAAGGTCTGCGGCATCAGCATCAGGCCCGCCTCGGTCGGGGACAGGCCCTTGACGATCTGCAGGTAGAGCGGCAGGACCGACAGCCCGCCGAACACGCCCATGCCGACGACGACGTTGACCGCGTTGCTCATCGTGAACTGCGGGCTGGCGAACAGCCGCGGCGGCAGCAGCGCTGAGTCGCCCATCCGCCGTTCGACCAGGACGAACCCCAGCAGCCCCGCGACGCCCACCCCGATCAGGGCGAGCGTGCGCGGCGACGTCCAGCCCCAGCTGGAGCCGTGCTCGGCCACGATCAGCAGGGGCACCAGTCCCAGCAGCAGCGTCGCAGCGCCGCCGTAGTCGATGCGGTGATCGGTGCGAGTGTGCGGCAACCGGTAGAGCGTCACGACGAGCACCAGGGCGACGATGCCGATCGGGACGTTGACCAGGAACGCCCAGCGCCACCCCGTCACACCCAGGAAACCGTCCATGCCGGCGAACATGCCGCCGAGCACGGGACCGGCCACGCTGGAGATCCCGAACACCGCCCCGAACCAGGCTTGGTACCGGCTGCGCGCCTCCGGCGGCAGCATGTCGGCCAGGATCGCGAACGCCAGCGCCATCAGGCCACCGGCACCCAGTCCCTGTACGGCGCGGAACGCGGCCAGCTCGTACATCGACTGCGCCGCCGCGCACAAGATCGAGCCGAGCAGGAACAGCGAGATCGAGATCAGGTAGAGGGGCTTGCGGCCGTAGATGTCCGACAATCGCCCGTACAGGGGCGTGGACACCACGCCGGTGATCAGGTAGGCGGTGGTCGCCCACGCCTGCAGGGTCAGGCCGTTCAGCTGATCGGCGACGGTGCGCATTACCGCCGCCACGATCATCTGGTCCAGCGCGCCGAGCAGCAGGCCGAGCATCAGCGCCGCCATCACCGCGGTCACCGCGCCGCGGCCGAGCCGGGGCGCAGGGGTGGGCGGGGCCAGGGATTCAGTCATGGGGAGACCTCCGGCTCCATTAGTTAGGTTCCGTACATTATGGACCCATATACTAAAAGTCCACACCATTAGGGTCTTGACTGTTAGGATCCGAATGTGAACACTGAGCTCGAGAACGTGGAACTGGCGGTCGCCGCGATGTTCGCCGCGTTCCGGCGCAAGCGCGGCCGCGAGCAGGCCAGCGGCGACGCCCTGTCCGGAACGCAGTTGCGCGCCCTCGACGGCCTGGCTGAAGCGGGACATGCCACCGCCCGTCAGCTGGCCGACTATGCCGACGTCACCCCGGCGACCATGACCGGCATGCTGGACGTTCTCGAGACCAGGGGAGTGATCAGACGCGAGCGCAGCCTCACCGACCGGCGCGCGATGCAGATCGTACTGACCGATCGCGGGCACGAGCTCGTCGCCGAGGCGCGCGAACGGTGGCGGCAACGCTGGCAGGAAGCGATGTCGGACGTGCCCCCCGAGGATCTCCAGGCGGCGATCCGGGTCTTCGGCAAGGTCGCCGGCATCTTCGATCAGATGTAGCGAGATTGCGGCCGCAGCACGGCAGCGGCGGCCGATCGGACCGACCGGCACAGGAAGAAGGCGAGCAAAGAAGAGATGATTTTCAACGACGCCGAACGCGACTACCTCGACCGGCAGCCCATGGGACGGCTGGCTACCCTGGGCCCGGACGGCACACCGCACGTGCGCCCGCTGGGCTTCCGCCTGAACCCGGACGGGACCATCGATCTAGGTGGACCGTGGGTGGCACGCACGCAGCGCTGGCGCAACATCCAGGCCAACCCGCGAGTGAGCTTCGTCGTAGACGATATGACGCCCGACGGCCCCGAGGCGATCAAACCGGGTATGGGCCGGGGTGTGGAGATCCGCGGCCGGGCGGAAACCCTCGCCGTGGACAACCCACCCGGCCCGCCGGGAACGGTCGCGCCAGAGATCATCCGCATCCATCCCAAACGGATCCTCAGTTGGCACATCGACCCGGCCGAGCCCGACGGCCGCTCGGTCAACCTTCCCTGAGAGACCTGACTTGCGAGGCAGGCCAGCCTCCGTCGTCCGTTCTCCGCTCCTCTGTTTCACAGGCGACGACCCATGAAACACGATCTTCGGCCGGGCCCGTCCAGGGGGAACACCGTTTCATAGGTCGGTGCAAACAGATGGATGATTGAAACGCATCCATGAAACGATCAGGTGGTGTCCGATGACGACTACCTCCGCGTGGAGGCCCACGCCTGCCCGATGACCTCCTGGGCCGCCCCGGCCGGATCGCCCTGCCGGACCGGCAAGGGCAAGGTCGCCGTCCAGTACCACACCGCCCGCTTCCGGCTCGTGCCCGCGCTCGCCAAGGCGCTCAGCGTGGCCACCCCGGCCGGCCGCAAGCCGGGCACGCTGTGGATCGAGCTGCCCCGCCCGGCCACGGTCGGCGCCGAACCGGCCGGGCATGTGCGGATCGGGTACGCCCGCGCCTCTACTGTCCGCCAGTCCCTGGACACCCAGCTCGACTCGCTGAAGGCCGCAGGGGTCACCCGGGTCTTCGCCGAGAAGATCTCCACCCGGGCCACGGTCCGGCCCGAGCTCGACAAGGCCGTCGCCCTGGCCCACGACTTCCGCACGGCCGGGGTGGCGGTCACGCTCGTGGTGCACGAGCACAAGCGGCTCGGCCGCGGCCTCGATCTGGCCGCCCTGGCCGAGCAGCTGCGCGCCGCCAGCATCGGCCTGGAGTTCCTCACCGGCGAGCTGCAGGGCAGCCATGACCCGTCCGGCGTGGTGTTCACCGTGCTGGCTGCGCTGTCGGGGATGGAACGCGAGTACATCCGCGACCGCACCCTGGAAGGCCACGAATCCGCCCGTGCCCGCGGTAAGACCATCGGCGGCGCCGCCGTCACCGACGACGCGATGCTCTCCATGGCCCTGCACCTGCGCCGGCAGAACCTCAGCCTGCGCGACATCGCCGCTCGCCTCGTCATCACCAAGGGCAAGAAGAAGGGCCAGCACCCCTCCCCGGCCACCGTCCTGCGCATGCTGCGCGATCACGACGAGGCCTCCACCACATCCGCGGCCGTGGCCGGGTGATCACGGAGTCCAGCGATTCCTTATCCTCGTCTCGCCTACACGCCCGATGCCTCACTCGGGTGTCAGCCTTTCCGAACGATGGTCCCGGTGACCGGGTCCCCCACTTCGAGAACGTATTCAATCCACGGATTATCGATAGGTTGGATGTCCGCCGGAGGATAGGCAGGCCAGGACACAAAGAAGCGGCCTAGCATGATGACCCCATCCATTGGTCCGTCCGGAAGTTCGATACGTGCAGCCACGAGCGGGGACGCTGACAAACGTTCATCTACGGAGAAACGAACAACGGTGAGCCCGAGCGCTACCGGACTTACTGGCATGGGGTCGCGCCGTGAGGCGTCCCGCGCCGCTACGATGCTTTCTCGAATGTGATCCGCCAGGGCTCCTTCCGGGACTCCGGACCGTAGACACTGCGCCAGGTAAACATGCTTCAACAAGGCAAGGCGGAGTATGTTGGGATCGGGGCCTCGGCCTCTGACGACCACCTGCTTGCTCAGCAGCATGGCCCGGAAGTCGTCTTCGCTTCCTCCCCCCATAGTCACGAGGAAGCCTCCACCCCGCGCTGGCATGATCTGCATCTTGCCGACTCTTCGAGAGCCTCGCACGTTTTCAGAAGCTAATTCGACCTCGCTGGTCGCGCCGTAGAACCAGTCTTTCACTCCGCCTTCTACACGACCCCTGAAGGTTTGATTACAGCCACGGCAGGTCCGCGTCATGATGACCCCACCAATACTCTTGGGGGGCACATGCTCGTCCTTCTCTGGAGGCCCGCCGCAGATAGGACAGCTCTCGAAGAGGCGCCGCCCAATCTCGTCAAGCAACTCCGGTCGTCTCATGCGGGCGCCAGATCCTATGTCGATGCCTGCCTCAATGATGCGTCCATCGTCGAGACTGATGTCCAGCGAGCGAGGGGGGCGACGTTTCACGAAGGCTAGGTTATCTGCTGCGTCGTCGCTGGATTGCCTGGCGAAATTGCAAAGCGTGCGCCTCTTTCGTAGGCCTCAGGCGACGCGAAACTAAGGTCGGGCCGTTCCACCTGGTCATCGGTGCCCGTTCCGGTGGGCAGCAGGCTGCAGCGCCGGGCCGAGCGTGCCGCCGGGAATGATCGTCCCGTCCGCGGCCAGTTGCACCGCGGTGGCCGCCGCGTGCAGCATCGCTTCCTGGTAGGGGGCGCTCAGCCGCTCGTACGGCCGCCAGAAGGACAGCCCCGCCCGGAACGGCAGGCCGGCGGCGTCCCAGATCTGGTGCAGGACGGCGGCCGCGCCGGGACCGGCCCGGGAGTCGACCATGCTGACCTCGTCCAGCAGCGTCCGCAACAGGCGCAGCCACTCGCCGACGTGCACGTTCCGCCCGGGCAGGGTGACGCCCATAGTGGTGATGCCTTCGAAGGTGAGCCGGTCCAGCGCAGCGACGGCGGCCGGGGCCGGGCGTGGGGGCGTCGGCTCGCCGTAGCGGTGGGCCCGGCGAACATCGTGGAGGTTCTCCAGTCGGCAGCCGTGCTCTGCGCAACTGGTCATGAGGGGGAGCGCGGCCAGCAAAACGACGCCGCGCCCCGGGTCGGTCGAGCAGGTGGGGCAGATGCGCCGGGCCGTCCGCCACGGACGCCCGGTCACCGGAAGCCAGGGCCGCCAGCGGTTGACCACGTGGTATCCGGCCTTGCCCGGTGGCAGCAGCACCGACTCCTGCCGGACATAGGCGGCGAAGGCCTGCGGGCCGTCGAAGGAATTCAGGGTGTCGGCCAGCCACGGCACGCACCCGCCGACCGTCATCTGGCGCAGCCGGTCCACCTCGACGCCGGTCCGCGCGGCGAGCGCGTGCACGATGATCGCAGGCACCTGGTAGTCCAGGTCCGCGCCGCGGTCGAACTCGGCCGACGCCGCGCCCAGGTTGTACGTCAGCAGCTGCTCGACCGACAGCCGATACAGCGCGGCGAGACGACCGAGCCAGGAGGACAGAGCCTCACCAGGGGCGGGCTCGGGGTGAACGGGCCAGCGGCGCAGACTCTCCGGCCAGTCCGCGCGCGTCATATCAGCTCGCGTTCGAACTTGCGGCGCCGCTCGGTCGGGCCGGCGTAGGAGGCCAGCAGCAGGGTGCGCTGGGTGATGGCCTCCTCGCCGGACTCGATCGCCGCGACGGCGGCCTCAGTGAGCAGCGCGGCCAGTTCCCCGATGGTGCCCTCGCTGCGGGCCAGCAGGTACTCGGTCATCTCCGGGGTGGCCAGAAAGGAGGGACGGCGCAGCGGGAAGGCAGCAGCAAAGCTGGCCAGCAGGGTGCTCGCCTCCCGGCCGGGCTCCCAGCGCGGCACCACAAACGGGGCGAAGCGGTTCTCCAGCTGGTCATCGGAGCGGATCGCCAGGTAGGCGTCCCGGGTACCGACACCGACCAGCGGAATCTTCAGCTCGTTGCCCAGGAAGCGCAGCAGGTTGAGAAACTCGCGGCGCGCCCCGTCGCGCCCGGCCAGCACGTTGTGCAGCTCATCGATCACCAGCATCCGCACGCCGGCCTGCCGCAGCAGCCGAACCGCGAGCTGCTCCAGCTCGGCCAGCCGCTGACGGGGCCGCAGCGGCGCGCCGAGCGCGCTCAGCAGCGCGGTGTAGAAGCGGGCCACGTGCGGGTCGGAGGGCATCTGCACGACCAGCACCGGGATCTCCTCCGCCTCCGGGTGTGAGATCGGCGGATGCGAGCGCCGGAACTTCTCCACGATCATCGACTTGCCGTTGTTGGTCGGCCCGATCACCAGCAGGTTCGGCATCCGCTGCTTGGCCGGCCAGGCCAGCAGCGTGTGCAACTGCTCCAGCGCCTGCCTGGCGCGGGTGTAGCCGATCCACCAGTCCGCCCGGACCCGGGCCAGCCGCTCGGCGGCAGGCAGCCGGGCCACCGGCCGGGCGCTTTCATGCAGGTGCGACAGATCCTCCACCCGCCCTGGCTCCAGCTCGATCTCGAACTCCGGCACAATGTCCGGCTTGCCGTCCGGCTCGTGGCTCACCACTGCTCGATCACCTCGAACGGCCGCACCGGCTCCTCATCCGCGCGCCCCTCGACCGGCGGCGGAAACGGCGGCCCTGCTGCGTGCGGCGCGGGGGTCGCCGAGCGGCGCTCGACCTCACGCCGGGCCCGTCGGGTCTTGGCGGCCGCGTCCTCAGTGATCTGCCGCATCTGCTCCACCATGGCGAACAGGGCGTTCTCATCGACCTGAGCGCGGCCGTCCTGGCGCAGCCGGGCGATCGCGGCGCGCTGACCGAAGGTGAGCGAGACCTTACGGCGGGCCCCAGCCCATCCTGACAGATGATCTTCGTGTGTGTTTCGTGTACAGTTCGGCTGATCTCCGGCCGAGCCGCAGCGAGTTCGGCGACCCGCCCAGCGCGCGCGGCCATGCCAGCATGCGAGGAGAACTGTGGAGCTCAGCACGGACGACCTGGTCGCCCTCGCACACCGATGGAGCGAGCAGGACGTGGCTCGTGAGCGGATGGAGCGAATCGGCGCGCCAACATGGGCCATTCCTGACGCGCCAACCGATAGCTACTCGTCGGCAGTGGAACTGCTCGGCACCGCAAGGCGGGCGATTGGCGCGGCCCCCGAGGCGACGTGGGAAGCCACGACGCGCCTGGCCATGACGGTGGGTGAGTCGGCCCAAGGACGCAGCCAGTGACTACCTCGCCTGCGCCTACTGGAGGCCGCATACGGCGGCCAGCGCGCTCGCAGGCTCATCGACGCCGAGCTCGGCATGGTCAATGAGGTTCTTGACAAGGCCTCCTACAGCGCCAATGTCGCGCGCCGGCTGCACGGCTTGGCCGCCGAACTGGGCCGGGTGGCGGGTTTTGCCTGCTTCGATGCCGGACTGCATGCAGCCGCCCAGCGCTATTGGACCGCTGCCATATACGCCGCGCACGCCGCTGGTGATCGTGTCCAGGGCGCCAACATTTTCAAGTCCATGAGCTTGCAGTGCTACGACTTCGGACTCCTTCCTGAAGCGTTGCACCTGGCCCAACGGGCCCGCGCGGGCGCTGGTCATGCCACGCCGCGGACGAACGCGATGCTCGCGCTCCGGCAAGCACGCGCCTGCGCCGCGCTGCGGCAAGTCGCAGAGTGTGAACGCCTGATTGCCGCCGCCGACACTTACCTCGGGCACGGCACCACCGACGACGATCCCGCTTTCATCGCCTACTTCGACGAGGCCGAATTTCACGCCCAGACAGGCAGCTGTTACCTCGATCTGGGCCTGTACCAGCAGGCCGATGACCACCTGGTCACAGCGCTCAAGCAGTTCCCCACCACCAAAGTCCGCGACCGCGCCACCTACCTCACCAAACGCGCGCACGCGCAGCACCACATGGGTTATGAAGACGAGGCAGCCGCCGTCCTGACCGAGGTGGTCCCCCTCCTCCAGCAGGCCCCCTCCCAGCGCAACATCGAGCGGTTGTTGGCCGCCCGTGACCGCCTGTCTGCAGGCGGTCGCCGCCGGGACCTCGATGAGCAGCTGGCATCCTTGCTCGGATGAGCACGCACCCCACGCGCATCGCCGCCGTCACCGGCGCCAACCGGGGTCTGGGACGCGCGATCGCCGCCGGACTGGCCGAACGCGGCCTGCACGTGGCAATCTGCGCCCGAGACGAACGCGCCGCACAGGAGACCGCCGACGAACTGCGAAGCAAAGGTCTAGCCGCCTCTGCCCACCAGCTCCAGGTCACCGATCCCGCCAGCGTCGTACGCTGCTTCGCCGACATCACCAACCAGCTCGGCCGCCTCGACGTGCTGGTGAACAACGCCGGCATCGCCATCGACCGCGGCCAAGCAGCCGCCAACCCCGACTTCGAGAAAGTCCACGCCACCTTGGAGGCCAACCTGCTGGGCGCCTGGAGGTGCTGCGCCGCCGCCGTCCCGCAGATGCGCCGCAACGGCTATGGCCGCATCGTCAACATCACCAGCCACCTGGGCTCGATCAGCACGATGGCCGACACGAACGTCTCCTACCGCGTCTCCAAGGCGAGCCTCAACGCGCTGACCCGGATTCTGGCCGCCGAGCTGAACGGCACCGGGATTCTGGTCAACGCCGCTTCCCCGGGCCGCATGAACACCCGCATGGCTTACGGCCAGACAGACCGTACACCTGAGCAGGGTGCCGACACCCCCGTGTGGCTGGCCACCCTGCCCGACGACGGACCCACCGGCGGCCTGTTCTACGAACGCCGGCCCCTGGCCTGGTAGTCAAAGCAGTGGTGTGACCTAGGCTGAGCGCGACGCGAAGGTCCTCGCGATGCGCCAGCCCGGCCTCGCCTACCGGGTGGTCGCTGAGCAGGTCGGCACTCCGGACGGTTCGCACACCACGCAGGCGTGGCCGCCGTCGATCGAACCCGTGCCGTCCTGGCACAGGTTCGGTGAGGGCTGGGCGGTGAAGCCGACACGGCGAGCCTCGGATGTACACCGCTGCGTCGGCGGGCCCGGCAGTCTGCCGCTACCGGCTGGGTCCAGCCGAGCCATGCCCTCCCAGGGGAACTGTGGCGAAGGTTTCCCACTCGTACATCCGCCGGTCCCGGCCGAGAACGATCAGCTCCGCGTTGCGCATGCGGGCCACTGCGGGCGGCGCCTCTATGGCCGCGAGCGCCGTCGAGACAGGGCTGACTGATCCATCGGCGTTGCTGTAGGCGATGCTGACGTGGGCGGCGAAGCCTTCGGCGGGTTCGGGTACGTGCGGCCAGACGTCGCCGATCGCAGCGCGTATCGCGTCACGGACAGCTGCTGGGGGATCGTCGGGCACGGCTTCCCAGCGAATGGCCTCGGGAGTCACCCGGGGCCGGCCCAAGGTGATGTCGAAGGAAGCAATACCAGCCAGCCGTGTGGTGGCCGTCTTGATGATCGCGTGAACGTCCTCTTCGGGGACCTCGTCAACGAAGCCGAGGCCCTGCATGGTCAGGTGCAGCCACTGGTCCGGCACCAGATCCAAACCCGGAACGCCAGCCAGCCCTTCACGGTATTGCTGGGCCAGCCGATGCACCTCTGGCTGGTCATCGAAGGTGAAGTGCCAGGCGTAGAAGCGGCGTCCCTGCTTCCAGCCGGGACGCCACCACCAGTGATTGGCCATCTGCTCATCGTTCATGGTTGCCGATTTCATCAGATAGTCTCCTGGCCGCGCGAGAGGGCAAGGAGGCGGGGCGCCGACTTCAGGCTCCATGCCTCGATCTCGGCCTGCAGGTTCGAGGCCGGAGCGCTGTCACGCATCGGTGAGCGGGCCAGGGCGGCCGCCAGGTCGCCGACCCTGCGGATGACCGGGTCTAGGAGCTGTTTCTTAGATCTCCTGACGGTGAGCGCTGGTCTTGTCACTCTTGGCATATGGGTCGTGGTGATCTGACGAACGTCGAGTGGGCACGGCTGGTGCCGTTACTGCCGGCTGGCGGGATGCGTGGCGGTCGGTGGAACGACCACCGGATGGTGATCAACGGGGTGCTCTACC